>CAJQPY010000020.1 GCA_905480335.1 uncultured Ilumatobacter sp. | reverse complement strand
ATCAACCGTCGGGTTGACCAAAGCAGTTGGGCCGAATTCGAGGTTTGCTCACGGCTACTCATGGCCTACTCAGAGCTAAGACACTCCCGGTAGCGCAGCGCATTCGCAAAGGCAGTTTAGGAGAGGCCCTGAAGTAGATTTCTTGTGCTCGGTTGGTGCGGTTGTATGGCCGCCCAAAGCCATGCTGAAATCTGAGCCAAACCTCTTGTTCGAATACGCAAGTTCGTACTGGCAGGGAGGGGCAGTGGGCGGTGAGAGCCCACCGAGGGCGCAAACCGAAGTCGCTCTAGGGTGGAGCGGACATGTTCCGGTAGTTTTAGAAGCCTTGCGGCGAATGCGCACCGCAGCTGCAAGATGGTAGATCGAAGCGAAACGCGTTCATGAATGGCGTAAGCAAAATCGCCCGACTTGGCGTTCATCGGGTCACGGAGAAAGCTTGATGCGAAATAATCTTCTGGCCGAGGCGGATCCACTCCGGGTCAGATGGCTGGGTCGCGTCCGGTATCGAGAAGCGTTGGCGATTCAGCAGTCGTTGCTCGACCACGGGTCGGGGCAGCACCTTCTGTTGCTCGAGCATCCACATGTGTTCACCCACGGTCGCACGGCTGACCTGGGCACGAACCTGAAGTCCGCACCGGCGGCTGTCGGAGCAGAGCTTGTCGCGGTCAAACGCGGCGGAGACATCACCTATCACGGCCCCGGTCAGCTCGTTGGCTACCCGATCCTCAACGTCGAGAACTCTCTCGGTGCGACCGACCACGTGTGTGGCGTGGAGGGACTGATCATCGACGCACTTGGCGAGCTCGGTGTTCCCAACGCCGGACGCCTGCCCGGATTCGCAGGTGTCTGGCTCGATCCCGGAACCGATCGGGAACGCAAGATCTGCGCGATCGGGGTACGCCTCCGTCGGGGTCGCACCATGCACGGCTTCGCCCTCAACATCACGACTGACCTCACGTACATGCGCGAGCACATCGTGCCGTGCGGGATCGGTGACAAGCCCGTTACCTCGCTGGCCGAAGAAGGCGTTGACGTCACGATGGCGCAGGTCGTCGACGTGATCGCGCGTCTCGCCGGACAACGATGGTCATCGGGCGGGCTCGAACGACAGGACGTCGCATGGGCCCATGCCGCCGACGGCCGTGACCTGTCGGCGTTCTCACGCGGCGAGGGCCCCGGTGAACAGGTCAAGCTCGTGTCGAAACGCGCGACGGCACGGATGGAATCAGCGGGAGTCACCGGCGGGCTGTCGATCGAGACCCGCAAGCCAGACTGGCTTCGTCCGAAGGTCGACATGGGCCCCGAGGCGATGGAGCTGAAGAAGACGATCCGCTCGCTCGACCTCATCACTGTCTGCGAGGACGCCGGTTGTCCGAACCTGTCCGACTGCTGGTCGGACGGCACGGCCACGTTCATGGTGCTCGGCGAGCGGTGCACGCGGGCATGCGGGTTCTGCCTCGTCGACACCCGCAAGCCGCTCGGACCCGCCACCGACGAGCCGGAGCGCGTGGCCGAGGCGATCGACCGGATGGCGCTCGACCACGCAGTCCTCACCATGGTCGCCCGCGATGATCTGGTTGATGGAGGCATGGCGCACGTCGCCGCCTGTGTCGAGGCGATCCGAGTCCGTCGACCACAGGCTCGGATCGAAACACTCATCTCCGATGCAAAGGGCGACGAGGCGTCGCTCGACCTGCTGTTCCAGGCTCGCCCCGACGTGATGAACCACAATGTCGAGACCGTCGCTCGGCTCCAGCGGGCAGTTCGACCATCTGCGGGCTACGCCCGTTCACTCGGGGTGCTCGCAAGGGCGAAGGCGGTCGGGTTGACCACGAAGACCGGGTTCATGGCCGGGCTCGGCGAAACCGACGCCGAGATCGTCGGGTTGCTCGCCGACCTTGCCGACATCGGTGTCGACATCATCACCATCGGGCAGTACCTACGCCCAACATCGCACCACCTGCCGATCATTCGGTACGCCAAGCCAGCCGAGTTCGACCGGTGGAAACAGATCGGTGAGTCACTCGGCATCGGGCACGTCGAGGCAAGTCCGCTCACGAGGTCGAGTTACCACGCCAAGGCCTCCGCCGACGCGGTCACGCCGGTGGCCCTGTCACGCTGAGCGATCAATCGGGGGCCACCAGGTCGGCTACGACAGCGAGGTGGTCGCTGGCCCAGATCGCCTCGGAGCCACCGTGGCCGACTGTCCACGCACGAATCGGGTTCCCGACCGGTTTCGGTCGCGGCCACGACACCAGCAGGTAATCGAGACGGCGATCCGGCCAGGCCGAGTCGGCCGAATACGGGCAGTTGCGGAGCCAGGTGTGACCCGGGTCGTCACCGACCTGCTCCCACACATCCGAGAACACGATTCCGTCGACCCCGGCAGTGCGTCCCGTCGCCATTCGGACTTCGTCCGTGTCCGGCACAGCATTCAGATCGGCGCCCACGACCAGTGGAAGGTCGGACGTGGGATCTCCGCGCCAGTCGCGTGCCAGTTCCAGCAGATGGCGAACCTCCGCTTGCCGGTCTGCCGACCGGTCGAACCGATGGTCGAGGTGCGTCGACGCGACGGGCCACGCCCCGAATGGCGAGTCGACGACGGCGGCCACGACGCGCCGATGGCTCGGCGACCCGTCGGCAAGTGGTAGGCGCTCGTCGTCGATGCGCTCAAGCGGCCACCGCGACAGTACCGCGTTGCCGAATGACTGGCCGTTGTAGAACACGGCGTCAGTCCGTGCGACGTGGAGTTCGAGCGCATCTGCGAGATCGTCGACTTGATCCGTCGACTCGTCGGACCATACCTCCTGCAGGCAGACAACATCGGGTGCGGCATCGCGAATCGTGTCGACAATCAGCCGTTGGCGGGCTTCCCACGGACCGAAGTGCCACCAGAGGTTCCAGGTCATGACCCGCAGTGACATCCGACCATCTTCTCAGACCGAACTATCGGGACCGAACCCATCGTCACCTTCGGGCCAACGCAGCCTCGGCTCCTGTGAGTTGGTCCGGGGTGTTGGGGCGTGCATCGCGCCCCGTAGCGTCGGCAGTGATGGTGTGGTCGGTCGAACAGGTCGAAGCGGTGGCTCCCTCCCCGGCTGCGATCACGGGCGCCCAGCCACTAGCGACACCCGGTCGTTGGTTTGATGTGGGGGCGGACGATCGCGTCATCTGGGGATCCTTCCAGGGGAGTGGGGCCGAGCCGTACGACACAGCAGTCGACCACGTGGGTGTCGGGTACCTGTGCACGTGTCCGAGCCGCATGTTGCCGTGCAAACACGCGCTCGCGCTGCTGCTCATGTGGTCCCGCGACCTGGTGCCGATCGGCGTGCCGGCAGTCAAGGTTGAGGTGTGGATCCAACGCCGACACGCCCGCGCCGTCCAGGAGGCATCGGCATGGGAGTTGGGTGATGGCGCCGGGGTGAACGCCGAGGCCGCCGAGCGCAGCGTCGACGATGAGGCAACGACTGAGGAGGAGCCGGCGCCGCTCCCGCCTTCCGTCGGCGAGCGGGACACCGCACGCAACGAACGAGTCGAGCGAATGTTTGCGGGACTGACCGAACTGGATCGGTGGTTGGACGACCGGATGCGCACCGGTCTCGCAGATCCTGCGCTTGCTCGATACGCCACGTGGGACGACCTCGCAGCGCGCCTCGTCGACGCGCAGGTGGGAGGCCTAGCGAATCGCATCCGTCGGCTCGCTGGGCTTGTCGGAGCATCGGCGACATGGCACGACGACGTCCTTGCCGAACTTGGCCTGTTGCATCTGCTTTCACAGGCTGGGCGGCGTCTGGGTTCGTTGCCGGGCCCGCTTGCCGACGCCGTTGCGACAACGGTCGGCTGGCAGGTGCGGCGCGCCGATGTACTCGGCGGGGTGCCCGACACAGACCGCTGGGTGGTGGCCGGGCGGAGCGATCAGCGCGAAAACCGTATTGAGGTGCGTCGCCATTGGCTTCGCGGCACGGCGAGCGGCCGCTGGGCGCTGGTGCTGTCGTTTGCCGCATACCAGCAGAGCCTCAACACGTCTCTCGAGGTTGGGACGGCAGTCCACGCTGACCTTCATCGCTACCCGGGCCCGGCACTGCGCGCGCTCGTCGGGAAACGTCACCTCGACGAGAGCGCTGCGATCTTCCCCGGAGACCCAGTTTCCGGCCCGCCATCTGGGCGACCACCGGCACAGTCGGTTGCCGACGCCGCCGATGAAATCGGGGGGATGCTGGTCGCGGAGCCGTGGCTCGATCGCGTCCCCACCTCGGTCACCGCCGCGGTGGTCCGTCGGGGAGACGCCTGGTTCGTCGGCGACGACACCGGTGCGCTGCCGATTCTCCCAACCGCAGCGACGCGGGGTGTCGGTGACCGTCGTAACCCCCGTGCTGCGAACGACCCGCTGACGATGCTGCTGGCGCTCTCCGGGGGCGGGCTCGTCGACATGACGCTCGAGTGGACGCCGCACGGAGTCATCCCACTCGCCGTGCACCTCGATCAGCGCAGCATCGATATCGGACCCCGTGCCGACATCTCGTTCGTGGGAGCGGCATGACCGTCGATGAATTGTGGGCCGAGTTGGTGACGACGTCGCTGCTCGGGACCGATCGGCGGGACCCTCCCGAAGCCGGGGGCCTGATCGGCGACCTGGTCGCTGACACCGCTCGTGCCGACCCCTCGACACGAATGCTCGCCGCAGTGGCTGCGTGTACGGCGGTCCGTCGGGCCGGTGTTCGTCCCGCCGATCCGATCGATCCGTTGGCGCCGCCGTCGTCGGATGATAGAGCCGAGTGCGTGCCTGCCGCAGTTGAGCGTTGGCATCACATCATCACGTCATGGCCGGTGCTCGAGGACGAGTGGATACTCACCCTCGTCGGACGCGGCTGGCGCCTCGCCGCGGAGCTCGTGCCCCCAGCACTCCACCGGCATCGGCGCGATTCGATCCGCCGGGCGCGCGTGTTGGTTGCGGCTGGTCCGCTCGCCGACTGGTTAATGGACCACGTCCCCGACCTGGCGCAGACGCCGTCTGCCCGTCCGCTGACCTCGATCGAGATCGACCGGCTCGGAGAGTTGCCGGAGCTGCCCGTGTCCCCGGAGTTGGCGTCGCTGCTGACTCGGCGCGGCGCCGAAGTCGGTGGTGTGATCGCTGTCGGACTCGAGGACCGGACCCTTGCCGAAGCACATCGTGCCGTGCTCGTCAACGTGATCGCTCGTTGCGTGCCCGAGGGGCTGCCTGACATCGCAGAGGTGTTGGGAGCCGTCGACGACCGCTCGGCCGGGTTCGGCCTCGCGTCGGTCCTCGCCGACCTGGCCCTCACCAGGTATCGGATGCTCGACGAACTTGCCGAGCCGCCGGACGCGGAGTCGTGAGCTGGGCAATCGATGCGCTCGGCGCGGCCCGGTAACGTCGGCGACGATGAGCGAAGCTGCCCCGCCCACTATCTTGCGACCGCATGCCGAGCAGGAATACGCCGGTGAACTTGCGGCGCTCGCGGCTGCGGACGATCGCCCCCGACCCCCGGGTTGGAAGCTGTCGCCTTGGGCGGTTGTCCGCTACCTGATGGGTGGCCCGACCGGCGGCTCGTCCGACATGGTCATCACCCCCAAGTACGTCGGCTCGCAGCGGCTCATCGAGATTGCCACCGCTACCTTGGCAACCGATCGAGCGGTCCTCCTGCTCGGCGTGCCCGGCACGGCGAAGACCTGGGTGGGTGAGCACCTTGCCGCGGCCATCAGCGGCGACTCCACGCTGCTGATCCAGGGGACGGCGGGCACGACCGAGGAGACGCTGCGCTACGGCTGGAACTACGCCCGGCTGCTCGCCGAGGGTCCGAACGAGGCGGCGCTGGTGCCGAGCCCGATCCACCGGGGGATGTCTCGCGGGGCGATCGTGCGCGTCGAGGAATTGACCCGCATGCCGCCCGAGGTGCAGGACGCGCTCGTGACCGTGCTGTCGGAAAAGGTGCTCCCGATCCCAGAGCTCGACACCGAACTGTCCGCCGTGCGCGGGTTCAACCTGATCGCCACCGCTAATGACCGCGATCGCGGGGTCAACGACATCTCGTCCGCGCTCAGGCGGCGTTTCAACACGGTCGTGCTGCCGTTGCCGGCAACGGTGGAGGATGAGATTGCGATTGTCTCGCAACGTGTTGGTGAGCTTGGTCAGGCATTGGCGCTGCCCGAGGTGCCGTCGGCCGCCGACGAGATCCGCCGAGTCGTCACGATCTTCCGGGAGCTGCGCAGCGGCACGACGGTCGACGAACGGACTGCGCTCAAGGTGCCGAGCGGAACACTCTCGACCGCCGAGGCGATCTCGGTGATCACGAACGGCACCGCGCTTGCCGCCCATTTCGGTGATGGCACGCTCACCGCGTCAGATGTTGCCGCCGGCATCGTCGGTGCCGTGGTCAGCGACCCAATCCACGATTCCGTGGCGTGGCGTGAGTACCTCGAAGGCGTGGTGCGTGAGCGGTCCGACTGGGGCGAGTTCTACGAGGCATGCCGCGCCCTCGACTCGTGAGGACGGCGGATTGAGATGACCGTCCATCTCCTGGGCATCCGTCATCACGGTCCGGGGTCCGCTCGTTCGGTGGTCCGGGCGCTCGATGCGATCGACCCGGACATCTTGCTCGTCGAGGCGCCGGCCGACGTCCAATCGAGCCTCACCTGGGTTGGCCGGCCCGGCCTCGTCCCACCGGTCGCGCTCCTCGGTTATGTGGCGAACGAGCCCGGCCGGGCGATCTTTGCGCCGTTCGCCTCGTTCAGCCCCGAGTGGCAGGCCATCGCCTGGGTGAACGAGCGGGATCGACCGGTTGTTGCGATCGATCTTCCGATGGCGGTCACGTTCGCCGAGCAGGGAACCGACGAACTCCTTGCCGACACCGCTCCGCCCGACCCGCTCCGTGCGCTGGCCGTCGCCGCAGGCGATTCCGATCCCGAACGATGGTGGGAGGACGTGATCGAGCATCGTGGCGACGGGTCCCCTGCGTTCGCCGCCGTCGCCGAGGCAATGGCGGCGGCCAGGGACGGAACGATCACCTCTGCAGGCGAGGAGCGCCGTGAGGCCCACATGCGGCGAGCGATCAGACGGGCTGTGAAGGACGGTCACCAATCCGTCGCCGTGGTGTGCGGCGCATGGCACGTGCCTGCCCTTGAACTCGACGCTCATCCAGCGGCAGTCGACACCGCAACGCTGCGGGGACTCCCGCGGGTCAAAGTCGCCTCGGCATGGGTGCCGTGGACCCATCGGCGGTTGACCACGTCGTCCGGCTACGGCGCAGGCGTCGACAGCCCCGGCTGGTACCGCCACGTGTTCGATCACCCGGGTTCCGACGGGGTCGCGCGCTTCCTGGTGGACGCCGCGCACCTGTTGCGGGCGCACGGCCAGTCCGCATCACCGGACCATCTGATCGCCGGAACCCGGCTCGCCGACGCGCTTGCGACGATGCGTGGCCGACCTCGACCCGGTCTTGTCGAGGTGCTCGATGCAGCTGATGCAGTGATGGGCGGACTCGATCTCGTGCGGGCCGAACTCGTCGTCGGCGACGCCCTTGGGCAGGTTTCGGACAGCGCCCCGCAGGTGCCGTTGGCACGGGACCTGGCAAAAGCGCAGAAGTCTGCACGCCTCACACCGGTAGCGACACCTAAAACGCTCGAAGTCGACCTGCGGACACCCACCGGACTCCGCAAGTCGCACCTGTTGCATCGTCTCCTTGCGCTCGGCGTTCCCTGGGGTGCGCCGGAGGAGGGTCGCGGTTCGTCGGGCACGTTCCGCGAGACGTGGCGGGTGGCGTGGGAGCCGGAACTGTCGGTGCGGCTCGTCGAGCGGTCGGGCTATGGCAGCACGGTCGAGTCCGCGGCAACTGCCCGCCTGATTGAGCGGGTGGACGCTGCCACCGGGTTGGCCGACATTGTCGGTGCCCTTGAGCTTGCACTGTTCGCTGACCTCCGCGACGCCGTCACGCCGAGCGTGCGGCGGCTTGCCGACCGCGCTGCCACCGACCCGGACACGGGCCGGCTGATGGATGTCGTCGTCCCACTTGCCAACGCACTGCGCTACGGCGACGTACGCGGCACCGATGACGGCGCGCTGCGTGACGTGTTCGACGGAATTGTCGTCCGGATTCTTGCCGGCCTCGTGCCGGCATGCTTCGCGCTCGACGACGACGCCGCAGCGCGAATGGTCGAGCGGCTCACCGCCACGCAAACCGCGCTTGCCGTGCTCGACCACGATGCCCGTCGAGTTGCCTTCCCGGCGGTGCTGGCACAACTCGCCGATCGGCACTCGATGCGCAACGGTCTGATCAGCGGTCGGGCCACCCGTCTGTTGCATGACGCCGGGCGCTGGGACGCCACCCGAGTCGAACACCGCCTGTCGCATGCCCTGAGCCCAGGGACGCCGCCCGATGTTGGGGCGGCGTTCGTCGAAGGCTTTCTCGCTGGATCCGGCACGGTGCTCGTCCACGACACCGATCTACTCGGCGTCGTCGATCGCTGGCTGTCGTCGCTGCGACCCCAGGCTTTCGAGTCGGTTGTTGCCCTGCTGCGTCGGACCTTCGGTGCCTTCGAACCTGCCGAACGACGTCAGATCATGTTGCTGTTGCTCGGTGGTGAGATCAGCCGGGTTTCGGGATTCGGTCGCGACGTCGACGCTGTCCGAGCCGCCGCAGCCCTCGAAGCCGTACGTCACCTGCTGGGGATCCCACTCGTCGATGTCGAGGACGGCGCCGATCACTCACCATTCGAGTGGGCGGAGGCCGAGCGATGACCGGTCGAGTCGATGTCGCCATGCCTCAAGTGTCCGACCTCGAACGGCGTCGCCGCTGGCGGTTGGTGCTCGGCGGTGCGGCGGATCAGGCGGCGGACGGCAGCGATGGCGCCGACCGCGTAACGACCGAGTCATCGGCGAGTGATGACGCGAATGCCGGTGCCGGTGCCGACGAGGCAGGTGGCGCCGCTGAGGCGGGTGGGGCCGCCCTGGGTGACGGGAACGACCTGAGCGGTGATGATGTCCGGATCGACGCTGCGCTTGGTGCGCTCTACGACCGCAGCGCCACCGATCGGGGGCGACGCGGTTCGGTGGGTCGGGCCGGGGGCCTCGGCCGGTCGAAGCCAGGTGTCATCCGCTGGCTCGGCGACATCCGCAGGTACTTCCCCACGCCGGTCGTCCAGATCCTGCAACGTGACGCGGTCGAACGTCTAGACCTCCACCAACTCCTGCTCGAACCCGAGCTGCTCCAGGCGGTCGAACCCGACCTCCGGCTCGTGACGATGCTCGTCGAGTTGAACAAGTTGCTCCCCGACGAGACCCGCGCCACGGCGCGCCAGGTGATAGCGCAGGTGTTGGCCGAGATCGAGCAACGGCTGAGCGACCAGACACGTCAAGCAGTGCGCGGCGCGCTGGCCAGGGCGGCGCGCACCCGGCGACCCCGCCCGGGTGACATCGACTGGCCGCACACGATCGAGGCGAATCTGCGTCACTGGATTCCCGAGCACCGCACGCTCATCCCCGAGCAGCTGATCGGTCATGGCAGGCGTCAGCAGAGCCTCGCCCGTGACGTCGTGATCGCCGTCGACCAGTCGGGTTCGATGGCCGATTCGGTGGTGTATGCGTCGCTGTTCGCCGGGGTGTTGGCGCAGTTGCCGACGTTGCGCACCCGATTCTTCGCCTTCGACACGTCGATCACGGATCTCACACCGTTCCTCCATGATCCTGTCGAGGTGCTGTTCGGTGTGCAACTCGGTGGCGGGACCGACATAGCGTCGGTTCTCGGCCACTGCATCCGCGAGATCGATCGGCCGCAGCGCAGCGTGCTGTTCCTCATCTCGGACCTGTTCGAAGGCGGGAACGGGGAGCTCATGCGGCGGCGCGTCGGCGAACTCGTCGCCGCCGGCGTGACCGTCGTGGTCCTGCTCGCGCTCAGCGACGAAGGGACCCCGATGCACGACCACGAGCACGCCGCGGCACTTGCGGCGCTCGGAGCAACGGTCATGTCGACCACACCGGACGGCTTCCCCGACGTGCTCGCCGATGCCCTCGCCGCCCATTGAGTCCGGTGCCGGCAAGTCGGAGCTGGGTGCCGACCGCCGACGCAGTTAGTCTATGGATCGCATGGGTCAGTTGGTCGCCGTCACCGAGAAGCCGAGTGCGACGCCGGGCGTCGTCCGGTTCGAACTCAACCGCACGCTGTCGGGGCAGGGGCACGAACGGTTTCGTTCGGTGCTCGACGCCTACGGCGCGTCGCCGTCCGACGAGTTGGCACGTCAGCTGTTCTCCACGGGCAAGGTCGGCGGAGTGCACGTCTACGCCAACATCGTCACCGTCGACCTCGAGAAGGGGTACGACTCGGACGGGTTGGCCGAGATCGTGCGTGACATGTATCAGTACTGGAAGGCCGGAGTCGAGCCGCCGACCTTCGAGGACCTTCAACCGGAAGAAGCAGCGACCGGTGGCGACGACGCTGCTGCCGCCGGTGGCGATGCTGCGCTCACCGAGGCGGCGAAGAAGGTTCCGATGCACCTCCTCGTACGGGCGCGCGAGGCGCGCGAGCGTTGGAACGCCAAGTAGGGCTGACCGAGTCATTGAACCTGTGTCCCTGCATTGGTCGCCGGGTGAATGTGATCAGAGTTCGGCGTGCCCTCGTGCACTGGGTTTAGCCTGACGGGCTGATTGACCATGAGTGCCACCTTCACGCTCCAAGAAGCAGCCGACGAACTCGGCGTGCACTACATGACTGCGTATCG
>CAJQPY010000019.1 GCA_905480335.1 uncultured Ilumatobacter sp. | reverse complement strand
GGTCGCCTTCGGAATGTGGCGTGTCCTCATCACGGTCAACGGCCTTATTGGCAACGCGGCAACTGACCTATTCGACGGGCGGGTGGTGGTCGGTAGCGTGATGGTGCAGCGATGGCCACCGGTATCGCTGGAACCATTTTGCCTGGCCCCGGGAGAGGTCGAACAGCTTGGTTTTGTCGCGGAACGACCCCGTAGCGTTTAACTCGTCGAGGTTTACCGCAGGTGTACTGTTGGCCCGACGAGGTCGATGGCGCCTGGAACTGTGTGTGCCTTGAGGGTCCGGGTTGGTGTTGTCGCATCGGACTACGGTGAACGCGTGGAAATCGAGCAAGCGCCCCGTTCGTCGATGAAGGATAAGTTCATAGAGCGCCTCGTGTCGTTCCTAACAAGGTCGGTGTACCGCGACGTTGAGGTATTCGTGTCCTCGGGATTGCCAACGGAAACGCCGATGCTCGCCGTGTCGAACCACTTCGGAGGATTTGCTGACGCGCTCGTGTTGCTCGACGTGATGCCGCGTCGGCCGGGCATCGTTGCCCGCGACGTCATCTGGCGAACCCCTTTGGTCGGCCGTTTGATGAATTGGATCGGAGCGATCCCGGTCCACAAGGCGGAGGATCGCGGATCAACGTCGAGCAACGATGAGATGTTTAAATCGTGTTACCAAGCCCTGGCAGAGGGTGGGAATCTCTTGATCTTCCCGGAAGGGGTCACGCGCAACGAGCCTTCAATCGCTCCTGTCAAGACCGGCGCAGCACGAATCGCGCTTGGTGCCCGGGCGCACGGTGTCGCTGGCCTGAACGTGGTACCGGTTGGAATCCACTACGAAGACAAGGCGGCGTTACGCAGCCGAGTGTTCGTCAATGTCGGCTCGCCGATCGATGTCGACGCAGCTATCGCAGCAGACTCAAACGATGCACACGACGTCGACGCAAACGACCGCGACGCGGTCCGCTCCTTGACCGAGCAGATCACCACAGCACTGCGGCAGGCTGCGCCTGACTACGACTCCTGGAGCGAGGCGCAACTGCTGACGGCAGGGTCGGAGATCACGCTGCGGAGTCTCGAAAACGATCTTGCGATGGATGTTGACTTGGCCTTGCGTGATCGCCTCGCGAACACGTTGGCCGACCGACCAGCCGAGTGTCGGGAGAGCATCTGTGAGGCGGTATCGATCTACCACGACGACCTCGACGCGCTCGGGTATTCCGACGCTGAACTCCACAGCAGACTCGGCGCCGGAACCTTCGTGCGCTCGATCGTTTGGCAGATAATTTTCGGTGTGTTTTTGCTTCCGTTCGCGCTCGTGGGCGCAGTGGTCAACATCATTCCGTTCCTGGTCGTCAAGGCTGTCGGAGCACTCCGGTTCGCGCCGTCGATGCTTTCGACGCTTAAGCCGCTCGCAGCGTTCGGTGCGTTCGGCGCTGTCTGGGGGATCGTCATCTGGATGTGCGTGCGTTCGTTCGGGTGGGAGGCCGGAGTCGCTGCGTTCGTGTTGCTCCCGGTGTACCTCGCCGCGGTCATCGTACTCGTAGAGCGGTGTGCGTTGATGTGGGGCCTCGTCAGGCGACGGCGAGCGACCGAATCGGTAAGACAGTTGCCGACGCAGGTGGCGGAGCGTCGAGCTGCCGTGATCGAGTCAGTGTTGGCAGCATGAACGAGTGGGTGCTCCTCGTGATCGTGGCGCTGCCGTTGTCGGCGTACTGGATTCGGTCGGTATTCGAAGTCATCCGCCGAGGCGATTACTCGTTGACTCAACGTGCGGCTTGGCTGCTGATTCTGATCCTGCTCCCGATTGTTGGACTTGCCGTCTACGTGGTCGCGCGCACGCCGCGACCGGTGCATTTGAGCGGCGCAAGAGGCCATCCAGGCCAGGCCGAAGAGTTGGTGCTGTTGGCCGAGCAGCGGCAACGCAAGGAACTTGACGATGTCGGGTTCTACGAGGCGACCGCCGCTCTTCGGCCCCATTGATTTCGACACGAGTGCCCATCGCAACCCGATGTCCGACATGTGTGGCAGATCAAACGACGCGCGCGGAACATTTTGAACTCAATCTGATCGGCCCTTTACCCAGGCGCAAAGGATCGTGAACGTCACGAGCTCGCGCTGGTCCGGCATCAATGACCAACGAGTACGCGTGCTCCTCGCAGTTGCCAGCCTTCCTGCGGTGAACGGGTGAGCGTCTGGCGACTCGGTCGAGTGTCTTGGTAGCGGCATCGACAGGGTGTGCGCTGACAGCTCCGAGCGATCCGGTGGGGCTCAGTACACGGTGTAGCCGCCGTCGACACAGATCTCCTGGCCGGTGTGGTAAGTCTGGCTGGGGTCAGCGAGAAAGGCCCCGACTGCACGGAACTCGGCAGGTTTGGCCCATCGTCGGACCGGTGTGCGTTTAGTGGTTGCTGTCCGAAACACGTCGTTCTCGTAGCCGCCAGAGGCGAGATCGGTGACCGTCCACCCGGGCAGCAGCGAGTTGACGCGGATCCTATGACGGGCAAGAGCGACCGCCAGCGCTCGAACAAGCCCGTTCAGTGCAGTCTTCGCAGTGCCGTAGGCTTCGTTGCCTGCAGCTCCGTGGACCGCAGACGTCGAAGAGACCGCTACCAGACTTCCACCGGCGTCCTGCTCGACCATCACTTTAGCTGCTTCTCGAAGGGTCAGAAAAACACCGTCGAGGTTGACAGCCATCACTGCACGCCACGCATCGAGCGACGTCTCAAGGAAGGGTGTGCCCGTTCCGCCACGTCCAGCGTTTGCGAACAAGCCGTCTAGCCGACCATGTTCGCTCACCGTGCGCTGCATCGCAGTGCAGACCTGCGCTTCGTCGCTGACGTCGCACACATGGCTGGTGAATCGAGCATTCCTGCCGGAGTTGACTGCGATCCGTCGCAGGTCGTCGATCGCCGCGGCATTCTTCTCCTCGCTTCGGCCCCACACCGACACCGACCCGCCGGCTTGGCTGATGCCTTCAGCCAAGCCGAGGCCGATACCGCCGTTCCCCCCAGTTACGACGAACGTCCGCCCGGACAGGTTGATTTTTCCGCTCGTTGCGTGCTTTGGCTCGGTTAGGGCGCTGTCGTCGCTGGTCACGGCTCGATTCTGGTCGACCGGCAGCCGACGGTCAGAGTCCGACATTCGGTCGCTTCCGACCTGGGATGTGGGATCAGTCGCTCTAGCGACCAAACTGGACCAGTGGTTGACCAGATCGAGATCAGCGGGCTGCGAGCGGTGACCATTGTCGGTGCGCTCCCGCACGAGCGCGAGATCCCGCAACCCTTGACGATCGACCTGGCTTTTGACGTTGACCTGCACGACGCAGGCCGCAACGACGAGTTGGGTGACACCGTCCACTACGGGCTCGTTGCTGACCGAGTGGTAGCCGTGGTTGAGGAATCGAAGGACATCCTTCTCGAACGACTGGTGTCCCGGATTGCCGATGAGGTTCTCGCGTTTGATCGCGTCGAAGCAGTCGATGTGCGTCTCACCAAAGTTCGCCCGCCTCTGGCCGTCGACGCCACGTCAACGTCGGTCCGGATACGCCGCACCCGTGCCGAAGCCGCAGTGCCTGCGCACTCCTCGCAAACCGCCTACGTGGCCCTCGGGTCGAACCTCGGCGACCGGGAGGAGTATTTGCGTCTCGGAGTTTGCGGATTGGGCAACGTCACAGCAATGTCCGACGTGTTCGAGACTGATCCGGTCGGTGGGCCCGACGACCAGGGTCCATTCCTCAATATGGTCGTCGAGATCGAGACCTCACTCGACCCGTACGCTCTCCTGCGTCGCTGCCAGCGGATCGAGGCCGAGGCGATGCGTCAGCGGATCGTTCATTGGGGTCCGCGAACGCTAGACGTCGACATCGTTTTGTACGACGGCGTCACGATGGCGACCGACGACCTCATCATTCCACACCCGCGTTTTGCCGAGCGCGCTTTTGTCCTGGCACCCTTGGCTGACATTGCGCCCGAGCGGTGTCCGGCCGGCTGGAAGCACACCCTGGATGTCGACGGAATTCGTCGTATCGGGCAACTCTCCAAAGGCTGATCGATGACAGAGCCAATTGGCGGCGTTCGCACGTTCGCGACGACCGAACGTCTCGATGACGACGTGGTCAACGCCGTAGTCGCTGCTAAGGCCGGACGAACGGTGTCGGTTTGCATTCCATGTCGTGACGAAGCGGCAACGATCGGTCCGCTCGTTTCGGTGATCCGCCGTGAGTTGATGTTGGACATAGGACTCGTCGACGAGTTGATCGTGCTCGACGATCGCAGCACCGACGACACGGCAAGGGTCGCCGTCCACTCGGGTGCGCAAGTCGTGTCGATCGACGACGCCCATCAGGAACACGGCGAGGGGCACGGGAAGGGCAACGCTCTCTGGGTCACCTTGCTCGTCAGCCATGGTGACATCGTGGTGTGGTGCGATGGGGACGTCACCAGCTTTGAGCCCGACTGGGTGACCAAGCTGGTTGCGCCCCTTCTCAACGATTCAAGCGTAATGATGATGAAGGCGCTGTACCACCGGCCGACAAACTACGGCGGTGGGGGACGGACTACAGAGCTAGTCGCACGGCCGCTCATGTCGAGGTACTTCCCGGGGCTGACCGGGCTCGCTCAGCCGCTCTCGGGAGAATACGCCGGTCGGCGCACAGCGCTCGAACGGCTGAGCTTCGTTCAGGGGTGGGGCGTTGAGATGGGTTTACTCATCGACATTGAGCGCGAATGGGGCGCAACAGCGATCGGTCAGGTTGATCTCGGCAGCCGATTGCATCGCCACCGTTCGCTGCACTCGCTGTCGGTCCAAGCCGCCGAAGTGATGGCGACCATTCTTGACCGCGCTGGAGTCCCCCCGGTCGAAGGTGAGGTTGAGCAGGTGTTGCAACGCGCAGACGGTTCCGCAGTGCCACTCAACTGTGCGACGCGCCGTTCGCTTGCGTCGCTCGGGCTCGCTCGGGAGGACATGTGACGATAGGTCGCATGCTCGTGGTTCGCCACGGCGAATCCACCTGGAACGCCGTTCGGCGGTGGCAGGGGCAGGCTGATCCGCCGCTGAGCGATCGGGGCGAGAGCCAGGCGCGCCGCGGGGCGCTTGCGGCCCCGGAACACGGTTCGTTCGATGCGATCGTTACGTCAACGCTGCAACGCGCTTACCGCACCGGCGAACTGATCGCTTCGGCGCTAGATGTGCCCTTGCTCAACCCTGTTTCAGAATTGTCGGAGCGATCTGCGGGGGAGTGGGAAGGCCTAACCCGCGCCGAGATCGAGCAGAGCTTTCCTGGTTACCTCGACGAGGACCGACGTCCCGTCGGCTACGAATCTGATGCGTCGATCGTCACGCGATCGAGTCGAGCGCTTCAACGGCTCGCAGCAGACCAGGCCAGTCGGACGCTGCTCGTCATCTCGCACGGCGGGATTATTCACGCGTTGGAGCGGGCTCATTCTGACGACGACGGGTGGCGGCGCCTCGACAACCTCACCGGCCGATGGTTCGACGTCACGCCGACCAGAATCTTGCCGATTGGCAACCGGATCGCCCTTGTCCCCGACGGGGGTCCTGCGATTCCGCCTCCTGAGACTGGCTACGCCTGAAACAACTGTTGGCCAACGGTTTGCGTCTGTCAGATTCCGGCGGCGACTTCGAAGCGTCGGATTTTCTCGGGGTAGTGAGCGCGGCCGTACTCCGGTCGCTGACGCACAACGATGTCGAGTAGTTCGTCGTGCTGCGCAGTTTCCTTCCACGGGAGTGCGATGTAGATCGGAAGGCCGAAGTGTCGGAGTCGGTCCAAGTTCGAATAGACGATCTTCTGATATTCAAATCGTTGCTCCCACGGCCAGTTCGGGGGTGCAAATCCTGTACCCGGATCAACGATGCAACGCGATCTCAGTCCGAAGCGGTCGGCGTCGGCGAGTCGTGCCTCAAAGAAGCCCACCATCGCTTGGATCGGGTCGGATGTTACGAACTCCATTTCGCGCGGATTCGGGCCGGAGAGAAATGGCACGACGATCGGAACATCGAAATCACTCGCCACCTGCCACATTTTGTCGGACTGCATTCCGTCGGCAGCATTGATCACCGTTGCGCCGGCGTCGAGAGAACGTTGGATGACCTCCGGTCGCCATGAGTCGATCGAGACGTCAACGCCCAGCGCTGTAAGCGCGGGAATCAGGGGTTCTACCCGAGCCCACTCGTCGGACCAGTCAACAACTTTGGCGAAGTCTGTCGAGCCCTGTCCGCCGAGATCAATCGCGTCAGCGCCGTTGGCGAGCAGCCGAGTTGCGCGCGCCACCGCAGTCTCAGGTGTTGTTGCGATCGAATCACTTGACAGTGAGTCGGGACTGGCATTGACGACTCCGTAGATGATCACGCCCCGAAACGTAGCGAGTGTTCGTTGGTACCTGGCACGTCGGAATGCTTTTGGTCGTGACGGTTGTGGCAGTGGGGCTCAGAAACGGAAAGATAGTGAGATGACGATTTACGAGCTGGATCACGAACTCTTTCGCAGCAGCTTCCGTGCTTTTGCCGAGCGGGAGCTTGCACCGCATGTCCCCGAGTGGGAGCGAGCGGGAATCATGGATCGTTCGGCGTATCTCGAAGCCGGTCGACATGGCTTCATCGGAATGGCGATTCCCGAGGCGTTCGGAGGGGGCGGCGTAAAGGATTTTCGCTTCAACGCAGTCCTGAACGAGGAAGTTGCTCGGCTTAACCTCGGGGGCGGTGGGCTCGGCATGATGCTCCACAACGACATCACGACGCCGTATTTCATTGAGTACTGCACCGATGAGCAACGAGCGCGTTGGCTTCCCGGTATTGCCTCCGGCGAGCTGATCACCGCTATTGCAATGACCGAACCGGGGACCGGCTCGGACCTCCAATCGATCGCAACGACAGCTGTGCGCGACGGAGACGAGTGGGTGGTCAATGGTGCGAAGACGTTTATTACCAACGGGATCAACTCCGACCTCGTTGTCGTCGCTTGCAGGACCGGCAATCCGAACGACGGCAACGACTCAATGTCGTTGCTGGTCATCGAGCGCGGCATGCCCGGCTTCGAACGTGGACGCAACCTCGACAAGATCGGTCAGCACTCGGCAGACACCGCTGAGCTGTTTTTCTCCGACGTCCGCGTCCCCGCAACCAACGTGCTCGGTGAAATCGGCAACGCGTTCAAGTACCTCAGTTTCAACCTCGCCCAGGAGCGATTGTCGATTGGGTTGTACGGCGTTGCAGCTGCTCGAGCCGCGCTTGACTGGACCATCGAGTACGTCAAGGAACGGACCGCTTTCGGGAAGCCAATTTCAAGCTTCCAGAACACGAAGTTTGTCCTCGCCGAGATCGCAACCGAAATCGACGTCACGCAACCTTTCATCAACCAGTGCGTTGTCAAGCTTAACGCCGGGGAGCTATCGCCAGCCGATGCCGCCAAGTCGAAGCTATGGGGCAGCGAGCTTCAGAAGCGGACCACGGACCGCTGCCTGCAGTTGTTTGGCGGATATGGATACATGACCGAGTACTCGATTGGGCCCGCCTATGCCGACGCTCGAATCTCGACGATCTACGGTGGTACCTCGGAGATCATGAAAACCATCATCAGTAAGGACGTTCTGGCGTGAGCAAGCTACAGCAGACGTGGGCCGCAGGTGAGTCGACGCTTGGTTTGTGGCTGACGAGTAACTCAGCGGTGGTCGCAGAGTCCGTGGTCGATCTCGGGTTCGACTACGTCAACATCGACATGCAGCACGGATTCTCCGACTACGCGGATGTCGTCGACATGATGCGCGCAATGGTGCCGGCTGCCGCGAGCACGATCACATGTCGTGTCCCGTGGAACGAGCCTGGGGTCATCGGGCGTGTGCTCGATGCCGGCGCGATGGGGGTCATCATCCCGATGGTCAACACCGTCGAGCAGGCCGAGCGGGCGGTGTCGGCATGTCGCTACGCCCCCGCCGGTGCCCGGAGCTTCGGTCCGGTCCGGGCGGCACGCGTGAACGGACCCGAATACCACGCGACGGCTAACGAACGAGTTGCCTGCATCCCAATGATCGAAACCGTCGAGGCGCTCAGCAATCTTGATGCGATTCTTAGCGTCCCGGGTATCGACGCTGTCTACGTCGGGCCGGCCGACCTTAGCTTGACGCTCGGTCTGGCACCGCAGGGTGATCATGATGACGCGTCGTTCAACGCTGCGCTTGCGAAAGTCGTCTCGGCATGTAACCGACGCGGCATCGTCGCTGGCATCCACGCCAACCCGCAGATCGCCGCAAAGCGGTTGGAGCAGGGATTTCGGATGGTGACGGTAACGAGCGATCTGCAAGCGATTATGGCTGGTGCGTCCGATGCTCTCCGGTCCGGGCGGCCCGCTTCTGATACCCCGGGTGGTGAGTCGCTCTACTGAGCGGGCTCGGCCGAGCTCTCGATGAGCTTCTTGAGTTGCTCAAGTGCCGTGGGGATGTCCTTTGCCGCTTTTGACCAGGCGGCTTTCATTGCCCATCCAAACCCCGTGCGTCCCTGTACCCCCTGGCGATAAGTGACTCTGCATGCAGCGCCATCGTCAACCGGTTCGAGGCGCACCGACTCGGCGATTGCATTGAGGATCGGCAGCTTGCTCGCAGTGGTGGCGAAGGCGAAGTGTTCGTCTTCGTCCCACACGGTGAATTCCTCGTCGAGCGCAATGCGGGACACGATGACACGACGAGTTCCACCGACGCCAGTTGGTGTCGCTCCCGGTTCGACTCGGTCGAGAGCTGTGAACCATTTGGGCCACGCACGGTGGTCGGCGACCTGCGCCCACACGGCGCTGGGTGGTGCTTGGATGACAACCGACTCGTCGACGACGATCGGTGCACTGTCGATCCACTCTGGTGGGTGAACTGTGTGACTGGGCATCCTCTAACGATACGGGACCGTTTCGTCCGACCCCTGGTCGGCTCAATACGGTCCTGAGGTATGGATGCCATCGCCTACCCGCTCCCCAATACCTCGACCGACCTGACCGGACAGGTTGCGCTCGTCACCGGCGCCACGTCGGGAATCGGCCATAGGTTTGCTCGTGTCCTGGCCGCCTCGGGAGCCCGAGTGGTAGCTGCCGGCCGCCGTCGCGATCGGCTTGACGAGGTTGTCGCAGAGATCGAAGGTGCGGGAGGATCAGCAGTAGGCGTGAAACTCGACATGACCGACACGAGCAGCATCCTCGCCGGCGTTGACGCTGCTGAAGCCGCATTCGGCACGGTTACCATTCTCGTTAACAATGCCGGCGTTCCCGACGCACAACGTGCCCACAAGATGCCAATCGAGTTAATCGACCGTGTCTTCGACACCAACCTGCGAGGCCCTTACGTCCTCTCGTGCGAGATCGCGCGGCGGCTCATCGAGCGCAAGCTGCCGGGTCGTCAGATTAATATCTCGAGTATTTCGGCCAGCCACTACGACGGGCATGGTGCGGCGCTCTACTCAGTCACAAAAGCGGGGATCGCGCGCATGAGCGAAGTGCTTGCGGTCGAATGGTCGCGCCACCACATTAATGTCAACTGCATTGCCCCAGGGGCGTTCCACAGCGAGATGATGGAAGGCATGCTCGAGCGGATGGGCGATTTCAGCGGAGCAATGCCGCGCAAGCGGCTCGGGGACCCCGCTCAACTGGATTCCAGTTTGCTGTATCTCTGCTCACCGGCATCGGATGCGGTGACCGGAACGATCATCAAGGTCGACGATGGCCAGAGCCCGCGCTAAAAATGAGGCAGGCCATCTCGCTGCCGGAAATCATGACTGATTACGTCTTGGGCATTTCACTCGCCAAGTGTCGGTGGGGAACGAGGTCGGACCGCATCCCGACAGCGTGGAGGAGATAGCGACGATGGGAGGCGTTGGCACCCCGGTCGCAGAGCGGGCGGGGTAGCGAGTGCACAGTGACGTTCCTGTAGCGGGGCAATCCGTAGGGGTGGGGCGCCACTTGCGTCGAAAACGTAAACGCAGGGGCTGCAGCAAGTGAACATAACGGCGCTTCACTCTGCGACGAATGAACGCACCTCTGTGGGACTATCCGATCCGCCCCGAGGGCCGACCCGACCCGGAACTAGGGGCGAACGTCGTCAATTTGCCAGACTCAGAGTATGCCCGAGACGCAGACGACCGATGAACCGATCCATGCGTGCATTGAGCGTTGGCATGACCATATGCGCGGCCGTCTCGCAGGTGGGCTTGATGCAATGCTGCACCCTGACGTGGTCTTCCTCTCACCGATCGTTTTCACCCCGCAGGTCGGTCGTGACATCACCAAGCTGTACCTCACCGCTGCGGGCGGGACGCTTGGCGGGGACGCGACTGGCGACGAGGCCACCGACGAGTCGCCGAGCGAAGGCTCCGAATCCGGTAGTGGGTTCCGCTACACGAAGGAAATCTGTCAAGGACACTCGGCGATGCTTGAGTTTGAGACATCAATCGACGGCAAGTACGTGAACGGCGTGGACATCATCACCTGCGACGACGAGGGGGTGATCGTAGAGTTCAAGGTAATGATCCGCCCGTTGCAGGCGATCAACCTCGTGCACGGTCAGATGAAAGCCATGCTTGAACGACTGAGCAGCTGAGCGGGCTTGATTCCGGCCGGACTCAACTTCGGTCGGTGAAGTTCAGTCCTCCGCTGCGGCCAGCTTGAGAGTCGCACCAATCTTGACCTGCGCTTGGACTCCCCTTCGTCTATGCGGTCACGTTGATGTGATCGTCTTATTCGTCGGTCTGACTGCCCCGGCCAGACCGAGCCACACAATCAGCCGGCCCTAATCGTCCGGCCGGAACCGGGCGAGCTCTTTGCGCTGTGGTGTTGGGGTCACTTTAGTCGGTGATGGATGGCTTGGCCGCCGTCAATGAAGAGCGGTCCCGCAAGAGGCCGCCGAGCAGGTTGTTGATGTCGACCAAAAGCGAGTTGGTGAGCGCACCCACGGCTGGCATGCCAACTCAATCAGGACGCTGGGAGTTTCGGAATTGGTGACTAGGTGTCGAAACGGTGGCTACGGTTGGAGCATGAACGATGAAGCACGTCCGTATGGCGGCGGAACGAGCGACCCAGCACTTAAACGGGTTCGGACGCGGCACTTCCAGCGCGCAAAGGAGCAGGGGATCAAGATCACCGGGCTCACTAGCTACGACTTCTTGTCGGCATCGATCTTTGACGAAGCGGGGATCGACTTCCTGCTTGTAGGTGATTCAGCCGGCAATACCGTCTTCGGATATGACACCACCATTCCGGTCACTCTTGACGAGTTGATCCCGCTCACCGCAGCCGTAGTGCGCGGCGCAAGCCGCGCCCTTGTCGTGGCCGACATGCCGTTCGGCTCCTACGAAAACGGTCCCGACGAAGCGTTGCGGACTGCGATCAGGTTCATGAAGGAAACCGGAGCGCAAGCGGTCAAGCTCGAGGGCGGGGTGCGCAGTGCAAAGCAGATCAAACGTGTCGTTAGGGCCGGTATCCCAGTAATGGCACATGTTGGCTTCACGCCTCAGAGTGAGCACGGCCTCGGTGGCCATATTATCCAGGGGCGTGGCGACGACGCCGACAAGTTGCTCGAAGACGCCCACGCAGTCGCTGATGCAGGAGCATTTGCCGTGGTGCTTGAGATGGTGCCGTCGGCGATCGCCGATCGGGTAACTGATGAGCTGTCGATTCCGACCATCTCCGTCGGAGCCGGTCCGAACTGCGATGGTCAATTGCTGGTGTGGTCTGACTGGGCGGGGATGTCACGCGGTCGAATTCCCCGCTTTGTCAAGCAGTACGCCCAGATCGGCGAAACGCTGCTTGAGGCAGCGAAGTCATTTCGTGAAGAGGTCGAGAGCGGCATCTACCCAGGTCAAGAGCACGAGTACAGCGAGTGACTAAATTCGCTTAGCGGGCCTTCTCGCGTCCGATTGCGTCAACGATCATCCGACGGGCCTCGGTCGCATCGCCCCAGTGGTCGATCCGTGCCCATTTGTCGGGCTCAAGATCCTTGTAGTGCTGGAAGAAGTGTTGTACCTGGTCGATCGTGATCGACGGAAGTTCGCTGTAGTCGTCGATCGTGGCGTAGCGCTGGCTGATGTGGCTGCTTGGAACGGCAAGGACCTTCTCGTCTTTACCGGCCTCGTCTTCCATGACGAGGACGCCGATCGGGCGACAGTTGATCACCGCTCCCGGCACGATCACCCGGGTGTTGCATACAAGGACGTCGATCGGGTCCCCGTCCTCGGATAATGTGTGAGGCACAAAACCATAGTTCCCGGGGTAACGCATCGGTGTATAGAGGAATCGATCGACATGGAGGGTTCCCGAGTCCTTGTCGAGTTCATATTTGATTGGCTCCCCGCCGACGGGAACCTCGATGATGACGTTGACGTCGTCGGGCGGGTTCGTCCCGATGGCGACTGCTTCGATACGCATGCGGCTCACCGTAGACGGTGCTTGTGCGGCGGCTCGCTTCGACCCGTGCCGACTCACGCGGGCATGATCGTGATCGTAATCGAGGAGAAAGCGGGCGTCCGTTGAGCGACACTATGGGTCTTGGACTGAGTGAGAACTGGGCGACGCTATGGGAGGCGTTCGCCGATGCGCAGCCCGATCACACCGCGGTGGTGATCGGGACGCATAAGCAGACCTGGCGCGACCTTGACGACAGAGCTGCCCGACTTGCCACAGCACTCGAGGAGCGTGGGATCGGCGTCGGAACCCGGATCGCCCAGCTGATGTACAACTGCCCTGAGTACCTGGAGTCTGCGTACGCAGCGTTCAAGCTACGGGCGACTCCTGTGAACGTGAATTACCGCTATAAAGCCCCCGAGATCGCGTACATCTGCAGTAATGCAGAAGCCGAGGTGATCGTGTTCCACGGATCGCTTGGTGAACGCGTCACCGAGGCGCGCGCGTTAATGCCAACCGTGACAACATTGATCCAGGTCGAAGACGGAAGCCCGCTCGTCCCGGGAGCAGAGTGGTACCACGATGTCGTCGCGACAGCCAGCCCAGCGGCACGCATCGAGCGTTCCGGTGACGACACGCTGATGTTGTACACCGGAGGGACGACCGGCAATCCAAAGGGAGTCGTGTGGCGTCACGTCGATCTGTTCGGCGCATTGGGGTACACGTCGTACGTCACCGCAGGTATTGACGTGCCGACTACCCCCGCCGAAGTCGGCGCGGTCGCTGCTCAACTGCAGGCCGAGGGGAAGAGCCCTGTCATGTTGTGTGCCCCGCCGCTCATGCACGGCACGGCGCTTTTCCTCGCGATCGGTGCGTTCGTCATGGGTGGCACGGTCGTGTTGCTCGGAGGGCGTTCGTTCGACGCTGACGAATTGTGGGACCTCGTCGAGGAGAACGATGTGACCCAACTTTCGCTGGTCGGCGACGCCTTTGCTCGCCCGCTTAACGCAGCACTTGACGCATCGGAGGCGGCTGGTGTCAGCCGCAAATTGGAAACAGTTGGCCGCATTGTCTCAACGGGCGCAACGCTGTCGGCTGATCAGAAGCGGGCCTTTCAACGTCGTCTCCCGAACGCAGTCATCATCGACATGATTGGGGCGTCTGAGGGTGGCCCATATGCGTTGTCGATGACGATGCCAGGCACGGAGCCACCTGAAACGGCGGTCTTCACGGCGCCGCCAAATGTTGTCACGATCGATCCGGCGACGGGCGGCGTATTGCCGCGAGGGAGTGAGACGCCCGGGATGCTCGGCGCGGCCGGACCGATGCCCCGCGGTTACTGGCGGGATGATTCGAAGACCGCAGAGACGTTTCGAACCATTGATGGCGTGCGATACACCGTGCCGGGCGATTTTGCGATAATCGCCGAAAATGGCACGGTTAGCTTGCTCGGGCGCGGTTCGGTTTGCATTAACTCCGGTGGCGAGAAGATCTATCCCGAGGAAGTTGAGGTCGCCGCTCGGCTGCACCCGACGGTGATCGACGCGAATGCGGTTGGTGTTCCACATGAGCGATTTGGCGAAACCGTCGTGCTCGTGTGTTCGGTGTCGACACCAACCGAAGCAGACGATGTCATCGCGACGGTCAAGCGGACGATTGCCGACTATAAGGCGCCGCGCCGGGTGGTCTTCGTCGATGAGGTGTACCGGGCACCGAATGGTAAGGCCGACTATCGCTGGGCTCGCGAGACGGCGCAGTCAGCCTCCGATTGAGAGATTGATGAGTCGAAGCGCGCTGCGCCAACAGACCCAGGCTTCATAGATGTTCGAGTTGGCACCCTGATCGAAGGACAACCGGACGAGAATCCCGCTGGGGTCTTTAAGCTTGCCGACACATCCGATCGAGTTGCGTGGCTACTGCGCGGGTGTCGCCCGGCGACGGCTGAGCTGTACTCCCTTTAGCGATTCATCGACGTCGGTCCTCCCAAAGAGCCCGATGCCGCTGTAGTTGAATGACGCCCCCTCTTTCCTGGGAGTGTCGGTGAACGGTCGTGGTCTCTGAAAATATCGGCGAGCGCAAGTACAAACTGAAACTTGCCGGAGTCGGGGGTGGTCGAGTCGAGGGTTGTTGCGGCGCCGGCTGGCCCGAACGAGATTCGATCGCTAGCCTTCCAGAGTGTTCACTGGCATCGTGCAAGGACTCTGCGAGGTTGTTGGGATTGACGACCGGAATGGCGTGCGTCGGTTGCGGGTTCGGCTCGGCGAGCGTGCCAACGATCTGGAAGTCGGTGCCAGTGTGGCCAACAATGGCGTGTGCCTGACCGCCGCGGCAATCGATGGCGACGTTGTCGCTTTCGACGTGATCGCCGAGACTGTGCAGTTGACGAATCTGCGTGACATCAAATCTGGGTCGAGCGTGAACATCGAGCGCAGTCTCCGCTTCGGTGATGAACTCGGTGGGCACATCCTCTCGGGTCACGTGTCTGGAACGATCACGGTATCGCGTATCGAAATCGCTGGGGAAAATCGTACGGTGTGGTTCCTGGTTCCCGCCGAGTACATGGCCTACCTGATGTGGAAGGGGTGGATCGCGATCGACGGCGTGAGCCTGACAATTTCACGCCTTGACCGTGAGGAGAACGAGATCGCGGTGAGTTTGATCCCAGAAACGCTCGAACGCACAACACTGGGTGCGTTTGAGGTGGGCTCAGTGGCGAACCTTGAACTTGATGCACAAACTCAGACGATCGTGACCACCGTGCGCGAGGTCCTCCGCGACCCTGGGTTGCGCGACCTGCTCCAGCACGGATAGCCGCGCACAAATGGCGTGGTGGGAGGCGTTGTTGCTTGTCGTCGGCGGCGCAGGAGCGGGAGTGATCAATACGATGGCAGGCGGGGGGTCCGCGTTGACGGTGCCGCTGTTGGTGTTGGCTGGCGTGCCCGGCAACCAGGCGAACGGCTCGAATCGTGTCGGGGTATTGACTGCCAGTGGCTCAGCGGTTGCCTCGTTTCGCAGGTCGGGCATCGATGGTGGAAAGAGTGCAGGACCGGTGCTGGCGCCGGTGGTGTTTGGGTCACTTATCGGCTCACTTGGAATTAGCCGGCTGGCCGATGAGACGTTCGAGACGATCTTCGGGTTGCTGCTCATTCCGGTCATCGCCTTGACGATTTTCAAGCCCAAGCCCGGCGAAGGCGTCGAGCCGTGGTCGACAGCGGTGACATCGGTGGTCTTTTTTGGAATCGGGCTCTATGGCGGCGCCTTCCAAGCGGGTGTCGGCCTCGTGATGCTCGCAGCACTCACGCGGGCCGGTTTTGACTTGGTAACTGCGAATAGCGTCAAGGTGCTGGTGAATCTGGTCGTCACGTGCGTTGCGCTGCCGGTGTTCATCGTGCAGGGCAATGTTGCCTGGGGTCCGGCACTCGTTCTGGCTACGGGGTTTCTTGTCGGCGGGTGGTTTGGGGCAAAGCTTGCGGTGACGGGTGGTGAGAGTGTCATCCGCGTGTTCATGGTGGGAGCAGCGCTCTTTCTCGCCGCCCGCCTCGTCGGCGTCTGGTGACCCCTGTTTCCGTTGACCGCAGCCCTCACCGTTCAAACCCTGCATGTGGCCAAAAGCTGGTGACTCGTGACGATGGCGAGAGCACCTGCCTGGATATC
This sequence comes from uncultured Ilumatobacter sp., assembly GCA_905480335.1. Taxonomy (GTDB): domain Bacteria; phylum Actinomycetota; class Acidimicrobiia; order Acidimicrobiales; family Ilumatobacteraceae; genus Ilumatobacter_A. The sequence continues at coordinate 217 of CAJQPY010000019.1, read as the reverse complement.
ATGAAGCGCAGCGGAAGCGACCCAGGGTTAGTTTTCAGCGGAGGCAACGAGCCACGGCGCCGTGCCGGCCTCGAAATGCGATACGTAGCGATAGCGGTCGCCACGGATCGTGGTGGTGCGCCACTCGATCGGGGATCCGCCGGTGGATCCAAGCCGCTCGAGAAAGAGCGCTGCTTCCCCTCGCCGCATCGCAAGTAACGAGCGTTCTTCGGGGATG
>CAJQPY010000018.1 GCA_905480335.1 uncultured Ilumatobacter sp. | reverse complement strand
GTCAGCCGGGCGGCCCGCGTGTCCGTGATCTTTATGCGAGACGACGAGTCCCGCGGTGCGGAGCGCGGCAAGGTGTTGGCGAACGGCGCTGGACGAAATTTCGAGTGCGACGGCGAGTTCGTCGGGGGTGACTTCGCCGTGCCGCTTGAGCACTTCGAGCACATGCCGCTGCGTTGGCGACAAGTCCACGACGTTGGTCATACCAGCCAACGATAGCAACGATTTCTGATTGTTTCAATTGCGCAAGGTACAAGTTGCGAAAAGTGGCTCGGGTCGATAGGAATGGAGTTCATCGGCGAAGGTTTTGCCGACTCATCGAGGGCTGGCCGACATCTGAGTTCGTCCAGTCGAAAGGAGCCCCCATGAAGGTTTGGATCGACCAGGACCTCTGCACCGGCGACGGGATCTGCATCGATCACTGTGACGACGTGTTCGTCCAACTGGAAGACGGGATTGCCTACGTGGCTGAGTCCGGCCAGCCTCTCAACGACCCGGGCGGATCAGGAAGCCTCGCCTCGATTCCGTCTCGCCACGTGGAGAGTGTGATCCACGCTGCCGAGATGTGTCCCGGTGAGTGCATCTTTATTGAGGCCGACGCTGCGCCCGCCGAGTCGATAGCAGCTGTGGATCAGCCGGCCGCCTGAGACGTTGCGTTGGCGAACGCTAGGACGAGGGAAACTCGACGCTTGTCGACTATGTCGTGGCGGCCTCCCAACACCCGCTCCCTGGCCTGACAGGGCCAGACAAGTAGCGGGGTTCGCACCGGATGAGGAACCTTATGTTGGTCGAGGAGCCGGCCGCAGAGGGAACTGCGAGCCTTGTAAACGACCTCCTTCGATTAAACGCAAGAAGCGGGTCGCCGACGTAGTCATCTAGGCCGGGTATGAGCGTTTGCTCGTCGGGAGTCAAGCCGCTGTCTGGCTCGATGTTGATGCCAAGCGCAGTCACGTCTGACCGCTGGGTGATCGCTGTTACGACCTAGTCGTTGCCGTGTGCAAGTGATCCCTGTGTTGGACAGGAGTTGAGGAACTCCGTTGAGCTGCCGCCGGATCGGGATTCGAATGGCGAGTAATATCTGCATGAACGCTAAGCCGCCTGCGAACTTGGACCCGCGCTGGGGAGCGGGTCGTGCGATGAACTCAGCTTCGCTTGAGTGCGAGTCCTCGATGTCGGCCTCGGTGATGGCTCGGCAGCGAACCTCGGCGCCGTTGGGGCCAGCAATTGGAGCGCGGTCGACAGAGTCACGTCGTTGCCGAGGGGGTGTGTTGTGTTGATTTGAGCAAAGTCATAATCGCCGCACCCTCAAATTCCGGAGGCGCGCCGAGCCTCCACCGCGTCGTCAGCTTGAGTGACGGTGTGACGACGTGTCGAACGCAGGCCAGATGAGAGCCGCAGGGCCGCCGAATCTGAATAGAATCAACCCGATGCCGATGCGAACGGAGTGCAAGAACTTCGAATCACGGTCCTACCCGAACGGCGACACGGTTCGGAAGTGCAACCTTGACCTCGCTCCGGACGCGCCCTGGAGGTGCCCCGAGAACTGCCCCAAGTACGAGCGTCGTCTCGCTGATGTTGCATGGACTCACGGAACCCTTTCTGTCGGGGCGACTCCTCCAGAACCGGGTGGTCTCGACGACGGATCGGCGGCAGCAGTTCTCGATGCGGCCGAGGACATCGTCAACGCCGTCGGTGCCGAGGTGAAAGCCGAAGTCGAGGCGGACCGCAATCCGAAGCCCAGCGTTTTAGCCCGCATCTTCAAACGCAAGCGCTGAGGCAGGAGACAACGCCGGGGGATCGCGGCTTGTCGTTGATGGTGCGTGCCGTATCGAGCGTCTCCTTGTCGTGATGTGGACGATTTGAGCGTCTCGTACCTTGATGACGGTGGGGCGGCGTGTGATCCCGACGGCCTCACCGACTCCTTCATCACCTGAGATATCGTCAAGATTCATCCGTTCCCGTTGTCTCGTGGTGTGCCATTCGTCTGGAAGTGGTGAACGGCGTCATCGACTTCAAGGAAGATGGCGTCGTCTGTCACGCGGTCTCGGAGTCCGGAGCGTTCGATCATGTCGACGACTGGGCGGCGCACGCGAGCGAACGCGACTTGGACCTGGGCCTCGGCCATTTCTCCGAGTAGTTGCTCGAGTTGTTGGATCGCGGTCGTGTCGATGTCGGAGACACCCTCGGCATCGATGACTAGAGCAGTCGCCGGTGGATCCGACGCGATCAGCCGGGACTTCACGTCACGAACGAAGAAGGCTGCGTTCGCGAAGAATAGTTCGTCGTCGATTCGGTAAATTAAGATACCCGGGATCGGATGCGCGTCATCGCGTCGGTCGATGTCGCGAAACGTATCGGTACCGTCGACAAGGCCCAGCTCGGCAGTATGCGGCCGCACAGCGCGCGCCAGTGCGGCGACCAATGACAAACCGATGGCGAACGCGATTCCGCCGAGCATGCCAAGGCAAAGGACCGCAGCAACGGTCGCTGCGCCGAGCCAGAATTCCGAGCGGCGAATCTTCCAGAGTGCTTTGAAGTCGGCGATGTCGAACAGTCCGAGTCCGGCAACGATGACGATCCCGGCGAGAACGGCGTTAGGGAGTTTCTCGAACAGCTCAGTGAGAAAGAACAGCGTGGTCAACACCAGTCCGGCACAGATCAAGCCAACTAGGTTTGAGGTGCCACCTGAGTCGCCCTGAACGAAGCTCCGCGACTGGCTGCCGTTCACCGGGATGCCCTGCAGAAAGCCGGACACTACATTCGACGCGCCAAGTGCCAGGAACTCCTGGTCGGCGTCGAGCGTGTAGTCGCCAGACGAGGCCAAGGAGCTGGCGGTGAGAAAGCTGTCGGGGTAGGCGAGGAGTGCAATGCCCAGCGCCGGCAGCAAGAGTTGGGTGAACTGATCGAATGAAACGTTGGGGACCCCGGGCACTGGCACGCCGGAGTTGATGTTGCCGACGGTGGCCACACCCTCTGCGTCCAGATTGAACAGGGCGACAGCCAGAATTCCGAGCACGACAGCAACAAGCGGTGCGGGGATCTTTGGCGCCAGGGTACGAAGACCGAGGACCAACACGACGGTCGAGAGACCGATTAATGTCGTGAGGCCGTCGCTGTCGTCGAGGTTACGAACCACTGCGCCGATGTCGGTCGTGTACAGGTTAGCGTCAATGTCGAGTCCCAAAAGCGACTCGAGTTGGCTGATCACGATGATGATGCCTGACCCAAATACGTACCCGGCAAGGATCGGGCGGGACAGGAACTCGCTGATGAATCCAAGTCGGCCAACGAACCCCAACACACACCAGCCGCCGACCAACAGGGCGGCCAATGAGGTCAGCTCGACGATGTCGTCGGGGCTCGTGACCAGGGGTGCAACCGCTGCAGCCGCCATGAGCGCAACGGTCGACTCCGCACCCATGTTCAGATCTCGGCATGTACCGAACAAGGCGTACGCAGCGAGTGCTGCGACCGCTGCGTACAGGCCGTTCACCGATGGCACCCCGGCGAGCGTTGCGTACGCAAGTGACTGCGGCACCACCACCGCCCAGACGGTGAGAGCGGCACGCGAGTCGGCAAGTGCAGAGTTGCGGGCACCGCTGGTGATGCTGGCAAGGCCTGGTAGAACCCGCCGCAGACCCGTAACCTGCTCAGGCGGCTGCAGTGTCATGATCTTGAGTGTCTCCTCTGCATTGCGAATCCGTAACATTGGTATGCCGCTCACGAAAGACCGCGGAGTAGATGGATGCGGCCGGCTGGCCAAACCGGTGCTGATGCGGTTCTTGCCGGCGTTGACGCGCTGAGTAATGACATATCGCCTGCATGGAACTCCGATCAGCACGCTGGGTCGTCAGGCCTAAAATACGCATCAGCGCTCATATATTGTGGCGGCATGCTGTCACATGATCGCTGTAACCGCCGGAGTGGTGCAACAGTGTCCTGGAAGGGGACTGACCTATGGTTAACGGAAAATCATCCGATACTGACATCGAGGCAGCAGAGGAGCTGGAGCGCCTCCGCGCCGAAAACGCTCCGCCCCATGATCAGTTGGAGACGGCTCCGAAGAAGGGCGCCGGCCAACAACGTCGGTTTGGTTCGGTCATCTGTGCGGTCGTCGGTGCGATCATCCTGCCGCTCTCGGTGTTGACAGTCTGGACGCGCCAAACCATCCTCGATACGGACCAGTACGTGCAGACGGTCGCACCGCTGGCCGAGAATGAAGATATTCAAGAAGCGGTGACCTTTCAGGTGACCGAGTTGGTCGCCGAAGCCGTTGACTTCCAAACGCTGGCCGAGCAGGCCTTTCCGGAGAGGGCGATACTCGCTGGCGCGCTCGAGTTCGGTGCGAAATCGCTGATCACCCAGGTGGTCTCGCAGTTGGTTAAATCCGACCAGTTTGCCAACGTGTGGGAGAGCGCGAACCGGATCGGTCATGAGAACGTGGTGAAGGTGCTGACTGGTAGTGGGAACGATGTCGTCGAGACCGCCGGCGGCCGGATCGTGCTCAAGCTCGGCCCGGTGGCGAATCTGGCGATCGCAGAATTGGATGGGAGACTCGGGACTAATTTTGCAGAGAGATTTCCGGTCGATGAACTAAATCAGGAGTTCGTAATCGTTGAGTCGGACGACTTGTCCAGCGTTCAGAGTGCGCTCGGTCTACTGGACTCACTCTCGTGGATCACGGTGATCCTCACGGCTGTGTTGCTGATTGGAGCGGTTCTGCTGGCGGAGAACCGACGACTCGGTTTCCGTCGTGTGGGGATTGCAATCGTTGCGCCGATGATCATTGCCTTGGTGCTGTACTCATGGGGGCGAGGCCAGTACAACGACAGCTTGTCCGCAAGCGTGCGCAATCCTGGAGCGGCAACAGCATTCTTCGACACCACGACCCGATTCGTGTTGCGTTCTTTCCGCACTCTGCTGGTGCTCGGAGCGACCTTCTTGATCGGATCGTGGGTCGTCGGTCCATCAGCTACGGCCGCAAGAATTCGCGCCTGGTGGAACCAGCTGCTGGGAAGAGCCGGTGACGCCGGCTCCCGCCATGACGTCGGTGCCGTGCCGAGATGGGTCGCTACACAGCAGAATACGCTCACCATCGCGACTGTGTCCGTCGCGGTCATTGCGCTTGTGCTCTGGACTCGGCCCACAGGCCTCGTGCTGCTGCTGCTCATCGCAGCTGCTCTGGTCATCATCGGGATCATTCGTCTTGTCGCCGAAGTGGGTCGCCGTGCTGATCTTGAATCGGCCGAGGCTGCGGTCGGTGTAGCAGCGCGCAAGAACGCAGTCATCAACGAAGTGGAAGGTGACGTTGCCGAGGAGACGCTCCGCTGAGAGCGATGTCGCACGCCTCCGCACCCCCCGAGCGCGGAGTTCCAAGTGTTGTGGGTGCGTGCAGGAGCTCGCCAACACGCCGGTGGCGTAAACATAGAAACTCCTGCTGCTGTAGCGCAGTGGTTTGGTGAAGGTGTCCTACCGGACGCCGTCATGCGGACCAAGAGAGACGCACTGTGGTCGATGCCGTGTTGCACGTTGATGCAGTTCCCAGAGACTTCTTTCCTGCCTTGCGTAACCCCGTCCAGTCCGACACCGGGACAGGGGGGGTCGCATCCCTATTTGCTCATTTCAATCGCTCATTCGGACGATCCCGAAAGACGTTGCTCGCAACGTGGGCCCGAAAGAGTGAGCTGGTTCAGCAGATACGCTTGGTTTGTTTCCACACCAGATTAGGTGTCCTGCTGGGACCTTCTCGCCGTAGTTGATCGGTGCACGTGTCGACGGTTTGTGGCGGAGTTGGACTGGTCCGTACGCTTGGAACGTGGAATGGACCGAGCGCAACGGGGCGTTGCACCGCGATATCGAGTTCGATTCGTTTAGCGAGGCGATGGCGTTCATGGTTCGAGTGGGGTTCATCGCGGAGGAGCTCCAGCATCACCCTGAGTGGTCAAATGTCTACAACCGGGTATCGATCAAGTTGACCACACATGACGCCGGCAACATGGTGACCGACATTGACCGTTTGATGGCTGCCAGGATCGATGACCTCAGCGACTGATCAGCCGACGAGCACAAATTCATTAAGCAGCTTTCCTGGATGGCGAGTCGTCGCTGGGTGCTTCTTTGTCCTCCTGATCAACTCGGGTTTTGCGTTCTACGGCCTGTCCGTATACCTGAATGCATTCAGCAAGGAGCAGGACTGGCCCCTCGGCTCAATTTCGTTTGCGGTCACGATCTTCTTCATCATCGGAGGACTTTTCGGGCTCGTTGCCGCCCGCTTGATCACCCGATACGACGTGCGGGCCGTGATCATCGCCGGTGCTGTCATCAGTGGCGGATCGCTCGCCGCTGTTGGTCAGGTCACCGCGCAATGGCAGTTGTATATCGCCTACGGCGTGTTCGGCATCGGCTACGCGCTTTGTGGCCTGGTCCCGACGACAACTGTTGTAACCCGCTGGTTCCACACCAAACGGTCAGTTGCGTTGTCGGTGGCGTCGACCGGTCTCTCGGTCGGTGGCATCGTCCTAACCCCAATCGCGAAGCGACTCATCGACGACAATGGCCTGGCGATGAGCACGCCATGGCTCGGATTGATCTTCGTCGCAGCGATGGTGCCGGTCACGCTGTTTCTCGTCCGGCCCGATCCCGTAGTCGACGGTTTTGCTCCTGATGGCGAACGCCTCGTCGTTGGATCAGAAGCTCCTACGCCAACTGGGTCCACCTATTCCGACGCGTTATCAACGCGCTTTTACCGGGCGGTGACCTACGGATATGTCCTAGTACTTGGCTCCCAGGTTGGGGGCATCCAGCAGTTGGTGAAGCTGGTTGAGGATCGTACGGACGAGCAAACAGCGCAATTCTCGATCACTGCGCTCGCTGCAACGTCGGTAATCGCCCGCCTTGTCGGTGGGCGACTGGTGGTTTGGATGCCGATGATGCGGTTCACGGTCAGCGTGGCGGCGATCCAGACACTTGCCCTGATCGGCGTCGGCCTGTCCCAGTCGACCGCGCTTATATTTGCGTCGATCGTGCTTTTTGGAATGACGATCGGCAATCTGCTGATGATGCAGCCGCTGCTGATCGCTGAACGTTTCGGCGTGCTCGACTACCCGCGGATTTTTGGCCGCTCGCAGGCGGTCACGATCGTTGGTGTCGCCGGTGGACCGCTGCTCATCGGATGGCTGTTTGACGTGTTCGGTTCTTACAAGATCCCGTACGTGTCGGCCGCTGTACTTTGCGCGGTGGGTACCTCGGTCCTATTTATGGCGGGTCCGGCGAGCGTTCCCGCCGACGACTGAGGACCTTTTTGCCTCCGAGGTAACGCACCGTGACGTCGACAAGGTGATGGCTTCCACTCGACCGCAAGTTATCGATGACTCGATCGGACGCTTGCTGCCAGCTGAGGTCAAATCGCTCCGGCTGACCTGTTCCAGTTCATGAGGTGCGAGTCGGTCAGAATTCGCTCAAGACAGTGTGCACGTTGTTGTCCATCGCAGCGAGGACGGGTCGCAGATGCAGTTGTTCAAGCAGTGCCGCACCGCGGTCGTTGCCGCCCTGCAGATCGCTCGTAATTACCTGAGCGGTCGTCTGCTGCAGGAGGCTGATGCGGTACTCCTTCATGGCCTGGTCGAGCGTGTAGTCGATTCCGGCGGCACGGATCTGACCGACGTATTCTGATATGAGTTCGGCTTCATGGGCTCGCCGGAGGTCGGGATCCATCGACCCGGCGAGCAGGTTGGTCACGTCCCACATTCCGACGTGGCGCGTCGAGAGTTGGAAGTCGATTATTGTCGTCGCGTCATCGCCGTCGGGTCCGCCGAAGAGGTAGTTCTCGGCACGACAGTCCGTGTGAGTGAACGTGGGTGTTCCGACTGAGACCGTGTAGTCGAGTAGCTCGGCATAGCGGTCGCAGGCCACGCGGATTGTCTCGAGCATGTCGGCAGGGATCCGATCGCTGAAGTGCTCGGCGAAGGATGGGAATGCGGCAGTGGCCATCGGTTGGGCGCTCTTATACATGTCGTTGTTCATCGGCGGCAACCAGTCGAGCGACGTCAGCTCGGCGGCCCCCCAGAACTGGGTGTGGAGCGGGACGACGCTCGAAATGATGCGTTGAGCTTCGTCGACGGAGATTCCATCGAGTTGATTCGGTGTGCTGGCTTCCTCAATGTCCTCAATCAGCAGCACGAACGGGACGCCGGTTTTGGATGCCGCTGCATGAAATGGGTGAGGCACGCGGATTTCGACCCTGTCTGCCATGTGTTGGTAGAACGCGACCTCGCGCAGGTAAAAGCCCATGGCGACTGAGAGGAACTGGTTCTCGGGCGACGAGGATGCGCACTTGGCCACGATGCTGGTTGGCCCGGACTCACCCGATGTGTAGGTCAGCGATATCCGGGCCAGTTCGCCCAGAATCCCGACCCCTTCACCGAAGTGGGCAATGTCGATCGATACGACAGTCCCGAATTCGGCACCGAGCACTGCGTTGAGCCATGCAACCGAAATGTCGTCGATCTGCGCAGGAATGAAGTCTGCGGATCGGTGGGACGGCATGGTGAAGTCGTTCATCGATCGAGAAGGTAGACGTCGCTGCGTGTCGGGGGCGAACGGGCGACTGGCCGAAATGTGAACGCGTCAGCGAGGTTCTGCGGAAATGATGACCTCTACTCGGGCGGATTGAGTGCCTCGTCGAGTGCGCTGGTGAGGGTGTTCCAGCCGAGAACTGCGCACTTGATGCGAACCGGAAACTTCATGACGCCCTGTAGTGCCTCGAGGTCTCCGAGGTCGACTTCGCCGTCACCAGCCTCGGTCTCGATGTCTTCGAGGCCCATCATCGACTTGAACCGGCGCGAGACGGCGCGAATCTCACCAACCTTCTTTCCCATGATCACACCGGTCATCATCGACGCGGAGGACTGGGAGATCGAGCATCCCTGTCCTGCGATCTTCACGTCGGCCACAAAGGCGTTGTCGCCGGACCCCTCAAGTTGGAGGTACACGGTGATCTCGTCGCCGCACAGCGGGTTTTGCCCGTCCACCTTGGTGGCTGGGGGGGAGTCGAGCTCCCCCCGGTTTCGAGGCGATCGGTAGTGGTCGAGAATGATCTCGCGGTAGAGCTCTTCGAGTCCGGGCATCACGACTTCCTGACTGGTGCAATCCGTGCCATTACTGGTTTTTCATCAGAAGCTGAAAATATCGCTTGCGCCCTCGAGGCCATCGGCCAGAGCATCGATGTCGGCTTCGTCGTTGTAAAGGTAGATGCTCGCGCGAGTGGTGGCGTTGACCTTAAGTGTCTTCATCAATGGTTTGGCGCAGTGGTGGCCTGCGCGTACGCACACGTTCGACTCGTCGAGCACTTGGCTGACGTCGTGTGGGTGAAGATCGCGGAACGCAAAGCTGAAGACGCCGCCGCGCACTTCGACGTTGTCAGGTCCGTAGACGGTGATCTCATCGCCGAATCGGCGCTTCAACGTGTCAAGCGCGTAGCGAGTGAGCTGCATCTCGTGCTGCCTGATGTTGTGCAACCCGATGCCTTCGAGGAACTCGATCGCTGCAGTCAGTCCGGCCGCTTCGATGATCGCCGGGGTGCCGGCTTCGAATTTCGCCGGAACCGGTGCAGTCGTGAACCCGTCGTAGGTGACGGCATCGATCATATTGCCACCGCCGAGGAACGGCGGCATTGCATCGAGGATCTCCATCTTTCCCCAGAGCATCCCTATCCCAGTCGGCCCGCACATCTTGTGGCTGGAGAATGCAACGAGGTCGGCACCCCATGCCTGGACGTCGGTGACGTTGTGCGGCACGTACTGGCAAGCGTCGACCACTGCGAGCGCCCCCGCAGCGTGAGCTGCAGCGCATAGTTGCTCAGTGGGTGGGATAGTGCCGAGCACGTTGCTCATCGCGGTGAACGACAACACTTTGGCGCCGTCGAGCAGCTGATCCAGATTGGAGAGATTGAGCTGACCGTCGGCGGTCAGGCCGATCCAGCGGATCTCGACTCCACGCTCCTGTGCGAGCATCTGCCATGGCACGATGTTGGCGTGGTGCTCCATTTGGGTGAGGACGACCACATCGCCGACGCCGAGGTTGGCCCGACCCCAGGACATGGCAATGAGGTTCATCGCCTCGGTGGCGTTCTTGGTGAAGACGATCTCGTCGACCGATGGCGCGTTGATCAAGCGCGCAACCGCGTGTCGGGCACCCTCATACGCCTCGGTTGCCTCGCCCGCAAGCCGGTACGAGCTGCGGTTGATCGGCGCGTAGGTCTTCTCCATGAACGTCGTCATCACTTCGATGACTCGGCGGGGCTTTTGGGATGTGTTGCCCGAGTCGAGGTAGATCAGCCGAGCATCATCGATAGTTCGATCGGTCAGCAATGGGAATTCGGCTCTGATCGCGTCTACGTCGAACACTTCAGCGCACCGCCGACATCGGGGTACCTGCTTCTCGAGTTGCACCGAAGGGACATCGCTCGACGGTTCGAACGTACAGATCGTTGACATTAGGCAGGGGGGCAGCCATGACCACATTGTACGGGTGAGATCGCTGCGCCCGGCCTGGTCACACGACGTATCCTGATCAGTAATGGCCGATCGGGTGGAGCGACTGACGAATTTGCTGGCGGTGCTGCTGGAAACTCGCACTGGGTTGTCGCTGCGAGAGATCGCGTCGGCGCTCGACGGGCAGTACCCCGAGGATGAGAAGGCACGCCGTCAGGCGTTCGAGCGCGACAAACTCGCGCTTCGCGAGATCGGCGTGCCGATCGAGATGGAGATCCAAGCCGGAGATCAGTACGCCGGTCAGACGCGATATCGCATCGATCGGGCGAGTTACGAGCTCAATGATCTCGACCTCGCGCCCGATGAGATGCGCGCATTGCAGGTGGCGGTGGCAACGGTCAGAACCGAATCCGGCGTCGGACGTGATGCGATCCTCAAGCTCGGCGGCGGGGTCGGTTCGGTCGACCGCCCGCCGGTGTCGGCAGTGCTGCCCGACCGCCCTGAGCTTCCCCCGATCCGTTCGGCAGTGGCATCACGGTCGACGGTGACGTTCGGCTACCGCGAGCAGCAACGCACCGTCGAGCCATGGGGGGTTCTGCTGCGCGGTGGATTTTGGTATCTGGTCGGTCACGACCGACGACGAGATGCCAAGCGAACGTTCCGAGTTGACCGCATTGAGGGCGAGATCGCAGTTGGTGTACCAAGCGATTTCGAACGGCCCGCAGACTTCGACCCTCGGTCCGCCTTTCCGGCTGACCCGAAGCAGATCGGCCATGCCGTTGATGATGCGGTCGAAGCGACTGTTCGAGTGTCGGCCGCCCGCTCCGCCGCAGCTGAACGAGAACTCGGAACCGAGCGGGTGATGTCCCGAGAACCCGACGGATCGATCCATGTGATGGTCCCTGCGACCAATCTCGATGCTTTCCGCTCGTGGCTTATTGGCTTAGTCGACCATGCCGTGGTCCTCGACCCACCGCACGTTCGCAACGACATCGTGACGTGGCTGCACCAGGTCGCTGGTCCTGTCGATACTTCGGCGGGCCCCCGATGACTGCCAACCGCGTCGGTCCGCGTAACGCCCAGGACAGACTTCGGCAGTTGCTTGTCATGTTGCCATGGTTGATGGAGGCGGGCGAGGTGCCGCTCGCCGACGTCGCCGAGCGATTTGGCCTAACCGAGGCACAGGTTACGAAAGATCTGGAACTCGTTGCCATGTGTGGTCTACCTCCTTACGTCGACGAGATGATCGACGTATTCGTCGACGAGGGCATGGTGTTTGTGGGCGTTCCCCGACTTTTTACTCGTCCATTGCGACTTACAGCACTCGAGGGCTTCGGACTGCTTGCCTCGGCGCGAGCGGCGATGGAACTTCCGGGCGCGGATGCCGACGGTCCGCTCGCCCGCGGCCTGGCAAAGCTTGCCGATGCGCTCGGGCAAGCGGGTCTCGATACAGACTCCGACAGGACCGCAGGGGTCGTGGTCGACCTTGAGCGCCCTGCGGCAGCTGCGGACCTGATCGACGATGTCACTGTCGGAGCTGAACTGCACATCGAGTACTACTCACAGTCGCGTGGCCACGCATCTGAGAGAACAATCATTCCCCGACATGTGTTTGCCAGTTCAGGGAACTGGTACTTGCTTGCCGACGATGATCGCTCGGGTGAACGCCGAACGTTTCGCATCGACCGCATCGAGTCGGTGACGAGGACCGGCGCAACGCATCCACTCGACCCGGATGCCAGTGCTCCGGATTCGTTCTTCTCCGATGTCGACTTGCCGCGAGCACGACTCCGTCTTGCGCCTGCGGCCCAGTGGATCATCGAGCAGTATCCCGTCGACACGGTCGAGCCTGTCGTCGGCAGAGGAGGTCATACGTTCGATTCGGTCGACGTCGTGCTTCCCGTGGCCAGCCAGTGGTGGCTCGATCGGCTGCTGGTGCGGCTCGGGCCGCATGCCGAGGTGCGGCAGCCGCGTGATGGCGGCGCCGGTGCTCGCCGTCTGGCGGCCACGATGCTTGCCAATTACGACTGACGTCGATCAGCTGCTGAAGCGTGCGGGATGAGCGATGCGGTCAAGGAATGGCTCGAGGTCGTCGACGTCGTTCACGTCGTGGGCGCGCAGCAGGTGTGGCAGCAGAGTCGCAGTCGCGAGGGCATCAGAGCGTGCCTCGTGAGGACGGTCGAGAGTGATGTCGTAGCGATCGCAGAGGTCGGTGAGTCGATGCGAGCAGACTCGTTCCGGATCAAGCTGCCTAGACATGCGCAACGTACACAACCGCCGTTTGAGCGTGGTGGGGAGAGTGGTATTCGAGCGACTGCGTCGCGTGGCGTTGAGAAGAAATTCTCCGTCGAAGCGGGCGTTGTGCGCTACGAACATTGAGTCGCCGATCCGTCGATCGAGTTCGTTGAGGACCACGTCGATGGTGGGCGCGTGTTTGAGCATCGGCCGGGAGATGCCGTGGATGTGAGTGGGTCCGACACGCCCCATCGGCCAACGCAGCTTGACGAAGGTGTCCCACTCGTCAATCACGGACCCGTCGGCATTGACCGTGACGACGGCTAGCTGGAGAACCCGATGGCGGCGCACATCTAACCCGGAGGTTTCGACGTCGACGACGGCGAAGTTCGGGAGGGCCATGATCACTACCATAGACAGGGGGTGTCGCATCTTTAAGAACGTCGATGCGCGCCTGGGTGGTGACGAAAACATTCAACGCAGTCCCAGTGTGCGAGCCGCATGCACCTCATGTGCGAGCGCTTAGGGGCGCACCAGTGCGGACCGGCGTTGCGTTAGCAGGCGGGGTCGTGGTGCCGCGCCCGGATGCCGATCGGTGCCGACACAGTGAACCCGAGCAAGTGACGGTCTTCTTCGGACTCGCCGGCCCAAAAGCCGTACTCGCGATTATCTCGGGCAAACTCGCGGCACGGCTCGCCAACAGGGCAGGATTCGCATAGGCGTTGAGCCTTTGCTTCACGTCGGGCCCGAGCCTGCGGTCGTTCGGCTTTCGGCGGGAAGAAGAGTCGGGTGTCTCCCTTGCAGTTGGCGCGCTCCCGCCACTCATTATCGGAAGCCCCGACGCTCAGATCACGATGGGTTTCGATTTCGATGATGGCCATGCCGGCTCCTTAGCCCTTAGGAATTGAGCACTCGTCTGACCGGGGGGTCAAGTCCATTTAACACTAAATGAAATTTAGGTGATTTGCAAACATCGCGGGCAGGCGGTCGTTATCCGTACGACCGCCTGAAGATCGGGACTGCCGACGGGATGCGTGTCAGAGGAGTTCGGCGGCGAGGCTCGCAACGTTGCTGCGTTCGCACGCGGTGAGGGTGATGTGACCGAAACAGTGTTGGTCGGCGAAGGCAGAGGTGAGCACGCTCAGGGCGTTGTTGTTCTCACCGAGGTAGGGCGCGTCGATCTGGCTCGTATCGCCAGTGAATATCACCTTGGTGCCCTCGCCGACTCGGGTGAGGATCGTGCGAAGTGTCGTCGGTTCTAGGTTCTGGGCTTCGTCGATGAGGATCATCTGACGTTGCAACGAGCGGCCACGGAGAAAGGTCACTGATTCGAGCGAAAGTTGCCCACGGTCCGTGAGCTCGTCAATTAGCCCCCGGGCGTCGTGGCTGTCGCTGTGATCGCTGAGTGCCACGATTGCGTCGTGAATCGCCGACATCCAGGGATCAAGCTTCTCGTCGAGTCCGCCGGGGAGGAAACCCACGTCGGCTCGGCCGACGGGGACGAGGGGTCGGTAGACCGCCAGTCGCTCGTACTGTTGCTGCTCGACAACCATCTCGAGTCCAGCAGCGATGGCGAGGAGTGTCTTGCCGGTGCCGGCGCGACCATCGAGCGCAATCACTGAGACATCAGGGTCAAGTAAGAGTTCGAGAGCGAATCGCTGCTCTTTGTTCCGTGGGCGAAGCCCCCATGGCTCGGCACTTTGGTGTCCAAGCAAAAGAAATTCGTCACCGATGGTGCGAACGAGCGCCGACTGAGACCCGGATCGGAGGACTGCAAACTCGTTCTCGCTTGGGTGCTCGGATGGGCTGGCGACTGCGTCGAGTGCGATCGCCCCGGCCGCATAGAGGCAGTCGATTTTCTCGAAAGCAGTATCGATCGTCGTCCAACCGATTGGTGCGGCGACATGGTTGGAGCGGGTTGGTGTGTGCTCGGTGGCATCGACGCCGAGGTGGGCGGCTTTGATCCGCAGCGCGGCGTCGTTGCTCACCATCGTGGTCGGCCCAAAATCGGACTGGCCGATTGCTGCGCCGATGATCCGGTTGTCGGGGATCGCCGGATCGAGTCCGTGTTCGATCAGCAGATGTTTGCGAATGTTGTTGATCTCGATCTGCAGGGTGGCGCTGCCCGTGCCTGTCGGAACGGGCTCGGCGAGTGACCCACCGTGCGCGATCCGCAATTCCTCGAGGGTTCGTAGCGCGGTGCGTGCGGCCCGTCCGACGTCGTCTGAGCGGCTCTTGAGGCCGTCCAACTCCTCGACGACGGTGAGGGGGACGACGACGTCGACTTCACTGAAGTCCAGTACGCAGCCGGGGTCTGCGATCAGTACTGACGTGTCGACGACGAGTCGTGTTCGGGTCGCCGGTGGCCTGCTATCGCTACCGCCTCCCCCCGGTGTACCGGCCGCCTCGGGGGTGGCGATGTCGTGGGCGATGGACAGATCGGTCACGATCACTCCTGTGGTGAGTTGTCTCGACGGTGCTGAATGGGGCTCATACGCAACAATTTGTTTGTAGTCCACAGAGTTGCGCCGGCAGGTGATGGTGCCAAGATGCTGGGCTCGTCATCGCTGAGGCTCCGGCAGCATCGTGTGTGTTCTGTCGAATCATTTGTGGTGACGAACATGGCGAGGTGGCGTGGGACGACAGCATTGCAGTGGGCATTCTCGACCGCTGCAGCTGCCGACCGCACGATGCCAAACGCTTGTCATACCGCGACGCCACGTCGTGACGCTGGCCGACCTCGAGCCCGGCGAAATCGTTCCGTTTTCCCGCAGGCTGCACCTGATCGCGTCGACCATGCCGAAAGCAACAGGGTGCGCGGAACCTTCGTGGCCAACAACAATGTCGTCCGCCAGAAAGTTGCCCACCCGCACGTGCGCGTGGTTCCTTGGTTTCGGGATGATGGCTTGCGTGGGTTTTCCTGGCCGCCGATGACGTGTAAAGCCGGTGAGCTCGAAGCGGTGGGGACTCGGCTGCGTGATGTGTTCAGTTATCTCGACGGCTCTGGTATCACCGTTGCTGTTGCCTCTCAATACCTGCCCCGTTACGGGCTCTTTGAGAAGTCATTGCATTTGCAAACACTTCTAGGGTTGCGTTCGAGGGTGTCCGGCAAGTCACATTGATGTTATTCGGTTCCTCGATGGGGCCGTTGTCTCGGCTTCGGCTGGGGTAAACCGCAAGAGATTCATCCACGAAAGGGTTCCAACGATGGCAACCAAAGCAGAAATGATCGAGTCAGTTGCTGGCGCCGCCGGCATGTCGAAGGCCGACACCGAGAAGACAATCGGAGCGTTCTTCGATCACGTCACGGCCGAGATGAAGAAGGGTGAAGCGGTCACATGGCCTGGCTTCGGCAAGTTCAGCACGTCGGCTCGCGCCGCCCGCACCGGACGCAACCCGCAGACCGGCGCACCGGTAAGCATTGCAGCGTCGACTGCAGCGAAGTTCTCGTCGAGCTCCGCACTCAAGGAAGCCCTCAACGGCAAGAAGAAGAAGTGACCTGATGGCTGCCAAGCGTCCAGTTAAGAAGGCCCCAGCCAAGAAGAAGGCTCCAGCCAAGAAGAAGCGCTGACGGAACGGGTTGCTTTGACCCGATCATCGAACTGGGACGGGCGGCAGCTTTCAAGCTGTCGCCCGTTTGCGTCGCTGCTCTCGTGAGGTGAAGGCACTCAGCCCCGAACCCTTTGTCGGGGGGCCATTCGGGGCGTCGTTGTTTGTCTTGGCAGCTGCGCTGGGCAGTGAGGGTGCTTGATCACAAGACTTAGCGCAAGAGCAGCCTGGTCAGTGCCCTAACCGGGAACCTGGGATCCCGCCCGAACGGAGTCCCCTCAGAACTAGATGAAGATGACTTGGCTGCTATCGGCGTGCAACACGCGTTCGAAGGTCCATTGTTGTACCCACTACCTGTGTTCGAGCTCGACGAAGAGCGCATACGTGTGCGGAGTCTCGGCTGCAAAGTGCTGTTCACGAATGTTGATGACCGTGACAACGAACGTCGACCGCATGAAGATCCCACCCGCATCGCAGAGGTCAGCGCGTGCAGGGGAGCCCGTCTTGAACTGCGGCTTTCCCTCACTACCCCGATTAAACAACGGTTGATCGAAACCGAGCGGCATGAAAACAGAGGGATCTCAAGATGGATTAGCAAAACAATTATGGAGCAACTGGCGGTTCATGACAGCGACGTCGCCAGCATCACAACCAGGGGTATCGCGCCTGGCGTTCGCTTGTCACCGCCGAGGTCGGACACCTACAGCGCAACGTCAATCCGTCCGAGGTACGCGGATGGATCAGCATTAACTGCCGGTCAGTTCACCGGTGTTGCTTGTTGCCCCGCTCAGGGGGTTGTGTCGCCCCAAGGGTCAAACAGCGGCCCGGCTGAGAGCTCATCGATGCCGGTCAGCGCCCCGTCAAACGCGCATCAATGATGCCGCCGGAGAGACGACCGTCCTCGTTGAACCGGAGTGGACCACGATGACCGAACTCGTTCGCCAACTGCTTTCCCATCTGGTGAGGACCGAACATCTTCGGAGCAAGCTCAGCGTTGGTGTCCATGTCCCCGAACCCAGATGCAATCACCTCCGCACGATGAGCTACACCATTTCGTGATCTGCGTTCAGGGCCCAGACGATGTGGGAGATTGGTCAGCAACAGCTGGCCGCCGGAGCAGACGACTGAACCCGACCTAGTTGAGGTTACCTCGCACGAGTCCAGTACCACGAGGCCCCGGGCGGTCGCCGGAAGCTGCACCAGTTCCGGCCCCGATCGAGCGCCCGACGGTCACAGCGGCTCTCGCTGACGGGATGCTGTCAACGATTGCTGCACGAGCTGCGTCTGGCCGCAGCAGGCGCCCGGCAACCAGGCGCGTGATGCCAGATTCGATGATGCGACATGCAAACCTGACGTGGCGGGGTGGTCGCTAACACTCAAGAGCCCAGCGAACTCGGTTGAGAGAGGATGCACAATGGACGATTGCTGGAGCATCTCGACTGGCGACGGAGTCTCCCTCGCCCCGGAGGGACTAACCGATCTTTTGGCGGTGCATCATCACCGTCTCATCGACACCTGGCAGGGCCTCGGGCCGGCGCAATGGGCGCACCAGTCACGTAACACGCAGTGGTCCGTTCACGATACGGTTCGACACGTCGCGGACGTCATGGAACGGACGGTCGTCGTCGCAAACGGAGCGCAAGCGCTGAACAAAACCGACTTCGACCCGCGGTCGACGCCTATCGCGTGGTTGGCCACCTCGGAGGGCGAGACGCCCAGTGTCACGATCGAACGGTTCGCCAAAGCCTCGGCGTCCCACCGGGCACGTATAAGCGAACGATTTGCGCAACTAGACACCGCTCGAGAGCGAACGGTGTACGGCACAGCGCACTGGACCGTGAACGTGGTGCACGTGCTGTGGGATTCGTGGCTCCACGAGCGCGACGTGCTAATCCCGCTCGGCCTGCCGGCCGATTCCTCAGAGGAAGAAGAACGACTTGTCGGCCTGTACGGGCTTTTGATGGCGTTGGTGCCCTCGATGCGGATGGGGCAATCAGTTTCCTCGACGATTCAGCTCAATGGCTTCGGCATCCGCACGCTCAAGGTGACCTGCGACGCCAGATCTCTTCGCAGTGCTGAGGTGACAGCTGCCGAGCGTGTGATCTCTGGCGCAATGCCGGCAGTGATCGATGCCCTCGCCGGAAGAGGCGATGCCGTGGGCGACTTGCTCCCGGGAGCCCCCGAGCAACTCGGGTACCTCGCTGCCTTTTTCAACAGCTCAGAGGGCCAGACTGAGCACGCCCAACCTTAACTCCGTTAGAGGTGTTCGATCAGCTTGAACACCTCGGCGCCAGCCATGTCGTGTGGGGCACCGAGTTCGGCCAAGCGAGTCTGAACCCGCTGACGGAATTCTTCGAGTTCGCTGTCGTCACCAGCCTTCATGGTCGATTCGAACTGACTCACGTGAGCCTCCAACGCATCCAGTTTTAAGTCGACCACCGCACTTACATCCTCCGCATGATCGGGCTCGTCGGCCTCCCACAGCAGCAGGGCGTCGGGCCGGTGATGCGGCACTAGGTGTTCCTTGTAAAAATGCGGGTCGCGTGCTGCCACGATCCCCTCGCAGGCCAGGAGGCCTGCGTGACGGTGATCGGGGTGGAGTCGATACCGCTTCCACGGATCGTGACCGAGTACTACGCTCGGCCGGAGCTGACGAATGACGAGTGCGACCTGGCCCCGCTCCTCGAGGCCACTGTCGAGCTCGCCATCGACAAAGCCGAGAAAGCGCACCTCGCCCGCCCGGTTGCCGGCGATTCGGCGGGCTGCTTCGCGCTGCTCTACCTGACGCCGAGCTGCCAGTGCCGCAACATCAACGTCAGCATTCCAGGTTCCCTTCGAACCATCGGTGCACACTAGATGGTGGACGACACATCCATCAGCGGCCCATTTGGCAAGCAGTCCGCCACACCCGAACTCGACGTCGTCGGGGTGTGCCCCGATCGCCAACGCCGACGATGGCGTTGGCATGTTGCGTGACCACTCGGTCACCGACGTCGATGGATGAAGTGGTTGACCGGGATCGTTGGAAGCCATGACGGGAGCACCTCTCGGAGTAGGGGGTGAGTGAGGTCAGACGGGTTGTCGATGTCGATCGACAAGTGATGGTCGAAACGGACCTCGATCGCCGCCGTGTGCGCAGCTGCGCAGTGGCGACGAAAGGAGCCGGGTCCGTATCGAGCCGGGATCGGCAGTGCCGTGGGAAATGACATGACGTTCGTTCCGTCCCGGCGGCGGTCGGGTACGAAGGTCGAGGTGCCCTGCCGAGCGACGTCGACAAGTCCGTGAGGCAGCGGGAGGTCTGCGTGGGTGACCACGACATGATCGAATCCGGCTGCAGCAACCGCCGCTACCCCGTCGTCGACGGCACCGTTCAGACCGAGTCGCGCAGTCCAGAGCACGCGGACGCCAACGCCATCGGCCCACCGCCGAACGTCTGGGTCGTCACAGACCACGAAGACGGGTGTGGCGCCGACCGACTCGACCACGCCGTCGGCGAGCCAGCGAGCCAGGCGTCTCCGATCGGTCGGGGACAGCACGGTGGCGAGACGTTGCTTTGCTTCGGTGAACGCCTTCACGGGCACGAGCACTGCGACATCCACTCGGTGAGTGTAGGAAGTGTGCGCCAGGTCCGTCGCACTACGGTAGGAAGAAGCACACGCAGATCGGTCGATGCGTGGCGGATGGGGCTCGAGATGGACACGCGGACGACACCAGAGGGAACACCGGCTATTACCGTTGGCGTGATAGGAGCAGGATCGTGGGGTACCACGGTTGCGGCGATGACGAGCGCGAATACGACGACTCAGCTTTGGGCCCGACGCGACGACCTCGCAGTTGAGATCAACGAATCTCACACAAACAGTCGCTACCTGCCGGACTTCATCCTCCCGGCCGAGTTGGCCGCCACAAGCTCGCTGGAGGCCATCGTCAGTTCGTCGGACGTCATCGTGATGGCAGTACCGTCGCACGGCTACCGGGAAGTGGCCCGTGCGGCGGCTGCATATCTTCGTCCGTGGGTACCGATCGTGTCCCTCTCAAAAGGGCTTGAGCGTGAATCCCAGCAGCGGATGAGTGAGGTCACCGAGGAGGAGATGTCCGGACACCCGGTGGCTGTGCTCACGGGCCCAAACCTCGCCAAGGAAATCATGCACGGTCAACCGGCGGCCAGCGTGGTCGCTATCGACGATTCCCGGATCGCCGGGGAGCTGCAGCGACTCTTCTCGACGCCGTCGCTGCGGGTGTACACGAATCCGGACGTGATCGGCTGCGAAGTGGCAGGTGTGGTCAAGAACGTCATAGCGATTGCGTCAGGGATGGCGCAGGGGATGGGCTTCGGCGACAACACCCGTGCGACGCTCATCACGCGTGGACTTGCGGAGATGACTCGCCTCGGCCTCGAGCTCGGGGGCGACCCGGGCACTTTTGCGGGGCTGGCCGGAATGGGCGACCTGATCGCCACCTGTGCCTCGACGCAGAGTCGGAACAATACAGTCGGGTGCAGGCTCGGAGCCGGAGAGACGGTCGACGAAATCGTCGAGAGCATGAACATGGTCGCCGAGGGGGTGAAGTCGAGTCCGAGTGTGCTCGAACTCGCCCGAGTGGCAGGAGTCGAGATGCCGATCACCGAACAGGTGGTCGCGGTGTGTCACGAAGGTCGCTCTGCGCGCGACGCACTCGCTGCGCTGATGGACCGGGACGCGAAGAGCGAGCTCCGGTGACCGCGACCGCTGCGCTCGCCTTGCTTTCGCTGCTTGACTAGCGGGATGACGACTGTGGCGCCTGCCGACCTCCAGACCGGGATCACGCTCGGTTCCACCGGACAGCGAGCTAGGTGGTCCCTCAGCCCATGGGGCGCCGTGACGCCATGGGGTCAAGAGCATCCGGTTGCCCTCGATTGGTACATCGCAGCCGATGATCGGTGGCATGTTCCGGCCCGAGAGCCAACGGTTCGCCAGGAGCGAATCGAAGGCACGCCCGTGGTCGAGACGCGAATCCGCATCCCCGACGGTGACGCCGTGCAACGAGTGTGGGCTGTCTCGGATATGGGCGGCATAGTGGTCCTCGAGTTCGAAAACGAGTCCCCGATGCCCTTCGCCGTAGCGCTCACCGGGCCGCAGGCGGTAACTGAGCGACCGTCGGCGGACGTTCCGATCCAGGGAATCGAACTGCCTGATGACGCAATCGTGCTTCCCGTTGGCCACCGCGCCACCGTGCGGATTGCGTTGGAGTCAGCCGATGTGACGTTCCCGCCTGCGGCGCTCGCGAAAATTCCTCCAGCGCTGGCCGTGGTGAGAGGCTGGACGCGAGTCGTCGAGCAAGCGAGCCGTCTCGTCCTCCCCGATGAGCGACTCGTCCACGCCGTGGTTGCCGCTCGCTGCGACCTCTTGTTGGAAGGTCCGGTCGATTCAGTCAACGATCCGGTTGGGTTCCTTCTCGATGTGGCTGAACTGGTCCGCTGCGGAGATACCGCTGACGCCTGGCTCATGGAGATCGTTGAACCCGCAGAGCGTGTGGCCAAGTCCGCAGCAAGGCGCTCGGTTGCTCCTGACGTCGTGGGATCGGCAGTGCAGTCGCTGGCTGCTGCCCGCACAGTGGCTCAGGTGGCGCACGACGATCGCGCTGCGGGCGACATCGACCGAATGATCGAACGCATCGTCAGCCGGAGCTCCGACAGCGATGCGTCAGGCGGAGTCATTGCATCGTTTGCTGATGTCCGCCGAGCAACCTCGGTTGGTCGATTCGTTCGGTCGGTTGAACGCCGGGTTGTCGACGGCGGGCGGTTCCTCAGTGGCGGTATGCCGACGTCTTGGCTTGGCAATAACTTCGAGGTCCACGGGCTGCCAACGTCGGCATCGACGACAGTGTCGTTCGCAGTTCGATGGCACGGTGAACGCCCGGCTGTGCTGTGGGAACAACAGGGCGATACCCCGGTCGAACTTTCTGCGCCCGACATCGATCCGAACTGGCTGACCAGGGAGCGATCGGGCGAGAGCCTCTGGCCCGCACCGTTCGGGAAGCGCCCGAAGCGCACCGGACTCCAGGTCACAGTCGACCCCGACGAAGGCACGAGCTTCGTCTGACGACGATGCCGATTGTCGAGGATTCGCGAGCAAAAACGGTGGCATCAAAAAAGCGAGCGCCGACCCGCGAGATCGAGAAGTCGTTGTGGGCGACAGGCCACGACGTGGTCGTCGGTATTGACGAGGTTGGCCGAGGAGCATGGGCCGGGCCGCTGATGGTCGGAGCAGCCATCCTGCCGCGTGACACTCGAGTCAACGGAGTGCGCGACTCGAAACTGTTAACTGAAGCAAAACGCGAGTTCCTGTTCGACCGGATCGCCGACTGGTGTGTCAGCTGGTCGGTCGGCGTTGTGAGCCATGCGGAATGTGATCACCTCGGCATGTCTGCGGCCCAGAAGCTCGCCGCATCACGGGCGATTGCCGGGCTCAGGGTGGCACCAGATGTTGCGGTCACTGACGGAGCATGGGACTTCGTGTCACCTGCCGTTCCGAAGGTCGAACTCGCGGTTAAGGCTGATCTGCGGTGTCTCAGTGTCGCAGCTGCAAGCATCCTCGCAAAGGTGGTGCGTGACCGAGAGATGCGAGCCGACGCAGCGCACTATCCGCACTGGTCGTTCGATACGAACAAGGGCTATCCCTGCCCTATACACAAGGCGGCGATGGTCGGGTACGGGCCGTCTGCCATCCATCGACGTAGCTGGGTGTTCATGGAGAACTACAACCCGTGGACAGCAATCAGGCGGACGCCACCAGCGGGGCAGGCGCAACTGTTCTGAGGCACCATCCTGGCCCGCACAGCTGGTTTGCTCACAGGGGTCAGCAACGTTGGTCAGTGTTGTGACCAGCCAGTGACCAGTTCGCCGAGCACTGAACGAACGGCGTGAGGATCCGCGAGGCGACGCGAGGCGATCGTATGGCCGTCGCCGACCTTTACCGAAAGATCGTTCCCATTGAGTCGTGCGAATGCATCCTCATCCGGAGCGTCATCGCCGATGTACACACATGCTGCAGCTTTCACCTCGGTGCGAAGCGCATCGAGCGCAGTGCCCTTGTCGGCACTGCGGGTCATCAACTCAAGCACGTTGCTGCCCACATGGCAGGTGTGTCCGCTCAGTTCGCGCTGCTGCTGCATCGCCCAGTCCAGTGCCGCGCGACCGCGGCGAGGGTCTGCTTCGCGAACGTGCACCACAACACTCGTCGGTTTGCGTTCGATCCAAGCGCCGTCGCCAGCTCGCGCTACGGCTTTTGAGAGGAGCGCGTCGAGTGAACGGAGTCGCGATGCCTCAACGTGGGTGAGGTCGACCGAAGCGTGCCCTCGCCGTTCGGCACCGTAGCTGCCCCACACTTCGAGCTGGTCGTCGAAATCGAATTGGCGGAGCCCGGCAAGCGATCTTCCTGAGAGAACAGCAACGGTGAGGTCGTCGTTCGTCGCAAGCAGCGCCAGGTCGGTGCCCACGCCCGGTGTGAGTGTCGAATTATGCGCATGGTCAGTGAGCGGTGCAAGTACGCCGTCGCAGTCCAACACGAGGATCAACGGCCGAGCGAGTTCGCCGATCGACCGGGCGAGTTCGACGGGGTCATCGAAGCGAGCTCGGGCTGTGTTCACCGCAGCCCGCCCGCCTCAGCGAGCGCTGCGAGGAATCGGGCGGCCCATCCCTGCAGATCGCTCTTATGTATCTGGTCGCGAAGTCCGGCCATCCGACCACGCCGCTCGTGACGGTGCATCTCGGCGGCTTTAACGATTGCGTCTTGCAGCGCTCGGTCATCGTGCGGATTTACGAGGACGGCGTCGGTCAGTTCGTCGGCAGCTCCGGCGAACTCAGACAGTACGAGGACTCCGTCGCCATCGATGTGAGCGGCGGCGTACTCCTTAGCCACCAGATTCATGCCGTCTCGAAAAGGCGTTACGAGCATGACGTCACCAGCACGGTACAGCGCAATCAAATCGTCGTAGGGGAGCGTTTGGTACAGGTAATGGATGACCGGGAGGCCGATGGAGCTGAATCGTCCGTTGATCTCTCCGACCAGGCGTTCGATCTCCGCGCGTTCATCCTTGTAGTGTTCGACGGCTTCGCGCGTTGGGGTGGCGACTTGGACCATGACATGACGAGCGGGGTCGAGTCGGCCGTCCTCGAGGAGTTGGGCGAACGCCTCGAGCCGGAGACCGATCCCCTTGGTGTAGTCGAGTCGGTCGACGCCCAGCATGATCACTTCGGGATCGCCGAGACGAGCGCGGATTCGACTAGCGCGCTGGCGGGTTGCGCGCCCGGCTGCTATTTCTTCAACTTCGGCAATGTCGATCGAAATGGGGAACACGCCGGCGTGCACGCGCCGACCCTCGTGGAGCACGACGTCGCCATTGTTCTCCGCGTCGAGCAGCTGTTGCGCCGCCGTGATGAAGTTCGTGGCTCCGGTCGGACGTTGAAAGCCGACGAGATCACAGCCGAGGAGGCCGCGAATGATCTCTTCGCGCCACGGCAGGCGGGTGAACAGCTCGACTGGCGGAAACGGAATGTGGAGGAAGAAGCCGATGATCAGGTCTGGTCGCAGCGCGCGAAGAAGGCCGGGGACGAGCTGCAGCTGGTAGTCGTGGATCCACACGACCGATCCTTCAGGGGAGATCTCGGCGATGATGCGAGCGAAGCGTTCGTTGACTGCATAGTAGGCATCCCGCTGCTCGATGCTGTAGGTCGACTCGCGCAGCGCGTCGTGATACAGCGGCCAGAGCGCGTCATTAGAAAAACCCTCGTAGTACAGCTCGATCTCGTCGGCGCTGATGGCCACCGGATGCAGATTGACGCCTTCGACTGTGAACGGATCAGCGTTGTCATCGGGATCGCCGGTCCAGCCGACCCACGTTCCGCCCCTCTCCCGCAGCATCGGGTATAGCGCTCGAACCAAACCGCCCGGCGACGGTGACCAGTTGCCATTGTTGGTACGCATCACCGGCAGCCTGTTGGCGGCGATGACGATCGGCCGGTCGATCGGTGGGCCGGGGGAAAGCGGATCGTCCATGCGCCGAGGATGCCACGAAACAGGACGTCGCAACGACAATCAGCGGCGAGTCCCCAGCGACACTGTGCCGCAAGTAGCGGATTAAATCGTGTCGAGCGCTGCTGCGAGATCGTCCACGAGATCGGCGGCATCCTCGATGCCGACCGAGAGACGAACGAGATTGTCGGGAACTTCGAGCGGCGAGCCGGCGGCCGACATATGGGTCATGGCTCCAGGGTGTTCAATGAGACTCTCGACGGCCCCGAGCGACTCTGCGAGCGTGAAGACCGACGTCGCATCGGCGACACGCATGGCCGCATCGCGTCCGGCTGCGACTTGGAACGAGACCATCCCACCGAAGTCGCTCATCTGTTTGGCGGCAGCAGCATGACCGGGATGATCGGGGAGTTGGGGGTACAACACCCGCTCGACGGCGCCATGGTCAACGAGCAGGCCGACGACGGCCCGAGCGTTCTGGCAGTGTCGGTCCATGCGCACTGCGAGCGTCTTCACGCCACGAAGCACCAGGTAACAGTCGAACGGGGCAGGCACGGCGCCGGCTGCGTTCTGCGTAAAGGCAATGCGTTCGGCTAGGTCATCGTTGCTGGTTGCGACGAATCCGCCGACCACGTCACTGTGCCCACCGAGGTACTTGGTCGCAGAGTGCACGACGATGTCGGCGCCGAGTGTGATCGGCTGTTGCAGGTATGGCGTGGCGAACGTGTTGTCGACAACGACGATTGCGCCGCGCTCATGGGCGATCGCCGCGATCCCCTCGATGTCGAAGCAGGTGAGCAGCGGATTGGTCGGGGTCTCCAGCCAAATCATGCCGGTATCGTCGGGCCAGTCGTCGCGCAGTTTGTCGAGATCGGTGAGGTCTACTGCCGTCCACGGGAAGCCCATCGGGCTCCAGACCTTCGAGATCAGGCGGAAGGTTCCACCGTAGGCATCGTTACCGAGCAGCACCCGCTTGCCGCCGCAGTGGGGTGGGGTGAGTAGACGCAGGATGTTGTCCTCCGCCGCGAGGCCGCTAGCAAAAGCCATTCCGTATCGAGCTTGTTCGAGAGAGGCGATCTGAGTCTCCATGGCAGCCCGAGTGGGATTGCCGGACCGCGAATATTCGAATCCCTTGTGGTTACCGACTCCGTCCTGGGCAAACGTCGTTGAGAGCGAAATCGGTGTGACGACAGCGCCCGTGATTGGATCAGGATCCTGTCCGACGTGAATCGCGCGAGTCGAGAAACCGGATGACATGTCCCGCTGCTTGTTGTCGTCTGAATTCGTTTGATCAGTCACGTCCCACGGCGTCCTCTGCGATTGCTGTGAAGTAAGAAAGCAGGTCAGTTCTCGTGAGCACGCTTAACGGCCGACCTCCGGAGAGCACCAGGAGTGCAGGGGCGGTCTCGAGCATCTGAACGGCGAGTTCGACGGGTTGGCCCACGCCGACTGTGGGCAGTTTGTGGCCCATAATCTTCTCGACTTCGGTGTTCATGGCACCCGGGTTGCGGTGGATTACCTCCATCAACTCCAGCTCATCGACGGACCCTGACACTTCGGCGTTGGCAAACGGCGGCGTGTTCTTGCACACGGGCAGTTGGCTCACGCCATGTGTCCGCATGATCTCGATTGCCTCGCTGACCGGCGCAGAGGGATTCACGTAGAGCAGATTCTCAATAGACGCGTTGCGCGTGTCGAGCACTGCGCCCACGCACTGATCGCACTCCTTGAGGAACCCGAAGTTCATCATCCAACTCTCGTTGAACACCGTCGACAGGTAACCGCGCCCCGAATCGGGGTTGAACACTACGACTACGGCGTCGTCGTCGGCAGCCTCGGCAACTTTCAGCGCGGCAGCGACGGCAGTGCCGCCTGAACCGCCGATTAGAATGCCTTCGGTCTCGCTCACGAATCGGGCGGTGAGGAAGCTCTCCTCGTCGCTGATCGGGATCACCTCGTCCCAGAGATCGCCGTCATAAGCCGCTGGGAAGAAATCTTCGCCGACGCCCTCAACGAGGTACGGCCGTCCGGAGCCGCCTGAGAACACCGACGCCTCCGGGTCGGCCGCAATGATTTTAATATCGGGATTCATCGACTTGAGGTAGCGACCGGTTCCCGTAATCGAACCGCACGTGCCAGCGCCGGCAATGAAGTGGGTGATCCGACCGTTGGTCTGGCGCCAAATCTCCGGGCCTGTTGTCTTCGTGTGTGCGACGGCATTGTGTGGGTTCTGATACTGGTTCGGGCGGAACGCGCCACGCTCCTGTGTGAGCCGCTCAGCGACCGAGTAGTAGCTGTTCGGGTCGTCGGGGGCGACCGCAACGTCGCATACCACCACTTCGGCGCCGTATGCCCGGAGTAGATCGACCTTCTCCTTGCCAGCCTTGTTCGTCATCACGAACACACATTTGTACCCCCGCTGGGCGGCGACGATCGCCAAGCCGACGCCGGTGTTCCCGGATGTCGGCTCGACGATGGTGCCGCCGGGTTGCAACTCGCCGCTGGCCTCGGCGGCAAGGATCATCTCGAGAGCGGGTCGGTCTTTCGACGAACCGCCGGGATTCGTGACCTCGTGTTTCATCGCCAGCACGCAGGTGATGCCATGTTCCTCGCTAATTCGTTTCATGCGGACCATTGGGGTCTCACCGATGAGATCAAGGACGGAGTCGTGGATTTCGGTGCCCGCAAGAGAGGGGTGCTGCGTCGCTGGATCGCTCATACCGGAAAGCTACGCGCTGTCTGGCCCGGCATGCGCACGCGGCTAGCGGTCATCTGAAGATCTTGCCGTGAGCTCGCCCGATAGCACCCGGCTGCGGTGCCTCAAATCCCTCTGGGAGGAGATGTGGAGCCTGCGAGGCTAGGTGAGCTGCTAGTGCTGGCGCAGATGGGTTGACCAGCGCAACATCCCCGACGACCACCGTCGGGACGGTCTCGTTGCCGTTGGCGTATTGCCGTACGACAGCGGCCTGCGACGGATCGTCCCAGATGTTGTGCTCAACGCGCTCGACACCGAGCTTGTCGAGTTGACCACGAAGCATCGAACAGAACCCACAGCCCGGTCGCCAATAAAGATCGATCTGCGTTGGGATCGGAAACTCTTCTTCCACGCCCTGAACGCTACCGAGATGTTTGCGGACACAAACGGCTCACAGCGGCATTTCGGCCCGTCTGATAGGCCATCCTCGTCGGCGGTAGTCGGGTTGGTGCGAAATGGTCGATGAAGCAGAAGATCGTGTTCGAAAGTTCCTGTCGTCGAGCCAGGCGAGGTGGCGCCACAGCGCATCTCGTTCTTGTCACAACTATTTCTTTCGATTACGAGCTGCGATAGGGGTCCACTTTTGGAAGCGGAGCTTTCGTTAAGTACGGGCCGAGCGTAAGGCGACACGCGCTGGGACGTGGCAGTTCGTTCATGGTCAGGGCGCCAGTGGTCCACGATGTACACCTTGTTGGGCCAGCTACGACCAAAATGAGCGGGTGCGGGTCGGCAATCAGACAGGTCACAGGGTTTCGAATTTCCCGTACACCGATGACTTAGATATGGCCCGCATGGCGTTCAGTTAGCGAGTTATCCACTTCGAAAACCCCTGCTCAATCGGCCACAGGCTTCTATCAAGTCATCAGCGTTATCATGATCGTCCTAGGCCTCACTTGGGCGAGAGCCATTCTTTGGTGACCGTCGCGTCACACCACCACTGAGCAATTATCAGATTGAGCGCATCCGGGGCCCGGCTATGGCGTACACAACATCAGTGTCAAGACCTGAGCCAAGCGGACGGTGGGCCGCTCCGCTTGAATCCGAGTGCGGCGGCTAGCAATTCCGCAAAGTGACCCTCGCTGGCTGTTGGGCGCGATTGCGACATCGACGGCCGCACAGGGTGCCGACCACAGCCGGATGGCAGGTCAGGGCCGACATCCCAAGGAGAAACGTGGTCAAACCGGATTTGCCACGCAAGATTGTGACGTTTTTGCGAAGACATTGCTACTTCGACAATCTCGGCCCCCAGCCTTTTGCTTAGTAGCCAGGCGTCGCAAGCTG
Organism: uncultured Ilumatobacter sp.; assembly: GCA_905480335.1. Lineage (GTDB taxonomy): Bacteria > Actinomycetota > Acidimicrobiia > Acidimicrobiales > Ilumatobacteraceae > Ilumatobacter_A. The sequence goes on along the minus strand of CAJQPY010000018.1, from coordinate 29,691 downwards.
CCGTCCGTTTTTTGCCGCGCCTTCGACGACTCTAGGAGCGGTCGCTGCTCGGCGAGCTCCGTGTTGCGACCAGTCTGCGATCGTTGAGAGTCGCTTTACCCGGGATACGGAACGCAATGGTCCTCGTGTCATCCAGCTCACGCGTCGGAGCACTTCGGCGTTAGATGAACAAGGCTGCGAGTACCGGCCACGGCGACGCACTCCCGGTCGAGCGGTGGCAGACTCGCGTTATGAGCGCTCCGAGTCTCGACACGACCGTCTATCTCGACCGCCTCGACCGAGTACGGGCAGCCATGGGCGAGCACGATGTCGACGCCGTTATGCTCTCAGTAGGCCACGATCTGCCGTACCTCACCGGGTACACGTCGATGCCTCTCGAGCGTCTGACGTTGTTGATCGTGCCGCGAGAGGGCGACCCCTCACTGCTCATTCCTGGGCTCGAAGCCGCCCGGGTCACTGCGCAGCCGGGCGTGTTCCAGTTATTACCGTGGACCGAGACTGACGATCCGACGGCGATCGCCAGCACGCTCGTGGCGGGCGCTCACCGCATTGCGGTGGGTGACCAGATGTGGGCGCGCTTCCTCGTCGAAATGCTCCCGCATCTGTCAGGTGTCGAGTTCACCCGTGCGGTCGACGTCGTTGGCGCGCTGCGCCGAACGAAGGACCAGGCCGAGATCGATGCGCTCGCCGCCGCTGGAGCAGCCGTTGACCTAATTGCTGGCGAGTTGCAGCGTGGTGAGATTCCGCTGGTCGGTCGAACCGAGGCTGACGTGTCCGCTCACCTCGGTCGGCGGATCATCGAGGAGGGGCATCAGCGGGTTAACTTCGCGATTGTTGCAGCAGGCGAGAACGCCTCGAGTCCTCACCATCATCCCGGTGACCGTGTGATCCGCGAGGACGAGATCGTGCTGTGTGACTTCGGGGGCACCATGAACGGGTACTGCTCCGATACTACGCGGTGCGTGTTCACGGGTGAGATCGCAGCTGACGTCGCCGAGGCGTACGCTATTCTCCACGATGCGCAGGCTGCCGGTGTGGCCGCCGCAGCGATCGGCACCCCCTGTGAAGATGTTGACCGTGCCACCCGCAAAGTGATTGCCGACGCCGGCTACGGCGAGTATTTCATTCACCGCACTGGTCACGGTATTGGGCTGGAGGAGCACGAGGATCCGTACATCGTCGAGGGCAATGATCTGCCGCTCGCTGCGGGTCACGCGTTCAGTGTCGAGCCCGGCATCTACGTGCCGGGCAAGTGGGGAATGCGACTTGAGGACATCGTGGTCGCCACCGACGACGGTCCCCGGCAGCTCAACAATTCCGATCACTCCCTGATTGCGCTTGTCTGACCGAGCGGATTCGAACTGGTTCGCTACGCATCGATGGGTAGCGGGAGGCCGTGAGAGAATTGCGAGATGAGTACGATCGACGGGCCTGCAACCAAGCGGCCGTTCTACATGCGGGGTAACTATGCGCCCGTCCAAAAGGAGGTCATGGCGGTCGACCTCCCAGTCGTCGGAGAGTTACCGCGCGATTTGAATGGGAGGTTCTTTCGTAACGGTGCCAATCCTCCCGACGGTGTCACGCCGAGCCATTGGTTCGATGGCGACGGCATGCTCCACGGCATCCGCTTGCGGGACGGCAATGCCGACTGGTACCGGAATCGCTGGGTGCGCACGAAGCTGCTAGCCGGGGAGCAGCGGTTCGACCCAGACACATTTGATTTTGACCTCAGCGCCGGCCGTGCAAACACTCACGTCTTGCGTCACGCCGGGCGGATCCTTGCACTCGAGGAGGGCAGCTTTCCTCACGAGGTGTCGCCTGATCTCGACACGCTCGGCCCGACCGATTTCGAGGGTGCGGTGACAACTCCCGTTACTGCACACCCCCATGTGTGTGCCGAGACCGGTGAGATGCACTTTTTCGGGTACGGGCTTGTATCCGAGCCGTATGTCACCTACTACGTTGCCGACTCAGGTGGTCAGGTTATTCACTCCCAGCCGATCGGCACGCCAACGCCGGTGATGATGCACGACTTCGCGATCAGTCGGAATCACGCGATCTTCATGGATCTTCCGGTCGTTTTCGACCTTGACGTTGCTCTCGGTGGCGGCGGGATGCCGTTCTGTTGGCGCCCCGACAATGGATCGCGCGTTGGCCTGGTCGATCGCCGCAAGATCGGCAACGGAGTGCCCGTCGAGACCCGGTGGTTCGACATCGACAGCTGCTACGTATTCCACATTGTCAACGCATGGGACGAAGAGAACGGCAACGTCGTCGTTCTCGATGCCGGCCGCCACCGGTCGATGTGGGACGGGAGCCCCGATGCGTTTGAGCCTTGCTATCTATGGCGTTGGCGGTTCGATCTGCGCACGGGCGCAGTTTCCGAAGAACAGCTCGATGACATGGAACATGCCTTCCCTCGGATCGACGATCGGCGTACCGGCCTTGCAAACCGTTACAGCTGGGCGGTTACGAGTCGTCCCGACGAGCCTCAGATCATCGACGCAGCGACGGGTGTCGTCAAGTACGACCTCACGAGCGGCTCCTCGACGTTTCACGACTTCGGCGTCGGGCGCTCGGCGTCGGAGCCGGTGTTCGTGCCGTCCGACGCTGGCGAGGACGACGGTTGGATCTTGTCGTTCGTCTATGACAAGACCGACCAGACATCACAATTCGTCGTCCTCGATGCAGCCGACATGGCAGCCGCACCGTTAGCCACTATTGCGCTGCCGCAGCGGGTACCCCATGGCTTCCACGGGTCGTGGATCGGCGATGAGTATTGAGTCACGATCTGGGGCTAGTGCGGGCGACGTTCATCTGTTGGCGAGCTTCGTCGTATCTGGTTCGACGGAGTAGCTCGTTAGTTCGATCGTGACATCGGCACCCACGAACTCGGCGAGCGCGCCCGAGGCAAGCGCGCAATAGGTCTTTGTTCCACCGGCGACAGCGATGTCGACGCACTGTGCGATCTGACCGGCAACCGATTTCTCGTACGCCGTCGGGTCACCGGTCCGGCGGACAGCATCGGCACGAAGTCGCTGTGCGAATGCCGGACCGTAAAACGTGTGCGGAAGCTGTGTATCGCTGATTCGCGCGTCGTTGAGCGAGGCCTCGCATTCGGCGGTCAAGAGGTCGCACGTACGCTCGTCGTTGCCGTCGACGATGAAGCGCACCGAACGAGCTGAGTTGTCGATGGTGATGGACCGGCGTTGCCCAGCCGCCTGGACTACCAGCCCGGTCGATGAGACTGAATTGAACTTCGTCTCGATGTCATAGCCGGCAGTGAACTCCGAGTTGCCGACCGAGTCAAGTAGGCCGAGCACCGAGTCGATGTCGGCGTTACCAGTTGCCTCGGCTGGAACGGCATCCTCGTTCTTAAACGACGGTCGCTCTCCCGTGAAACACCCGGCGAGCAGCGCACTCGAAGCGAGGATTCCGACTAGCAGCCGGAGGCGGCGCCCGGTCGGCGCAGTGTCGGTCTGAAGAACAAACATCAGACCGACGATGCTACGAGACGTCGTCGCTATTCGACTTGCAGTTCGCCGTTACCCTCTACCCTGTGATCAGACTCGAAGCGGCGACGGTCCTGCTGCAGTGGGCCACCGGCGGCATGCTCTTCTGCTGGTTCACCACGCGCCACCGTGTTGTCGGCCTCGGCTATGGATGGTTGTTGCGCGGCGTCTACTTCTGCTTTGCAGCGGGAGCGCTGGCAGCCGGGCTTGCGTTCGGGGTGAACCCGATCCGCGAGGTCGCATCTGCCGGAGTTGCGATTGCTTGCCTCGCTGGCCTCGCCGTGTCGATCGTTCGCCGTAGGGCCGGGGTGTCCGGCCAGACCGCCGATTTCGACCGTCGCTCGGAACGCGTTGCGGCGATGACGGGTATCGATCGGCAGGTTGCCGTGGACGAACCGGGCGAGGGCGCGACCACCGATCTCGGACCCGAGTTCAACCCGACCTTCGACCTCGTCCCCGCGCTGATCGGCAGCGTGGGCCTCGTCGCTGCTGCACTCGGCGCCGGTGGGAACACTTTCGTCGCGCTGCTTCGCACCCTGATCGGTGCGGCCTTCATCGGCGCTATCAGCGACGGCATGTTGCTGGGGCATTGGTATCTCGTGCAGCCCGGCCTGCCCCGCAGGTTGCTAAACGAGATGGTTACCGCGCTCGGCTGGCTCTGGCCGCTTGAAGTCGGGGCGCTGCTGCTCCCGGTCGGGATGATCAGCGTGTGGACTGGATCTGTTGATGACGGATGGGGCGGGCTGCTCGGCGTGATGTGGGCGATGTGCGCGATCACGACGATCGTCCTCGTTTTCGTAACCCGCGCCGCTCTGAAGGAGAAGTACTACTCGGCGGTCATGGCGGCGACCGGGCTCCTCTATCTGGCGATCCTCACGGCATTCGGTACCGACATCGTCGCCCGCGCCATCCTTGACCAGATGTGATCGGAGGGCGCACGGCAACGCCGATGTTCTCCTCATCCAGTTTCATTTGCACATTCGTGCAATGTGCTTTGCGGATGGCGTGCCTTATTAGCCCGAGCGGATCGATCGACTCGGTGATGTGTTCGCATCGGTGTCGACCGTTGAGCAGAAGTTACCGGAGCCTGCGCCCTGACGAATTCCGACGCGATGCTCCGCCTTTGCGGCGGCGGCTCGTTCAGGAGATCGCCCCGGCGGCGCGCAGTTCGTCGGCATCGAATCCAAGTTCAGCGATGATCTCTAACGTGTGCTCACCGTGACCAGGAGCGACCCTCCCAATTCGCTGGGGAGTGGCGTGCATGCGGGCCGCTGGGCGGGGCTCACGGACTTGGCCGGCGAGCGGATGCTCGCGTTCGATGAACACGTCGTTGTTCATTACTTGGGGGTCGGACGGAAGATCGTCGAGGGTGTTGATCTTCGACGCTGGGACATCGTGTTCTTGCGAGCGTGAGACGAAATCGCGCAACGAGCAACTGGCAGCGGCCTCGGCGAGTTCGACGACCATCGCATTCGCGTTGGCCATCCGCGTCAACGTGTCAACAAAGCGTGGATCATCCGCCATCTCTGCCCGGCCATAGGTGGCGCACAGCCCGGCAAATTCCGAGTCGGTGACGGCGGCGGCGCTTGCAAACCCATCGGCAAGTCGAGTCACGGCATAGTTCGATGCCAACGTCGGCTGACGGTTGGCATCGTCGTCGAGCAGCGCAGCATCCATTGCTGAGTCAGGCCACAGAAAAGCGATTGCGGTGTCGATCATGGCGAGCTCGATGTGTTGGCCGCCGGCTTTGCCGGTTGCTCGCGCAAAAAGGGCAGCGGTAATCGCCTGCGCTGCCGTATAGGCGGTCGACTTGTCGCAGAGGAGCGTACGGAACATTGCCGGCTCGCCGGTCTTGGGATCGGCCTGCACGCTGGCTAGGCCTGATGCCGCCTGTATGACATTGTCGTACACGCGGCGGTCGCTGTATGGCCCACTCGAGCCGTACCCTGAAATAGACGTGTATACAAGGTCTGGGTTGATCGCAGCGAGGTGTTCGAATCCGAGCCCCAATCGTTCCATGGCTCCCGGCCGGAAGTTCTGGATCACCACGTCGGCATCCTTGACCAGCGTGTGAATCACGTCGCGCCCACGCTCGGTTTTGAGATCGATGACCAACGACCGCTTGCCGCGGTTGTTGTTTGCGAAGATGCCGGTCATGCCGTTCTTCGACGTGCCGAGCAGACGCATGATGTCGCCGAACCCTGGCGTTTCGACTTTGACCACCTCAGCTCCTTGATCCGCGAGCATCATCGCCGCCAGCGGACCTGAGATCATGACCGAGAAGTCCACTACTTTCACACCTTCGAGGGGTCCCATCCCGTCATGTTTCCTGCCTGGTCGCGCAACTGACGAGCTGGACGTCAGATCGAACTCGGCCCCGCCCAATCGATGACTCTTCTGTTGTCTGTGCCGACTGCGCAGGCGGCGTCGTCGCAACCGTGCGGGATCGCTAGCACATTGGTCGTCGCTTCGGATCCGAACGCAACGTGTGGGCTTCTCGGAGCCCGTTCTTGGAACTGCTGTCGTAGCTGATGACCGCTCACGCGTCACTTACGTTTGGCGACAGGAGCACGTTGGGCCGGCGACGGCCCCGGTGCCGATGGGCTGAGTCTCCGCCATCGGTCTGCGGTCAAGCGTGAACGTCGCAATATGTGCTCCTGTTTTCGAACTCGAGTGCGTGAGGAGGGTATTGATGGAGCCATCACCGCCGACGTCGGCAAGCATCGGCGACACCGCTGCGATCACACAAAGTTTGTTGATGGCGATGAGTTCGGAGCTCGTCCCATTGGAACCAGCCAGCTGGCTGTGGGCCGGTAAGGGAGTTCGACGACTTGTGGCGCGGACGATGCGATTGCCCAACGCCTCTTAAGGACGCGGTTCCCGGCCGGCTGGAGATTGAGTCGTCCACCTCATGTGGGTTTATTCCTCTGTGGTTCGGCACGCAAACGCTAGAGCTCAATCAGTGGCGAGCTCCTTTCGTTGGCTGCCACGATTAGCGCCCGAGCATCGCCGATGTTGGGGCGGTTATGCCATTCAACCTCATGCTGCATGGGGCCGTGGAGGCAGCGCATGTGCGGCCCCATGCAGATTCTGGCGGCCATGTAGGTGAAGTACTGCTGGTGTGCCGCAGTCAGAGACGGTCGGGCGGCCATCATGGAGTAGTCATGAATGTGCGTTATGGGTGGATCGTGGTGTGCGTGTCGGGACTCGTCACCGCCTGCGTCGGGACGGATTCGTCAGGGGAGTTGTCCACCCCGTTCGTCACGACGACGGAGAGCCCGGCGCATTTAACGCCGGGTGTGGCTCGGATCGGCGTGCCGCCAACCTCATCAACAACCGACGTTCCCGTCGACGTGCTTGACCTGGTCGACGATAAGGGCGATTCTCCAGGTGCGCCTTCGGGCGGCGACTCCGGCAGACCCGAAGGCGTTGATGAGCCTGGGAATGTCATCGATTTTGGGACCAATGACGATCCGTCGTTTGAGCTTGGGCCGGACATCGAGCTCGATGTCGATGGCGCTCGGTTCCCCGCGGATGACGCAGGAGTCGGCGGTCAAGGCTCGGCGGTCGATGAGCCGCAGGTTGGCGAAGCGCCGCCGCCCCTTGCCGGTTGGGCTGCCTTCGACGCAGCAATCGAGGACGCATTGATCCGGCCGGGGAACACTGCAGCGTCGGTCGCTGTGTCGATCGGCGGCGACGTCGTGCATCGTCAGGCATTCGGTCTGCGTGATCCGGGCTCGAACGATCTGGCCGAACCTCAGGATCGTTTTCGTGTGGCGAGCATCTCGAAGACGATCACAGCGATCACAGTTATGCAGTTGGTGCAGGACGGTGTCGTCGGGCTCGACGACCCCGTCGGCCGGTTGGTCGCCGGTGCAGTTGGAGCTGGGCCAGTTGGTGCTTCCGGTCAGCTTACGTTTCGGCAACTCCTCACGCACCGCTCCGGGTTCGGCAAGTACGAGTCGTTATTCTTTCGCGGAGGGGCTGTTGATTGTGACGACGCAGCGCGCACCGGGCTGCGCAGCGGCGCCTCCGGTGGCGCGTACGTCTATAGCAACATGAATTACTGCGTGGCCGGCCTTGCGATTGAGGCGATCACCGGACTCTCGTACGAGCAGGCCGTGTATCGCTCATTGCTCACGCCGCTGGGAATCTCTGGGATGCGCCTCGCTCCGACGTTCGATCCAGGGCCTGACGAGGCGCAGCACGTTTCGACCCCTGAGCGAAACTACATGGAGACTTTGGGCGCAGCGGGTGCCTGGGTGGCGACGCCGACCGAGCTGGTGACGATCTTGGATGCACTTGACGCGTCCACCCCGGGGTTCAAGCCGCTCATCCCGGAGACCGTGCTGCAGATGATCGTTCCCGTGGGCGGGCAATTGGGGCAGCGCGGCTACGGCTACGGGCTGATTTCGTACGGTGGTAACCGAGTCGGCCACACCGGCACCATCGAGGCGACCCGCGCGATGTTGCTGAACCGTGGTGACGGGGTGACATGGGCGGTCACCGTCGCTGGTCAATCGCCGAGCCAGGCGACCGACCTGGAGCGAACAATAAACGCTGCATTTGACGCCGGTGGCTTTGTCGCTGGCTGACGGTCTTTGGGCCTTCACTGCCGTAATTGGTCCTACGCTCAGGCGATGGAGACGTCCGCACCTATTGCGATCACCGTGCTGGGTGGATACCTGGGCGCGGGAAAGACAACGCTCCTTAATCGTTTGCTGAATCAATCGTCAGGTCGAAGGATTGGTGTCATCGTCAACGATTTTGGTGAGTTGGGCGTCGACGCTTCGTCGATCAGCTCAGCTCTTGGCGATGTCGGCGAGCACGGGGTACCTGTAATCAACCTTGCAAACGGGTGTGTCTGCTGCACACTTGGCGACGACCTCCGCTCGACGATCGAGACACTCGGATCGACCGAACCTCGCCTCGACCACATCGTCATTGAGGCGAGTGGAGTGGCCGATCCAGCAAGCGCAGCGGCCTGGGGAACCGTGCCGGGTTTTGCCCCAGGCGGCGTTGTCGTTTTGGCCGCTGCAGATTCGGTGGTCCGCAGCGCACGCGATCGCTACGTGGGCTCAGAGGTGCGCCGCCAACTCGCCGGCGCCGATCTCCTCGTGGTGACAAAATGTGACCTCGTTGATGAGGCTCATCGGTCCCGTTTACTCGACTGGCTGAAGACCGTTTCCACCGCACCGGTCGTGATCGCGTCGCACGGACTAATCCCGATCGATGTCGTTCTCGGTGCCGATCGAATTCCACATGCGCTGCTGCTTGACAAGGGAGCAGGCGGTAGCTCGGTCGGGTATGCGCGGTGGGCAGCTGAAACCGGGATCATTGCAGAGGATCGCCTGCGGGTGTTCCTCGAACGTCTCTCAGAAAAAGTACTGCGCGCAAAGGGAGAGGTCGCCGTCAGGTTGGTGTCGGGAGAGGTCGTGGGCTATCTCGTCCAAGTAGTTGGTTCCACTATCACAGTGACGCGCACACCGGTTCCCGAGCAGGGCGGGATAGAGGCGATTGCGGTCGAGCAAACGTTTGATGCGATATCGCTTCAAGCATTAGCCGACGATCTTTAATCACCTGTTAAGAGGGGGCCAGTGCGGATTCCAGCGGATTAGGACCATGTCAGCAAGTGGTGCTCGCTGGAGTAGTTTCCATCGTCGCTGATGCCGGCTTTTTGGGTGCGGCTGGGTGTCCGACCCGCCTGCGTAGTTCATTTCGGTTATTTAGGTCAAGTTTGCCGTAAGAGAACGTGCGGGAGCGACGAGCAGTCGAATGTAAGAATTCGACTTCGCTCCTCTCAACGCTCGGTAGCTTTTGGTTGCGGTGATCCTGAGCTAAGCGCCCATCCGAGGCAAGGCCGGCGGACGGCAACTGCGACTGCTGGTGGCGGCGGATCGCACGACTTGACGGGTTCGGTGGTTTAGGTGAGTCCCGCAAGAGTTGGCGGTGGTGATGGGAGCGATAGGGCCGTCTGAGTTGGTGGCCTGCAAGTGGTTGAGGGCAGTCTGGTAGGAGGTGATCCAGATGAAGATGGGATATCACTGTCGGCTTGTCGTAACGGAAAGTTAGTTGTCTTCGGTGGGTCCAATCTCGTCCCGATGGAAACAGGAACAGCGAGCAACCCCTCTCAGCGGCGAGCTATCCGGTGTCACCGACGACGCAGACTGTCAAGTTCCGGCAGGGATCCATCACTGGTCCCGCAGGGGCGATCACCCCATACGCGAATTGTGCGAATGCCGGACCGGATGGCCCGGCCGACACGAGGTATTCACACAGAATGGATCGTCAGATTGATGTGTCCGCGGCGAACGGTCTTCCGCCGACGACGGTGCCCCACACATCAATGTCCTTGATCGACATCGGATCAACCGAGAGCGGATCTTCGGCTAAGACGGTGAAATCTGCGGCCTTCCCGCATTCGATCGACCCGAACTCGGCATCGAGATGGAGCTGAAATGCCGAACCGAGCGTGACTGCGCGGAGCGCTGAATCGGCGGTGATGCGCTCATCGGGCCCGAGCACTTGTCCTGACGGTGTGATCCGGTTGATTGCGCACCACATAGTGTGGAGGTGACCGAGAGGGGTTACGTTCGCGTCGCTGTGGATTGAGAACGAAACACCCTCACGCTCGGCTGTACGGCAAGCCTCCATCCGCCTAGCTCGTTCGGGACCAACGGTCAGGTCATGGTGCTGGTCGCCCCAGTACCAGAGATGATTCGTGAAAATGTTGGCGCAGATCCCGAGCTTCGCCATACGGCGGTACTGGGCCGCTGATGTGAGCTGGCAGTGCTGCACCGTGTGCCGGTGGTCCAGCCATGGGCGTTCGAGTATTAGCTGCTCAACGGTGTCGATCCAGAGGCCGATGGTGAGGTCTCCGTTGCAATGAGTATGAATGTTGATGCCGCGCTCGTGGAAGGGGCGACAGATATTGAGCACCTGTTCGGGTGGGGTCATCCAGACGCCGTGGTCGGTGCCGGTGTAGTACCCGGGCCATCCCATCTTCGCGGTGAACCCCTGGATCGATCCATCGAGAATCACCTTTAGCCCGGCAGTGCGAAGCTTGTCGGTATCTGCGTTCTGGAGCTGCTTGATCGCGTCAGCTGCTTCGTTCCAATCAGTCGCGCCAGGGGGGAGCGCGGCGACGTGCCGCTGCAGGATCCGTGCTGGAAACTCGTCCCGGTCCACCGTCGCGTGCCACAGGTCCTGCGAATCGGGACGTTGCAGGCCCGACGAAGCGAGGTCTGTGAGCATCGTAATGCCTTGGTTGGCGCAGATTTGGCCGAGCGCTTCGATAGACGCCGGATCGTTCATGGCTCGAAGGATGCGATGCAGTGCCGATGAAGCGAGCGACATCGCCGGCATCTCCTGCAGTTCGCCGTTCGGTTCTCCGTTGGGATCTCGAGCAACACCGACAGTGGTTGAGTTGCGCGTGATGCCGTGCAGCTTGAGCATGGCAGAGTTCACCGTCGCCAAATGGGCACTCGCATGAAACACGAAGATAGGACGGTCGGTTCCGACCTGATCGAGATTTTCGCGGGTCAGCCGCTCCTCGCCTCGAAAGTAGATTGGGTCGAAGCCACCCACCACGAGTGGCTCGGTGGCGCCCGCGCCCTCGTTGCGCATTTGTTGGTCTAGTTCGGCTAGACGATCGATGAGTGCCGTGTACGTCGTGATCCCCCGGGCGATCCCACCGAGACGGTGGCGATCGAACCATCCGACGTACGGAAGGAGGGCGAAAGCCCCTTCAAGGCTGTGGGCATGCGCCTCGATCATCCCGGGCACGATGACGAGGTCGGCAAATCGATCATCGACCTCGTGAGGTCCCCAGGATGCGCATTCAGCCATCGTCCCGGCGGCGAGTATCTTGCCGTCACGCACGGCAACGGCCTCGACGACCGGTTGGGACGGGTCCAGCGTGACGATCCGGCGGGCAGGGATGACAGTCGTGTCGGCCATAGCGAGAAGGTACACGTGCGCTCCCGAAGAGAACGGCCGCAGAGCGAGCCCTAGCGGTCCCGGCCGATGATGTTCAGCTGGGGAAAGCCGTTGTGGTGGCCGACGACTCAAACGAAATCGCAACTCGTTCGCCGCGTTGGTGAAGGCGGTCCGGGTGGGCGCGGGCCGACAGTACCGTTCCGTCTGGGAGCAGGAGTTCGTAGCGCACGTCGTGCCCGTAGTACTCGACGGTGGTAATTTCGGCGTCGTCGCCTGGCGACAGCGCAATCTGTTCAGGGCGGACAAGCACTGCGATGTTGTCACCTGGTTCAGCCGACGGCGTCTCAACGGCGATCGGGCCGAGCGCCGTATGGATCTTGTCTGGGTTGCTGGTGCGTGAGCCGCTGATGAAGTTTGCCTCGCCGACGAATCCTGCGACCCAACGCGTTGCCGGTGTCCGGTACAGCTCATCGGGTGTGCCCACCTGCTCGACTTGGCCCTCGCACATGACCGCCACGCGGTCGCCGAGCACGAATGCCTCATCTTGGTCATGAGTGACGAACACGGAGGTGACGCCAATGTCGCGAAGGATCCGGGACACCTCTGCGCGAACGTGGGTCCGCAGGCCTGCATCGAGTGCGGAGAACGGCTCGTCGAGGAGCAAGACCGACGGGTTCGGGGCGAGTGAGCGGGCCAGCGCCACACGCTGTGCCTGTCCGCCGGATAAAGTGTCGGGGAGCCGGTCAGCGACGTCGCAGAGATCAACTAACTGGAGCAGTTCGTCGACTCGGTGTGCGTGACCGGAGCGACTCACCCCGGTGCTGAGTGAGCGGAGGCCAAAATTGATGTTTTGGGCGACCGTGAGGTGGGGAAAGAGAGCGCCGTCCTGAAACACCATGCCGATTTGGCGGTGTTCCGGCTTCACCCATGTTGACGCCGATGACACGACGGCCCCGCCGACCGTGATCGTTCCACAGCGCGGACGTTCAAGGCCGGCAATTGCTCGGAGAAGGGAGGTCTTGCCGCATCCGGATGGTCCCAGTAGGGCGACGATGCTGCCCGGCGATATGGACAAGGTGACGTCGTGCACAACGTCGGGGCTGCCTTTGTACGCCACGGACAGCGAGTTGACGTCAACACTCGCAAGGGCCCTTTTCATCGGCATGGATGGTAACCGAAACGGACCGTGTCGCCCGAGGGCCGAGCGGCTGCCGGGATTCTTTGGGGGAGGCTAAGAAGCGAGGTCGACATCATAAAGTTAGGGTTGCCTTACAGATATCGGCAGCCTATCTTACGAGACGTGACAGACCTCGCCCCGGTCCCGACCCGACGGCCCGCCCGCAGAGCATCAGGCGTCCTGTCGGCGGCCTGGTTCTCCTCCCGGGGTGATCGGCCTGCTCTAATTATCGACAACAGCGCAACCGGTGAGAATGTCAAGGATGCCTACTCGGTGGTCTCCTTTGCCGAATTCGGGGAACGCATCAACGAGCGGTGCTCGGCCCTTGGCCGAACCCGTCGATTGGTCCAATTGGCAGACGTCGACGACATTGAGGCGATGGTGACCCTGTTTGCCGCTCTGGACGGAGGGCATCCACTGATCTTCTCTGAAGCAGGGCGAAGCGCGACCGAAATTTCCGCTCGTTTCAGGCCGGACGCCGTGGTAAGCGGCTGTGGAAGCGATGTACGGATCGAACACCGAAAGAGCTGGGGAGCGCCTACTGCCCACGAGCTCCACCACGACTTGGCGTTATTGATGAGCACATCTGGGACAGCAGGTGGAGCAAAACTCGTCCGGCTGTCGCAAGAGGCTGTCGTGTCTAATGCCGTGGCGATCGGTGCGTCTCTTGGACTGTCGGAACGCGACCGGGCCGTTACGTCACTGCCGCTGCACTACTGCTTCGGGCTTTCTGTTGTCACGTCGCACCTTGCTGTCGGCGGCTCGGTCGTCACAACCGCATCATCGGTTGTCGACCCCTGCTTCTGGAATGCGGTCGAGCAATGGGGTGTGACCACGCTCGCAGGCGTACCGCACACGTTCGACATGCTTGACCGAGTCGGGACCGATGTGCTTCGTGCGCCCACGCTTCGCCTCATCACCCAGGCTGGCGGCCGCATGGAGTCGTCGGCGGTCCGGCGGTACGCCGAGTTCGGACGTGAAGTTGGGTGGGATTTTGTCGTGATGTACGGCCAGACGGAAGCGACGGCGCGAATGGCGATCTCCTCGGCAGCCGACACTTTTTCGCACCCATCGTCGGTCGGCCGTGCAATTCAGGGTGGAAGCTTTCGAGTCGAGCCATCGATCCAGCAGCCAGAGCACGGTGCGAACCGGATGTGCGGTGTTGGTGAGGTGATCTATACCGGTCCCAACGTGATGATGGGTTACGCCGAGGTGCCGGGCGACCTCGCCTGCGGCCACGATGTTCCCGAACTTCACACCGGCGACTTGGGTCGACTCGATGCTGCTGGTCGACTCGAGATAACCGGACGCGCCTCCAGATTCCTCAAGCTTCACGGCAAGCGGGTTGACCTTGATCATCTGGAGCATTGCCTCTCGACGCCAGAGCGTCCGATCACGTGCGCAGGCGATGATGATGGATTGGTGGCGGTTGCGATAACCCCAGACTGCGGTCCGGCACCTGACCACGCGCTGCGCAGGAAAGTGCTGGAGTTGGTGTCGATTCCAGAGGCGCGGATTGCTGCGGCCTGTCTGCCGTTCGTTCCGCGGACGGCGTCGGGCAAGATCGACGGCCCGGCGCTTACCCGGTCCGCTCGTTCCGCAATGCCCGTCGGGCGTAAGAGCAGCTACGACCGATCTGTCGCCGAGGCTTTCTCATTGGTTCTTGGTCTGGTGGAGGTCGATCCTGAGTCCACTTTTGCCGACCTCGGCGGTGACTCGTTCTCCTACGTCGAAATGTCGATCCGACTCGAACGGCTACTCGGTGAGATTCCACCGGACTGGCACCTTCGCTCGATCGGTGAGCTCGACAGGATGAGCGTGGTTGCACCTTTGAGGCGACGTTGGGTGATGCAGCTCGACACGGGTGTTGCGATTCGCGCCGTCGCCATCCTGTTGATCGTCTGCACCCACATGCGGTTGTTCAGGCTCCCGGGCGGGGCCCACGCCCTCCTCGCGCTGGTCGGTTTCAACATCGCACGATTCCAGCTGCTCCCCGATGACATCCCTGGTCGGCTCCGTCGTTCGGCCTCAACGATCGCCCGCGTGGCTGTGCCGACGAGCGTGTGGATCGGGGTGAACATGTTGATCTTCGGCGGGTACAGCGTTGGTGCAATGTTCCTGCTGAATAACTACACCGGCGATGCGGTGCGACGCGGTGGACGCTGGGAGTATTGGTACTTTGAGACGTTCGTACAAGTGATGTGCGTGGTGGCCGTGTTGTTTGCGATCCCAGCCGTGCGTCGCAGCGAGCGGCGAGCACCGTTCGGGTTCGCGCTCGGCGTGCTGGTTCTGACATTGATCCCCCGGTTCGGACTCGTGCAGCTCGGTGGCGAGTACAACGAGATGTTCCGGGCCCATACCGTCGCCTGCTTTGTGGCGTTGGGCTGGTGCGCTCAACGAGCGGACACGACGATCAGACGCATCGCCGTGTCCGTTGCTGTGGTGCTCACTACAGTCGGGTACTTCGGGCAGACAGACCGTGAACTGCGGATTATCGCCATGATCCTTGCGCTCACATGGGTGCCGACCGTGCTCGTCCCGAGGCTGCTCGGCAGGCTGATTACGCCGATCGCTGCAGCGTCGATGTGGATCTTCCTGATCCATTGGCAGGTTTGGCCGTTGTTGACGCCGTGGATGCACGATGGCGTTGCTTTCTGGCTGACGATTGCCGCCGGAATCGGAGTGTGGTGGGCAGTCGGTCGCCTCGGCGCAGTGTCGTGGCGGACCGAGTTCCGCCGGCCATTGGGCTAGCTTCGAATTGTTGGACGCAGTACAAGCAGCCAGGTCAGCGACGCGGAAACGGCGATGAGGAGAAGTGACGCCACGCCGGTCTCGGCGTAGAAGCCCTCGGTAAACCCGCCCCAGATTTCGGTCGCCAGGGTCGAGAATCCGATCGGAGCAAGCAGCAGTGTGACTGGAAGCTCCTTGAGCGTCGCGAGCATGACAAGGCCGCCACCGGCGACCAGTCCCGGTCGCATTAATGGAACATCGATCTGAGTGGCGCGCCGAATGGCGACTGGCTCGAGCAGCCTGGCCTGCTCGCGCACCCGTACCGGCACGGCGCGTACGGCCTGCTCGGCGCTCGCAAGGGCCTGAGAGCCGAAATGGACTACGTATCCGAGGATGAGCAGCACGAGTGACTGGTAGAGCCACCCGACTCCGCTGGCATTCAGGGCGATGACAGCAAGTGCGAGTGCGATCACGAGTCCCGGAATCGCAAAGCCGCCGAGAACCGCCGCAGCGGCGACCGCCGGAATCGGGCCCGGTCGGCGGGTCGTCTCGGTGGCAATGGGAAGGATCACGATCACGGTGATGACCGCCGTGACGAGTGCGACACCGGCGGTGTTGACGGTGGGTTCGACTAGGTCACCGAAGGCAATAGCTCCGTCACGTATCCCGCGCACAGCCCACAGCAAGAGGCTGGTGACCGGGATGATCAGCCCAGCTGTGAGGACCGCTGCGCAGGCAAGCGTTGCCGGCAGCTTCCGCCACCCCAATTCGGCCGGACGCTGCGCGCCGGCCGGGCGTTGGTCAGGAACCGCTCTTCCTCGGAATCGACGCTCTGCGATGACCACAAGGGTTGCGAGGACCAGTAGTGCCGCAGCCGCTGCGAACGACACCGCTCGATCGGCTTGCCGCGTTGCAAAGATCACTCTGGTCAGGGTGTCGTACCCAAGGAGCTGGACAGCGCCGAACTCGCTTAACGTGTAGAGGAAGACGAGGAGAGCGCCGGCGAGAATTGCCGGCCGGATCTCGGGGAGGACCACTCGGACAAACGCTTGGCGGGCCGAGCAGCCCAGCATCCGGGCACTCTCCTCGACGCTTGTCCGCAGTGAAGTCAGCCGGGCCGAGACTGGAAGCATCACATAGGGGTACGTGAACGCAGATAGCACCAGCCAGCTCGCTCCGAGGCCGCGGAATCGGCGCGGCGGCGTGAATCCCAGAGCTAGGAGTGTCTCATGGATGATGCCGCCGGGGGTGACGCCAGCGATGAACGCCCCGGCGCCGACGAATGAAGGCAGCACGAGCGGGAGCACCAGAGCGACCCGCCACGCTTTTCTGAACGGTAGATCGGTGCGAACCGTGACCCACGCCAGCAGTGTGCCGATGAGTGCTGCGGTTGCCGAGACCAGCGCGGCAAGCTGCAGCGTGCGCCAGAGCGGACCCTGGATCTCCTCCAAGGTCTTGGCGAATGGGGTGTTGAGAGTAACAACCTGGGCGGCAACGTAGACGGCCGGCACAGCGAACACTGCGCCGATCGCAAGTCCGACGAACGCGGATGGCCCCGGTACTGCGCTCCGCTTTGAGACGGGACGCGAAGCGTTACTGTCGGCCCCCGCAGCGGTGGCTGCGCGCACGGCACCGAGATCGGACATATAGCGAGTCTGTCAGCGCAATGTGGCTTCAGCTCTCCAACCCGGCATCTGCAATTAGTTCGCGAGTCCGTGCGAGGCCGCCCTCCAGTTCGTCGAGGTCGAGGCTTCCGACGTCGTCGAACTCAATTTCAGGGACGTTCCCGGCTGTCGGTGTCCCGGGAACGAGTGGGTATTCAAAGGTCTCCTCGGCGAAGTACTGCTGACCCTCGGGGCTGAGCAGAAACGTGATGAATTCGTTGGCGAAGTCGGCTTTGTCGGTGCCATCGATGATGGCAGCGGCCGTGACGATGAGCGTTCCCCCCGGGTCGCCCGCCACGAATAGATGATTGACGCTTGCGACGCCGGGGTCTTCGGCCAGTGCCCGGTAGTTGTAGTAGTGGTTAACAAGACCGACCTCGACCTCGCCGCGCCCTACGGCGGCGACGATTGAGTTGTTGTTGGGGTACGCAACCGGATCGATGCTCTCAAGATCGTTGAGCCACTTGGCCGTCACATCCTCACCTTCGGTGAAACGCATGGCTGTGACGAAATCCTGAAAGGAGCCGTTCCCGCCGGCAACGCCAACTTGGCCGCGCCAGCGTTCGTCGACCAGGTCAAAGACGGAGTCGGGAAGGTCGGCCGGGTCCACAGCGTCGGAGTTATAGACCAGAACGCGCTGCCGGCCCGAGATTCCAACCCAACGACCGTCGTCGTCGCGAGTGGTCGGAGCAACAAGATCGAGTGTTGCTGGAGGCAGTTGCGCAAGATCGTCATCGAGGAAACCCATTGCGCCGGGACTCTGGGATAGATAGACATCGGCTTCGATGCGGCCGGCAGCCGACTCCTCCGAGATCAGAAGGGCCAGATCGGCAGTGTTGCCGTACTTGACGTTCACGTTGATTCCCGACTCGTCCTCAAATCGGTCGATGATCGGTTGGATCAGCCCGGCGCCGCGACCTGAGTACAACGTAATGCTGTCACCATCGTCGCCGCTGCAGGCGGAAGCAGCGAGTGCAATCGTTATGCAGAAGGCCAGCGAAAGGAGTCGTCGATGGGTGCTCATTCCTACGAGTGTAGGACCATCCATCCAAAATATGTCAAGCATGCCTAACAAGCCGGATCGGACGGGTCGGTGTTGTCGTGAGAAGATGTTGAGATGTACTCACTGGGGCAGCAGGGACGGGCCGTAGGCGAAGTCATCGGTGAACTCACCGAGAAGCGGGCGAACGACGTGCGGTGGGCCGACGGCAGGACATTTGGCATGGTCTACGACGGCGGTCCCTCGGTGCACGCAGTCGCGGAACAAGCCGCCCGGCTCTACCTCCATGAGAACGCGTTGAACACGCAGGCGTTCCCGTCGCTCGCCGAAATTCAGCGAGAGGTTGTTGGGTGGACCGCTTCGCTGCTCTGCGGCGATGACAACGTGGCTGGATTCCTTACGAGTGGTGGCACCGAATCGATCTTGTGTGCTGTTTTGGCTGCTCGTGAGCGAGCTGCTGTCGAGCGCAGCGTCACCGAACCAGAAATTGTGCTTGCAGAATCGGCCCACGCTGCGTTCCACAAGGCGGCTCACAACTTTGGTCTCGTGGTGCGGAAGGCGCCCGTCCGGGCCGATTTCACTGCCGACGTCGACGCGATGGCGCAGATGGTCAATGCGAACACGGCCATCGTGGTCGGCTCGGCTCCGCAGTATCCGCATGGTGTGCAGGACGACATTCAAGCGATCGCGGCGATCGCTGCGTCCGTCGATGCCAATTGCCACGTCGATGCGTGCATGGGTGGATTCGTGCTGCCCTTCGTTGAGCGGCTCGGTCGCGACGTCGCTCCATGGGATTTCCGAGTTGCTGGCGTCACCACCATTTCGGCGGACATCCACAAACTCGGGTACGCCCCGAAGGGCGTATCGGCGATCCTTCATCGCACTAAGCAGTCGCGCCAGTACCAGACGTTCGTGTTTGGCGACTGGCTCGGTGGCTTTTATGCGTCTCCGAACATGCAGGGCACCCGTTCGGGGCTTCCGATGGCGTGCGCCTGGGCGGTGATGCAACATCTCGGTGTCGATGGCTACGTTGAACTTACCCGGCAGACGCTCATCAACGCCGACCGGATGCGGGTGGGTATCGCAGAGATCGACGGAATCCGTGTGCTCGGCGACAGCCGGTTCCATCTGATTGCGATGGGCGCCGAGCCCCGCAATGGAAGCGATGAGCAACCGGTCGACATGTTCGCGCTTGGGGATGCACTGCTCGAACGGGGCTGGTACCACGACCGTCAAACCCCTCCCGACAATCTCCACTCGACTGTTAGTAACACCAACACGGGCGTGATCGACGACTATCTCATCGACCTCGCCGCATGCGTCGCCTCGGTCCGCGGCGAGCACGCCGATGACCGCACCACCACCTACGCCACCCTCGAATAGACGTTGGTCGTTTGCAGGTATCAGCGATCGTCGAGGCGCCGAGGCGCCGAGGCGCCGAGGGGCCGAGGGGCCATGATCAGTTCACCTTTTTGTCGGCGTCGGCCCAGAACGGCTCGCGGAGCTTGAACTTCTGAAGTTTCCCGGTTGCTGTGCGAGCCAGTTCGGCGCGGAACTCGATGCGTTTCGGGCACTTGTATCCGGCGAGCCGTTCCTTCGCAAAGGCGATAAGGGATGCTTCATTGAGCTCGCTGCCTGCGACGGTGACGACGAGCGCAGTGACGAGCTCTCCCCACTTCTCATCTGGAATGCCGATCACGGCGACTTCGGTGACGTCAGGATGCTGGAAAATTGCATCCTCGACTTCGATCGACGAGACGTTCTCGCCTCCGGAGATGATCACATCCTTCTTGCGGTCGGAGATCACGACGTAGTGATCGTCGTCGATGATTCCACCGTCACCGGTGTGGAAGAATCCGCCGCTGATCGCCGCATCTGTTTGGTCTGGTTGCTCCCAGTACCCGGCCATGACCGTGTTGCTCCGGGCCAGGATTTCGCCCTCGGCATCGATAGCCATCGTCGTGCCGAAGCTCGGCGCACCAGCGCGGGACAGTTTCTGCGCCCGCTCAAACGACGAGAGCTTGTCGTACTCGATGCGATTGCGGTTGATCGTGATCAGCGGTGCCGTTTCGGTCAGACCGTAGATCTGGACGAACTCCCAGCCGAGTTCGACTTCGGTCCGCTCGATCGTGGTCGTGGGAGGGGGAGCGCCGGCCACGACGATTCGAACGCGTTTGCGCCCGGGGATCGGCTTACCGGTGGCTGCCAACTCGGAGGCTGCGTCGAGGACCGCATTAAGAACGGCGGGTGCACCGCAGATCAGCGTCACGCCGTGTTGCTCGACGCGTCGCAGGATCTCGTGCCCGTCGATCTTGCGGATGATGACATGTTTGCCACCCATTGCGCTCACCGCATAGAGCATTCCCCAACCGTTGCAATGGAACTGGGGGAGGGTGTGCAGATATACGTCTCGGTCCGACACGCCCATGTGCCAGCCGAAGGTGGTGGCATTGATCCACACATTGCGGTGGGTCAGCTGAACACCCTTCGGGCGTGCCGTCGTGCCTGACGTGTAGTTGATGGTCGCTGTCGCGTTCTCATCAGGCTCCCACGGCTTGGGTTCGACATCGAACTTCATTAGAACGGTGTCGCTCTCGGCGCCGATGATCATCTTCCGTTCGCACTCGACGCCGTCGAGCGCCTCCGCTAGTTCAGGGTCGACGAGCAGGAGGCGGGCACCGGAGTGCTCAACGATGTACGACACCTCAGCAGCGACGAGACGAAAATTGATCGGGACCAAAACGCGACCTGACCCTGACACGCCGAAAAACGCGGTCAGGAGGCGGGCTGAGTTGTGGCTGACCATCGCCACGCGCTCGCCGACGTCAATGCCGAGTTCATCAAGTCCCGCCGCCATCGCCCGCGCTCGCCGGGCCATCTCACGGTAGTCGATTGAGCCCCAGCCGGCGGCCGGCTGATCAGGCTCGTCGACTATCGCATAGCGGTCCGGGTAGACGAGTTCGCCTCGGCGCAGGAAGTCATTGACGGTGAGCGCAATCTTCATGGCCTATCACCGTAAACGAGTGAGACGCCGCTGCTCTCACGCTTGCGCTTTGACCGGACGATCAAGGGGTGGGAACAGGAGCCGTGAGCGGCCAGGGCTGGTTGCGTTCCATCATTAACGCCAAATCGAGCAACAAGGGCTCACTGAAATGGCGGCCGACGATCTGCAGTCCGATGGGAAGGCCGTCGACCGATCCAGCGGGCACTGAGATTGCCGGATTGCCATGCAGATTTGCTGGGAACGTCAGCTGGCCGTTGTTCCCGATCCCGGCTTCGACTCCGCCGAATACCGCTGGTAGCGGGCCCTCTGCATCGAACGCCACGTCAGGGTTCGCCGCAGTGATCACGAAGTCGACGCCGCTCGCTGGGTCGAAGACCCGTGCCACCGCTTGATTCAGCTCGGTGCGCCGCTGTTCAAGTCGGGCCCGCCCCTCCTCGGTGTACTTCCCTTCGGTGCGCGCAAGGCCGAAGCTCATCTCGGGCGTGAGATCATCGGCGCAGTCGGGATAGAGGTCGCCCAGTGCCGCTCGAATCTCGATCATCCCAGAGATTGACCAGGCACCACCCATCCGTGGAACGTGGGTGTCGACTGCGTCGGTGCGCTGCAGCGAACAGTCGTTGATCAGCTGCGTTGCAGCTGCTTCTAACTGCTCCCACATAATCGGCGAGATGACGGCACCGCCCCAGTCGGGCACCACGGCCACACGGGCGCCACGAAGAGCGTCGAGTTGGATACCGAGACCGCGCTCCCACCCCTCAACTCTGGGCAGGCTCAGCGGGTCGGTTGGGTCGTGTCCATTGGTCACATCGAACCACCGCGCCGTGTCGCGCACTGAGCGGGACAAGCACCCAGTCGTGACCGTGAGATTCCCGTATTGGGTGTTTGGCCCGAGTGGGACCCGACCGAAGGTGGTTTTCAGGCCGACCAGGCCGGTGAACCCTGCGGGGATCCGAATCGAGCCCCCTCCATCGCCTCCAGTCGCGATTGGAAGGAGTCCGCCGGCGACGACTGCCGCAGAACCGCCGGACGATCCCCCGGGGGTGCGACCCTGCTGCCAGGGGTTGTGCGTTGCTCCAAACAGCACCGTGCGAGTCAGGTTGATCCCGCCAAATTCACTCGATGTCGTCTGCGCTGCGAGAACGGCGCCGCCGTCGCGACGAATCCGCTCGACTTGCGTGGTGGTCACCTGACCAACTCGTTCCTTCAAAGGGACCGAGGCCTTATCGTTTGGCCAGCCCTGTACTTCGTTCAGTGACTTCACCCCGATGGGCACTCCGCCGAACGGCTTAGAGACGTCGGCTGTTCGGGCCTGCTCACTAGCGGACTCCCGATCGACGTAGGTGATGGCGTTTAGGTTGCTCGTATCGATGGCGGAATACGTGGCTTCGAGTTCTTCCAGCGGGCTTCGGTCGCCAACACGAAATGCCTCGACTAATCCAACCGCATCGCCCTGCCATGTTTCGTTGCTCATTACGCGACGGTACCGAATTTGCTGATGGCGATCTGCCATCGGTTTACACATGGACTTGCGCAGCTTTCTCGGACTCGAACCGACGCGTAATCGATTTCGGCGGAAGCTTCCGGTTACGAAGAAGATCTCTGTCAGCTCGGGTTTCCTGTTCGGCGGGTGCGCGCTCGCGGTGGCGACCTCGGCGATGGAGGGGACGTCGGGGCGTGAGTGCGACGTCGCAGTACCTCTCGTACACCAACCACGGTGAAGTTGTTGATGTCGACGTCACCATCGCAGTGGAAGGTCACGCCAACACTCAGGCCAGGGCCGTGTGCCATGTGGCCGACCGCGAGGTCCTAACGGTCAACGCCGCACTCGGTGATCGGGACATTCCTGAGCAGGGTCATTGGGAGACGCTGCCTGATAACTCACATGCTTCGTTGTCGCTTCGGTCTCAGCCGATCGCAGCACAGAGCGCCGGAACGATCACCGAAAAGCTCGATCACCGGATGGTCAAAGATGGCGAGTGGGAGGAATTGGCGTTTGATGTCGCCGACGCAACGCAGGGCGGCGGCCTGACGCTCATGTGGGCAAGGATCCCTGATGTCATCGCGAACGTCGACGCAACCACGTTGGCGGTTCTCAGTGACTTCGTTCCAATGTGGGTCGGCCAGGCGCTCGGCCGTCGTGGAGGCGGCAACAGTCTTGACAACACGCTGCGCGTTTGCTGGATGATGTCGACTGACTGGGAGCTGATGGATATCCGGGTGCATGTAGTTGCGCGCACTTCGGACACGGACTCGTCCAGATGTTTGCTGAGGGCGGCACGCTGCTCGCCACTGCCAGTCAGTCGGTGATCGTCAGATTTTGGAAGGGCTGAGCCTCCCATCCGAGCCAATTTTGGTGGATTGCGAGCCGAATTATCACGATCCGCCAGAAATTCGTTGAGTTCTTCGTGCGTCAGGCCGGTCGCTGGTTACCTTCGGCACATGGCACTTTCGATCCGTCCCGGTATGACCGTCCCGCTTCCCGGTCCGCTGCATTCGCACGAGGCCAAGCTCCATGAGCTGGCTGAACTGGGTTACACCGACATCTGGTCGGCGGAGGCCGACGGTGCCGACGCGTTCACGCCGCTCGCCATGGCGGCTGCGTGGGAGCCGCGTCTGCGACTCGGCACAGCGATCGTGCCGGCGTACACCCGCTCGCCGGCACTATTCGCGCAGAGTGTCGCTTCGCTGGCAGATGCGGCGCCGGGTCGCTTTGCGATCGGTGTCGGTTCATCGAGCAATGTCATCGTCGAACGTTGGAACGGGGTTCCGTTCGAGGAGCCGTATAAGAAGGTCCGCGACGTCGTGCGATTCCTAAACGACTCGCTTAGCGGGAAGAAGGTCAAGCAGAAGTATGACACGTTCGAGGTCAACGGCTTTCGACTTGGGATTCTCCCCGAGCAAAAGCCGCAGATTCTGATCGCCGCCCTTCGTGAAGGCATGCTTCGGCTTGCCGGGCGGGAGGCTGACGGAGCGATCATCAACTGGTTGTCGGCCTCGGACGTGTCGACGGTGGCGGGCGTTGTCAACGCTGCCGGCGGCGGTGAAGACAAGGAAATCGTGTGTCGGATCTTCTGTTGCCCGAGTGAGAACACCGAGGTTGTGCGAGCGTCGGCACGTTTCGCCATTGCGGCATACATGAACGTGCCGGTCTATGCCGCCTTCCACGAGTGGATGGGCCGAGGTGAGGCACTGCACGGTATGTGGCAGAACTGGAAAGCGGGAGATCGCAAGGCAGCGCTCGCTGAAATCCCAGACGAGGTAGTGGACGACCTCGTCGTACACGGTTCACCTGCCGAGTGCCGCTCCAAGATCCAGGCCTACTTCGACAACGGTGTGACAACGAGCTCGCTTGCGATCCTTCCACTCGACCCGGATCTGGATCACTGGCAGGCCGTGAGGGATCTGTCGCCCGCTGCTGGCTGAGGTCAGGCAGCTCGACGCGGACCCGGCGCCAATGGGTTGTTCCGATTGGTGGCGAGCTCTGTTTGTGAGGCGGCGAGCTGCCGACGAATTGCGGCGACATGTGCCAGGCCACGTTTGCGGGTCGTGGCGCTGAGTCGGAAGCGAGCGTGTGCCGCTGACGTTTTGAGCTCGGTGTGTGTTGGCTTCGGCACCGTCAGCAGTGTGAGCTGCAGGGCGCCGTGGGTCTCGCTGCGCTTGACTTGGGTGAGGGTGTTACTCATGTACCAAGCATGCGCATAGGGGTACTCCAGAGTTTGTGGAGCGGCATCCCCCCTGGTCAGTGGCTACGTGGCGCCGAATTCAGTAGATTTCGATGAGTCCGGCTGCGCCCTGGCCACCGCCGATGCACATCGTCACGACGCCCCACTTGGCGCTGCGGCGCCTGCCTTCCTGGAGGAGATGGCCGGCGCAGCGCGTGCCGGTCATTCCGAAAGGGTGGCCGATCGCGATTGAGCCGCCGTTGACGTTGTACTTCTCAGGGTCGATGCCGAGGGTGTCGCGGGAGTACAGGCATTGGCTGGCGAATGCTTCATTCAGTTCCCAGATGTCGATGTCGTCGACGGTGAGACCATGACGCTTGAGCAGCTTCGGCACGGCGTAAATCGGGCCGATACCCATCTCGTCGGGCTCGCAACCGGCGACAGCCCAGCCCTTGAACGCGCCCATCGGCTCGATGTTGCGCTTCGAGGCTTCCTCATCGGACATCATCACGACGGCAGCAGCGCCGTCGGACAGTTGGCTGGCATTGCCAGCGGTCACGAAGTTGCCCTCACCGCGGACCGGGCCCAGCTTGGCGAGTCCGTCGAGTGTTGTCTGGGGACGGTTGCACTCGTCGCGGTCGACGACGTAGTCGACGATCGTTTCTTCCTTAGTTTCGCGATCAACGAGCTTCATCTTCGTCTCCATCGGGACGATCTCGTCGACGAACAACTCATTTTCCTGGGCGCGGGCCATGCGTTGCTGTGACTCAAGAGAGTATTCGTCCTGGTACTCGCGAGAGACGTTGTAGCGCTCGGCAACGATGTCAGCAGTCTCGATCATCGCCATGAAGATCGCCGGGTATTGGTCGGTCAGTGCGGGGTCGAGACCGCCGAGGCTCTCGAGCCCTCCACCGGGCATAGTGATCGACTCGACGCCACCAGCAACTGCTACGTCGACACCGTCAAGTCTGATCTGGCTCGCTGCGACGGCGATTGAGTTGAGACCCGACGAGCAGTGGCGTTGAATGGTGTTGCCGCCGGTGGTCACTGGGAGGCCTCCCAGCAGGCCCGCTAGGCGACCGAGGTTGCTTGCGCCGTGTGCACCGTTGCCGAGAGCGACGTCTTCGACGGCCTCGGGCTCGAGGCCCGACTTGGCGACAGCGTGCTTGATCGCATGCGCGGCCATCGACATTGCTGGCGTCATGTTGAAGCCGCCTCGGCCGGCTTTAGCCAGTCCGGTGCGGGCGTAGGAAACGAACACTGCTTCGCGCATGGGAATCACTCCTGGAGTCGAGGGCCGAGCGATGAAGAGCTTCGGCGACGTACTGGTCGAAGTTACCCCAACGAAGCCGATCTCGAACTATTTCCAAGGGAGCACATACGTTGTGCCGAGGGGACGACTCGACAGAAATTCGCACTTGTCACCAGCGGTGCTCGTGCCCAAGGGGCCCCCGACGTTGCTCGTCGACGAAGGCCGCGCGACTGCGGAACGGCTCGGCGACGCTGTGCGTTTTTGGAGCCCGACGTGACGCCCGAAAGTGCTTAAGTCAGGTGGAGAGCTCGGCGTTGAGGCGCCGTATCGTGTCCTGGCGGTAGAACGCGCGCAACGCGACGTACAGCTCTCGCTCGTGTTGGACGAGTACGTCGGGCCGGGTGAAGAAAGCTTCTGTTGCGACAGCGAAGAATTCCGCAGGATTGGTTGCGGCATAGGGTCGCAGCGCCGATTCGCCAGCAACAACGCGCTCGTAGGCCGGCGTGCACACTTCGGCCCAACGGACGGCCGCTTTGTCGCTGCCGAGTGGTGGTGTGCCGTCGGTGATCCCACTGAGCATGTCAAGGCGGTGTGCAAACTCGTGGTAAACGACGTTATTACCCTGTCGCGGAAATCGAGCACCTTGCCGAACCGCTGACCAGGCCAGGACGACCGGACCCCCCGGCGTTGCCTGCCCGGCCAGATGCTGGGGAGCATCAGACATGGTGCCAGCGGTGCTGCGATGTGCGCCGCTTAGCTTGACCGTCGATCGGTGGACGATGACCGATGAGACGTCAAAGTATTCGTCGATTTCTAATCCGAGCAGTAGCACGCTCGCCTGCGCAGCGATTACGACCCGGACCTCGTCGGTCAGGTCCATCCCGCGGGCGGCTTCCCAATCTGTCTCGCTGACGAACCGGGCGACCAGCAGCCGCAAACGCGCAAGTTCGTCGGTCTCGAACAGGTCCCACTGCGCAAACTCGCAACGCAATATTGACTCCCAAGAGGGATCAAACGTTGGTCGGGGAGGCCGCAACCAGCGACGCAGCACAGTGAGCATTCGTCAACAGACTTCCAGACCCCGATGCCGTCGTTTAGTCAACGCGGAGAGATCAGGAAATCGCCGGCAGATCGGGCCGCCTGCGTTGGGCCGGGACCGGCGTTGACAACCTCGGGAACCTCGTCTGGGCCTCCAAAGTACTCTGCAAGCCGACGATCAGCCTCGTCTGGGCCAAAGAGAATCTCAGCGACCTCGCGGAGACCGGCTGAATGCGCGATATCGGCATCGGAGACCACCAGGTCGATCTTGGAGCGGCGACGCATAAAATCCTCAAGTTTGGTGACCATCTCCGATCGTGCCGCCTCGTACAGCTCGACGCGGATGTAGTCAGCCGAACCGATGATGTCCTCGGCCATCGCTGGCTCTTCGCGGATCGCGTCGAGCATCGCGAACGCGCGTCGCCCATAGCGACGCCACAAACGATCAGATAGTGGCTCGACTTCGGGCTTCGACCGTAGACGGTCAAGCTTCATTAGCCGGGCCTGACGGAAGAACTCCTCTTTCGTCACCTCGGCAGGCTCGCCGTACCAGTTGTGAAGGTCTTTCTCCAGTGGAATGCCGAGTTCCTCAATCTCCGCAGCCACCTCTTCGCCAACGTTGAGGCAGTCGGTGAGCTTGCCTCCGAAGATCGTGACGACGCGCTGACGGTGGTCGGTCTCGACGGCGTGCTTGCGTGAAAGCTTGGTCCAGTCGACGTCGGTCTGGTCGCTGCCGGTCGTCGTCACGACGAGCGGTCGAACGCCGGTACGCCGCGCGATGATGTCATCCTTGGTCAAGGGCGCATCGAGGTCCATTCGCGCGTTGATCTGGCTGAGCAAGAACTCGATGTCGTCCTCATCGACTTCGGTGAAGGGAGTGTCGACGCGGGTGTCGGTGGTTCCGATCACGGAACGTCGACCCATCGGGATGACGTAGAAGAGTCGCTCGGTGTCGTCGTAGAAGGCGAGGACCTTGCTGTGGTACCTGGTCGTGAGCCGGGGGACGACGAGGTGGATACCCTTGGAGTACACGATGCGGTGGTTGGTGGTTAACCCCCAACTGCGGTTCGTCTCATCAACGAATGGGCCGGCCGCGTTTACGATCGTGCGGGCCGACGTTTGGAACTCCTCGTTGGTATCGACGTCGCGGAGACGGGCAACCCACCGATCGCCGTGACGCTCAGCCGAGACGAGTTCGACGTAGTTGGCCGCAGCCGCTCCCGCCTCAATCGCAGAGCGGACGAAGCTGAAGACGAACCGAGCGTCATTGTCGATGAGGATTCCATCGCGGTACTCGATCCCACCGGCCACGGACTTGGTGTTAATGGCCGGTTCCTCCGTTTCGATCTTGTCGCGGGAAAGCAGTCGGGGCGCTTTGGTGCCGAACTGACCAACGAACCAGTAGCTGAGCGCCCCCAACGCTGCGAACCATGGTTTGTAGGGTCCTTTCTGGTCGAGGGCGGCGTAGAAACCGATCTGTTTAATGTTCGCCCGGTACGCCCGCATCAAGCGGTTACGCGACTGGCAGAGTTTAAACACGAGCCAAAGTTCGTAGTTCTCGAGGTATTTAAAGCCTCCCCAGACAAGGTTGGAAGACGCCTGGCTGGTGAAGCTGGCAAAGTCGCCGCGGTCGACCAGGGCCACGTTCGCACCGCGCCCAGCGAGCGAGGCGGCGGTGACCGCACCGTTGATCCCGCCTCCGATGATCAAAGTATCGAACGATCCGTCTCGAATGCGATCGATGTGCGTGGTGCGCAGCGGCATGCGCTGATTCTACGGCCGAGTGGGCATTGTGCCGTGGTGGTCGCAGCGGCGTGTTAGCGGGCGACTATGAAGGAGATTGCGACGGCTGCCGCGCCGACAACTGCTGGTGTGGCGAAACGCGACCACACCGGAAACGCCTTGTAGGCGGGAGCCATCATCACAAAACCGCAGATTGAGCCGGCGACCATCCCACCGACGTGACCGCCGATCGAGATGCCGCCAACGAAGAATGTCAGCCCGAGATTGATCAGCAGGAGGGTGCCGATCTGCGTCGTGAAGGGGTTGATGCCGCGTTGCCAGATTCCGACGGTCATGGCCCCGAGCAGGCCGAATACTGCACCCGAGGCGCCAGCTGTGTAGGAGCCTTGGTCGATCAGTATTACGCCAGCCGAGCCACCGAGCAGCGAGGCAAAGTAGAGCATGAGGAACTTCACGCGGCCAAGCAGCGGTTCCATCTGGGTGCCCAGCACGAATAGAAAGTACATATTGAACGCAAGGTGGATCAGGCCAAAATGCAAGAAGCCAGAGGTGACGAGGCGGTACCAGTCATTGCCGTCGCTGACTGCTCGCTGTCCGTCCGAAAGCGTGTATGCGACCGGTTCGCCGCCGACAAAGGCAGAGTTCAGCGCAAATGTGCGGTGGGCATCTGTAAGGGATCCGGCGAGCATCCCGCCGAGGTCGAACCACAGTCCGAGGACAATGAACGCCCCGACGTTGATGCCGATCAATGTGTAGGTGACGATTGCGGGTTTGCCCGCTTGCCAGTACTTCACACGCGTCTTAATGTCGGGCCGGGCTGCCCTCGCGCAGTCACGGCAATGGCTACCGACTGACACCTGTTCGAGACAGTCGTCGCATGCCGGCTTTCCGCAACGAGTGCAGCGCCGTCCGACTGGGCGGTCGGGGTGGCTATGGCAGACGAGCTGGCCGCTGGAATCAACAGCGGACGG
>CAJQPY010000017.1 GCA_905480335.1 uncultured Ilumatobacter sp. | reverse complement strand
TCCTGTTCGCCGTCCTTAAGCACACCCTTCGCCAAGGCTTCATCGAGATAGATCTCGGCGTCCTCGGCGGATACCTTCAGCGCCGGCGAGATCTCGGAGATGAGGTTCACGCGGGCTCGCTCGTACATCGTGCGCTCTGCGGCCGAGAGCGATGCATCTCGGTTGCGGGCGGCAAGGTTTCGAACCACTTCAGCGACTTGGTACACGTCACCGCTCTTCAGCTTCTCCTGGTGGTTCTTGAACCGGCGGCTCCAGTTGGATGGCACGCGTGGATCGGGCTTTGCGAGCACCGACACAAGGTCTTCGAGTTCGTCGGCCGAGACGGGCGGCCGAACGCCTACGTCGTCGGTCTTGTCGACCGGGACCTTGAGGGTCATTTCGTTGATGACCGTCTTGAGAATCAGGTACTCCTGCTTCTCATCGAAGAACTCCATCTTCTTGGTGCCCTGCACGACGCACGCGCCGTGTTGGGGATAGATGACGGTTTCGCCCTTCTTGAAGTTCACGCAATACCTTGCCTCTCAGGGGCCAGTGGGGGTTCGCCGCACTCGCAGCGGCGCCTAAGGGTAGCGGGGTGCTCCCCAACGAAGAAACCCCAGGCCGAACCTCACTGTTGGCAAGGTCAGACCTGGGGTTATCTGGTGGGCACAGAGGGATTCGAACCCCCGACCCCCTGCGTGTCATGCAGGTACTCTAACCAACTGAGCTATGCGCCCTCAGCGGGGGCGCAGACTATCAGCGCGTCGGCCGGAGCCCACCCGCCGTGTCCTCGTCCAGGAACAACACGTTCTCAGGCGAAGCGCATGCTGATCTCGTTTGCCATCAGCCGTCCCCTGCGGGTCAGGACGACTCGTGACGGATCGACCGGGTGCGTCACAACCAAGCCCTCCAGCAACGTCAGCGTCTCAAGGGTAAACGAATCGACCGGAATACCGTCGCGAGTTCGCAGGAGCAGCTGCAGCCGTTCGAAGCGTTGGGTCTCGACATCTAAGACCTCAGCCGATGCTTCAAGTTCACCACCACTAGCCACACGATCGACATACCGCTCCGGCGTGTGAACATTCCACCAGCGGCGGCCACTGCGATGCGAATGCGCCGCACAACCGAAACCTCGGTAGTCCTGCTGGCGCCAGTACAAGAGGTTGTGCTCGGACTCGTGCCCCGGCCGCGCCCAGTTGGAGACCTCGTAGTTCTCGAGCCCAGCCGCGCTAAGCAAGACATCGGCGAGCTCATACTTGTCTGCCTGATCGTCGTCATCGGGATGCCGGTCAGGCCGAACCGCCAGCGGTGTCCCGGGTTCTACGGTCAGCCCGTACGCAGAGACGTGTGATGGGTCAAACGCCACCACCTCCTCGATAGTGGTCGTCCAGTCGTTGATGCCCTCGCCGACTGCGCCGTAGATCACATCAAGGTTGAATGAGGGCATCGCTGACTCTCGGATCGCCGCGACGGCCCGGGCTACGTTCTCACGGTCGTGAGTCCGGCCGAGCGACAAAAGAACGTGCGCTGACATCGACTGCACTCCCAAGCTCACACGGTTCACGCCACTTGACCGAAACGTTTTCAGCATGTCGATGGTTACGTCGTCAGGGTTACATTCCACCGTGACTTCGGCGTCCGGAGCAAGCGGGATCGAGTTGATCACCTCGGCCAATCGCTCGGGCGGCACGAGGGTCGGTGTCCCACCACCAACGAACACAGTGCCCGCCGCAGGCATCCCGCCCTCGACTTCACGTGCGATCTCGGTTCGTAGCGCGTCAAGATAGGACGCCACGAGGTGCTCTCGATCGGTCCACGTCGCAAAAGCGCAGTAGTCGCACTTCGACGAGCAGAATGGAATGTGCAGATACACCCCGAACGGCTCGGCTTTAATCACGATGGCAACCTAACGGCGGTTCAGTGGACTGAGCCGAAGTCCGATGTGGTTCTGGCGAGGCGCGCATCGGGGAGGCTGCCCTCCGGCAGCGGCAGGCCCGCGCAATGCGGCCACTGCCGCATCGGGACCGGGTCAACGGAGGAGGACGTCGAGGGCGGCGAGCCGATCGCCGACCTGATCCACAGGGACGTCAAGCATCGTGGCGATAGCGCGCGCATCGTCGCCGCGAACTGTGATCACGTGACCGTTGAAGTCCTGGCGCTGCACTTGAATGAGCCGCAAGTACCGCGCAAGCATCTCAAACGGCGACCCGCTCAGCTGCAGCAGCTTCGACACATCAATCGCGAACTTTTTGTTCACTGGCGTTTCGGACGCAGCAGCTTCGATTCCGGGGACTTCACGAGGCAAAAGTTGATCGATCGGGACGTTGTAGAACTGGGCTAAGCGGTCGAGACGCGGTACGGACAGCGCTCGCTCGCCGCGCTCGTAGGCACCGAGGACCGAGGCCTTAAATTCCTGCGCCGACTGCGCTTCGACTTCCTGGAGCGATAGCCGCTTCTGTTTACGGATCACCCGCAGCCGGTCGCCGACCTGGCGGCTGAACGCCGTCGGTGAGTCATGGTCAAAGAATGTCATGTCGGGTACCCGCCTCCACAGTCCACCAGCAGTGCTTATTGGCTGTCAGCACGAGCTTCGACCCGCAAAACTACAAGGCCTGCAGATGCGAGTCCACCACGCACCGTCACCGAATTAGTCGAAGCGTGGTTGCGGCGATAGCTGCTGTCTCCACGCGCAGAATGCTGTCTCCCAATCCTACGCGTCGCTGCGACAGCGCCAATTCGTCGTCGGTCCACCCGCCCTCGGGTCCGATTGCGATCATCGGTTCGATATCGACGACATCAACGGCACCTGGTACCGCAACAGCCGCGAGTGGCAGCACCTCGTACGCGGCAACCGGCCCGTCGATCTCGGTCCGCCACACCTGCCGACTCTGCCCCGTGCTCTGATCTGCGATGCGTCGCAACCGCACCATTTGCTTCGCGGCCCGCTCGGCGTTCCATCGCACAGTGGAGCGCTCGGCGTGCAGCAAAAGAATCCTGGCGACCCCGAGCTCGGTGGCCTTCTGCACGAGCCAATCGAGGCGGTCACCTTTCGGCATTGCTGTGGCAAGCGTAAACAGCTCGGACCGCTCTTCGACGATGACTGCGCCAGCAGCCTCGAGCGTCAGCGATGAACCGGACAACCGGGCGATCGACATCTTCCAGCGACCGGCGCCGTCAGTGACGGCGACCGACTCACCGTCACGAACCCGCAGGACCCGTCGTAAATGGTGCTCCACTTCGTCGGGCGGAACGATCAGCTCGTCGTCGAGCGCACCGGCATGGACAGCGTCGAGCAATACCTGCGAGGTAGCCCGTCGCCGGTCGTGTTCCGTCACGTCAGGAGAAGGCCGACTTGATCCGCGAGAACAGGCCTTCCTTACCGTTCCCGACTGACTCCCCACGACCTTCGGCGTAAGTGCTCAACAGTTCGATCTCGGCATCGGTCAACTTCGTTGGAATATCGACACGCACACGAGCGACCAGGTCGCCCCGACCGCGCCCCTGCAGGTGTGGAACGCCACGTTGGCGCAGCACAAACTCGCGCCCGGGCTGGGTGCCGGGCGGAATCACCAGGTCTTCGGTCCCGTCGAGGGTTTCGAGCTCCATCGACGTTCCTAGCGCCGCCTGCGCGATCGAGATCGGCACCTCGGTGACCAAGTCGTTGCCGTCACGCGTGTAGGCATCGTCCGGGCGCACTCGCATATGGACATAGAGATCTCCTTTGGTGCCGCGGCGAGGACCGGCGGCACCCCGTTGGGTGAGCCGCAACGTCGACCCCGTGTCGACGCCGGCCGGGATGTCCACCTTGTAGGACACGTCCTCGGTAACCCGACCTTCGCCCCGACACGATGAACACGGCGTAGCGATGACCTCGCCAAGACCACCGCATCGAGGACATGGACTCGCCGTGACCATCTGTCCGAGCAGGCTTTGACGAATCCGCTGAACCTGCCCCGACCCGTCACACTCGCTGCAGGACACAGGTTTCGTGTTCTCTCCAGCGCCCGAACCTTCGCAGGTGTCACACCGAACGGGAAGCTTAAGTTCAACGTCGACCTGGTCGCCAAAGACCGCCTGAATGAAGTCGATGTCGGCGATGACTTCGACGTCCTGACCACGGGGCGGGCCCGACGGACCACGTTGGCGCCCGCCACCGCCGCCGCCACCGAAGAAGGTCTCGAAGATGTCACCAAGACCGCCGCCAAAGAGGTCATCAGCAGATGACCCCGCACCTCCGGTGGCGCCAACACCCGCCTCGCCAAATTGGTCGTAGCGAGCACGTTGAGTGTCGTCGGACAGTACCTGATATGCGCGGGCGACTTCCTTGAAACGGGCCTCGGCCTGGTTATCACCGGGGTTCGCATCAGGGTGCAGCTCGCGGGCGCGCTTGCGGTACGCCTTTTTGATCTCGTCGGGGGACGCCGAGCGTGACACACCGAGCAATTCGTAGAAGTCAGCCATGACGGCTCACAGGATGCCGGAAACGGGGCCATTTGCGGCACCTCGGATATGCCACGGGCACAAAGGGCCGGTCAGCCCTCTTCGATGCGCTGCCCGAGTTGCTCGCTGACGACGTCAACCGTCGCGAGTGCTTGGGGGTAGTCCATTCGCGTCGGGCCGAGCACTCCGACGGATCCGATGTGTTCACCGTCGACGACCACCGGCGCTACGACGACAGAACACGCCGACAACGGTTCGATGCCGTGCTCGACACCGATCGCAACCGACATGCCACGGTCGACGATGTCCGACACAAGCGACACCACCACGAACTGTTGCTCAAGGGTGTGCAGGACGGATCGAACAATCTCGACGGCGTCGAACGCTCTAGCGACCTCGGAAGCACCGCCGGTATAGACGTGGTCGGCGGCGGCAATCGTGTGCATCCGAGCCAGAGCAGCGGCACACAACTTGTCAATTCCAGCATCGCCCGTCGAAATCAGTTCCCCCACGCCGCTCAGCACCGACCCGTCGAGCGACCTCGACAGGTGCGCGCTCGCCGCTAAAAGGCGTGCATCGTCGTCGCCATCGAATAGGTCAAGGCTGACGTGTTCGACAGACCCATTGGCAAATACCACCACGACCGTCGCAGCGGATTCGGACAAACCGACCAGCTGCACGTTGCGCACGGCAACCGCCTCGGCTCGTGGGCCGACGACGACTGCCGCATTGTGGGTGAGGTCAGCCAGCAAGTTTGACGTTTGGTGAAGCATCTCTTCGAGTTGGCCGTGCGCCGACGAAAAGAACTCACCGACTTGGAGCTGCGTCGTGCGGTCGAGTCGACCCGGCATGGCAAGATGATCAACGAAGAAGCGATATCCCTTGTCGGTCGGGATCCGGCCGGCCGACGTGTGCGGTTGAACGAGATACCCCTCCTGTTCGAGAACGGCCAGCTCGCTGCGCACCGTCGCCGGGGACACCTGGATCGACGGCGTTCGGGCAACATTGGCAGAACCAACAGGTTGAGCTGTTGCAATATACTCCTGCACGACGGCGGCGAGAATCGCTGTCTTGCGGTCGTCCAACATCGTGACCGAAGTCTACCTACTTGCGAGTGGCCTCCTTGAGCCGCCGCAGTGCCTCATCCCGCTCGGCCCGATGGTCGACCATCTGCATCGCCGGCTCGTCGACCCAACGCCCGACGAAGTCCCCGCTGGCGTCGTAGCGATCTTGTTGAAGCGTCGGATTGAAGACTCGAAAGTACGGTGCCGCATCGGTTCCCGTGCCCGCAGCCCACTGCCACCCATGATTATTTGACGCGAGGTCACCATCGATGAGCTGCTCCATAAACCAACGTGCTCCCCACTGCCATGGCAAATGCAAATCCTTGACGAGGAAGCTGGCTGCGATCATGCGGACCCGGTTGTGCATCCACCCTGTTGCGAGAAGCTGACGCATTCCTGCGTCGACGATCCCGAAGCCCGTCTGACCTGCACACCATTTCGCAAATTTTTCCTCGGCGGCAGCGCCAGTGTCGAGTTCGATATTGTCGAGCTTCGAGTTCAGGTTCTGCCATGCCGTCTGCGGTTGGTGGAAAAGCACGTCGGCGTAGAAATCGCGCCAGGCAAGCTCACTTGAGAACACCGTGTGCCCGCGCGCCCCAGCTCCCGACGCATCAAGGTCCGCAAGCAGCGTACGCGGATGAATCGTGCCCCATTTAAGGTCGGGGGAAAGATGACTCGTCCCGGTCAACGCCGGCCGGTCCCGGAGGTCGTCGTACGCCTCGACCCCGGAACGCATCGTGCCGTCCGCAGCGCCGGTTGAATCAATAAAGCACCGCCACCGGTCGAGTGCCGCCGACTCACCCGCGTCGGGAAGCTCACAGCCCGGATCGGGACGGTCGGGAAGACCATCCGACTCGATCCCCGCCGACCCAGCGCCAATCCATTGCGCGTCGGACGGCCACGGATGCGGGCCGTGCCAGTCGGTCCGGCGCCACATCTTAGAAAACGGCGTAAATACGGCGTACGGGTTACCGTCCCCCTTGCGGACTGTTCCCGGATCGACTGCGTATGGCGACCCGACTCCGCGCAGCGATCGTCCGCCCGCAGCCAACACATCGGCGACTGCTGCATCGCGAGTTCGCCCGTACGGCGAGTAGTCGCGACTGACCACGACCGATCCCGCATTTAGCTCTTCGACAAGCATCGGGATCACGTGCGTTGGGTCGCCGCGACGGATAACCAGCCCAGTTCCCGACGCCTCGCGCAATGACTTGTCAAGTGATACTAGGCAGTCGTGCAGCAGGGCCCGGCGCGGCGCGCCGGCCCCGTCGAACTTCGTGTCGATGACGAACACCGGAACGACCTCCGTTCCGTCGGACGCTGCGGCAAGGATCGCAGGATGGTCACCCAGCCGCAGGTCTCGCCGGAACCACATGATCGCACGCTTTGTCACGCCCGCAGTCCTAGCTGCTCCCCCACCCTCAACACCTCACTGACCTGCCGTTTCGGTCAATCATCACTCGTAGTGTTCTGTCTGCTGCGGTCCTGCACGCATCTCGTCGACTGCGATCTGCACGTCGGTAATTGCCGATTCCAGGGTCGCAGCCACGTCCTCCGGAGCGAGGCCGAACGGAACCGACTCGATGATCCGGTCGAGTTGTTCTCGGGACCGCCACGCAGCGAAACGCGCCCAATCGGCGTAGAGCACAGCCGGATCGTCCACGCCGATCAGGTCAGCGTTTCGGCTCTGATCCTCGATCGACGCATCGGTCGACACGTAGCCATTTACCATCGTGATTCGCTCCGCAAGGTCGACGAGAGGACCGCCGCGGTGCACGACCATGTTGCCGTGTAGCGCAATCGCCCAGCCAGGACCGGGAAAATCGGGTGCCACCACTCGCGCGGGTGGCGGGGTTGCGCCCTCATCGCGCAACGCTGCGGCCTCCGCCTTTGTCCCGGTGAAATATTCGAAGCGGCCTCCCGGGGTCCTGGTGGGGTCAGTCACCATCATCACATAATCCAACGGGAGCGTGTCATGATGCCACTTGTCGACGGCTGCCTCGATCCGACTCGGCTCGTAATTGAGATGCCCGAGATGAGCAGAAAGTGGATGGGGGGCGACGCCGACGCCGTAGATCGCGGCGAGGTGCCGGGTGACCTGCGGACTGATGCAGAGGTCACGGAGCCATGCCGACCGGTAACAGCCGTTACGAACCACGCGCTCGATCCGGTCTCCGGCCGGTGCGCAGAACGCCCGCAAGCGACGGGCGGTGTCGAGCATGACCCGAGCACCTTCGTCGCTGAGGATACGGAACGGAGTCGACGCTGCAATCGGGGTTGCCGTCCCATAGATTTCGACCGCGGTGTACCCGAGATCAGCCAGGGTAATAATCAGATCCGGCTCGGTCAGCTCGAGATGAACCGCCGGATCGAACATCGGCTCGTCGGCAAGCCACTCGTACCCCACTGGACGTCGGGTAGGGAACGACACGGCAAGACTCTCAGATGCGGACGGCGGCACATTTCTGATAGTACGACTGTTAGGCCCGAACTCAGTGTCGAAAATGGGGAGCCACTCAGTCGTCAAGCTTTAACGCGCTGATGAAGACGTCCCCGGGAACCTCGACCCGACCGATCGACTTCATCTTCTTCTTGCCCTCTTTCTGCTTCTCCAGCAGCTTTCGCTTGCGGGTGATGTCGCCGCCGTAACACTTAGCGGTGACGTCTTTACGCTTTGCTTTAACGGTCTCGCGAGCGATGATTTTGCCACCAATCGCCGCCTGGATTGGGACATCGAACATCTGGCGCGGGATGAGCTCTTTGAGCTTCTCACACATCCGGTTCCCGTAGGCGTAGGACTTGTCACGGTGCACGATCATCGAGAACGCGTCAGCCGGGATCGCGTTGAGTAGGAGATCGACTTTTACCAGGTTGCTCGGACGGTAGCCAGCGAGTTCGTAGTCAAGGCTCGCGTAGCCCTTCGTTCGCGATTTCATCTGGTCGAAGAAGTCAACAACCACTTCAGCGAGGGGCACTTCATAGACGAGCTCGACGCGTTCTGGTGACAGGTACTCCATCTTTTTCATCTCGCCACGACGGGTCTGGCAGAGGTCCATCAGCGGCCCCGTATAGTCTGTCGGCGTGATGATCGAGACCTTGAAAAAGGGCTCTTCGACAAAGTCGATCTTCTGTGCCTCGGGCAAGTCGGCCGGGTTGTCGACGTTGAGCCGCTCACCGGCAGTCGTTGCGACCCGATACTCGACGCTCGGAGCCGTTGCGATGAGCGCAAGGTCGAACTCTCGCTCCAACCGCTCCTTGACTATCTCCATGTGAAGCAGGCCGAGGAACCCACAGCGGAATCCAAACCCGAGGGCGCCGGACGATTCGGGGGTGTAGCTGATTGATGCGTCGTTTAACTTGAGCTTGCCGAGTGCCTCACGCAGATTCTCGAAGTCGTCGCCGTCAATCGGAAAAAGACCCGAGAAGACCATCGGTAAGGGCTCGCGATATCCAGGCAACGCATCGGTCGTTCCGTGCGCAGCAGTGGTCACTGTCTCACCTGACTTCGCATCTCCGACATCTTTAATCCCTGCGATGAGATAACCGACTTCTCCCGGGCCCATCTCGGCGTGCGACGTCATCTCGGGCTGGCGGGCGCCGATCTCGAGCGCTTCATGCATCGCTGCTGCATTGAGGAACTCAAGCTTCTCGCCCGCCTTCATCACGCCGTTCATGATCCGAATACTCGACACCACGCCTCGATACTGATCGAACTGTGAGTCGAAAATAAGCCCCTGCAGGGGTGCCTCCCCATCGCCCGTCGGTGCCGGGATTCGCTCGATCACTGCGTCGAGTAATTCGGGTACACCGACGCCGGTCTTCGCCGACATCGGGAGGATCTCCTCCCGTGGGATCCCGAGAATCTGCTCAATCTCACCGGCGTATCGGTCGACGTCGGCGGCCGGCAGGTCGATCTTGTTCAGCACGGCCACGATCTCAAGATCGTTCTCGAGCGCGAGATAACAGTTAGCCAAGGTCTGCGCCTCAATTCCTTGTGCCGCATCGACGACCAGAACAACACCCTCGCACGCCGCAAGCGAACGGCTGACCTCATAGCCAAAGTCGACGTGGCCGGGCGTGTCGATTAGGTGGAACCAGTGGTCCTTCCACGGCACGCGGACGTTCTGAGCCTTGATCGTGATCCCGCGCTCACGTTCGAGGTCCATCGAGTCAAGGTATTGGGCCTTCATGTCTCGGGTCTGGACCGCACCGGTGACCTCAAGGATGCGGTCGGACAGCGTCGACTTGCCGTGGTCGATGTGCGCGATAATCGAAAAATTACGGATGCGATCGAGGTCCATGCTGAACGCAACGCTATCGGTGCGGTGGTTCGGCCTGCATTGAGTGGACTCCGAGGCCGCCACGCAGTCGGCGCGTAGCGGATCGTTAAGCCCATGAGGTTGTCGTTGGATCAACTGTTGATAGATCGGTGTTTGGGGCAGCACGGGAGGCCGATAGGGTTTCACGGCTGTTCGAGGCGGATCCCTGCATCGATCCGTACTCGCTGAATCGAACCTGGGAATCAGGAAACAAGGACCAAAATATGGCAAACATCAAAAGCCAGAAAAAACGCATTCTTACGAACGCCAAGGCGTACGAGCGCAATAAGGCCGTTCGCGCCGAGGTTCGAACCCGGGTCAAGAGCGCTGAGGCCTCCGGCGAAGTCGATGGGGAGGCAACACGGGCGGCGATTGCCCGTATTGATCGCGCCGCAGCCAAGGGTGTCATTCATAAGAACACCGCTGCGCGAAAGAAAAGCCGCCTGATTAAACACCTACAGAGCGTTCAGGCCTGACCCGGAACATCTGCTGAACGAGCGCGTCGCCTCCGGATGGTGCACTCATTCGCGCTTTCGCATTGAACCGAACAGACGACCGTCAAATGGGCCCTGCGTTCCGCTGGCATCGGACGTGACCGAGCAGATATCGGCCTAGCTGTTCAGCGCAGCTTGGAGAGCCGTGCGACGAGGAGTTCCATGACAAGTTCGGCGTCCAGGTCCTTTGCGCCGCGCAGATCAAGGTCTGCCTGAGCGAGCAGCTCGATTGCGCGCCTCGTGGACGCTCCGCCGAGGCGATTGAAGTTCTGTAACGCCTTCTTTGCCGGAAAGCCCTTCAGCCCTGTCGCAACAGCAGCGTCTTGCTCGGTCCGGGCACCTGCACCGTCGAGACGAGCGAGGCTTGCATAGTGGTTGTGCAGAGTCGACATGATTTGGAGCGGGTGACGCTTGCCTCCGTGGATCATGCGACCCATCAACGTGAGCGCTTTAGTGGTGTCACCGGCGGCAATTGCGTCGGTGAAGTCCCACGGTGGCACTCCCCCGGCCTCGCCCAGGAACGGCTCGATGTCGGCCTCGGAAAGCATCTCACCCTCACCGAAAGCCCCTCGGAGCGTGCCGAGCACGCCGTCGAGGCGTGCCGGCTCCTCACCCAACCAGTCGGTCAGGCGGTGGACGCCCCGCGGTTCAATCTTCAACCCGGCGTGCGCAATCTGGTCGCGAATCCAGGTCGCTCGATCCCCCGCCTTCTTTGGCGGCGCCGTGGCAATGACCGTTCCGGCTCCCTTCACTCCGTCAGTGATCTTCTTGGACATCCGCCCATCACCGCCTTCGACGAGCACAAGGTCCGACGTGTCAAGAGGGTTGTCTAGATAGCCCAGCAGTGGCGACAAGTCGTCGGCGTTAAACCGGCTGACGTTGCGCGCCACGACGACGCGCTTTTCAGTGAGGAACGGCATCGTCTGCGCAGCGTCGACCACCATTCGTAACTCATACTCGTCGCCGTCAAACTCGTCGACCATGATCGCCCGGTCACCGCCACCGACGAGATCGCCTACGAGGTCCGCAACAGCTGTGCGTACGAGAGACTCGTCATCGCCGGTCAACAGATAGATCGCCATGGGTTCCGGCAGTATTGCGGGAAATCACCAGCAGCACGACCACCACGAGCGCGACGGTACCCAGGCCAGCGAACCACGCAGGCGGATCGGGCTCCACCCGGACACCGACCACGCAACTGTGTCGACCCAGCGCGTGCCCAACCGAGCAGGAAGCATCGGGGTCGGCACGAATACCGGCACCAGGCCTAATCAAGCTGCCAAATGACGTGTCGCCATGCACTATGGCCTGTCGAGTCGTCGTCGAACATTTCACGAAATCTGCCGACAACAATCCGCTCGCTCGCCGATTCTCGAATGTAAAGGTACTGAGCGGGACGATGGGTGCTCCGACTTCTGCAGTCCATTGGCGTAACGTGCTCTACGCGTGTCGATTTCTCCCCCGCCAACCGGCTATCACTCCAACGAAACCAGTACCGAGTACACACTCGTCGGCGGTCCCCGCTGGTACCACCGTCGAATCCGGATGTTCGGACCCTTTCTCGGACTATTGATCCCAGGCGCAGTGGGGGCCATCGCGTACGTGTCGCTTCAAATCTCGGACGCCTCGTGGAGCGGGTCGGTCGGGTTGATCGGCGGCTACTTCGCCGCTCCGACATTGCTGGCAGTCGGGGCGCCATTCGCCGACCGCAACGTATACCCGATCGCCGCCGCCGCCGCCGCAGTGATGTGGCTCTTCGTAGGGATACTCGCTGCACGCCGATCGACACGTCACCCGATGGCCGCGTGGGGCGACTTCTGGCGCCACTATTTGTGGATGCTTGCCGGAATCTGGATCGGCGTCTCGGTCGCGCTTGCCGTCGCAACTGTGCGTATCGGAAGCGGCATCGTCGATTGGCAGTAACCCACACGCGCTGACCGCTTCAAACCTAAATACCCTTCGCTACCGGGGCCATCAGGTCATCGCCCGACTGGCCGGGCGGCAACCTTTGCTTGCCCGACATTCTTCAAGGGCTACCTGTCTTCGATGCGCCAGCGACCGAGGCAGGCGCCTGCCACTCGATCGTGACCGCCGCAACTCAAAACAGTCGCTGTGTGAGCTTCCGGCGATACTCGCCCGTGCGAAAATCCTCGGGGCCCATCAGCTCAAGAATGTCAACGAACTGTTGACGCGCATCGTCGTCATACTTCACTTTGTCGAGCAGCGCCGTGAGCGTCGCGTCGTGATCATCATCAGGGTCGTCGCCGACCCGAGCTGCGGCCGCCACTTTACGGGTCCGGTCCGACTCAGGAATCCGGGCAAGCAAATCAAGCGCTTCGTCACCGCGACGGTCGGCCACAAGGAGTTCGCCGAGCGCTACAATCAAGTCTTCGTTTGCTGGCTCCATACCGAGTGCAATCCGCAGGCTTCCCTCGTCGCCCGCCTCAAGCAGCTCCGCCACTGCGTTCTGTGCTTCGGTCGGCAGCAACTTGTCGACAAATTCCTGCACCGCAGACTCAGGATATGCACCCATAAACCCGTCAACGACCTTGCCCTCGTACATCGCGTATACCGCAGGGATCGACTGCACCTTGAACGCCTGGCTGAGCCCGGGGTTGGCGTCGACGTCGACCTTGGCGAGGACGACCTTGCCGCCGGTCGCATCGATCACTTTCTCGAGCAGCGGACCGAGCGTCTTGCACGGCCCACACCACTCCGCCCACAGGTCGACAACGACTGGAACCTCGTTCGACTTCTCGAGAACTTCGGTCTCGAAGGTTTCCTCGGTGACATCAATTGCTGCCATACGGTGAACGCTATCGCCTCATGCCTGGCTACTCTCGGCAACGTCATGACCGACTCCGACCCGACCAGCGAATCCAGCTCCGACACTACGCCGAACACCATCGAGGGCCCGGTTCCAGGCATTGACATTGCTCCGGTGTCGGCCTGGCTCGAACAGCACGTCGACGGCGCCATCGGCCCGTTCACGTACGATCCGATCACCGGCGGCCACTCCA
Organism: uncultured Ilumatobacter sp.; assembly: GCA_905480335.1. GTDB lineage: Bacteria > Actinomycetota > Acidimicrobiia > Acidimicrobiales > Ilumatobacteraceae > Ilumatobacter_A. The sequence continues at coordinate 6,305 of CAJQPY010000017.1, read as the reverse complement.
ACCTCACCATGACCGTGACCGGGAGTGACGGCACCCGCTTCGTGTTGCGCCGACCTCCACTCGGCCATGTTCTCGCGAGCGCGCATGACATGAGTCGCGAACACCGAATTATTTCGGGGCTGCAGTCGTCCAACGTCCCCGTGCCCCCGGTCGCCGGGCTGTGCACCGACGAGTCGATCAACGGCGTGCCGTTCTACGTCATGGAATTCGTCGATGGGCATGTACTTCGCGACGCTGCGGCTTCGGCGACCGCTCTTAACGAAGTGGCTCGAGCCAACGCCAGTTGTTCACTCGTCGACACCATGGCGAAGATCCACTCCGTCGACCTCGATGCAGCCGGGCTGTCGGAACTCGGACGGCAGGAGGGGTACATCGCACGCCAACTCAAACGCTGGTACAGCCAGTGGAACCAGGGCAAGACCCGTAATCTCGCTTCCGTCGATCGCGTTCACGACCGTCTCCGAGAGCGAATCCCCGAGCAAGGACCGGCCTCGATCGTGCACGGCGACTACCGCCTCGACAATTGCATGGTCGATGACCAAGGCAATGTGATCGCAGTGCTCGACTGGGAAATCTGCACGCTTGGCGACCCACTCGCTGACCTTGGACTGCTGCAGGTGTACTGGACCGGACCCGACGACGATGATTCCGCCTGGACTGGGAGCGCCACAACGCCGACCGGATTTTGGAACCGAGACGAACTCGCGACGCGCTACGCCGAGGTGTCTGGCCAAGACATCTCAGAGCTCGACTTCTACGTTGCGTTCGCGTACTGGAAATTGGCCTGCATTCTCGAAGGCGTTTACTCCCGCTATCTCGGCGGAGCACTCGGCGAACAAGACCCTGCCTCCCTAGAAGCCTTCAGGCTGCAGGTAGACGGTGCCGCAGCGAGCGCGGAGCAGCGGCTGGAGGAACTCGGATGAGCGCACATGGCGACACTCCCAGCAGCAGCGATCCCGGAGCGAGCGCCGAATTCGATCGGGAGCACGGCATCGATCGTCACGTCGCAGATCCAGCTCTTCACGAACCAGTGATGATCGTGATGCTCACCGGCTGGATCGACGCGACAGGTGCTGCGGCCGCGGCGGTGGACCAACTCAGCAGAGCCTGCCAGTCGACACCTCTCCTTTCGTTCGACGACGATCGCTACATCGATTACCGGGCGCGGCGACCGACGATGGAGCTCCGCGACGGACTGAACACAAACCTCGACTGGGCGACCATCGAGATGCGGTCTGGTCGCTCGCCCGACGGACGGGACGTCCTGTTCCTGATCGGACCTGAACCCGACATGGCGTGGCGTCGCTTCAGTCGAGCCGTCGCCCGTCTGGCCCTCGAATTTGGCGTCACTCAGATGGTGTCGCTCGGTGCCTACCCGTTCGCTGCTCCGCACACTCGGCCGGCGCGGCTCTCGGTGTCATCGCCGTCGATCGAAATGCTCGCAGCCGTCTCGTTCGCTCGCAGTTCAGTCAACGTCCCCGCCGGAATGGCCGGCGTCCTCGAACATGCGATGCATGCACAAAAGATCCCTGCCCTCGGCATCTGGGCCCAGGTGCCGCACTACGTGTCAGCCATGGAGTATCCCGCCGCATCTGCAGCTTTACTCGACGGCCTAGAGGAGGCCACCGGGATTGCGGTTGAGGCGCTGGGACTGCGGGCCGAAGTCGACGCACAGCGAAAACGACTCGACCGGATGATTGCCGACAAGCCCGAGAACGAAGCCATGCTTCGCCAGCTCGAAGAGTTGCACGACCTCGCACCCTCCGAAGACGACAACATTGACGACGTCGAGGAGCTCGAGCTGCGCTCCGGAGACGAGATCGCCGAGGAGATCCAGGAGTTCTTCCGCGGCCAGTCGTGAAACTACGATTCTCGCATGAAGATTGACGGCAACATCGGAATCGACTTAGCAACCGTGCCCGCCAGCGCGCAGGAAGTCGAAGCAGCCGGGTACTCTGGAGCGTGGACTGCCGAGATGGCTCACGATCCGTTCCTCCCGCTGCTTCTCGCAGCAGAGCATACGAAGGACCTCGAAATCGGCACGTCGATCGCCGTTGCGTTCTCACGCTCTCCGATGACGCTCGCCAACACCGCTTGGGACCTGCAGGCCTACTCGAAGGGCCGCTTCGTCCTCGGCCTCGGCAGCCAAATCAAGCCGCACATCGAGAAGCGCTTCTCAATGGAGTGGAGCAAGCCAGCAGCGCGCATGCGTGAGTTCGCCCTCGCAATACGGGCAATCTGGAATACCTGGTTGACCGGCGACAAGCTGGAGTTCCGCGGCGAGTTTTACCAACACACGTTGATGACCCCGATGTTCTCGCCCGCAGCGTCTGACCTCGACGGCTTCGGCCCGCCGAAGATGTTTCTCGCTGGTGTCGGCCCGCGGATGACCGAGGTCGCCGGCGAGGCATTCGACGGCTTCATATGCCACGGATTCACCACCGAGAAGTACCTTCGCGAAGTCACGATTCCTGCGCTCAAGCTGGGGCGAGAAAAAGCGGGGAAGACCATGGAGGGCTTCGAAATCGTCGGGCCGTCATTCGTCGTCACGGGCAATAACGATCAAGAAATCGAACAGGCTGCGGCAGCAACCCGCAAGCAGATTGCGTTCTATGGCTCCACACCGGCCTATCGCCCAGTCTTGGACATGCACGGATGGGGCGGCTTGCAAGACGAGCTGAACAAGCTCTCCAAGCAGGGTGAGTGGGACAAAATGGGCACGCTTATCGATGACGAAATCCTCGACACCTTTGCCGTAGTCGGCGAGCCAGAGGACATCGCCTCTGAACTCGGCTCCCGCTATGGCGACGTCATTCAGCGGCTTAGCTTCTACGCCCCATATGCCAGCAACCCCGACCGCTGGGCGAAAGTAATGTCAGACCTGAAAGCAGCCTGACTTTCGTCGATTCCAAGTCCGCAACGGCCAGCAGAATTGCCTACCCCCCTGCTGCAGAAGGTCCTTGGGTGCCGCAACATCACCTAACTCGACCTGCACTCAAAGCAAACAAGAATCTCGTCAAAGGATGCGGCGATAGTCCCGTGCCCGGGGGTGCCTGTGTTTTTGTGCGGGCTGCGCAGCGTTTGAGCAGACGTCACTCCGCCGGTGCCACTGATCACGAAGGGACTATGTCCGCATGAATCCATACTCCTGAAGCCCGGTGCGTCTAGAAGACTTTCAAGTTGCCCTGCAACGCGCCAAGGCGGCGCCAAACCTGTCACGTCTTTCAAGTGCCTATCGTGCGCAAGTCGCGCAAACCCCCTCAAGGGCAAAGTGGCCCGGCTCGATCACGAAGCCGGTCGCCGACTCCACATCCAGAACCAACTGATCTACCGCACCGCCCGGCACCGGCGAGATCGCCCCGCAGTCACGACACACAGCGACGAGTTGTTGATTGCCGGCAAGCCGCACTAGCGAGGGTCCATGGCCGGCATGAACGTGGCTTGCGATACCCACCTCGGCGAAGACCTTCACGGTGCGGTACACGGTGGCTTCGTGAATCCCCGGCTCATAGCATTGGGCGCGTGCCGTCAACTGCGTGGCGTCGATTGTGCCACCATGCTCAATCAGCGCCCGTAGCACCGCCAGTCGAGGCAGCGTGACCCGACATCCATGAGCACGCAGAGCCTCGGCAGCCTCCTCAGGCATCCAATCACGCTGGTCGAATGCATTCGCGACTTTCGGTTGCATCCCGCGACCGTACCCCTCCGCCGATCGAGTAGGGTAGGGTCGTGACGGCCAACTGGCCAAAACGAGTCAGTGAGCGTGAGCAACAGTTCCGGCGCGGCTTCGGAAGCGGCCTCCTCCCAGGTACGCCACAACAAAGAACACTGTCCCGACCAGCACGATCGTCGACCCAGACGGCAGATCGTGGTGATAGCTCAGATTCATCCCCACGAAGCCACTCACCGCGCCCACCGCAGTAGCGATCACCAACATCGCCGAGAAGCTGTCAGTTAGCATCCGGGCAACAACGGCCGGAACCACGAGAGTTGCTGCGATCAGGGTTACACCCATCACGTTCATCGTCGCGAGGACGGTAGCCGCGAGCACGATCATAAGTGCGATGTCGACCCACGTCGTGCGTACTCCGGTTGCCTGCGCAACTTCCTCGTCAAACGTCGTAAACAACAGCGGACGGTACGCGCAAACAATGAAAATAAACGCGGCGAGCGACACACCGACAACAAGCCAAACGTCACTGGTGTTCACGCCCAGCACGTTGCCGAACAGCAGCGAGTCTGCACTGCGCCCTGGCGATCCATATCGGGCAACGAGCGCGATCCCGAGGGCAAACGATGCCGTGGTGACCACGCCAATCGCTGCGTCGGAGCCAATCGGGCGTCGACGAACAATCCCGCCGATCGCGAGCGCTGTCACTACGCCCCAAATACCTGCGCCGAGAAAGAGATTCACGCCGATGAGTCCGGCAGCCGCATAGCCACCGAAAATCGCGTGCGACAGTCCGTGCCCGATGTAGCTCATGTTGCGCAGCACTACATAACAACCGACCAGGCCGCACAGGGCGCCGGCCATCGTTGCGACGTAGACGCCATTGCGGAAAAATTCGAATGCGTAGGGAGCTGTCAGTTCGGACCAGCTCATGCTCCGACTTCCCGCTGAAACGGCAACACGCTGGCGTTTGGCCCTGCATCAACGACCACCCGCATCCCCCCGTGTTCGAGGATCTGCATCGGTGACCCGTAGGTGCGCTCAAGCACATCAGGAACAAGCACATCCTCCGGGGATCCGGCACCGATGACTGTCTTATTGAGGCAAACAATGGTTGGGAGATGCGTTGCGATGCCGTTGAGGTCGTGGGTCGACAGGACCACGGTCACCCCGTCGGCATTGAGGTCCGCCAGCAGGTGCAGCACCTCGTGTCGGGTTTTCACGTCGAGTCCAGAGGTGGGTTCGTCGAGGAAGATTATCTCGGCGCCAGTGAACAACGCCCGGGCGAGGAACACACGCTGCTGCTGCCCGCCAGAAAGGTTGCGGATGTGGCGTGACCCGAGATCGTGAAGCCCCAATCGGTCGAGCACTGCGTCGATCTCGACCCGCTCACGCTTCGAGATCCACGGCGCCCGAAACCCGGACGCTCGCGCCATCCCAACGCACTCAGCTACGGTGACGGGGAAGTTCCAGTCGATCCGCTCGACCTGCGGAACGAAGCCGACGGTCAGGTCTGATCGGCGCGTGACTGAGCCCGAGCGGGGACTGATGCCACCTAGTAGCGCCTTGAGTAGCGTCGTCTTGCCGGAGCCGGATGGGCCGACAATTCCGACCATGTCGCCGCGCTCTATCGTCAGGTCAATGGCGACGATCACGGGGTCGACGCCGTACGCAACCGTGACCTGATCGGCCACGATCAGCGCTGAGTCGGCGTCGACCGATCGTCTCATTGCGGGTAGCTCGCTTCGTCAAGAGCCACGTTGCGCACTTCGAAGGACTCCACGGCGCTGGCATCGCCTCCGAGAGCTTCGATCATCGTGATGAAGTTGAACTTCATCAGCCCGAGCCACGAGTGCTCAACCTCGCCAGGCTTTCCCGGCAAATCGTCGTCACGCAAATCGTCTACGTAGACCGCGCCCGTCTCGTTGGCGACCTGTTCCAGCACCGGCGACGGGAAGACCTCGGAGCCGAATACAGCGGGCACACCCTCCTCGTCGATTTGCTCGATCAGCCGCACCACCTCCGCTGGGGTCGGTTCGCCAAAGTCGTCGGGCTGAATTGCTCCGACGACGGTCCACCCATAAGTGTCGGCGAAGTAGGCGTACGCGTCGTGGTACGTGACGAGCTTGCGGTTCTCCTCCGGAACGGTGGCGAGCGACTGCCGCACCACGGCGTCGAAGTCGTCGACCAACTCGGTGAATGCTGCATGGTTCTCGATGTACGTGTCTTGGCCTTCGGGATCAACTTCGATCATGGTGTCCAGAATCACGTCTGCGTACACCTTGACCAGTGTCGGGTCGGTCCAGAGGTGCGGATTGGGCTTCCCTGCGGACTCGGGGAACGAGAAGTCGTACCGGTACTGATCCGGGCTAATGGTCTCGTTACCGATCTCCACTAGCGGGACACCGGCTTGAAGATTTGTCGCCGCAAGCTCTTTCGTCGGCTCCTCAAGCTGCAGGCCGTTGATGAAGACAACATCGGCCTCACTCAACACCTGCGCTGCCGATGGCGGCGGTTCGAATGTGTGTGAGTTGGTCCCCTCGGGCACGATCCCGACAATCTCGGCACGGTTGCCGATTACGTTGGCAGCGATCGACGTAATAGGCGCCACGGTTGTGACCACCGTCAATTCTGC
>CAJQPY010000016.1 GCA_905480335.1 uncultured Ilumatobacter sp. | reverse complement strand
CACCCTTAACGAGAACTTTCTCGGTCGCAACGACCACCACGAGCAACGCAACCGCATCCGACATCCGATATCGGGCAAGGCCCAGACAACTGACGACGTACGCGTTGGCAACGATGGCCACGTGTGAAGACTCAGCAGCACAGCGGGGAGCCTGGCCTAGCGCAGTCTTATTGGAACAATGCGACGTGCACGAATGCCCCTACGCCGAGCAAGCGCTCCTGCTGCAGCACTGTGCGGAGTACGAAGAGCAACGACGTGGACGGGGCAAGTGAGCGCACCAAAGTTTCCAACTTTTGAGGGTAAGCCCACCCCAACAATCCGATTGAAGCCGTGTTCTCAGTATGAAGGCTTTTTGCCGAGCAAATTCAACACAATTTTTTTGATGACAGCGCCACACTCGTTCGTGAGAGCCGTTGCGACACGTCATCTCGGATCGCCGCCGCACAACTAGATCGCACGCATGTTCACATCAAGAAAATTTGGCGCCCAGAACGTTAGTGATGGTTTCATCATCCATTAGGGGCGTTATGACGATCTCAATCATTCCGTTCCAGTCAAGCGCATAATCTCCCAGGGCGCCCGCGTCTGAGGATTCGAGAATCGCAAAGCCGCCAGTTCCGTCAACATTGTGATAGCGCGACACAAGAGTTGCGCCCTCCGGTGGCATGCCACCAGTCGCCATAAATTGTTTGATGGTGTTGTCCCTGGCTTCCGGCGAATGGGTCCACGCAAATTTAAACAGCATTTTGAGCTCCTTTTAAAGGCAGCCAAAGTCGGCCACAAATTTAAGCTAACAACTCATTTCGAGCAGTTTTGTTGCCCAACTGTTAACTCTGGGTTAAGGCGTCCCACGTAAGGATGGGGTTCCCCCAGGCGCTCCTGGATGCGATCGGGTGGGCCTGTACCTAGCCGCGTAGTGAGTGGACCCACGCCAGTTGGTTTGCGGCAAACGGTGTCGCTGTCGACAAGCAGTACGACCTGATCAGGCCCGGCGGATATTCGATGCGGACCCGACGAACGAACTGGCCTCGATGCCGAAAATGTGACGACTAACTTCGGGGGTTATTCGCACTGCGTGGGCGCAGTCGGATGACTCCCGTTTTTTGCGTTGACGGCCGAGCCCCTTCAGATCTTCCGACCTGCTTGAATCCAATACTCGTCCTTAAGGATTCGCTTGTAAAGCTTCCCGGTCGGGTGTCGCGGAAGTTCACTGCGGAAGTCAATCGATCGCGGGCACTTAACATCGGCGATGTTGTTCTTGCAGAACTGTATGAGTTCACCGGCGAGCACCTGGGCCGCCTCGTCATCGACAGGCATTTCGCGTGGCTGAACCACGGCCTTTACTTCCTCTCCGAAATCGTCGTTCGGCACGCCGAAGACGGCAACGTCGATCACCTTGTCGTGGGTAACTAAAATATTCTCAGCCTCCTGCGGATAGATATTGACCCCACCTGAGATGATCATGTACGCCTTTCGGTCGGTCAGGTACAAGAAACCATCCGCGTCGAGGTATCCGACGTCGCCGAGTGTGGACCACCCGTTTGGATGCCGCGAGCTCTTTGTTTTCTCAGGATCATTGTGGTACTCGAACTCGCCGCCGCCGTCGAAGAACACCGTGCCAGACTGCCCCTGCGGAAGCTCTTCACCGTCTTCCCCACAGATGTGTAGCGTGCAGTTGAGCGCTGAGCCCACAGTGCCCTCATGTGCGAGCCAAGCTTCTGGGCTTGCATAAACGAACCCGTTCCCCTCCGAGCCGGCGTAGTACTCGTGGATTACAGGCCCGAACCAGTCCATCATCGACTTCTTGGTCGGGATCGGGCACGGCGCCGCAGCGTGGATCACGCACTCAAGCGATGAAATCTCATACTTTGTGCGCACGTTGTCGTCCAGCTTGAGCATGCGCACGAACATCGTTGGCACGACTTGACTGTGCGTGATCTTGTGTTCTTCGACGAGCTGCAAGTAGCCCTCAGCATCGAAGTTCTCCATCGCAACGATCGATGCGCCGATTGCGTGCATCGACATGCAGAAGCGCAGCGGAGCGGCATGATAGAAGGGAGCGGGGGAGAGATAGCGCTTGTTGTCGTCAACCCCGAACAAGAGCTGACAGACACCAGTGACACCGTTGTTCCAAGTGCCGAGCGGCTCGTTCGGGAAAGTGCGGGCAATGCCCTTGGGCATACCGGTCGTCCCAGAGGAATACAGCATGTCCAGCCCGGCGATTCGTTCCTCTTCGAGAGGCTCGGGAGAGTGGGAGGCGACTGCCGTCTCGTAGCTCTCGTAGCCGTCGATCGTTCCGTCGAGCATTAGCCGTAGCTCCACGTTCGGCGTCGACGCCATCATGTCAGCCGCCTGGTTGGCTTTGTACTTCGAGGTGATATACGCGCGGGCGCCGCAATCATTAATGATGTATTCCAACTCGACGCTCTGCAGTCGCGACGACGTTGCGGTGTAGATCAGTCCGGCGTAGTGGCAGCCCCAGATCACCTCCAGATACCGGTCGTGATTCTCCATGCAGATTGCGATGTGGTCTCCCGGATTGAGTCCGGCCGACCGCAACAACCGACTCAAGCGGTTAGCTGCTGCGTCGAGCTCTCCGAAAGTCTGGCTGAAGCCGGATCCGGCCATCGTGATGGCCGCCTTGTCACGGTGGGTTGCGAGGTGGGCGCCAGGGAACATAGGCCGCAACGTAGCCGAGCTTGGCAACCCAGGTCATATGCAGCGGTAGCGTGCTGTACCGATGAGTCTGGCCCGATTCGCCCAGGTGATTGATGCCACCGACATCCGTCTCGACGAGGCATGCCTGGCTATGTCGAGCGCTATTCAGCGGCCGCTGGACGAAATCGAGTGGCTTGCTGCGCTTGACCTGCTCGCTGCGGAGTGTCCGACTCCGACTGCGGTGGGTATCGCCGACTATCTCTTCGGCGAGCAGGGCTTTCGCGGAAACACCCGCGCGTATTACGACTGGCGGAACTCCTGTCTCGACCAAGTGATCGAAACACGCGTTGGCATCCCAATTAGCCTGTCGGTACTGATGATTGAGGTTGCGCGTAGACTCGACGTCCAGCTAGCGGGAGTTGCGATGCCGGCACACTTTCTGGTGCGGACTGTCGACGAGCCGGAACGATTTTTCGATCCGTTCGCCGCAGGAGTCGAACTTGACGCCCATGGCGCAAGGGAGCTGTTTAACACAGTGACGCGCGGTCAGGTTGACTGGCAGGAGTCGTTCCTCGAGCAGTCATCGGCGCGGTCGATCGTAATCCGGATGCTGAACAATCTGCGGGCGATCTTTCAAAGCCGTTCGGACGAGATGCGCCTCGGTTTGGTGATGGAGATGCGGGCCCAGATTCCACAGCTTGCATTGACCGAGCATGATGAGATCGAGTGGGCTACAGCCGTGTTCAACTGACAAACTCGCGGTAGTGATCGATCGTGAGATCAAACAGTGCCTCGGGCAGATGATCAAGGGTGTTGAGGTAGTCGGAGCAACACGTGGCGGCGTTCAACGCCTCTACACGAGTCACTGGGTCAGCCAAGTGAGCTTCGAGGAACCGATCGTGATGGCGAGCGTGTCGCCAAAGCACGACACGCACACCCTGATGCTCGAATCCGGTGAGTTTTCAGTGAGTCTGCTTGCCGCAGACCAGATTTCAGAGGGTCAGTACTTTAGCTATCCGGCTCACAAGATGAAGTACGTGGCTTCGGAGTATGTGGCCGACTGGCCTGACGATCCGACCGGGCCGCCTATTGTCCCGAACTCGATTGCTTGGTTGCGCTGCGTCACGTTCCAGGTGACGCCGATGAAGGACCACGACCTGTTCTTTGCCCGGGTGGTTGAGGTTGTGCCGAATCGTCTCAAAGTTGCTCCGCTGCTGTATTCCAGCCGATTGGGCTGGCGGGTTACGGGCGAAAAGGCCCGCGAACCCGGTATCAGCATTCGCGATCAACTGCTGGAACGAGTCGAGAACGATGTCTGAGCGCAACTATCTTTTATCCATGACCGTGATCGACAATGTCACTTCGCTTTCCGCTGACGAACACCGCGTGAGCAGCCTCGTCGACGAGTTACTCATGCGGCATCCGCCTGTCGATACTAAGCCCGTCGATTTCCTGGGCGCCCAGTTTGATGCGGGGCTCGCATGGATCCATTTTCCAGAAGGGCACGGGGGGCTGGGACTTTCGCCGAAACTGCAACGGATGGTCAACGAACGTGTCTACGGAGCCGGCGGGCCCAATGCCATGTACCGCAATCCGATTGGACACGGGATGTGTGGGCCGACCGTGGTTGCTTGGGGGAGCGATGAACAAAAGACACGGTATCTGCGGCCGTTGTTCACGGGCGAGGAAGTGTGGTGCCAGTTGTTCTCTGAGCCGGGCTCCGGATCAGACTTTGCCGGGTTGTCATCGTCCGGTGTCAAAGATGGCGAAGAATGGATCTGCAACGGCCAGAAGGTTTGGACCACACTTGCTCATCTGTCCAAGTGGGGGCTGCTCATTGTGCGCAGCGACCCGCAGGCCGTCAAACATGCAGGACTCACAGCGTTTGTGGTCGATATGCAGGATCCCACGGTTGAGATCCGTCCGTTGCGACAGATGACGGGTGAGGCCGAGTTCAACGAGGTGTTCTTTTCCGACACCCGGATCCACGAATCGGAGATGCTGGGGAACCCGGGTGACGGTTGGCGCGTTTCACTCACGACACTCATGAACGAACGCGTGTCCATCGGCGGTACGATCCCGAAGAAAGGTTCGGGGATGATCGCCGAACTCACCAAGGCATGGCAGAACGCCGAAGCATGCCGTAAAAGCCCTGCCCGTCGTGATGCGGTGATGTCGTTGTGGTCGCGAGCCGAAGTCGCGCGTCTCACCAACATTCGTGCGAGCCAAAATCGTAAAATGGGCGACCCTGGGCCCGAGGGGTCGATCGGCAAGATGGCGTCGGCTGACCTTAACAAGGAGATCTACGAACTCGTGATGGACCTGATGGGTCCCGAAGGAATGCTGTACGGGAGCTACGAGATGGTGCGCCCGGAGACAGCAATGGGCTCCGACACGGCGCAGAAGGCCTTCCTTCGAGTCCGAGCGAATTCGATTGAGGGCGGGACCTCCGAGGTAATGCGCAACATTTTGGGCGAACGGGTTCTCGGGCTTCCCGGAGATATCCGAGTTGACCGCGAACGACCTTGGAGCGAAGTTCCCAGGAACTGAACCAACAACGCTTTCCTCGGCGTTAAGTCAGGAGACTGGCAAGCACGTCGCTGGCGGGAAGGCTTCGATCGTCCATCGCCGGACGGTCGAGCAGGCTGCCCCCGAGTAGCACCGTCGACGCATCCTCGATTGACGCTTGAAGATCGCGAATGTTTCGAGGCGGGGGAAAGTACTCGTCTTCGTCAGTCACGACGACTAACTCGCAGCCGGCTACCGGCGCAAGAAACGAGATGACCGCGTCAACGAGTTCTTCAGGAGCAGAAGCACCTGCCGTGACACCTACGACGCCGGAAATGCCCTGGGGTAATTCCGAGACCGAATTGACCCGATACACGTGCTCGCATCCTTCGTGATGGGCAAGCTTCACGAGCGCCACAGTGTTCGAGGAGTTGGCAGAGCCGATGACGATGATCGCATCCGAGCGGTGTGCAAGGTCCTCGATGGCTGCTTGCCGATTGGTCGTTGCAAAACACAGGTCACTCCGGCCGGGAGTCCAGACGTCAGGAAATCTTTTTTTCACGGCAACGGCGACACCTTCCCAATCGCGGTGTGACAGCGTCGTCTGCGCGAGAAGCGCGACCGGCTCGTTGGTGTCTGCAAGCGCTGCGACTTCGGCAACCGACTCAACTCGGCTGATCGATTCTGGCGCAACTGCCATCGTCCCGACGGCCTCCTCGTGGCCGTCGTGGCCGACGTAAACGATGCGGAAGCCCTTGCCTGCGCGAACCTTGACCTCGTGGTGCACCTTCGTTACCAGCGGGCACACGGAGTCAACCACGTACGAGCCCTTTGCGCGTGCGGCCTCGACCACCTCGGGAGCCGAGCCGTGGGCCGACAACATGATTGGACTCCCTGATGGGACCTCGTCGATTGAGTCGACGAAAATCACACCTTGATCTTCAAACCGCTTTACGACCAGCTTGTTGTGAACAATTTCGTGGTAGCAGAACACCGGTTCTGGGAATGATCGCACCATCCACGCAAGTGCCTTGATCGCCATTTCAACACCGGCGCAAAAGCCGCGTGGCTCGGCCAGAAGCACCTTGTCGACGACGGGACCGGACTGTGAAGGGGTGGACTCGCTCATCTCTCGTCTCAATCTACCCAGTTGAGACGGGCGGTAACGTAGAGCGGCCATGTCGCAGACTCTCTCTCGTTCACTCGCACCGCTCGTGGTGTCGGTCGCGCCCGGATCCGCCGCCGAATCAAGTGGCGTGCTGCCCGGCGATGAGATTGTGCGTGTCAACGGAGACATGCCTCGCGACATCATTGAGTGGCAGATTGCAACCGACGAAGCCGACGTCGAACTTGATATCTCGCGCGGCGGCTTGGAATTGTCGATGTCCATCGAAAAGCCGGAGGGAGCGCCGCTCGGGGTTGAAGTCTCGAGTGCTGTTTTTGATCGGGTTCGCACCTGCGACAACCACTGCGAGTTCTGTTTTATTTATCAACTTCCTAAAGGAATGCGACGCTCGCTGTACCTAAAAGATGACGACTACCGGTTGTCGTTCCTGTACGGAAATTTCACGACACTCACACGTTTCACCGAAGCTGACCTCGAGCGGGTAGTGACCGAACGGTTATCTCCGCTTCATGTGAGCATCCACGCCACCGACCCCGACGTCCGCAGCGAGATGTTGAAGAACCCTCGTGGAGCGATGAGTCTCCGCTGGCTGCGAGCGCTGCTCGATCATGACGTCGCAGTAAAGGGACAGGTCGTCGTGTGTCCTGGCGTCAACGACGGCACAGTTCTCGACGACACGATGGCTGGCGTCCTTGACAGATACCCCGAACTCGATTCTGTAGCCGTGGTCCCGCTCGGCATCTCAAAGTTCAACGGCGAAGCCGCCATGCGGTTACACACATCCGACGAAGCTCGAGTCGTCGTCGACACGGTCGCCCGCTGGCAGGACATATTCCTGCAAACACTTGGCAAGCGGATGGTGTACGCCGCCGACGAGTACTACCTGATGGCTTCGCGTCCCTTCCCTGCTGCAGAACATTACGACGGATTTCATATGCACGAAGACGGCATTGGAATGGCGCGTACGTTCGAAGCCGAGTTCCATGGCTGCACGGACTCGGTCACAGGCGTTCAACGCGGTTTTTTTGCTTCGGTTGATGCTCCGCCGAATCCGGCCGCCTACACCGGCCTCCGATCTGCGTGCGTTAGTGCGCCGGGCTCTGCGGCGGTGACAAGTTCGGTCAAGCTGCGCCCCCGTCAAAGCGCGCCGGTCGGCGTGCTCACCGGCACGCTCGGGGCTCCGGTGATCGGCCCGCTGATTGAGATGCTGGATCGTCCGGACGTCCGAGTGCTGCCCGTCGCTAACGATTTCTTCGGCGGCAACACAGGCGTGACCGGTTTGATCACCGGCGCCGACGTCGCACGCGTACTTGGCGACGAACCCGACAGCCACCGCTATCTTCTACCCGACGTGTGCCTGTCCGACGACGGTCGATTCCTTGACGGAATGACGATCGACGAGCTTCCGCGAGCCGTCGAAGTGATCGCTACCGACGGTGCCGCATTGCGGTCCGCGCTGGAAGGAACACAATGATCGAGAACACCGTTGACAGCGCTGATACCGGCGGCCTGCCAACCGTCGTAATTATCGGCCGTCCCAATGTCGGCAAAAGTACATTGTTCAACCGTATTGTTGGAAGCCAGCAGGCGATCGTTGAGGACCGACCCGGCATCACACGTGACCGCAAAGAGCTAGAGGCCACCTGGCTTGAGGTTCGCTTCTTGGTGATTGACACCGGCGGTTGGATGCCCCTCGGCGACGGCTCCGCGCTCGACGACAAAGTGAGTCGGCAAGTGGAGGAGGCAGTTGACGGCGCTGCTGTCGTGTTGTTTGTCGTGGATGCCTCGGTCGGACTCACAGATGACGATTCGATGATCGCCAACTGGCTCCGCCGGACCCGGCGCGACGTGCTTGTCATTGCGAACAAGGCCGACAACGATCGTCGCGAGACCGACCGTTGGGAGTTCTTGTCACTTGGACTCGGCGACCCCATTCCGGTGAGTGCCCTGCACGGCCGCCGAGCTGGTGATCTGCTCGATGAGGTCATATCTCGGTTCCCCGAAGAGGCGCGGGCACACCTCGACCTGGGGGAGTATGAGCAGGGCGACGACTGGGAGGGCAACGACGAGCTCGCCGCTCCCCGCATCGCAATCGTCGGGCGTCCCAACGTCGGCAAGAGCACATTGTTTAACCGTCTGGTCGGCTCCGAACGAGCGGTTGTCCATGACATGGCAGGAACGACACGTGATGCCATCGATACGCTCGTCGAGACCGACGACGGCCCAATGGTCTTCATCGACACCGCTGGAATGCGACGAAAAGGCAAGATCGACGATTCGGCGGAGTACTACTCGATGGTTCGTGCACTGCGCGCCATCGACGATGCCGATGTGGCACTTCTCGTCGTTGACGGGACCGAGGGCGTCACCAGCCAGGACCAGCGGCTGGCTGAGCGTGTCAACGCGTCCGGGTGCCCGATCTTAATTGTGCTCAACAAATGGGAGCTGGTATCAGGCGATGACCGCATCGAGGTGATCGCCGAGCTGCATCGCAAACTCGCATTCGTCGGCGATGCCCCAATTCTGAAGATTTCAGCCTTGACCGGCAAGAACGTCACGCGGCTGCTCCCGCACCTGCAGGAGTCGATCGCTCAATATCACAAGCGGGTGCCAACCCGGGATATCAATAAAGTCATCGCCGCAGCGCAACAGCGCGCACCTGGACCCAAGGGCGCAAAGGTGCTCTTCGCCGTCCAAGGCGCGACCGATCCGCCTACGTTCACCCTGTTCGTCAACCGGGAAATCCCGGCGACCTACATGCGCTACATCGAACGCACGATTCGCGAGGAGTTCGGCCTCGGATCCACTGCGATCAAGATGCGTGTACGAAAGCGTTCCTGACGGTGCCTTGGTGCGAAGAGTGCGCAAAGTACTACACCCCGAACTCCGTCCAGACTGACGGCAGCTGCCCGAGGTGCGGCGACGTGCTTCAACTCGCCGAGTCAGCAGATCACACCGACGACGACACACGCGAGTCGACCCCCTGGCACTTCAAGCTGATGGTTGTCGCCGTTATCACGTACCTCGGCTGGCGACTCGTCGACTTGTTCGTTTGACGTCGACCGGCAGGCAGAAGCGTGCCGGTCGAGGCAAAGCCAAGTCATTAGCGAAAACGGTTCGAATGTCGCTTCCCGTGTCTGCCACCATTACAAACGTGCAGGGTCCGACGACTCCAACGGCGAGGAATTTGCTCCGCTTGACAGTCGGCGCTCTCGCAGTTATCTGCACCGCTTATTGGGTTGCGGTCACGGCTCCCGTTCTTGCTCAGCCGCCGCCACGCGGCTATTCCGTCGGTACAGAACTGACGCAAGGCGCGCACTACACCTCACAACAAAGAGTGCGATCACGGCTCGGCTGCGCCGACGGCCTAACCGCCCCCGAAGTGGACGAATTCTTCAGGGTCCGACAAGGGCCGCTGCTGGGATGGGACAACCCTCATGTCATAGAACTCGGACCCAACCGGTGGCTGTGGTTGGTTCACGACACATATCTAGATCATTCCGGGACAGCGACCGATCTCGTGGACGTAGACCATCAGGTACAAAACGCCGCATTCGTTCAAAACGGGCGGTGTTTCGCTGTTCAGCACGGCGGAACACCGGAACTGCGCAAAAACTTTGAATCGGGTGACGCACGGATCGCTCCCGCTCATTTCCTCTGGCCGCTTGGCTCAGAGGTCCACGAGAACAAGCTTTTCGTGTTCTGGGCCGAAACGACCACAGCGACCGAACCTCAACCGAACGGACACGGCATCACCCGGTATCCGGTTGCAACGTGGCTTGCAACCTACGATGTGGAGACGCTCAAGCGGCTCAGCTTTGATCCAGCCCCCAACGCCGGCATCGAGCCGATTTACGGATTCGCAGTCTCGTCTGACGATGAGTACAGCTACCTATTTGGGAACACGAACCAGTTGAATTTCTGGCGCAACGGTGGCTACGAGAACGGCCCCCACAGCGCAACAAGAATGTTTCTGGGACGCGTCCCCCGTGGTGAGTTGAGCGAGGATCCGGAGTACTGGCACGGAGCCGGTTGGGGGAGTGACGCTAATAGCGCGGTCCCTATTTCCGAGAAGTTCTATGCCGAGAACACAATGCAACCACAGTTCATTGATGGCCAATGGCTCTCAGTTGTAAAGCGAGACGGCTTCTTCGGGGCTGAAATTTGGCTAGAGGTTGCGGTAGACCCATGGGGGCCCTGGGTGGCACATGAAATTGTGGAGCACATTCCTCGGGTCTCCAACGTCGCAAAGAACTCGTATCAGCCGATCATCCTCCCCTGGAGCGACGCTCAAGCCGGAGTGTCGGTGATTGTTTCAGAAAATGCGATCAAATGGCGCGATGCGCTCGCTACTCCAAGCAACTACCGACCGAGTGTTTTTTCGATGAGATGGCCGGTCGATCCGGCTGCGCACATCGAGTCGATGATCGAGGATCTCGCGACCGCTCCAGGTGACGGCGAACGCTAAGGCCCCTTAGCGAAGGGTTCATGTCCGAGGTTGAAGCGGTTGGGGGCAAAGCCTCCGCGAAAAGCGTTGAGGCCTGCCGGCTACCGGCTTGGTCATATGCTGAGTTGACGGGCGGGGTGAGCATTGCGTCAATCTCGGGCGCTGTATGGGCTGTTGTCGCCTGGCTCAGGACGTTGCGGGCCCGGGTTTTATTTGCTTGCTGAGCTACGGGCCGTTTCTGGCTGTTACAAGTTGAGATCAGGAACTTCACTTGCTGCACCGGCGTCGCAATCGACCCTATCGGCGTCTGGATCGCTGCCTGAGTAGGCGACTTG
>CAJQPY010000015.1 GCA_905480335.1 uncultured Ilumatobacter sp. | reverse complement strand
CGGTGCCGACGGCCAAGACGCTGTGTCGCCTGCAAGGGTCATCTGGGTTGCCGAAAGCGGCGGCGACTTCCCGTCACTGTCCGAAGCTATGGCCTCAATCCCCGACGACACCACCGCCGATACGCCGTATGTGATCAAAATCGCACCCGGCACTTACACCGAAAACAGCAACGTTGCAATGAAAAACTTTGTTGACGTTGAAGGCTCCGGCCAAGACATCACCACCATCACCTGCGCCTGCAGCGGAACTAACAGTGACGACTCAATTAACGGATCAACGATCTCAATCGGTCAGGTGAACGCCGAAATCCGGCAAATCACCATCAAAAACACGAGCTCCACATTCGGTTACGCCGTTCACTCCCATCAGAACACGAGCACGACGTGGTCGGTATCGATCGCAGACGTCACCGCTACGGCAACCGACGGAACGCTTGCTATTGGAATAGACGCCAAGAACTCGACGCTCAAATTGAGGAACGTGACAGCGACTGCGTCGAACGGGGCCTCCAATTACGGCGTCAAGACCTCCGCATCAACCGTCACTATCGAAACGACCGTTGCAAAAGCGTCTGGAGGCACAGAAACAAACAAAGCAATCTCCATTCAGAGCAATTCGAACGCAGCACTCAATAATGTCGTCGCCGAGGCGACCGGCCTTTCTAATTCGCAGCTGGAAACAGCAGGAATTGACGTGGCGAGTTCGGTTCTTGTTGCCAACAACACGACTGCGTCTGCCGCCAGCGGAGATACCCCGACCGGTATTTACGCAAGTGGTTCAGTTATCGATATTGGCAACAGCACTGCGACCGGGTCGGGATCGGCAGTAAACACCGGCATCCACGTCGCCAATGGATCGCAGGCAACTATTAACGACGTCACTGCTACCGGCTCGGGCGTAGACGGAAATACTTCAAGGGGCATCGCAGTCGATGGCGTCCTTAAAGCGTTCAACACCAAAGCCCGCGGCTCAACTGGCGGGGACGGCTCTGGCGCCGTGATCTCAACCGGGGCGGAGGCTTCCTTTAGTAACTCCGTACTCGATGGGAAAGGTACAAGCACTCAGACAGGAAAAAGCATCAGCAACGCTGGCACCGCAAACATTGTGAATACACGCTTCGAGCCAGCCGCACCGCCAAACGATGGCGGAACGTTCAAATGCAAGAGCAACTATCTACTCGACCTCGATGCGACTGACCCTGGATGCCCTTAGTGGTACCAGGGCGAAAGGGGGCGAGTCTTTGAGTGGGTGGCGGCGCGGTGACCGGTGATGGGTTGACGAGTGTTAATGCGTACACCGTCAACAATTCAACTTTTAACGCCCTTGACGACACCTGCGCTGCTGGGTGACGTTGCGATTTCGCAGCTCTTCCTGGTTTCGGTTCCCGAGTGGTAGTGCAATGTCCTGTGTTCCAATTCGATGCGCTCACCGAATACAAACGCCACGACAGCCACCGATCCAGACTGCCTGCCGTCCTGACCCTGAGTAAAGGTCAGACCGGGCTGACCCGGACGGCGTTCTCAATCGCTGTAGGACGGCCAGGCGACGGCATCAGACCCGTGTGATTACAACACCCTGATCCGTGTGATTTGTGCAGCCACCCCGAGTACCAAACCCATAGCCCGTGGGACGGCGACGACGGAACTCCAAACCGGCTACGGTCAGTCACCGATGTATCAACGGCCAACTGGCCCGGCCCGAGCCAGACGCAACACCATTAATGGAAGACAAACAAGATGAATGAGAACGTAAGCGTGACCCGCGAGATCAGCGCCCCGGCAGATCGGGTCTGGGAGATGGTGTCAGATTTGCCCCGAATGGGCGAGTGGTCCCCAGAAAACGAGGGAGGAGTGTGGCTCAAGGACGCCAACGGCCCGCTGGAGGGTGTCAAGTTTCGCGGGGCGAACCGCCTCGGCAAACGCAGCTGGAAAACCGTCGCCACCATCATCGACGCCGAGCCCGGTCGCAGGTTGGCGTTCAGGACATCGGTGATGGGGATCCCAGACTCCGATTGGTCGTATGACCTCGAATCGACTGACGGCGGCTGTCGCGTTACTGAGTCCTGGACGGACCGACGGCCAGGCTGGATCAAGCCGCTCACGGCGCTGGTGACAGGGGTGAGTGACCGTAAGACTCACAACCGGGCCGGCATGGAGCAGACACTCAAGAGCCTGGGAGCGGCCGCCGAGTCCGCGTAACACCCAACAAATCCGGGACTCAACATCGACGCTGTCGAAGTACATTCACTCGGCCACCACACGCCGTGTCCGATGACCAACGTTGCCGTCACCGGGTACGGCGTCTCGCCGCTCAAGAGATTGACCGTTCGCAGATCGGCTCGTGGTCTTGCCTCAATCGACCGGCCCGATGCTGTCGCCGAGGACTGCCCGAGCTGAGTTCCGCCCACGTGGTCGACGGTCTATCGAAAATCCCCAGACTTTTCATCAACTGATCGTAAACTCGACGATCCGTTGGCTAGCTTTTGACGCATGTCTACTGAGGTTCCTGAGGGTTACAACACACCGATCCCGCAATCGATCACGACGCCTGACGCTGTCGACACCCGCATCGGCCGACTTGAGTTTGTCGACGGTGTCCCTACCCGAGAGACCAGCTCAAAGCTATGGGATCACCTTGACTTCATGCGCGGCGTTGAGGTTTTCTTGAACTGCGTGCCGGCAGCCTCGATGCAGGCAATGATCGTTGGACTTGAGTCATTGGGCCTCGATGCGTGCAACAAGGCTGTGATTGCCGATGATCTGCTTGATTCGAGCGGTCTGTTCCTGACGGGCAACACCGACACGGTGTACACCGCCGTGCTACTGGATCTAGACCGAGATGGCCCAACTGTTGTCGAGATACCTCCAGGCTGTGGGCCAGGCACAGTCAACGACGCATGGTTCCGATTCGTCGTTGACATGGGCGCTCCGGGACCTGACCGGGGTGCAGGAGGCCGCTACGTGATTTTGCACGACGATGACGACACGACCGTGGTGCCCGACGATGTTTTCGTGGCTCGAAGCCCGAGTCGGGCCAACTTCCTGGTCCTCCGCGGTTTTCTTGTCGATGGGAAACCCGATGCTGCTACGGAGATGTTCCGCAACGGCTTGAGGGCATACCCACTCGCTGATGCGAACAATCCGCCCGAGATGGAATTTATCTCGATGTCACGCAAAGAGTTCAACACGATCCACTCGAATGACGTCACGTTCTTCAACGAGATCAACGAGGTGATCCAACGAGAACCAATCGGAGTAATAGACCACGAAACTCGTGGCCTGCTTGCTTCGATCGGAATCGAGAAGGGCAAACCATTCGCCCCTGACGGCCGGATGCACGAAATCTTGAGTGAAGCAGCCGCTGTCGCGAACGGCACCGCCCGTGCCATCGACTTCCGCCCTCGAGACCCTGAGGCACTGATCTACGATGACCGTAAGTGGATCACCGCATTTGTCGGAGGGGACTATCGATGGCTTCGCCGAGACGGCGAAGGCGGTAGGAATCTCGATGCTCGAACGCTCTTCTTCTACTTCGCGACGGTCAACACCCCAGCGATGGCACTGAAAATGGTCGGGGTCGGCTCGCAGTACGCAGCAGCGATGACTGACGCCGACGGCGACCCTCTTGACGGCAGCCTCAACTACCGGTTGCATCTGCCAGCTGGGATCCCGGCTAGAGACTTTTGGTCGATCGTCATCTACGACCCTCAAACACGGTCCGAACTGCAAACCGGACAGCGGTACCCGAGCCTAAACAACGCTCGCGACCAACTGCAGTACAACGACGACGGCTCAATTGATCTCTACTTCGGTCCCGAGGCTCCTGCTGAGGGCAGCAGTAACTGGATTCAGTCGGTTCCGGGCAAGTCATGGTTCACGCTGATTCGCCTGTACGGGCCGCTGGAAAGCTGGTTCGACAAGACCTGGCGCCCAGGGGATTTCGAGCGCATCACCATGACAGCCGAGCGTTAAAAGAACAGTCGCTCATGACGCACGGGGCGTCTTCGGAAAAACTGAGCTATCCGTCTACAAGTTGACCTGACCGGATGACTTTTGAACAGCGGGATGTCCCGACCGTCGCGGGCGTACCCACTTAAAGGCAGCTATCACACTCAGCCTGGCGGCACGAACGCTTTATATGGCGGCTTCGGATGGGCATAGCGACGTGCCACTCGCTTTCATTGAAAACCACTCCGCAGAGCGACCGCCAGTTCATGGAGCGAGTCGCTATAAGCCGAGACCGCCGTTGTAGTCAGGCCGGCGCGACATCGCTGGGTTTCCAGCTGTGGTCAAAGAAGCCATCAGTAGGCCTACAGAGCCGAGAGATCCTGAACCAACCTTTGCCAAGGATTGTGAGGATCCAGTTCGATGCCCTATCGGCTGGCTGCTCAGGACCAGGGGTAATTGTGATCGAACCGTCGTCGATCGAATCAAGATCAGCGAAACTTTTGAGGCTGGGGGCCGCTTGGCCGTTGCCTAGCATCATCTGGGTCCAGACGTCGTAGATGACGACCGACCAGAAGTTGACTATCGGGACTCCTAGCGGCAGACCCAAATCGTATGTGCGGGCGCTGGATTCGAATCACTCCAACTGGCAGCAGCGTTCGACGACAGTTGACGATGCTGGCTGGACTCTCACTGAGCGCCAGTCGCCGACACACCTCCCTTCGGCATATGCACCGTCTTTCCTCGAGCCGCCGGTCCAAATGATGATGAAGATGCGCCTTGAGTTTTAGGCGAGTGGCGACCATTAGCGGAAGCGAAGACGATTAGGGCAGCCATTCCGCGCTGCAGCCCACCTTTCGTCACAGTAAAACCGCACCGGTTGCCTTGGCAGCAGCACCGCTCTGCTGCCCCAATTGGATGCACCTACCTCTGCCGCTAATCGCGGCAGCGCCAACTTCTGCCGGGTCGCGCCGCGACCAACAGGATCCTTTAGCCTCACCACGGGACGCTGTTTACGGCGTACTCTCATCCATCTGAACTATGCAATCCTCGCGCCCATCGGCCACCGGATGCGCCCACAGCGCAGGCACTCGACGGTGACGACTTGCTAAGGCGACTACCTACCGATGGACTCGATGCTGTCGCTGTCTCTGCAGCCCTTGTCAGATGGTGGTCCTCATCGTCGTTGTTCGGCACCGAGGTTGACGTGGTCTCGTTTGGAACGCCCGAGGGCACGGGCGGAAGCGATGCGATCTTTCTGGCAACAGTAAAAACTTCAAATGGTCAGAGCGAACAGACGCGTCATGTGGTGCTGAGAATCTGCGCAGGCCATCGACTCATCTATGACGCTGACTTTGGATTGCAGTTTGAGGTTCAACAGGCATTAGCTGAGCGCAAAGTGCCGCCGGTGGCAGCCATCCTTGCGGTTGAGTATTCGAAGGAGTGGTTTGGCCGCCCATTCGTGGTGATGGAACAAGTCAAAGGTTACGTTCCGCCGGACCGCCCGCCGTACACCTTCGAAAGCTGGCTGCGTGACGAATCACCGGAAACGCAGAAGGCGATCTGGTGGAATTCAGTTGAGGCGATCGCGCAGCTTCATCAAGTTGACTGGAAGACTTCCAGCTTTGACTGCCTCACTGCAGGACGGACCGCTGTGGGCCTCAAGCCTGCAATGCAATGGCTCAGAGCATTATTAGATGAGGCACCGGAAAATCGGTTTCGACGAACTGCCGATGGCTTGTGGCGACTCCTTTCCGATGAGCAGCCAGAGATTTTGGGTGACGATGTTATTTCGTGGGGTGACAGCCGACTCGCCAATGTTCTCGTCAATGGAACACAGGTTGCGGCGCTCCTTGACTTTGAGGATGTCTCGCTCAACCAACCCGAAGCCGACCTCGGTTCCTGGTTGCAGCAGGACATAGCGTTCTCAAAAGGGCTTGGACTGTCTCGGCTCGCCGGCTTTCCGTCACATACAGACACGATTGAACGTTTTACGGAGATGACCGGGCGCAAACTCGGCAACATGGCGTGGTGGATGTCGTTTTCTCGGTTACGTCGTTACGCCATGCGCGCAGTCACGGTTGGTGTGGCTGGGAGACCCGGAGTGGTCGCTGTTGCCAGAAATCCCAGTGACATGACGACATGAGTCGGATCCGCAACAAAACGCTGATAATCCTTCAGCACGAGGGCGTACTCGGACATAGTGATCAACCCTGACTCGACGTGAGGAAGTAAATTCTCCGGATTCATAATTGCCGCGAACGGCTCTAGGCCGACTTCGTCGCTCGATACTGCAAAAGAATGCAGCGAAGCTCCGACGTACCCTGCAGTTTGTAGGATGCGCGTGAGGGCGCGTGCGACGTAGCGGTCGCCTCCCCGGCTTTCCTGGGAATCCGCCGCTCGGGCATGGATCTCCATCAATTCTGGTGTGTATGGCGAACAGGCGCCCCAGAGTTGAGCGTCCGAGTCGATCACCACGATGCGTCCCCCCGGCCGCAAAATGCGCATGATTTCAGTTGCGCCTACAACAGGGTTCAAAAGGTGTTGAAAGACGTAGCGCACGATCGCTACGTCCATGCTGTTATCCGAGAGCGGAATCGATTCACAAGTACCCTCGACCAGCGACACGGCGCTGTCGATTTTTGCGGCGAGACCGGGCCGCAAACGCGCTGCAGCAAGCAGGTCGCTATCGGGATCGACAGCGAAAAGAGAGACACCTGGAAACGCCCGTACCAACCGCTCTGTGACCGCTCCAGAGCCCGACCCAATTTCAGCGATACGAGAGGCCGAATCGATACCAAGTGCACGAAGAAGGAACAACTCTTTCTCGAAAGTAAGCGCCGCTTGTGAATCGAGTCGTTCAATCTCGCCGGGCGTACCGCCGCGCATCGCCTCGGGTGAGTAGGACCCGGTGACGTGACCAGGTTGCGTCAAGGCGTAACCCGCGGTTCGACTGAAAGCAGCAAACCATTCGATGGACGCAGGGTCACCAGAGCCTGCGGCTCGATGACGTGATCTGGCCACAAATCAAACTTGAGTCGCTGGCATAACGTGGCAAAAACGAGCTGAGCTTCCAACTGCGCAAAGCCGCGACCAAGGCACACTCTCGGCCCGCCTCCAAATGGCAGATAGGTAAAAGGTGCCGGACCGTCATCGCTCAAAAACCGCGACGGATCAAAGGAATCAGGTTCGGGCCAATAGTCGGAACTGCGATGCATAACCCAGGGGCTGACGGTCACCAGCGACCCGGCTGGCACGTCAAAGCCCGCGAGTTGGTCGTCATGAACGGCTCGCCGCGAAATAACCCAGATAGGCGGGTACAGGCGCATAGATTCCTGCAGCACTGATCGACACAGACCAAGGGACGGTAAGTCACCTAGCGATACCGGTCGATCTCCAACAACGGTGTCAATTTCGTTGCGCACCTCTGCAGCTACGCCGCTGTGCTGGGTCATTAAATACAGCGACCACGTCAGAGCCTTCGCTGTCGTTTCGTGGCCAGCCATGACCATCGTCATCACCTGTGCTCGGAGTTCTTCCGCGCTGAGAGGTTCCCCAGTCGCAGGGTCGCGAGCGTCTAAAAGCACTGACAATAGGTCTGAAGGGCCGCTATCGGCCGCGCCCAGAAATTTTCGAGCATCAATCAGCAGCGCCACGATTCGATCGATCGTCCGTTTTGCCCGGTCGAAAGCGGCATAGTGACCGATGACAGTTGGGTCGTCTGGGGTGTCGCGCGGGTCGCCATGTGACATGGCAGCATTCACCGCATCGACGGCGGTTCCAAAGCCTTGCCCAACGCCCGAGAGATCGCTGCCAAGAATTGCTAGTGCAACCACTTCCAAAGCCAGCGCTGTCAGGTCAAGGTCGGCATGAACAGGCTCGTTTTTCGAAGCAGTTGACCATCGGCCGGCAAGGGCCACAGCTGCGTCGGTTATCTGCGGTGCAAACTGCTCGACACGATTCCGCTGGAACATCGGCTGCGTGATCTCGCGTTGTCGGCGCCACTGTTCTCCGTGACTCGTCAGCAGCCCCTCGCCGAGAAGCGGCGTAAGCATGTAGTCATCGGCGGTTTCATGTTTGGTGAATCGCTCTTCCCCAGCGAGCAGTATCTCGCGCACCAGATCTGGGGTAGAGACCATGTACACCTGATCGCCCTGCTCGGTCGAGTGGTGTGAAATCGGGCCGAAACGGTCTGCGAACGAAGTAAGAAACTCAAGCGGATCACCGCGAATTTCCTCGGCGGAGACAACATGGCGAGGCCCGGGTGGGCGGTGCGGTATTCGCTGGGATGATTGTGGGCTCGTCATACTTTGGGGCGTCCGTATTGAACATACCCGAAAGGGCCTCTGCGAGACCCAAGGTGCCCAACCATCTCTGCCGATGGCGACGGCCCCTGTTAGTGCCGCTTCGAAAGGAAAAGGTAGCTTGGCGTCCTCGTGCGTTATTCGGCCGGTCTGCATCGCCATAGCACCCCGTTGTCACGGCAGTTTTTGGCGCTACTCAATGACCTCGACAGTTCTGGTCAAACGCTCGTAGTGACATCCTTTGGTCTCGGTGGAGGCGGACTCGGCCTGGTCACACCTGAGGGGATTGATGTGGTCGACCGCGTTTCGACCAAGGGAATTGACTCAAGCGGTGAATTAGTCATTCGGGCCGTAGATTCCACCGGAGGCGTGCGCAGCGGGTCGCGATGGGGTGAAATCGCCACGTATGACCGCCACGGCCTCTTACGGTTAGAGCGACTCGACGGCGTCGGTGATTTGCATGATGTCATTTTCGACGGCGACACGGTGCTCCTCGTATCGACCGCCACGGACTCAATCGTGCGGCTACGTCAAGGCCCAGGTCTTGTTCCCCAGCTTGAGGTTGTCTACGAATCAGGAACTGGAGTTGACTCAACACACCTCAACTGCATTGCTTTAGATGGAGCGGAATTGGTTGCGACGTCATTCACGACCGCCCGTGGCTGGTCGTGGCGAACGAACCTTCGCAACGGAGTCACCAACGATGGGCAACTTTTCGCTGTCGAGACAGGAAAGACCTTGGTTGAGGGCCTGGCGCGGCCGCACTCGCCTCAACGCTGGCGTGACGGATGGGTGATAGCGAACGCTGGAGACCAGTCGGTCGCAGTAGCGGCTGCTGACGGATCACTCAGTTCAATACCGTGCGGAGGTTTTTGTCGCGCTCTGCAGGTCTGCGCCGATTTTGCAGTCGCTGCCACATCGCCGCCTCGTGTCTCGCAAAACATGGTGACGCCTCAGTCCGAAACTACTGAAACGTTCCAGTGGAGCAGCCTTGTGCTGATCGACTTGGTGAAAGGGCACGTCGTCGAGGAATTTGGGTTGCCTTTCGTCGAGATTTATGACGTAGCAGTTATTGACGATGACCTAGTCACTGGTCTTCGGCGCGGGGCAAGCGCGAGTGCGCTCCGCCTGCTTGAGCGAGCAGCAATCGAGCAGTTCTGGCCCGAACGTGAAGACCCGACCGCAGTCGACCCGATCGCCGAAGCTGATCGGATTGTCTCGCTCGCAACGCAGGTCCCGGATTCAGTGGTTGCAGGGAGCACGTTTGCGGTCGAAGTCGACATGGTCAATGAGGGCAGCGCCACTCTTGCATCCCTCGGTCAAAACCGAGTGCTGATCGGGTGGTGGTGGGGGGAGCCATCTAGCCCTATGCGCGGCGGTTGCGGGCTCATTAGCCCGGTACTAGCCGGCGAGAGTCTCACCCTTACCTGCCAGGTAGACGCACCCATTGACCTGGGGATGCATCGACTCACCATTGGTGTTGTCCAAGAGCGAGTTGGCTGGTTCGAAGGCGCCGTTGTAACAGTCGTCAACGTCGAAGAACTAGCCGGAAATACCGAGCCCAACGAAAAATAATTGAGGTCCCGGAGCTCGCTGTGTTACCTTGAAGGCTCGACCATCCAGGGGGAAAAATGTCTCGAACACTCAACGCTGCAGAACGCAAGACCTTCATCGCGGGCTACTCAAAACTACTGACCGCCGCTTGGAGCGCGTCAGATTTCCCGGCATTTATTGCCAATATTGAGACAGATCCTGTTGCTGTCTTGAGTGGCTACGGAATCGAAATCAGCAGCGGCGCCGACGTCGTAATTAAGACTAAGAAAGACGGCAGCGAGGGACTCGACCAGGCTATTGAGCTTTGGGAACAGGGTGTCAATGGCGGCACCTACACGTTGTATGTCATCCACGACGACGACCTGGAGCCAGATCGCCTTGATCTCACCCAGGTGTCGGGAGCCGGATCGGGCTCGAGCCACGTTTACTGCTGCTCCTGCTGCCCCTGCTGCTCATCAACCTGAGTGTTCGTCACGCCCTCGATAAAGACTAAGCCTCACCGGGCGTACCTTCTCAAGGGCCGCAACTAAGCCATACGCCTCAGCGCGCCCCACCGACGCATGCGTAAGTTGTGCACAACGGGGCAAAATCTCCGGTCTGGAGTCCAATTGAGCTTTCTCGAGCAGCGCTCGAACCCCCAACCTGATCTGCCTCGCCTTCGTTCTGACCTGCGCGTCGATGTGGTGAGCGACCGAGAAGTGCTCGTAATGAATGGAAGCGAGCGCTACATCTTCGAAAGCGCGGCGCTGGTGAGCATCCTTCCCCTGCTCAACGGGAAAAACACGGTTATTGACATCGCTGAGGAGTTGTCGGGTGAGCTGAGCTTGCGTGACGTGTTGCGAACGGTCGGCTCGATGAACGAGGGGGGGTACCTAGTTGAGGGCGCTGCTTCAGAGGATGTCGCTGAGACGGCCTGGTTCGATCAGTTGGGAGTGGGCCCAGTCGTCGGAATCCCGCGAATAGAGGCCGCCAAAGTTACACCGCACTCCGTAGGAGGGATCGACCTCGGTCGGGTCAGCTCGGACCTCGCCGAGGCCGGATTGAACGTGACGGAAAGCGCTGATACCGACATCGACGTCGTGTTGTGCGATGACTATCTCAATCCGGAACTGGAACAGCACAACGCGCGATCGCTGACAAATGAACGGCCATGGCTGCTTGCGAGTCCGGCACGGGCCCAACTTTGGCTGGGGCCACTCATGGTTCCAAACGTGACGGGATGCTGGGTATGTCTCCAACAGCGACTGGCGGGCAACCGTCAAATGGAGCGATACGTACAGCGTGTCAAGGGAGTCAACTGGGCGAATCCAAGCGTGCCCGCCGGGACGTCGCTTATCGCAGGCGCAGCCTCAGGGATGATCGCTACTGAGGTCAGCCGTGTTATTGCCGGTGGTCTCACTCATCCAGGGCTGCTGGGACGAGTAGTAACCCTTGACCTCCTATCGTGGGAGAGCGAGCCGCATGTACTAGTGCGACAGCCCCAATGCCGAGCGTGTGGCGAGCCTGAGAGGTACCGATCGGACCGGCCAGTTGAATTGACAGCTCAGAACATGGTGGCGGGTATCGACAGTGGTCATCGAATCGTTGACCCGGCTGAAACCGTCGCCAATCTCGAGCATCATGTCAGCGCAATCACGGGCGCTATTTCAAGCTTGTACCGGTTCGAGGCAGCCGACTCAGAGGTTTCTCACAACTACGCAGCCGGGCACAACTTCGCAATGATGTCGAACTCGACGTACCTCTTGCGAAAGAATATGCGCGGCCTCAGCGGTGGCAAGGGCCGAACCGACGTACAGGCCAAAGCAAGCGCACTTTGCGAGGCCATTGAGCGCTACTCCGGGGTCTGGCGTGGAGATGAAGTTGTCCGTCGAGCGTCAGAAGTCGATCTCGGCGATGCGGGGCTGAACCTTCAAGAGATTCTTGGATTCTCAGACGAGCAGTATCGAAATCGTCTCGAATGGAATCGGGAGCAGGCCAGCGGAATTCACCTTGTGCCTGAGCGACTCGACCCAGAACGAGTCGTTGACTGGACTCAAGTGTGGTCACTGACCAACAATCAACCCCGCTGGGTGCCGTCAGCTTATTGTTACTTCGGCCATCCAGACATGGAGGCTGGCCCATTTTGCTTCAGTGATGCCAACGGCAACGCCGCTGGAAACACCCTTGAAGAAGCCATCTTGCAGGGCGCATTGGAGCTAGTAGAGCGAGATGCCGTCGCAATTTGGTGGTACAACCGAATGAAAGTTGGTGAGGTCATTCTTGACTCCGTTGAGGATCCATACACCGACCGATTGCTTGAATTTTACGCATCAATGGACCGAGATTTGCGTCTGCTTGATCTCACTACCGACTTGGGTATTCCATCTTTTGCTGCTGTGTCACGTCGCCTTGGCCACCCGGTTGAAGATCCACTCCTGGGTTTCGGCGCACACGTCGAGCCTCGCCTTGCGGCACTGCGAGCTCTGACCGAATGCAACCAGTTCTTGCCGGGGGTTTCGGCCCGGAACATGGCTGGCGACACCGAATATCTCTTCGATGATGGCGAAACTTTGGAGTGGTTCACGACAGCTACGTTCGAAACTGAGCCCTACCTTGTGCCGTCCGAAGAGCGCCGGGCTTCTGACGTTCGCCAGATGATCGATCACTCAAGTAACGATATTAAGGAAGAAATTGAGACGTGTGTTGAAATCTTCCGACGCGCCGGGCTTGAGATGTTCGTCCTTGACCAGAGTCGACCAGATTTAGATATCAAGGTCGCGAAAGTCATAGTTCCCGGCCTTCGGCACTTTTGGCGACGTCTTGGACCTGGCCGACTTTTCGACGTTCCCGTGCAGTTGGGAGCTCTCAGCGAGCCTCTTCTCGAATCCAGCCTGAACCCCAAGAGCGTTTTCTTTTAGAGGCGTCATTGTGCAGCAGGAGTTCTACTACCTCCGTGAAGGTGCGCAACTCACCCTGACTGGCGACGTCCGCGTTGGCATCGAGGTCGCGATGTTGCGCCACGAATTCGATGTCCAGTCACCTGGCGTACGATCAGCGCTAAAGGTCCTCGCTACCCGCAAAGCCAGTGACGACGAACTCCTTGATCTGGTAGTTCAAGCTGATGGCGATCTCGCCGTGATGGGCTGGCAGAAGGTTCTCACCCAGCTCACCGGAGCAGGCTTTATAGCCAGAGATCTGTGGGCTGGGGACGTTCATCTTTATAGCGTTTTGCCCGATGCGTTTCCGATGGTGTGTGACTCGATTGATGTCTACTCATCTTCGATTGTGTCGCTGTCGCGATTCGCTGTAGTCCACCAAGTCGGGGGATTCTTGGAGATTGAAACGCCCCGTTCAGGCTGGCGTATCCGCATCGTAGAGCCCGCCTTGGCTCGTGTGCTGGTGATGCTCGCAAAGCCCCAGACTGTCAAAGAGCAGATCGGTGAGGGCACCTGCCCGGAACTCTCGGCTGCTGAGGTGTCGATGTTCATTGAGCTGCTAGCGCGTTGTGGAATGTTGGCTCAGCATGACTCTGCTGCGGCGCCCTCGTCGGAAGCATTATCGAGTGCACTGGTGGAATGGAGCTTTCATGACTTGCTGTTCCATCAACGCAGCCGTATAGGCCGAACTCAGCGCCCGTTTGGCGGCACCTACCGCTTCGTGGGTACCGATGTCGCGCCGACCCACCTGTCTCGCGGAGACAACCCAAGCTCAATTGCTCTTGAGACGCCGGAGAGGAACGTAGGCGGACGAGATCAAAGCTTCTTCGAAATTCTCGACTCACGCCGCTCAACGCGCGAGTTCGACGACGAGAATCCGCTCACGATTAACGAACTAGGTGAGTTGCTCTGGCGAACGACTCGACTTCGTGCTTCCTACGAGGACGACATGGGCGGCGTTGCTGACCGTCCCTATCCTTCGGGCGGCGCCGTCCACGAACTTGACATTTACCCTGCGGTAAGGGTTGTCGATGGGCTCGATCCCGGCCTATTTCGTTACGAACCCGCAGAAAACTCGTTGGTCCCCCTTGCACGAGATACGCCGGAGTTCCGGTCCTGGTTTGCTGCAGTTCCGCCTTGGCCTGAGTCAGGGTCGCTGCCGCAGGTCACGCTCGTCATTGCTGCCAGGTTTGGCCGCGTGATGTGGAAGTACGAGGCGATGGCGTACGCGTTAATGCTCAAGAATGTGGGAGTGGTGATGCAGACTCTGTACTTGGCTGCGACAGCGATGAAGCTGGGCGGTTGTGCTCTAGGTGCAGGGGATTCAGAGGGCTTCAGTCGTCTGTGTGCCGTTGACCCGTACGTCGAGTCGAGTGTGGGTGAATTTGCGCTTGGAAGGCCCGCTTCTAACCTGTCACCTCGGTTCTCGTTAGAGTTTGAACACTCGATAACTAAGTCCTCGAGCTAGGAGATGGAAGGTTCCCGATGACCGCTGGGCCGACGAAGGATGCAGCTACGACCGCCAGGCAGCAGGTGCATCGAGATGATCTTGAGAACCTGCTCGAGACAACCAAGCCGCGATCTTGGTGGGCAGCTGCGTTCGTGACGGTTGTCATCGTCGCAGTCGGTGTTTGGTCCTTCGTTGCCAACGTGCCCCAGACGGCTTCGGCTGTTGGCGTTCTCAATGCGCTCGTCTACTCATACGACATACCGGCGCCTTCG
Organism: uncultured Ilumatobacter sp.; assembly: GCA_905480335.1. Classification (GTDB taxonomy): domain Bacteria; phylum Actinomycetota; class Acidimicrobiia; order Acidimicrobiales; family Ilumatobacteraceae; genus Ilumatobacter_A. The sequence continues at coordinate 9,951 of CAJQPY010000015.1, read as the reverse complement.
GCGGGCACAGTTGTGTTTGAGGGGGTCTCAAACGGTGCCGTCACAAACGGCGCAACAATCGCGACGATTACAGCAACAGATGGAACGCAGACGAAAGTCACTGCTCCAATGCCTGGCCGCATCCGTTCGGTCGAAGTTGCGGAGAGATCCTTTGTGGAGGCGGGCGAAACACTGCTTTCGATTGCCATCGTTCCCGAGTCCAATGAGCCCGTAAAGATCATCACATTTGTGGGTGCTTCGGAGCTCAGTAAATTTTCGAACGGCGCTTCGGTAGACATCACCGCAGTAGATGAGACGACGGGCAGGCGGATCGTAGCGACCGCGGAAATCGTAGGTATCGGGCCGGTGCCATCACCTCTCGATTCGCTCAACGCTGCCAATGGCGGCATAACTGAACTCACAAATGATTGGGCGACTGCAAGCAGTGGCCTGCCGTATCCGGTATTCCTCTCCTCTACGGACTGGCCAGCGGGAAAGAACGGCTTTCAGCCTTTCGGTGGCACTGTTGTGGAAATTTCACGCACCTACGACACCATCCACCCCATTGAACGACTGTTTGGTGGGTAACCCAAGATGGCCGGTCATGCTCAAAAAACCTCATCGGAGCTGGTTACCACCCCTAAGCGGGTGAAAGTGCCGACAATGCTCCAGCAAGCCGCAACCGAGTGCGGGGCGGCATCGCTAGGAATGGTTCTAGCCCACTACGGGTTGTGGAAAACGCTTGACGAACTCCGCCATGAACTCGGCGTCGACCGAGACGGGGCGTCCGCCCAGGAAGTTGCGGACGGCGCTGAGTCACTCGGACTAGCAGTGACTGGCTCGCGGGTGTCGACAAAGGACCTCGGCAAGCTCTCTTTGCCAGCAATTCTTTGGTGGAATCGCTGTCACTTCCTAGTTCTCGAGGGAGCTTCCCACGGCCTCGTTCACCTGAATGATCCATCACGCGGCAGGGTGACGCTGCCAGTCGACGAATTTGATGCCGGCTATTCAGGGATTGCCCTCGAACTGAAGCCAAAACCGGAATTCGAAAAGGGTGGTCACCAGTTCTCTACCACGCAGTCACTGTGGAATCGTCTTCGCACTTCCAAGAAAGGTGCCACGCTCGCCATCTACACAGGGCTCCTCGGCATGCTCCTCGGACTTCTTGGGGCACCACTAAGTCAAGTTTTCCTGAACGATGGTGTGGAGGCGTCGGATAAGACAGTTATCCCCGGAGTCGTTGCAGCGCTGCTCGTAGTGTCCTGCTTCCGCGCTGGGTTAACGCTCATGCAGTACGGAGTGCTTGCGAGGTTGCAATCAAAGTTCAGCCTTACCGGTACCGATTCACTGTTGGACAGGATGTTGCGCCTGCCAATGATGTTCTTCATGGAACGCGCCGTAGGCGACCTCAGCCAGCGCGTTGGCTATAACGCACAGGTAGCCATGCTGCTTGCTAGCCAGATGGCGAGCGCATCAATTGCTGTACTCGCCTTCGTCGGCTACGCGCTGTTGTTGCTCTACTACAACCTCACCATCGGCGCACTGGTTTTGTTGATAACTGGACTGAATGTTGTGGTACTTCGTGCCGTGATGGATCGACGGACCACGATGCAGGGCCGTATTTTGCGGAGGCAGAACGACCTCCGTGGACTTGCCACTGCTTCTATTCGCAACATTGAGACACTCAAGTCGACCGGCCAAGAAGATCAAACTTTCGCTCGTTTGTCGGGCATGCAAACTGACTACATCTCTGCAACCGCCGCGCTGGTGCCGAGTTCGTCGCTACTCGCAGCACTCCCAACAGCTCTCATGGCCCTTACGAATGCCGTTATCTTGGTAATTGGCGGACTATTCATCGCATCCGGCGACCTCACCTACGGAGCGCTTCTCGCAATTCAAGGACTGGCACTAAGTCTCAGCCAGCCGATCCAAGCAATCATGAGCACAGGTGGCAAATTACAAGTCATTACCGCAAGCCTTGAGGCACTCGATGACGTCTTGAGTAATCCCGAGGCGGAGCGGTTTGAACGATCTGAATTAGGCGCAGACGAGCAGGCTCCACACTTCGCCGGACACCTGCAGATCCGCAACCTCTGCTTTGCGTACGGAGAGAAGGCACCGCTACTGCTCGACGGCTTCAACCTTGAACTGCGGCCCGGCAGCCGAGTTGCACTCGTCGGGGTCTCAGGCGCCGGTAAAACGACCATTGGCAACCTTGCTGCCGGATTACTTGAGCCACGAAGTGGTGACGTCCTATTTGACGGGCGACCACTCTCTGGCTACCCCGCTGGCGTGCTTGAGCAACGCCTAGCCAAGGTCGATCAGAACGTCGTGCTCTTTTCAGGCACGTTGGCCCAAAATGTCTCCTTGTGGGACTCGTCAATCCCATACCCCCAAATTGCGGATGCGCTTGCGGACGCTCAGGTGCTTGACGATGTGCTCAGTCGTGAACAAGCACTTGACTGCCTCGTGGAGGAAGATGGCCGCAACTTCAGTGGTGGTCAGTGTCAGCGAATAGAGATTGCCCGAGCACTTGTGCGCAACCCCAGCTTCCTAGTACTCGACGAGGCGACAAGCGCTCTCGATGACGTCACGGAGTTGTTGGTGATGAACGCCATTCGTCGTCGAGGCGTGGCTGCACTGGTTATCGCCCACCGCCTAAGCACAATCCGCGACGCCGACGAGATCATTGTGCTCGGTCGTGGTGGCAAGGTGCTTGAACGTGGAAAACATGACGACTTGATGAAACTTGACGGCGTTTATGCGCAAATGGTTGCTGACTCCGGAGAGGGTGGAGATGTCGGAAGCTGAAGATAGTCAAACTCCAACGTCAAACATGACTGGACGGGTCGAATTAGACGCCGACTCCGGCCCGATACACGTGGTGGCTGGCGAGGTCGACGTCTTCGCGATCGGAGCTGACGGCTCCCTTGTGCCAGTTGCGACTTGCGTCTCCGGGGAGTACATCTTTGCCCCAGACCCGCCTTGTCGTTTTGCGGCGCTAACACGCCTCGGCGGTGAGATGCGATCTAACGACATCAACGGCGAAGCGCCCATCGAACCGTTTATCGAAAAATTGCAAGCATGTTTGGGTGAAGCAGCCTCGCCGCTCGCAGGAGCTACAAACTCAACCATCGGCACGTTGCTTGCAGATGTCGTTGGAACGGTGTTGACGGATCGAGAACAACGCCTCGACAACGCCGCACGAAAATCAGCTTTCGTATCGCAGAAAGCTCATCGAACATCAATTGAGCGCGCGGCTTACTCGGCGGTCACACTCACCGAACCAGTCGAGGGTTTTGGTGTGTCTCCGCTAGTCGGTGCGGTGCAGCTACTTGGCCACGTCCAGAAATTTCCAGTAGTTGTCCCTTCGCCGGATGAAATCACTCAAGCCTCCGACGAGTTAAGCCTTATCGCACATAAGTCTGGCCTGAGGTATCGCTCCGTTGTGTTGGAAGCTGGCTGGTACGACCTGGCAGTCACTCCGTTCCTTGGATTCCTGGCTCATCAGGGAACGACGGTGCCCGTTGCCCTAGTGCGACGAGGCCGGTACTACACAATTCAAAGTTCAGATGACCCACGCCCACGTCGTATCGGGCCGGCTGAACTTGAAAGTCTCACCTCTTCGGCTTTTGAGTTCTACACCCCATTTGACTCTGATCGGCCAGCGAAGCTCCGCGATGTGATTCGACTAGCGCTTGTTAATACAACCTCCTCATGGTTGCGGACGCTGACAATGAGTTTTGGTGTGTTGCTGCTTGGCTTACTGACACCGGCATTGACCTCGGTAGTAATTGGGACCTTCATTCCTCAGGACCAGACAGGCTTGTTGTTGAGTACTGGCGCCGCGCTAGTTCTAGCGGCCATCGGAATTTTCCTGTTCTCGTTGGTACAGAATTTTTCAATCTCACGAATCTCTCAAATCTCGACTCGGCATGTTCAGGCGGCGTTCTGGGACCGCCTTCTAGCGCTGCCGACCGAGTTCTATCGACGGTACGACAGCGGCGAGCTTGCGATTCGATCTTTGGCTATTGATCGCTTGTCGACGATTCTGAGTGTTCAGGTGGTGAGCGCGACGCTTACCGCCATATTTGGTGTTTTCTACGTATTTCAGATGTTTTATTTTGATGTGATGTTGGGATTTGCCGGACTCTTGTTTCTCGTCGCGACCGTTGTGGTGTTAGCGGCGTCGCTCGTTGCATTCAATCGGCAAACTGTCGTCACGTTGCAGGCAACGATGGAGTCAAATGGCCTGCTGGTGCAAATTCTTAGCGGTTTGGGAAAGATACGAATTGCACACGCAGAGAAGCGATTCTCCGCAAAATACCTCGAAATTCTGCGCCGAGAGATCGTTGCGCAGTCGAGGGTTACCGTCATTGTTGGGCGTCTCAATGCCTGGTTTGTTTTTTCTGCGACCGCCGCGCCCGCATTCTTTTACCTGCTCGTTTACCAGTCCTGGTCGGGTGATGTTCCTCCTCTAACGACGGCTGCATTTCTTGCCTTCTACAGTGCCTACACCGTTTCCTTCAGTGCGATCGCCGGCCTCTCAAATTTGATGTCGTCGCTCGCAACCGTCGCTCCGATGTACCAGCTGGTCACTCCGTTGATGGAAGCGCTCCCTGAGACGGGCCGAGATCGAGTCGATCCCGGCAAGCTCACGGGCCGTATCGAATTACGAGACGTCCATTTCCGCTACACCGAGGATGGACCCCTAATTTTTCGGGGTCTGTCGATGATGATTAAACCAGGAGAATTGGTAGCGCTAGTCGGTCGGACTGGAGCCGGTAAGTCCACCGTGACACGAATGTTACTCGCATTCGAGCGACCGCTCTCCGGTCAAATTCTGTTTGATGGAAAGGACTTAGCGGGTCTCGACCCGACGCTGGTCAGAGGACAGATGGGCGTGGTCATGCAAAGTGGACGCATCACCCGTGGCACCGTGTTGCACAACATACTGGGGGACCTTTCGCAAGACGAAGACCTAGCTTGGGGTGCCGCTGAGGGAGCAGCTATCGCCGACGACATCCGTGCAATGCCAATGGGAATGCACACGCTCGTGGACCCCTCAAACATTTCAGGTGGGCAAGCACAACGTTTGTTGATTGCCCGGGCGTTAGTTACGAAGCCCCGAATCGTGATCATGGATGAGGCGACAAGTGCGCTCGACAACGTTGCCCAGGCACAGGTGACGGAGGCCCTTGGACAGCTCCAGGCGACCCGGCTTGTTATTGCACACCGACTTTCCACCATCCGCAGCGCTGACAGAATTGTGGTGCTTGATGGTGGAACGGCAGTGCAAAGCGGAACATTTGACGAATTGACCGCTGAGCCGGGACTTTTCGTTGACCTCGTCAAACGGCAAGTTGGCTCGGGCATCGCCAACTAGCCACAGTCTTCACCTCAAATGTTGCACCGCTTCGCAGCGCCTTTGGGACCTGAATTAAACGCCGCTGTCAAGAGTGAACTATCGCGTGGTTTCGCTCTTGCCGTATCTGGGTTCGGCGCACGGGGGCTAGGTGGATTTGGCACACTCGGCGTTGATGGCTTCGACGTAATCGACCGCGTATCAACCCGAGGCGTCGCTTGCGTAGGAAGCACCGTCGTGCGCGCGATCGAAGATCGATCAAAAACCTCACTAAGCGATTCCGTCGCGACTGACGTCCTGGCCTTTAACGACGGATGCCGTGAGCAGATTGAGTTGTCCGCGCCTGCTGGCGAGGAACTGCTCGACGTCGTTGCAAAGGAAGCCGAGATCTGGGTCGCTACCCGTGCCTCAAACTCAGTATTGCGCATCTGTACGAACGCCAGCGCAACTGCGTTTACTCTGGATCGGCGCGCGTCCTGTGATGACCACGACCGATTGGTATCGGCGCTCGCTGTCGTTGATGGTTGCGTACTGGCAGCCCTACCGATGACCAAAAAGGACCTGCGTGAGGGCGCTGTACCCAACGGCCGGATAATTGACCTCGAGACCGGAGCGGTGCTTGTTGACGGGTTCACGTACCCATCGTCAATCGCTCGCTGGCGAGACGGCTGGGTGATCTCTGAACAGAACTCAAATTCGCTTGTTGTTGTCGAACGTAGCGGCGCTCGATTTTCAATTCGTTTGGATGGAATCCCACGCGGGATCGTCGTTGTCGATGATGTAGCGCTTATCGCAACAGGCCGGCCTCATCGGCTTCTGTCAGCTGCTGATCGAGTCAAATATCGCGTAGTTGCAGTGAGCTTGACTTCGGCTGCAATTCTCGGGGAGGTAGTCCTGCCGATTCAGCGACTGCACGCTTTGAGTCGTTTGCCGCTGCCGTAACGTCCACCCCTCAGCGACTCAAACGAATCGACTACTCCTCAACTTGATATAGATACTTACTCCGATTTGGTCCTTGATTCCATGTCAGGCTTTCGACCCAACTCTCAAGTGTTGCCCAGCAGCGGTCCGATCGCTTAATTACGTACTTCTTGAAGCAGGGCTCAAGCGGCGCCTCATCGCCACTCATCGCTCGGATCCAGTAAGTGTAAATGTCGTGGGACAACAACAAACGTTTGTCATCGGGTTGATTTGGTAAGCAGATCAGTGCTTGATTGAGCGTAAGCGCCTCGTCAAGAATCGTACGTTCTTCGTCGGGATCAAACCCGGTGGCGTCCAGGTCAGCTCCGTCGGTGAGGTGATCGTGCAGAAGCGTTTGCAGCCTGACGCCGAGCTCTGCCATGAACGCATCCAGACGATTTTCCTCGACTAATGTAATGAGCGCCTGTTGATCAGGTGGCCAAAGCAGATCAGACGAGTTCGATCGGCTTGCGTATTCTAGTGCACCACCGCTGACGGCTGTCCCATGATCCTGTAGCCAGTTGACTAACGAAGTGATGGTAGGAGCATCGTTGGCGGCAGCGGTGGTCGCGACTGCTTCCATGACCTGGCGGAAACTCATCCCGTGGCGTTTTTGAAGCAACAGCATTGGTATCTGGGCGATTCGATCGAAGTACAGAAGTTCCGCCAACCACGCAAACGTTTTCGCGCGAATCCAGTCGGCTCGCGGCATAGCACTTGTTGCTACGACCGTGTCTAAAAACTCTTCAATGTCAGGAACGTCGAATCTCTGGGAATAGAGACTGCGTAACGGTTGCGGCACAGTCTCGATGCCGAATCGCTCTATATAGTCCCTGCTTCCCATCTCAGCGTTCGGCAGTACCGAACAATTGTGGAACTGGATCTGGTTGTGCTGACCAAATCCAACTGTTGTTGACACACTGTCGACGAAAGCGTCGTAAGTTTCTCCTGGTAAACCGATTATTATGTCGGTGTATGTATTTATCCCGTCACGGGTAAACCGGTGCTGGAGTTCTTGGAACGACTCCGATCGAATGTTCGCCCGCCGAATATTCTTGAGAGTCTCTTGGTCAGCACTTTGAATCGAAAGTGTCACCCCAATAGTTTGCATGGAATCATTTATAAGTTTTTGTATTTGATATGATCGTTCGGTCGCATTCTTGGCGTTCTGGATCATGAACGAAAACGGAAACCCCGTTCGTTGCTTGGCGTCGACGATTTTTTGGGCGATATCGAGGTCGCGCGGAAGCATGCCAAAATTGGCATCGCAGCACAGCACGGATCCGATCCGATGTGTCGAAAACCATTCAATTTCGGCGTCGAGTCGCTCCATCTCGAATGAGTAGACCCGTGTAGCTGTCGCTGATCCCCAGTCGCAAAAGGTGCACGCAAACGGGCACCCCCGATTAGTTTCCCATGTTGCAACCCAACGACGTGTTGGGTGTTCGTTCATGAGTTGATCAAAAACTCCCGTCAGGTACGGTGACGGCAGTTCGGCAAAGTCCTTTGTTCGCTCACGTGGGGGTGTCGACTGGAAGTCCCCGTTGGTCGAAAGCCAACTGACGCCAGAAACGTCCAACCATGTCTTGCTGTCGATGCGATCCAGGATTTCAGTGAAAGTAATTTCGCCCTCACCACGGGTCGCGAGGTCGACGCATGGATTTTCGCGCAGGAACACTTCAGCATTATCGGGAACCTGAGGCCCGCCAAAAACAACGACGCAAAGGGGGTTTCGGCGTTTGAGTTCGCGCGCAAGATCAAGCGACGCTTCGATGTTCCACACGTATGCTGAGAACGCAACGATGTCGACATCGCCGAGTTTGTCGGCTGCTGTTGTCGTTGGGCCGCGAGAGAAAATCGGTGTTCGCCATCGCAGCTGGTCGGCTTGAGTCGCGTAGCGTTGAGCATGGGCTTGCAGCATTCCAACCGAGTAAGGCAGCAGAGAGTATTCAACCTCATCGTTGGAGTCAGAGATTGACTCAGCGTGACCCCAGTTGAGGTCCCAGTTGATCTGAACAAGGCCAACGCGAGTCATTGCCTACCTCAGCCTCGCTGACGCGCTGTTGTCGGGCTCAAGGCGCAGCCCGCCTGGAACGTTAGGTCGTGCACGGTGTGCGTGAGGCTCTTCAGAGGGCGGGAATTCGGCGGTTTTTCGTGCATGTTGCGTGGCCTTCTGCGGTGCAGCAAACAGGTTTGAGGGCGCTTCCGGCAGCGAGGCGCAGGCGGATGAGTGTCGGTGTTTGCGAAGACATACTTCCATGGTGAGTGCCGACACGCTCCAACGATGACACAATCGCGAGCCAGAATCCGTCGCGCGTGACGTCGACAGAAGATCGATGAGCAAAATTTCGACTTGGAAGCATCAGAGCTAGTGCCCGCAAAGCATCTGCGGTCGCTCCAAGTTTTCGGGGTGGAGATTGCACGGTCCAATGGTCATTTTCCGTGTCGGCTAATGCCCTTCAAAGAGATCAGGAAATTGCGGGCGACAAGCAGCTAACAGTTCTCTATCGAATCCAGCAGGAAGGCTGTCGCACACAATGACACTCGCAGGCATGTGCAGCGCAACGATGAAGCGCATCAAACTCATCCCGACGGTGACTCGTTTGCTCGGAGCGGTAGCGACAGGGGTCTCGAGAAACGATCAGTCGCACAAAACGCAACTGCTATCCGTTTGCCTTTTGAGCTGCGAACCCCAGTCAACGCCGAGGTCATTCTGCAATGGCAAGTGACAACGCTGCCATAAGCACGACCAGCTACAAAGATTCGCCTGTGGCCGTTGCCGCACGAAGCGCAGCACCGCATGTCCAAAAGTTTCCAGCGGCGCTACCAACTAGGTCACCTCCTGCGCCGACGAGCGATGTGGACCACGGTTACACCACGTTCGTCAAGCCACCGCCAACCATGCCAAGCCGGTACATGCAAGTTGACAGGAACCCGACAATGCGCGTCTCGACGATCAAGCTCAAAGTTTTCGTCTAGTCGGGGAACACACCGAACACGTCAAGCACCACATGTGCCTGCCGGTTCAAATACACCCACACTTCGCCGTCTCCGCTCACTTTCGTGATCACACCATTCGCGATCGCCTGACCCGGCTGATAATTCAACGACGACGTCGCCGGCCGCAGCTGATCACACGCATACAACGTTGCGTACCCGCGCCCAACAGCACCCGGAACCGTCAAATTCACTGAAACCGACTGATTCGCCAACAAGTTTCCCAGTTCAACAGTCAACGTCGACCCAGCAGCCTGCAGCACCCCACGACCCTTGCGGGTGTCAACCGCCCGAGTCGGACCCACCGGAGCGAACGGCGGCAACACGTCAGCCACAAACCCCTGGTAACCGTTGTTGTCCCTGTATTGGCCGACAACGTAGCAAGCTCCTGGCGCAGCACACGACACCGACCCGCTGGTGGCGATGCCGCCAGCCGGCACCCTGCAACCGCCCCCAATCGCATGTCGCGGTAAATATGACGATAAGGCTCAGACACGTACTCTCCCCACCCCCCCTGCACACGAGACAGCATTCCTACGGGGGTTTTCCCCGGGCCTCAGTTCCATCGCAGTCGGGGGTGCAGCGCGAGACTGCGTTGATGTCCAACGAGCACCAACGATGGATGGACCAAGCGGTCGATGAAGCGCGCG
>CAJQPY010000014.1 GCA_905480335.1 uncultured Ilumatobacter sp. | reverse complement strand
CAAGCCGCTCCCGCCCATCAGCGCGATGTAGGTCCAGGAGATCGGCAGGATGCTCGGGCTGCCCCACGGGGCGGCCGAGACCGGACCGATCGCCTGCTCACCGCCGGTCTTGCGCAGCGGATGCCCGGGCAGGAACGGCGCGAGGTGCTTCGCGACGCCGATCGGACCCATCCCCGGCCCCCCGCCGCCGTGCGGAATACAGAAGGTCTTGTGAAGATTCAAGTGGCTCACGTCGGCGCCGAATCGACCGGGGCGGGCCAGACCCACGAGCGCGTTTAGATTCGCTCCGTCAACGTAAACCTGCCCACCGGCGTCATGAACGGCGGCACACATCTCGGCCACCGAAGCCTCAAAGACGCCATGTGTCGAGGGGTAGGTGATCATGAGCGCCGCCAGGCGATCGCCGTACTCCGCGATCTTGACCCTGACGTCCGCGATGTCGACGTTGCCACCGTCGTCGCACGCAACTACGACCACATCGAGACCGGCCATCACCGCGCTCGCCGCATTGGTGCCATGGGCGCTTTCCGGGATTAAGCAGATCGTGCGCTCGACGTCGCCATTGGCACGATGGTAGGCCCGGATCGCCAGCAGTCCAGCAAACTCGCCTTGGCTGCCCGCATTCGGCTGCAGGCTTACTGCGGCGTACCCGGTGATCGACGCGAGATCGGCTTCCAGTTCGCTGATCAGTCGTCGGTAGCCGACGGATTGGTCGCTGGGTGCGAACGGATGCAGATTCGCAAACTCCGGCCAGGTAATCGGCAACATCTCGCTTGTCGCATTGAGCTTCATCGTGCATGAACCGAGGGGAATCATGGTGCGATCGAGTGCAAGGTCCTTGTCGCTGAGCCGGCGAAGGTAGCGGAGCATCTCGTGTTCCGAGTGGTAGCGCTCGAACACCGACTGAGTCAGGAACTCGTCGTTTCGTCGTAGGTTGCTAGCGATCCCGTCAGGCGCTTGGTCCCATTCATCCGGACCCAGCGGCTGGCCGCCGAGCGCAGTGACGATCGTTTCCACAGTCGCCAAGGTGTTCGTCTCGTCGAACGTAATCCCGACGGTTGAGTCGTCGACGCGACGGATGTTGATGCCGGCCGCCAATGCGGACGCAACGAGCGCATCAGCGCCTTGAGTCGGATGTGTCACCATCAACGTGTCGAACCAGCTGCGATGGCGCAACTCCAGGCCGCCGGCCGAAAGTCCTGCTGCGGCGATCGACGTGAGACGTTGTACCCGCTCGGCAATTTGCGCGAGCCCGTCGCGACCGTGCCACGCTGCGTACAGGCCGGCGATGTTCGCCAGAAGCACCTGGGCGGTGCAGATGTTAGACGTCGCCTTCTCGCGCCTGATGTGTTGCTCGCGAGTCTGAAGCGCCAGTCGGAGCGCCGGACGGCCAGCCGTGTCGACACTGACCCCCACGATGCGACCCGGCATCGTTCGCGCGGCTTTTTCGCGTGCCGCGACGAAGGCAGCATGCGGCCCTCCGAAGCCCATCGGCACACCGAATCGCTGCGCGGAGCCGACGGCGATGTCGGCACCCATTTGCCCCGGGGGAGTGGCCAACACGCACGCCAACGGATCGGTGACGACGATGGCGACTGCTCCTTGATCGTGGATCGTGGCAATGGTGCTCGACCAGTCGACAACGGCTCCGCTTGAGCCCGGATGGCCAAGCAATGCACCGAACACACCAGATTCGTCGTCGAGTAGGGCCGTGTCGCCGACGACGAGTTCAATCCCTACCGGTTCGGACCGGGTCCGGAGCACGGCAAGGGTCTGCGGATGCACGTCGTGATGCACGAAGAAGCGCTGCGTTTTAGCTTTCGACTGTCGCCGCGCCATGGTCATCGCCTCCGCTGCGGCTGTTGCTTCGTCGAGCAGTGATGCGTTTGCAACGTCGAGTCCGGTGAGTTCGGTGACGAGGGTTTGAAAGTTGAGAATTGCCTCGAGCCGACCCTGACTGATCTCTGGCTGATACGGCGTGTACGCGGTATACCAGGCCGGGTTCTCAAGCACATTGCGGGCAATGACGGGAGGCGTAATTGTTGCGTGATACCCCATTCCGATCAGACTCGTGACTACCGCATTTTGTTCGGCGATCGAGCGCAGACGATCGAGCGCTTCGTGTTCCGGTACCGCCGAGGGAATGTCAAGCGGTTCGGTGCTCCGGATCGAATCGGGCACCGTCTGATCGAGCAATTCCTCGGCGGTTGCCACACCGACTACGCCCAGCATGTGTGTCATGTCGTCCGGCGACAGGCCGATATGACGACGGACGAATTCCGCTGGCTCGAAAAGTTCGGCGATGGGCGTAGACACGCAGTCCTCCAGGTAGTGGTCGGCCCCCACTGTCATCGATGCCTGAGAGTTTGGTCCCCGTCGGCGGACTGGCGCACACGCGCCGGCCACTTTCCAGCGTGCCTGCTCCGACCGGTCCGGGTGCCTGAGAGATTCCGGGGTGGTTGCTCCTTCGGCGACGCTTCGCTGCGGCTCTCCCGATCAGAGGCGATGGCAATTCAGTTTTGTCCTTACCGTAGCCCGGCCGCACGACACCGGCTGGTTCGTGTGACCGAATCTGCCCCCAAATGCCAAATTCAGACATGCGCTCATCCGAGCGGACCGATCTCGATGGCCTAGACGCGGTCACGACGACGATGGGCAACCATGGGAGAGCCTCAGCGCGGTTTTCGCCCAGGGTCAGCGGGCGGCGCGCTCTTCTTCGTATTTCCCGATCTCGGTGAGCTGTGCACCCAGGGTTGCGTCGGCCCACCGGGTACCGGCGTCGACGATTTTGTCGTAGCTCACCTGCGCAGGGGTCGCCTGGCCGGTGAAATGCGGCATGACCTCGTACGCAAACAGCTCGTAGCTGTCCTTCGTAGCCTGCCAGGGGGCGAAATCGGCACCCATCATCATGTAGCAACCGAACCCACCAGTCTTCTCTTGAAGCCGTTTGATCTGTTTGACTGCCATGTCGGGGGTGCCTATAACCAATCGACCGGATTCGTTCATGAAGTCAACGAACTCGTTGTAGTCAGTGGGCGGACCAGGCTCGTTCGGGTCTCCCATCGGCAATATGTGTGCGAGATAATCAAACACCCACTGAAGTCCGTACTTGCAGTTCTCGCGGGCCTTTGCCTCCGTCTCGGCGATGTGCATTGGCCCCATCAGCCGCCAGTCTGAGCGGTGTGCAGCGTGCCCGTTGAGTTCGGCTTCCTCTCTCCAGACGTTGTAGTTGTAGTCAAGCACCCCAAAGCCCGCCGGCTCGGTGGCCGCAACCGAAACGAGTCCGGCGCCGTGACGACCAGCGAGTGTTGAGCCCGACGGTGACATCGTTGACACGACCGCGACGTCAAAGTCTGAGTATGGCCGCATCTGCAGCACTGCTTCTTCACAGACAAACCAGTCAGTGTGCTTCGTGACCGTCTCGCCCTGAAACAGCCGCATAATGACATCGAAAGCTTCATGCATCCGGGGCCGCTGATCGTTCGGCGCGATGCCGAGCATGGCGGCATCCGAGGTGAGCTGCCCGGGACCAGCACCAAACATCATCCGACCCTTGGTGAGGTGATCGAGCTGCACGATGCGGTCAGCAAGAATCAGTGGGTGGTGGTACGGCAGTGAGTTCACGCCGGTCCCCAGCTTGATGTGATTCGTGCGTTGGGATGCTGCTGCGATAAAGACCTCGGGGCTCGCAATCAACTCTGAACCGGCCGAGTGGTGCTCACCGATCCAGGCCTCGTGATAGCCAAGCCGATCGAGATGATCGATTAGCTCCAGGTCACGATGCATGGCGAGCGTCGGGTTAACGCCGGTCTTGTGCATGGGTGGCAGGAAGATTCCAAAACGCAGCGGCTGATCAATCGTGAAGCTCGGCATGCCACGATCCTTCCATGAACTCTGGAACCACCACGATGTCGAACGTGCTCGCTCGCAACCTCCTTTCGCTCGACGGCGACTGGAATGTCATTGTCGACCCGTACGAGATGGGCTACGTCGGAATCCTCGAGCAGCGCAATGATCGCGGCTTCTTTCGGGACCACGCACCGCGACACCCTGGGGACCGAGTCGAGTACGACTTCGACACTGCGCCAACTTTGACCGTTCCAGGCGACTGGAACACGCAGGACGAACGACTGCACTACTACGAGGGCACGATCTGGTACCGACGCAAGGTCGCTCTAACCGTCGACCAGGTTGCGTCCGGACGGGTGTTCCTTCATGTCGGGGCAGCCAACCACACGAGCCGCGTGTTTCTCGACGGCGAGGAGCTAGCGGTCCATGCCGGAGGATTCAGCCCGTACGCCGTTGAGCTGACGGGACGCCTCAACACTGAGGAACACTCGCTAGTCATCCAAGTTGACAACCGACGGGAGCGGGACCGGATCCCGGCGATGCGCTCCGATTGGTGGAACTTTGGCGGCATCACCCGCTCTGTCGACCTCGTGTTCGTCCCCGACACCTTCCTCCGGCACGCGTGGCTCACGATGGCACCTGACGGTCGGGTGATTGGGGGAGTGGAGGTCGACGGGAGCGACGATGCCGTCGAGCTGCGGATTCCCGAGCTGGGAGTCGACACAGTGCTCACCGGCGGCAGCAGCAGGCACTTCAAACTCGACATCGATCACGAGATCGAACGCTGGCACCCTGGACGACCGCGCCTCTACGACGTGGAGTGGACGGTCGGCCACGACGCCGTCATCGACCAGGTCGGATTCCGAACAATCACAACCGACGGGACGCGTATCGTAATCAACGGTGAGGTGACGTTCCTTCGAGGAATTTCGATGCACGCCGAGGCGATATCGGGCGGGCGACGCTCGCATGGCCCGACCGACGCCGCCGGCTTGTTTGACAGTGCTGAAGCTCTCGGAGTGAACTTCGTCAGACTGGCCCACTACCAGCACGATGAGTACATGATGCGCGAGGCCGACCGGCGCGGTGTCCTCGCATGGTGCGAACTGCCCGTCTACTGGGGGATCGCCTTCGACCAGCCCCACGTACTAGAGAATGCCCGTGAGCAGCTCGATGAACTCATAACCCGTGATCGCAGCCGTGCGTCGGTCATCTTCTGGTCGGTTGCCAACGAGACCATGCCGTCTCCTGGGCGCAATGCTTTCCTGACAGACCTCGCTACGCGGGCTCGAGAACTCGACCCGACCCGACTCATCTCCGCCGCCCTGCTGACTCTGCCTACAGATGCTCAGGACCATCATGTCGACGACCCGCTCGGGGCAGTCATCGACGTCATCGCCGTTAATCAGTACCTCGGCTGGTACTACGGCGAGCGCGAGAAGATCGCCACCACCCGCTGGTCAACACCATTCGACAAGCCGATTGTCTTTACGGAGATGGGAGCGGGAGCAAAAGCAGGGCATCACGGAAACGACGAACAAATCTGGACCGAGGAGTTCCAAGCGGCCGTGTATGCGGTCCACACCCAGATGGTCAACGCGAACAGATCGGACCTTGATAACGGAGTGGTTGCCGGAATGTCGCCATGGATTCTGAAGGACTTCCGCGCCCCTGTTCGGGTGCTACCCGGCATACAAGACGGCTACAACCGCAAAGGTCTCGTCAGCGAAGAAGGCGAACGCAAGCTCGCATTTGATGTGCTCCATTCGTTCTACGATGGTGTCGCTAGCCAGGTGATCTGAGCCGCTCAGCACAGGTGCTCGGTGATTCGCACCGACGATTGCGTTAGCGTCCTCCAGCCGTTGTGGGCACGTCTGGCATCGACGCTTTCACAACCCGACCTGCAGGTACAGCCTCCTCGGCTCGACGCAGATGTCCATCTGGCCGCAATCGACGCCGAACTTGATGAGTATCCGTCCGTTCATTCCTGCGCCGGATCAAATCCTCGACGCCAGGACCGGCCGGTGTTGCTGAGCGGACGATTTGCCGTCGCCCAAGCGTCTCCCAAACCGCTTCACAATCACGCCGGCAACCGCGGCCACTCACACTCAGAGTCGAACGACTTGCGACCCGGAAGCATGCTGGACCCTGTTCAGGCAAAGCTTGACTGGTACTGCGGTGTGATGTTGCTGCAACCATCGATCGCCTTCACCATCCAGTACGGGTTAACAGCACTGCCGCCACCGGGGTGTACCTCAAAGTGCAGGTGGGGCGTTGCGCTCGACCCGGTGTTACCGACGAAGCCAATCACATCGCCTGCCTTCACCTTCGTACCGATCTCGATGCCCGGAGCGAAGCCCGCCAAATGGAGGTAGATGAAGTAGGTCCCGTTTGCGTGGGTGAGACGGAGGCCGTTCCCTGCCAGTGCCCCGGGCCGGTCCCAGTAGCGCTTTGTGATCTCGCCATCGGCGACGGCGTAGAGCAGGTTGCCCTCGTTTGCGATGATGTCGACCCCTTCGTGCAAACGCCCGCCGCCGCGAGCGGCGTGCCAGGTATCACCGTAGAAGCATCGTCCCTGCACCGGGAAGCGTTCGAGGACCACACCACTGCCCGAATTCGGATTCGCTACTCCCACTGCGCTTGTTCCCAGTGCAAGGATCTTGACGCCGCGTTCGGTCGTCACCCCGCTCTGAGGAATTCCATTGACCTTCTGGAATGCCTGGAGCGCCGATTTGGTGGCATTTCCGAACACCCCGTCAGCACCGCCTCGAACCACGAGCCCCGTGCCCTGAAGCGCACGCTGGAGTTCGGTGACCTCTTTCCCACGGGATCCGATGGCAAGTCCGACGTAAGCGTTGCTTGAGGCTGCAGCTGGGGGAGGGGCGCTGCCGGCAACAGGAACGGGTCCGCTGCTGCTCCCGAGACCAAGTTTGTCGATCGTGTTCTGATTGACGGTTCCGTCAGCGGTGATTCCTGTCGACGTTTGGTACGACGTCAGGGCTGTTTTGGTGGCATTTCCGAACACTCCGTCAGCCCCGCCACGAACGGTCACACCAGCGCCGATAAGCGCCTGCTGCACATCCTTGACGGCATCGCCACGTGCTCCAACTTTTAAACCCAGGTACGGGCTCACTGCAGCTGGGGGAGGAGACGCTCCACCGCCCGTTCCTAGATTCAGGATCACGGCGCCTTGTTCGGTTAATACGCCGGTTTGCGAAAGGCTGTTGGCCCCCTGGAACTCCTTGAGTGCTGCAGTCGTGGCCGGCCCAAAAGCCCCATCGGCCCCACCGCGAACCACGATTCCGGCGTTCTGAAGGGCAGCCTGGAGCTCCTTGACACGTGAACCGTTCGACCCTTGCTTGAGACCAACGTAGGGATTGATTTCCGCCACGGCAGGGGGTGCTGGCGGAGCCTGCGTCGACACATTGCTCGACGCACCGAGCCCGAGCGCGCTAGCGGTTTTGCCATCCACAGCTCCACTCGGCGACAAACCGTTCCACCGCTGGAATTGCGCGACAGCTCGAGCGGTCGCAGCTCCGTAGACCCCATCAGCTCCGCCAGCGACGTAAACCCCTCCGGCAACCAGGCGCCGCTGGAGTTCCTTCACGGCGTCACCACGTGCGCCTTGGGCGAGTACTACTTCTCCAGATGCGTTCTGGTTCGACCCGCTCGACGCCAATGCACTCGAGGTGGCCTGGTCAACTTCGCCTGTGGCCTGAAGGCTCCGCTCGGTCTGAAATTTCATGACCGCTTGGCGCGTCGCCGGACCGAACTCTCCGTCGGCTCCTCCGGGCACGCTGATTCCCACGGACATGAGAGCCCTTTGCAAAGACGCGACGGCATTGCCCTGTGCGCCGACGCGCAGTCCGGTGAAGCCGGACTGCAGCAGTGGAGCCTCGACTGCAGGCCTCGCAGTAGCAGACACTTTCAGCCCAACAGCCGACCATCCGAGAACCGCGACCCCAGACGCAAAAACTGCCCGCACCACCAGCCGCCGGATTGATCGTGCACCTGCAGTCGGGTGCTGCTGAGTTGTGATCGGGGTCATGAACGGCTGGCCTCCTGCATGAAGAAGAGATCGGCCCGGCTATCCGCAACTTAAATCCCAAACTGACGTCCACGCCCGCAACGTGCAGTTACGACTCGACTAATCCTCTGCGCAAGGCGAAAAACCCCAGCTCACAGGGCAGTAAGCAGGTGAGGGCATGCATCCGGCGGAATCATGGTGAGCTCTGTGCCCTTCCAGACTAAGTTGACATAACGGACATTATCGGCGCATTCTCACCGAGAGCGAAGAAGATCCCTGCGCCGAAGCCTTGCCTCTAGTAGGCCGCCCAGCACAACCCGGTCGCACAGACTCCAGTCCCTGAGGAACGGCTCAAACCGCCTTCGCCGTCCACCGGACCGAATTCAACCGCAAGTCGAGCACATATTCGAAGCCCTTGTTAGGCGTAGCTTCTGGCGCCCACGCTCAACCAGAATCTGCGCGGAACTGAACGCCGAAAGCACAGCTGCGGACGCTCTCCTGTCGTCTGAGGTTAATTACGTCATGACATTTTGTGGGATTCAGGGATTGCCGCAGCAAGTTCGCGATTACGAAGCGGCCTTGCGCTCTCGAGGATCCAGTCGAGGGCTGTTCGGAGCTCACGGTTACTTGGAAGTGCCGATTCTTGAAGGTCCCGCTCAGTGTCCTCAACGGCACAGGCAAGCATGTAGAGGTCGTCGTGGAGTCGCTCGAGTTCATCCCGTCTTATCACGATCTCATTTGCACCTAAGGCCAGATCGGCCGCACGCTGACGCGACACCCAGTCCCACTGGCGGCACCGTTGACTGCAGAATTTACGGGGCCGGCCAGGACCCGAACGCACCTCCAGAACTCGCCGACACCACCGACATCGCTCCCCTGGCTGCTGGTCCGACCGGCTATAATTCGTCATGACGAAACAATAGCAGTGGTCAATTTACAGTCGGCGCCTGCGAGACTCGGAGCGTGATCGACATGCCCCCCGCTCCTGACCGCGCGTTTGCCAGCGACAACGCTGCCGGCGCGCATCCCGCTGTTGTCGAGGCGGTTATCGCCGCGAATGCAGGCCATGTGCTCGCCTACGGCGCCGACGACCACACACAGGAGTGCGAGGCCCGGTTCCGCGACCTGTTCGGCGCCGACGTCACGACTCGCGTGTGCTTCAACGGAACGGGAGCCAATATCGCTGCGCTGGCCACCTTGATGGGAACGCTGACCGGACCACATCATGCGATTGTTTGCACCAACTGGTCGCATATTGCCGCCGACGAGACCGGTGCCCCTGAACGTACGCTCGGCACAAAGCTCATCGAACTCCCCTCGCCCGACGCCAAGATCACACCCGAGATGGTCGAGAGCACCGGACACCTGCAAGGCGTCCAGCACCACGTTCAGCCTGGCATCGTGTCGCTGACCCAGCCCACCGAGTTGGGGACGCTGTACACCCCCGCCGAAATCGCAGCTGTGTGCGATGCTGCCCACCGCATGGGAATGCTCGTTCACCTCGACGGTGCACGCATCGCCAACGCCACCGCCGCTCTGGGAGGTGACCGAACGACTCTTCGCAGCTTCACGATTGATGCGGGCGTCGACGTGATCAGCTTCGGCGGCACAAAGAACGGAGCGTTCGGCGCCGAAGCCGTCGTCTTCCTCGACCCGATGCTGGCCACTGGATCCGAATACGTCCGCA
Organism: uncultured Ilumatobacter sp.; assembly: GCA_905480335.1. Classification (GTDB taxonomy): domain Bacteria; phylum Actinomycetota; class Acidimicrobiia; order Acidimicrobiales; family Ilumatobacteraceae; genus Ilumatobacter_A. The sequence continues at coordinate 51,834 of CAJQPY010000014.1, read as the reverse complement.
AACAGGTCACCCAGCTGCCGTCGAAGATGCGGTACCTCTCGGCGCAGTTCAACGCCCTCCTCCATGACGAGCTGTGGATTGAACTCGGCCGACATTCCAACAAAATGGCAACGAACCTGCACCACCTCGTGGCCGAGATTCCAGGTGTCGAACTCGGGACACCACCCGAGGTCAACAGCTTGTTTCCGCGACTCCCTCACGGCTGGATCGAATTGCTACGTGACTGGTGCTTCTTCTGGGACTGGGACGTGACCGTGCAACAAGTTCGCTGGATGACCGCATGGGACACCACGGAGCGCGATGTCAAGCGCTTCGCCTCAGGCGTCAGAGCCATCTCCGGCAGCGCTGACAGCGACCGTTGAAAAGCTTGCAGAGGACAATTGACTGACCGGTTGATTTCCTCTACTCTCCTCCTCGCAACGTCGGAAAGACTGTCGGCCTGGGGAAGGTCGTCGGTCGCAAAACACTCGGGGGGAACGAGTTCATGACAACAATCGACCTGCCAGCCGCGCTGATTGAAGCGGATGACTGGATGAGCGAAGGGGCCTGCAAGGGCCTGACACATCTGTTCTTCCCGACTGCAGCCGAGCGGCCGCAGTCGCGAGAACGCCGAGAATCTGCAGCCGAAGCAATCTGCGCCGGCTGTTCTGTACGCACGGATTGCATGGATTTTGCGAGAGACCACCACGAATACGGTTTCTGGGGTGGCGAGTCGGAGGACGAACGCCACGCCGCCGGGTTCCGACTAATCGCACCCATCGGTGTCCGAGCCCGCGCCAGCTAACGGGTTCGACGTCGTCGTCGTCGGCAGCCTCAACCTTGATCTCGTCGTTCGAACGCAGCGTCTTCCTGGGCCTGGAGAGACGGTCTCAGGTTCCGACTACCAGGAGTTTCCGGGCGGCAAGGGACTCAACCAGGCGGTTGCAGCTGCTCGCGCCGGGGCCCTAGTCGCTTTCGTAGGAGCCGTTGGTGACGACGACGCCGGGCGTCGACTCCGCGACGTTGTACGTGCCGAAGGAATCGACGAACGCTGGCTGCTAACTGTTACCGGTGCCCCCACGGGAAGAGCGTTGATCGCTGTCGACGACAACGCCGAGAACTCGATCGTGGTGGTGCCGGGAGCGAACGGCCACCTAGTGTGGCCTGATGTGGCCCCACCAGAGGGTAAAGCCGTCCTTGCTCAACTTGAGGTGCCGGTCGGCACCGTCGACGACGCATTGACGGCGGCACGCGCAGTGGGATCGACCACGATCCTTAATCCCGCACCGGCAGTCGAACTTCCGGACTCGACGATTGCAACAGCCTCGCTGATCGTGCCGAACGAACACGAGGCTGACGTCATTGGAGGAATCGGCCATCTGTTCGCTTCCGGCGTGGGCGCAGTCGTTACAACACTCGGGGCTCAGGGTGCTTGCATCCACAGCGGCGGCCAGTCAACGACGCAGACACCATTTCAAGTTATCCCGGTCGACACCACCGGTGCCGGCGATGCATTTTGCGGCTATCTCGCTGCTCGACTTGCGGTAGGCGACGACCTGTCGACAAGCGTTCGATGGGCCAGCGCCGCAGGGGCACTCGCCACAACCATCGCAGGGGCAGTGCCCTCGCTCCCCCGTGAAGATGCGGTGCGCTCGATGATCGATAGGACTTAAACGACGTGTCGACCGTCGATCCTTGCTCAGTCGAGTCGACGAAGGTCCGTCCGATACCGAATCGCACGACGGATGTACTCCCGGCTCCCCTCATCGATGTCCTTACGACGGGCTCGACCCTCCTTGATCGTGGCAGGCGTTCCAACAGCGATCGCTCCAGTGGGGACCTCGGTGTCATTAAGCACCACAGCGTTCGCCGCAACGATCGAACCGGTGCGAATAACACAGCGGTGAAGCACCATGGACCCGTTACCGATGAGAACGTGATCCTCGATAGAGCACCCCTCGAGGTGGATCAGGTGACCGAGCACACAATCATCGCCCACCATCGTCGGCCACTGCGGCGTGGTGTGCAGCACAGCGTTGTCCTGAACGCTCGTGCGTTCGCCGATGAGGATCTCGCCCCCGTCCCCCCTGAGGACCGCGCCTGGCCACACAGACGACAGTGCTCCGAGCGTCACCGACCCGATAACCGTGGCCTCAGGGTGAACAAAAGCCTCACCGCTGATTGAAGGTTCCTGTTCACCGAGCGCATAGATGGCCACACCTGCACGGTATCGAGATGGTTTCTCGGACCGCGAACCGGTACCTTTGACCACCATGCCTCGCAGGATTGACATCGAGTTGACGAGCGCGCTCGCCGACAACTCTTGGACATGGCGTGCAGCCGGAGCCCGAGTGCCGAAGGGCGTGCTTGACGGGGGACTCCTCCCCGACGGCGCGAAAGTTGGAGACGTCCTCAAAGTTGAAGTCGAGCAAGAGCTCGATGGCATCGAAGTCACGTCGGTACTCAAAGGTCGCGAAAAGCCGTCCTCCGACCTGCTCGAACTCCTTCCTGTTGAAGAGAACTTCCAAGCTGTCATCGAAACCCGCGCCAAGTCGGATCGGAGCGACCGAGGTGGACGCGACGGCCGAGGTGGACGCGATGGTAAGCGGGGTCGGCGAGACAATAAGGGCGGACGCAGTCGTAGCGGAGAAAATCAGAACGAGCGTCGCGCGCCCCGCCGTCCTCATTTCGATCCACCACCTGAAGTCCCCCAGCGCCCGAAGCCGAAACGGCTTCGGCCCGGCAAGGCCCGGCGTAATGAGGTCCTCGCACAAATCCCCGAGGAGCAGCGTCCCATCGCCGAACTCGCGATCCAGGGCATGGCTGCCGTGCGAACTCGTCTTTCCGAGGACAATAAGAAGCTCGCAGCTGACGGCAAGCCAACCATGCCCGAAGAAAGCGTACTCAAGATGGCCGAAGGGCTCATTCCGAAGCTCCGCGTCGCCGACTGGCTCGACCGAGCCGAGGCCGCCCAACGTCAAATGGAAAATCTTGATCTGCGTGATCTTCGCAGTGTGGTTGCAGCGGGCGACGACCCGATCGTCGCCCGAGACGAGTCGACGCGGGAACTTGCGACCAAGCTGAAAGCAGACCTGGTCAAGAAGCAGGACCACGAGCTAAAACTATGGCTTGAGGACGTCGATACTGCCCTCAGTGTCGGACGATCGATTCGGGCACTTCGACTCTCATCGCAGCCTCCGAAAGCCGGGGTCATGTTCCCGCCCGAGCTAGCGCGCAAACTTGGCGCTGCGGCCACCGCCGGGCTCACCGCAGACGATTCGTCAGACCGTTGGGCTGCAGTGATGGAAGCCGCCGCCTTCTCTCCTGTCAGGGCGCTGGTGACGCCGATTGCCCCACCAACCACCATCACCGACGATCTTCGCAAGACCGCACTGCGACTCGGCCCCTTACTTCCACAGATCGCTGCGCTGCTCGGTGTCGAGGTTCCAGCCGGGGCACCGCGACCGAAACCACTACGCCCCGGGCCGCGCAACGACAAGCGTAAGAAGCCCGGCGCTCGGGATAGCGGTGGCGACAAGCGATCCGAACGCACATCAAAGCCTGCTCCAGGCACCGCCAAGTCCCCAGATGACAAATCAGCGCCGAAGCTTGCCTCACCCAAGGCAGGGTCGGACAATGCTCCCCTGCAAACTGCTTCTACGTCTGGCGCTTCCGCGCCGGACGCGCCGCCGGCTGCGTCCGAGAAAGCAGAAATTGCAGCGCTCGACTCTGATGTAGAGCGACCGGTGGCAACACAAGCCACCAGCGAACGGGCCACCGGCCAGCCGTCATCGACTTCGGAGCTTGACGCAAGCGCATCGGAAGCCCTTGACGACGCATGAGCCACCCACGCAGGGCGGGCCGGGCGACTTACTCGACACAGCGTAATTCGTAACCTCGCCGACTCTGGTTCTACGCTCAAGGGCCATGTCAGACATCGTCACCTACGAAACCCGCGGGCGCACTGCCCTCATCACCCTGAATCGTCCTGAGGCGCGCAACGCCATCAACGGGGACGTTGCCGAAGCCATGGAATCCGCCATTGATCAGATGGAGGCCGATGACGAGGTTTGGATCGGAGTGCTCCAGGCAAACACGGAAGGACAATCCAAGCCCGTGTTCTGTGCCGGTGCAGACCTCAAGGCGATCAACAGCGGCGATGCCGCACGTCTTGCCACCACTCGCGGCAACTTCGCTGGCTTCGTGTACCGCGAACGAAAGAAGCCCGTAATAGCGGCCGTCGATGGCCTCGCAACGGCAGGCGGCTGCGAAATCGTCCTCGCCGCCGATCTTGTGGTCGCCACCACGCAATCGGCATTCGGCCTGGCCGAGGTTAAACGTAATCTCGTCGCAGGTGCCGGCGGACTCTTCCGACTCCCGCGCGCCATCGGAAAGTCCGCAGCGATGGAGGCCATTCTAACGGGCGAGCCGATTCCGGCGGCCCGCGCCTACGAACTAGGGCTTGTGTCGCGCCTCGTTGAGCCAGGCGAAGCGACCAGCGAGGCGATACGACTCGCGGAGCAAATCACTGCAAACGCGCCGCTGGCGGTCTGGGAAAGTCGGAAAGTCGTTTTGGCAAGCGAATACGAGGACGACGACGCACTTAAAAAGATGACGAACTCGGCTATGGGGACCGTAATGTCGTCGGAGGACCTGAAGGAAGGCCTGACCGCGTTCATCGAGAAGCGCTCACCCGAATGGACGGGTCGCTGACTGTCAGAATTCGCGGAAGGTTGTGATTAGCCGCGCAACGATTCCCGCCCGTTCATAGAGATTCTTCGTGTGCCGGTCCCCCGGCAGTGACTCGCCTTCAACCGCCACGGCACCAAGTCCTTTTGCGCGTTCGATCAGGACTGCAAGCAATGCGTCGCCGAACCCATTCTCACGAGCGAGTGGCGTCACCCAGACTTGATCGACGCGAATGATCCGATCGTCACCCAAGAACCCGCTGAGGTAGCCCACGACAACATCGTCAATGTGGGCAACCAACACGTCTACCCCGTCTGTTCGACACCGATCGGGCCATTTCACGCCGACTTCCGCATGCTCGATGAGCCAGCGGTCGCCCCCACGCTGTCCGATCAGCGCAGCACGCGCCTCGCGTTCAAGCAAGACCAATTGCGCCAGGTCATCGCCGCTGTCGGGATCGACAGGACGGACATCGGGGTCGATCACCCTTCTGCCAACTGTGCAAGCTTCCCCAGCACTGTTCGACGCTGGCGATTCGCCAACTCGTAGCGCTCGATCGCATCGCGTGAGACGTCATCGAGCGTGGCAAGTTTGCCGACGATGTCGATCGCCGGCAACGTGTCGTAATCGGGGAGTGCGAGGTCACCGGCAACCAGATCACTCCTCACGGACTCACGCGTCATTAGATCGTTGGAGCCACGGATCTCGCCTGCGCGAACCAGCGGCTCGAAATCGTCGGAAACGTCGCCATTGTTCGCGGACTGGGTAGGACTCGATTCAGACGGCTCAAATCGAGATCGAATCTGCTTGATTCCCTGGTCGACAGCCAATCGACCGATGAACCGCGCGTTGGACAATTCCCGTCGGGCTCGATCGACAGCATCGGGAGCATCTTCGACAAGCTTTGCTCCAAGCCCAAGTGGCGCGAAAACGAGCACGTCAACAGCAGCGCGAATTGCGACCGGCGGATCGATCGACTCGGCTGATCGCGTCATTGCACTCCTCTAGATCAGGAGAAAATCGGGCAGTCGTCGTCGCCAACGGGACAGTTCGGAGCTGACGACTTGACGAGCAGAAAACATGCCGAGCACAACTGCTCGTTTTGCTGCTTCGGTTGCAGCCGTTCTCCACCCTCACCGCGGGAGTCAGCCGGTTCCTCTTCAACTTCGTCGTCGTCCTCATCCTCCTTCGCGACGAGCCGATCCTTCAAGATCTTGTCGAGGTCCTCTTCGACGTCATCATCGTCGACGAGGTCGTCGTCATCGTCGTCATCGTCCTTACGCTTTTTGCGCTTGGTTCGTGGTGCCTCATCGGACGCCGCATCGTCATCGTCTGCGGCGTCGTCATCGTCACCGATCCCGGGCGATTCGTCGTCGTCGTCGAGGTCCTCCACATCAGGGCCGTCGATGGATTCGGTATCGTCGTCCGTCTCCTCTTCGGTTTCATCGTCCAAGATTTCGTCGTCAGCCATGTTGCTCGTGATCGCTCAATCGTCGTGTCGCCTACGGTCAACCCATGCGGTTGCAGGGTCGGTCCGGCGGAGCATACGCAGCCGCGTCGCACACGTCGGAGAGCAAGCTTGTGACACCAGTCACATCTCGGTTGTTGGGGTACGTCGGGCCTCGGCGCGTCGCTCCGATTCCAGCCGCTCAAGCTCGGGGGCTTCCGTCGTCATAAAGCTCATCGCCTCGGCCAACGCCCGGTGCCCAGCTTGCTCTCCTATCAGACGGTGCATGTCGAGCGCTACACGCCGATATGAGGGGTGCCCTTGGGGCGAAGACCGCAGTTCCAGCATGTGGAAAGCCTCGCGAACGTTAAACTGCATGTTGTAGCGCATGCGGTACGCCATCGAGACCGCATAGGACGCCTGCTGCGGGTATGCATCCAACAAATCGTCGTGCAGCGCTGCGGACCGCTGCATCGTCTCATCAAAAGCACCCCCGACACCCGCTTCCTCAATCAACTCCGGTCGCGTGTACCCGTGATTGGGGGTGAGCCTCTGCCATTCGATCGTGAGCATGCGGTGTCGCTGCATGTCACGGAACGCGCCATAGTCGCTGAGGATGTCAAAGCGGTAAAAGCTCCGTTCGAAAGCCCGCCCAGGCTTATGTCGGCGGTTCTTGCGTTCACCGATGTAGGCCTTCAGAAGCGACACCCGCTCGTCGGCCCCGAATCCACGGACTCGGTCGAGAATCTGTGACTCCGGCAACGAGGAGTGCGGGTAGCAGATGGCGGCCAGGATGTTGTCTTCTGCGTCCGGATCGAAATCGACGAGCGACACCTCTTGACTTGACTCGACCGGCGTGCCGCCGAGCAAGTCGGACACGAGGTCTCCAGATCGGTCGCGTGTGTCGGCAAGGTAGTCGCTCCACTGCCCACCGCGCTCGGTGATGTCGACACGACGCAAAAAGCTTGGAATGACCTTGCGCAACTCGTGCAACATCAGGTCGGCATACTCTCGAGCTTCAGGGAGTTGGTGCGAACGCATTCGCAACAACAACGCCTCAAACGCCTGGCCGGTGCCGTAGATTCCGACGTTCGACGTGGCTGCCGCTGGAAGCATTCCACGCACAGCGTCGAGGGCTTTTGCGCGAGTTGCGGTTCGGTACACGAACTCGCTGTCGTCCGGGCCACGTTCGACCGTTGAGCGAACGTGGTCGGTGACAAACTCCGTGCATTGACTGTAAGCATCGAAGATCCGGTCGAGGTCGCCGACGTACCGAGTTCCAAGCGGGCCTGCCAGTACCGCCGGGTCACGGTGGTAGCGATACCGGCCGCCGAGCCTGCTGTCGTAGGCGATGTACCTGGTGCTCTGTTCGAGGTAGCTCATCAGCCGCCCCCATTCGAGTACTTTCGTCAGCAGGTTCGAAGCCTGCTCGCACGCAAGGTGTACGCCACCTAGCTGGGCGACCGAGTCGTCGCCATAGTCGAAGAACACCCGCTCATAGAGTTGCTCCGCTCGATCGAGCCCAATCGTCGCGTCAATCGATTGATCGCCGCGGATGTCTAGATCGCCGACGAACTCATCGAGGAAGAGCCGTCGCAACGACTTCGGGCTACGGCTATAACGCGCGAACAGCGCGCCCTTTACCACCTCGGGCAAGTTGACCAATGCGAACACTGGTCCATCGAGGTTGGTGAAATACCGCCGCAGAACGTCGGCTTCGTCCGAGGTGAACGTTTCGGGCACGTATACAGCCACGGGTTCAGACTCTACGGCGCCGAAGCCGCTCTCCTGGTGATCATCGGGGACTCGAACCTGGTGGCTTGTAAATCACGCATGAACGACTGCGGCATCCGGTCGAACAGTAATGGTCATCGAGCGCGCGGATCCGACGTCGACGCCGTCGGCGAACACCCGAAGCGCCATGTCAAAGTCGAACACCGCGCTCCGAACCGATCGCGTTGAAATCTGAGGATGTGGAAGATGCATGGCGTTACGCATTCGTCTATGCGACGCCCAGCGCTGACGTGCCGTCATCGACTCGTCGACGAGTAGCGTCTCGACTCTTCCATCGTTCGGGTGGCCACGAGGTGCGACGTCGGCGTCACCGATGAATTCCGCGTTCATGACCACCAGAATCGGGCCGCGCCATGCCCCACCCCAACGCGTCGGCAAGCGGGCCAAGACGTGTGACACAGCGACGATCGGTGCACGTCCGTCGAGTTCGACATCGACAACATCGAGTGGGAATGCCATCAAGTCGGTGCGATCACCCATCGGCCTCGAACCCATCGTGCGAAACATGTCGCCACCCGAGACTGCAACCGGCCGCCCCGTGCCGTCACTGAGCAGCGTCGCCAACTCGGCGTCGGTCGCGGCCAATCTGAGACCGGCTGGCCGGGTAACTGTGCGCCCCCAGCTTGAACCCTTCGAGATCGTCACCCGGCAGCAGACCCATCCAGCACGACCCCTCGACGCGCCCCGGCGACTGCATCGGCGGCCGAACTCCGCACGCCGGTATCCGGAGCAATGGTGGCGACCTGACGCAGTATGTCGATCAGCTGCTTCATAGTGCGGACGAAGTCACCGCCGGTGAGTTCCTCCTCGTCGACAATTTCGGCGAATCCCTCACCAACGACCCACGCGTGGGCAATGGCGGCAAACGTCGGATCAGGAGCACGGTGCTCGCCGAGACCGACAGATCGCTCCTGTGCCGCAAGATTGGCGCTCAGTGCTTTTAGCTGCTGCCAGCGACCACGAACGACCTTCGAAGAGAACCATGGTGCTGCTGGCGGTTCGGGGCTGCGGTGCTCGTACACCACACACGATACGACTGCGGCAAGGTCCGCCGCTGCCAGACCATCGAGTACTCCGCTTCGAAGCATCTCAGCGACCAGCAGGTCACTCTCGTGGAAGATTCCTGCGAGCATTTCGCCATCGGCGGTCAGCGTCCACGCATTGGTGTCGGCGTAGCCGTACGCATTGAGAAGTTCGAGAACCCGATCGAATTCCTGACCGAGCGACTGGTTCTTGTCGTCGACACGCTCCTGCAGCCGTGCGATCTCCTGCTCCAGCCGATCAGCGCGTCCAGCTGCCTCAACTCGTTGTCGGAGGTCTGGATCGCGCGCCACGTCAAGTTCATCAGCTTGGATGCTGCGCTCCTTGCGCATTTGCCGAGGGCCGCTGGCCTGATCGGTGCCGATCTGGGCGGTCCGCAAACGTTTGGCGACGTCACGTCGATACCCCTTTCGCTGGGGCCCGAAATTTGGAGGCAACCTAATGAAGCCCACCGGCTCAGGGATGTCCCCAAGATCCTCGCCATCGATCAGCAGCAGTTCCTCACCCTTGGTGACCGCGGTCAAACGAACGCCCGCCTTGCGGTGAGCCGTCGCCACGACTGCGACAGGACCGCGAAAGTTTCCCTTGGATACCCGAATTATCGTTCCCGGCTTAAGCTTTGCCATTGCTCCACGCATCTGGCCGGCCGACGCCTGACGTCTCTGATTTCGGTTGTCGGACTCCGCCCGCCGACGCGTTCGATACTCGTCGATGTCGCCGTAGGGACTTTCCGCCTCCATCCGTTTCTCGGCAAGCTTCGCCCGCTTTCGCTCAAGCCGGGCTTCGATCTGAACCACATCCCGATCAGCCTGAAACTGGGCGAATGACAGATTAAGCAGCCGATGTGACTCATCTGCCGTGTGCGTCCGGATCAGGTTGGCGGCCATGTTGTACGTGGGCCGGAATACCGACCGAAGGTGGAACGAAGAACTTGATGCCAGCTGCGCGACGTCGTCGAACCGTACCCACGGTGACCACAGGACGATTGCATCGCCCGTGTCATCAAGGCCCCGCCGACCGGCCCGGCCGGTCAGCTGCGTGTACTGCCCGGGGGTGAGCTGCTCATGGTGGTCGCCCGTGAACTTTGTTAGCTTCTCGATGGCGACGGAGCGGGCGGGCATGTTGATCCCGACGGCGAGGGTCTCGGTTGCGAAGACGACTTTTACGAGCCCGGCAATGAAGCAGGCCTCGACGACTTCCTTCATTGCCGGGACCATGCCGGCGTGGTGGGCAGCAACACCCGCTTCAAGCTGCCGGACAAAGCGTTCGTAACCGAGGACCTCGAGATCGTTAGGGTCGAGTCCCGCCAAGCGGTCCATCACTATGGTCCGGATCTCCGCTCGCTCGGCATCGTTGCTGAGAACGATGCCGGCATCGACACACGCTTTGGCTGCTTCGTCGCACTGGGCGCGGCTGAATATGAAGAAGATGCTTGGAAGTAGACCCCGATCCTCGAGCATCTCCACGGTGTCGATCCGACCTGGAGTTGCAAGTCGACGCCGACCAGACGAAGAACGACGCTTGTCGCTGCCGCGACCATTATAGCTGCGGGGCCGACGGCGGACCGCTGACTCGTCGAGGCGAAGCGCGTCGCGGTTCAGTCCGCCCCCAATGAACATCTCAAGCAAATGGAGGCGGTTCTCGTCTCGGTCCGCCACCAAGTACTTGTTCGACAGCTCGACTGGTCGCTTCTGTTCGACAACGGCATCGGTCGGTCCGCGCACCGTGCCGATCCAGTCGGCCAGCTCGCCCACATTACTCACCGTTGCCGAGAGGGCAATCAGACGAATGTGGTGTGGGAGGTGAATGATTACTTCCTCCCACACCGGACCTCGGTACGCATCCTGCAGGAAGTGCACCTCATCGACGACCACCGTGCCGAGATCACGCAAATCTCGACCGGCATAGATCATATTTCTGAGGACCTCAGTGGTCATCACGATGATCGGCGCTTCACCGTTAATTGAGTTGTCGCCCGTCAGCAAACCCACTGCGGCGTCACCGTGAATCGCGGTGAGGTCCCGGTACTTTTGATTTGATAGTGCCTTAATAGGCGCCGTGTAAAACGACCGACGTCCATCGACGCGGTCGGCAGCAATTCCATACTCTGCAACGACCGTCTTTCCACTGCCTGTGGGCGCTGCGACTACTACGTTACGCCCGGCATCGAGCGAGTCGAAGGCCTCAATCTGAAACCGATCCGGAGCGAACGGGAGTGTTGCGATTAAATCGCTACGGTCAGGGCGCACGTTCACCGGGCGATCAGACCGTCGTACGGCCCCGACGACGACCGACGATGTACCCGATCAGGACCGCAAGGAAGTAGAGGAGGATCATGGGTCCCGCCAGCATCATCAGCGTGACCGGATCACCCGATGGCGTGATTACCGCCGCAAGACAGAAGATGCCGACGATTGCATACCTCCAGGCACCGAGCAGCAGACGTGGTGTCACGACGCCTACGAGTTGCAGGAATACCAACAACACGGGGAGCAGGAAGCCGACCCCGAAGGCGAAAATCATCAACCCAACGAGGCTGATGTACTTCTCGATTCCAAAGACTTGGTTGACGCTCTCGCCAGACCACGAGATCAGGAACTCCAGGGCCCGCCCAACCGTGACGTACGCCATTGCTGCGCCGGCTCCGAAAAGAGTGACGGACGAGAGCACAAACGGAATCGCATACTTCTTCTCTTTTGCCTCCAGCGCCGGCACGACGAATCGCCAGATCTGCCACAAGATGACAGGAAGTGCAACGATAATGCCGCCATACATCCCGATCCGGATACGTGCCGCGAAGCCCTCGGTGGGACTAAACGCGTTGAGCCGTTCGTCCTCCGGCGGACAGAACGACTCGGGTTTCGAATCACAGAGGTCGTTGTATGGCTGGGCGAGAAATGACAGTACAGGTTCGTAGAACGCAATGATCAGCACCGCACCGAGCACTACGGCAAGCGAGGCGCGGATGATTCGTGTCCGGAGTTCACCGAGGTGCTCGGTGAGCGTCATGGTGTCTTGCTGCTCAGCAGTCGCCGTCACGCGCTTTCCTCTGTCGCATCGTCGGTGACATCGTCCACGCCATCGTGCGTGACCACCGACCGTGCGGTAATGTCTCCCGTGTCAACCGGTGGGACAGTTGGGCCCGGGGCGGCATCGTGGCCCAACGCAGCATTGTCGTCGGCCGGATCGTCGAAGGGGTCGACGAAATCCGCTGTCCCGACTCGCTCGCTCTCCGCAGGAGTCGACTCTTCGCTCTCCTCAACGCCGACAGCATCGTTTGATACCGATTCGGTGTCGGAGAGATCGGATCCTACGGAGGCCTCGACTGCTCGCTCTGCGCCCTCGGCGATTTTCTTCGGATCGATCTGATTCTTCACCAGGTCTGCCGTTTCGCGCATCTCCCGCATTGGCTGATCAATCGCCGACTTGAACTCATCCTGAAAGCCGGATCCGATCTTGCGGAGCTCGGCGTACGTCTGCATCGCTCGCTTAACAGCACCGGGTAACTTCTCGGGCCCTAGCACCACCAGCGCCAGCAGCAAGATGAAAATGATCTCGCTGCCTTGCAGATTAAACACGCTAATGAGTCTACGGCCATGACATCATGATCTGGAATGCAACAGCGGCTACCTTCTCACCTTGATCCGCCCCTTGCTTTCGCCCACCGCGGGGCGCGAGCCCATGCCCCGGACAACACGATCGAAGCCTTCACGCTGGCGCGCCGGCTCGGAGCGACTGGCATCGAGAGTGATGTCTGGGTGACTTCCGACGGGGTCCCCGTGCTCGTTCATGACGGCATCGTCCGGCGCGGTATCCGCCGCGTGCCGATCTCCGCGGTCGCCTATCGAGATCTCCCCGAGTACATCCCTACCCTTGCTGCCCTCTACGCCGAATGTGGCAACGATTTTGACGTGTCGCTCGACATGAAGACTCCGGAGGCCTACGAGCCGGTCGCCGAGGTTGTTCGTGCCCAGGGAGTTGGTGTCGCCGGACGAACATGGTTGTGTGATCCCGACCTTGACCACCTCGTCGCGCACCGCAACACTATGGCCGACTTTCGACTGGCACATTCGACGCGGCTCTCCAAGTTGGATGTCACGCCGGAACTTCACGCCGCCCGCCTTGCCGAGTTCGGCGTTGACGTAATGAACATGCATCACACTGATTGGAACGGCGGCCTCGTGGTGCTGTTCCACCGTTTCGACATTCTTGCGTTCAGCTGGGGTCTTCAGCTGGATCACCAACTGGCCGACGCGCTTCAAATGGGCATCGACGCTGTCTACAGCGACTACGTCGACACGATGATGGATGTGATGGCGCATGAAGTCGGCTCTCTAGGCACATGACCCCCTCACCAATCGACTGCCGTCGCGCCTAATCCCTGAATTAAAGCCAGCGCCAGTTGGAGCGGGGCCAGAAGACTACGAACGCGCGCCCGACCAAGTCATCCTCCGCAATCGGACCGAGCGTTCGGCTGTCCTGCGAGCCGCTCCGGTTGTCACCCATCACGAAGACGTGGTCTGCAGGCACCTCCACGGGCTTGAAATCGCCACCGCAAGTTGATGAGATGACGTTTGGATCGAGATAGGGCTCGTCGAGCACACGGGAATCGGGCTCTCCGTCGCCATCAGCATCAGGTGTGTCGACCTCGGTGATCCGAACCTCACAGTTCGTCATTTCTATGGTCTCGCCCGGCAACGCGACCACCCGCTTGATCAAGTCGCGCTCGGACGCTCCGCTGATCTGGTGGAGTACCACGACATCACCGCGGTTCGGATCGTGGATACGGTACGACAACTTGTTGACGAACACTCGGTCGCCGGTTTCGAGCGTTGAGTCCATTGACGAGCCATCAACGACGAAGTGGGCAAGCAGGAAGCCCCGGACTAGAAACGCAACGGTCAAAGCCACGGCTACGACCACAATCCAATCGACGAGAGCGCGTGCTCCAGAGGCGTGTTCGCCGTCGTCGAAGCCGATTTCTTCCGGCTGTTCGGTTGCGGTCTCAATCGTCACGACGCCCTCACGGTACTCCGTGACCTCTGTGCCCGCCTGCCAAGATCACAGGGTTTCGATCAACCGCTCGACGCGGTCGTCATGACTCTTGAAGGGGTCTTTACATAACACCGTTCGCTGCGCCTGGTCGTTGAGCTTCAGATGTACCCAGTCGACCGTGTAGTCGCGCTTCCGCTCCTTGGCACGCTTGACAAACTCGCCACGCAGGCGGGCACGGGTCGTTTGCGGCGGCCTGTCGATGGCGGTAGCGATATCGGCATCCGAGCAAACGCGATCGATAATTCCGCTGTCTTGTAGTTTGTAGAAAGGACTCCGAGCGCGACTGACGTCGTGGTACTGGAGGTCAAGAAGTTGAACGCGAGCATGACCGAGCGGAAGGTCATGACGCTCTCGATACGCCTGCAGCAGCTTGTACTTAATTACCCAGTCAACCTCGCGGTCAAGCATGAGCGGGTCATTTTCGATCGTTTCGATGCAGTGCTGCCACATCTCAAGGGCCCGCTGCTCTATGGGGGGAAATCCTTGCGCCTCCGAGTACCGCAGAGCCCGATCGAGATATTCGCGCTGGATGTCAAGTGCACTCACCTCCCGTCCATTGGCGAGGCGCACAGTGCGCCGGCAGGTGATGTCGTGACTGATCTCGCGTATTGCCCGAATTGGGTTCTCAAGCGTCATGTCCCGCAGAACAACCTGAGGATCCTCCAGCATGCGCAACATGCAAGCCGCGGCCCCCAGCTTCACGAATGTCGTGTACTCACTCATATTTGAGTCACCCACGATCACGTGGAGCCGTCGGTATTTATCGGCATCGGCATGGGGCTCGTCCCGGGTGTTGATGATCGGACGGCTGCGCGTGGTGGCGGACGAGACACCCTCCCAGATGTGCTCGGCGCGCTGCGCGATCGAGTACGTAGCCCCGCGAGCCGTCTGGAGCACCTTGCCGGAGCCGGTGTAGATCTGTCTGCTGACCAGGAACGGGATCAGCACCTCGGCGTAGTGACCGAGATCGTCGTTGCGACTTGTGAGATAGTTCTCGTGACACCCATACGAGTTGCCTGCGGAATCGGTGTTGTTCTTAAACAGGTAGATCGTGCCGCGAATCGATTCCTCGGCGAGGCGCTGCTCGGCCGATTCGACGAGTTCCTCGAGAATCCGCTCGCCCGCCTTGTCGTGGACCACGACGTCATAGATCGAGTCGCATTCGGGCGTGGCGTACTCTGGGTGCGAGCCGACGTCAAGATAGAGGCGAGCGCCGTTCTGAAGGAACACGTTAGAGCTTCGACCCCACGACACGACACGCCGAAACAGGTAGCGAGCAACCTCATCAGGACTAAGGCGCCGCTGCCCGCGCAGGGTGCACGTGACGCCGTACTCGTTCTCGAGTCCGTAAATCCGCCGCTCCACGACCGCAACCTAACCCGGCTACCGGTACCCCGCGCCAGCCAGCGGTCAAACGGTGTCGAGACGGGACATATAACGGCCGCGTACAGGGTGGATTCGCAGTGACACACCGCCCGAACGCTGCTCACACGCTATGCGGACGCTCAATGGGCTCGGGCGTTGGGAAAGATTTTCAAGAAATTCTCGGCGTAGAAGCGATCTCGAACCGGGGGCTCACGTTCGCCAAGCGACTGCTCGAAGCACGCCATAGGGTCCTTGCCTCCCTCGACATGCGGATAATCGCTCGAGAACCAGTAAAGGTCGTCTGCAGAGGCATCGATGAACGAGCTAACATCCTCGAACGTCACGGTCAAACGCCCAAGGCGCTAGATCTCCTTCGACTCTGCGATCAATCGGTCACCGAGGGCAATCTGCGCCTCGACGTGCTCGGTGCTTGGAGCCGTTGGCGACGATGACTGCAACCTCGTCATCGTTCACTAGTGACGCCTCATAGCTGACCAGCCTCAGCTCGTCTCCAATCGCTGCGTCTGCATAGTCGACCGGGAAGTTGGGCAGCTCCATGATGTGACTGTCGGCGTCGCAAAAAGCCCGGTTCGCTGGAGCGTACGTCATTGAGATCCCCCGATCATCTGATTGTTATGACCGTAGATCGTCGGCGAGATGAGCGAGTGATGCAGAGGTGGGGCCCGCTTTTCATGTCCTCCGAAACGCCACGCCTGCGCCCTCCGACTCGGCTGACTCAACCGTCGGACAGCAACGGTTCGAGGTCGGATTCGGTGACCCGCTCGAAGCAGCGGCGACCGTTACTGCGCGACAGCGTAGCGACTTCGAGGTCTGCAGCAGGAATTTCGCGTTCGCCACCCGATAGGACCGCAACGCCGACGTTGATCGCTGCTGCGATCCCCATCGCATCTTCCCACTGGTCCGCCAGACGCATGCGGATTGATTCGGCATCACCGCCTATCGCGGCATAGTTGCGCTCATCGACCACAGTGCCGTCGTACAGAATGTGGAACATTTGGTCGCCGGCACCATCCGGGCCGACTTCGGCGACGAGAATCTCGACTTCCATCGGTTTCATCTCATGGGTAAATATGTTGCCGAGCATTTGTGCGTAGCTGTTGGCAAGGCTGCGCGCATCTACGTCGTCTCGAGAGTACTGGAACCCTTTTAGGTCGGCAGCGCGTATCCCTGCAACGCGCAACTGATCGAACTCGTTGTACTTGCCGACCCCGGCAAACGCGATTCTGTCGTAGATCTCGCTCACCTTGCGAAGGGTTTCTGACGCATTTTCTGCCACGATCACAATGCCATCGGTGTAGCGCATCGCGACCAGTGCCCGGCCTCGGGCGATGCCCTTTCGCGCATAGTCGGCGCGGTCCTTCATCATCTGTTCAGGAGCTACATAGAAAGGCATGCTCATCGTGGTTCACTCCTATCGTTGACCTCCCTGACAATTCGCCCGTACCGGTCGGCAAGGTCGCTATCGTCAAGTCGAGTCCATCCATCGGCGTCGATCGCCGCCACGACCGGATAGATCCCGCGCAATGCGTCTGGGCCACCGGTCGCGGAGTCGGTGTCCGCCGCTTCCCAGATCGATCGCGCTGCGAGGTCGACCGCCTCGTCGCGACTCAGATCGCCGCGGTAGCCCACTTTTATCACGGTGCTTGCCTGGAGGCTCCCGGAGCCTGTAGCGACGTGATCACGCTCCTCGTATCGACCACCCGTCGCATCGAAGTCCCACAGACGGCCTGTGGCACGGATCAAGTCGTACCCGGCGAAGATTGGGACCACGACCATGCCTTGCATCGCTGCGGGGAGATTGCCGCGCACCATGGCTGACAGTTGATTCGCCTTACCTTCGAGGCTTAGCGATGAACCCTCGACCTTTTCGTAGTGCTCGAGCTGCAGCTGGAACAGGCGAACCATCTCCATCGCCGGGCCGGCCGACCCGGCGATTGCGACGCCACTGTGTCGATCCGCTTGGACCACTTTCTCCATGGTCCGATGCGAGATCAGATTTCCGGCGGTCGCACGGCGGTCACCCGCCATAACAACACCGTTGTCATAGCGCAGCGCTACACACGTCGTTGCGTGCGGAACACCGAGCGCAACGGCGTCGTACGCAGCGTTTAGTGCTGTGGACTCGAGTCCGATTCGACGGAGCAGATCAGGGAAATTCGCGCCAGGGTCCTCCCCGGGAGCAAAGAATGGCATCGCCACTTTTCACTCTCCGCCTTTCTGGACGTACGACTTCACAAAATCCTCGGCGTTGGTTTCGAGGACCTCGTCGATTTCGTCGAGCAGGTCATCCAGTTCGGCCTTCAGCTTCTCGCCGCTCTCGGTGACCGTAGGCGCAGACTCCACTACGCTTTCGCCCTCACGACTCGTTGTGGGCTTTGACTTCTGCTGACGCTCTGCCATGTGGGCTCCTCAGTTCGTTTCGCCAAGCCGGTCCAACAGGATCCGGGCGGTGTCGCTTTCGTCGATCAAGGTAGCAACCTGGTCAGCAGTCCCGCGCAACGGATCCATCATCGGAACTCGGCGAAGCGGATCCCGACCAATGTCGAATACGAGAGAGTCCCAGTTGGCCGCAACGACGTCAGCTGCGAACTTGTCAAGGCACCGGCCTCGGAAGTACGCGCGGGTCGACGTGGGCGGTTGGCTCTTCGCTGCGACTGCCGTGTCGCTGTCGACAAGTGTCTCGAGGCCTGCTCGGAGTGCAAGACAGCGGTCGAGGCGCATGTCGTGATATTGCAGGTCAATCGCCTTCAGTTTCGGCGAGTTCGGCCTCAAGCCATGGCGCTGCTGGTACCCGGAGATAAGTCGCTGTTTGGCAACCCAATCAACCTGGTGCGCAACGGTGTCTGGCTCCCGTTCGAGACCGGTGAGGACTGCTTCCCATCGCTTGAGCACATCGGTCCCGACGTCGATCCCGACCGATTCGAGCCCACACGACTGCTCGTACTTGTGCGCACGTTCGAGAAGCCCCCACTGAATTTCGAGACCAGTGGCCCGACGCCCGTCAGCGAGCTGAACCGTTTGACCAAGTGTCGGGTCGTGGCTGATCTGACGGATTGCCGTGACCGGATGCGCGAGTACGAAGTCATCGCCGAGTTCGTCGTCTTCAATCATCGAGAGCACGATCGCAGTGGTCCCGACTTTGAGGAAGGTGGCCACCTCGCTCATGTTCGCGTCTCCAACGATGACGTGCAGCCGCCGGTACCTCTGCGCGTCAGCATGGGGTTCGTCTCGGGTGTTCACGATCGGACGTTTGAGCGTCGTCTCCAATCCGATCTCCTCTTCGAAAAAATCGGCCCGCTGACTCAGCTGATATGTGATTTCGTCGCCGGGCCGATCAAAGAGTTCACAGCCGACTTTGCCGGCACCGGCAAAGACCTGCCGGGTCACAAAGTGCGGTGTGATCTGTCGGGCCATCCGGCCGAAGGGAAGATCGCGAGAGAGGAGGTAGTTCTCGTGGCACCCGTAGCTATTGCCCTTCCCGTCGGAGTTGTTCTTATGGATGATGATCTCAGCGCCGTCGGGCAGCATGTCACGCGCTGCATCCATCGCCGACCGGACGATCTCATCCGCGGCGCGGTCCCAGATCAGCGCTTCGCGTGCCGTGCGGACCTCGGGGGTACTGATTTCCGGGTGAGCATGGTCGACATAGAAGCGTGCACCGTTCGTGAGCACGGCATTGACCAGGGTCGTCTCGACTTCGGGAGCGAGCATTGGGTCCAGTGAGAAACCACGGGCATCGTTTGCCGGTTGCTCGTCTTCAAAATCCCATCCAACGCGAGCCTGGCCTGTGCGGTTCCGTTCGTGCGCAACTGCGGCGAGGTATGCATTGATCAACAGCGACGACGCAGACACCGGATTGTTGTCAGCACCCCGAACGACAATGCCGTACTCGGTCTCAATCCCGCAGACCTTTGGCAGTGCCATAGCCGTAACGCTACTTGCCGATACCGCCTGTCGCGACGCAGAGCGCGTGATCGCCCGGTCACGATCACCTTTGCCCGCAACGGCGCGTCAGATCACGTCGAAGGTGAGTCCGGCGTGCTTGACCAGCGCCTTGATGAACGAGTCGCCGAGCACGGTCGCAGGCGTCCAGAAGCCGCCCTTTGAACTGCTGTCCCCCAGCGTCGTGGCCGCCTCGGCAAGAATTTTTGCGGTCGATCCGTAGCCAGGGTCCCGATCGCCAGTCACCTTGACCATGATCTCATTGCCGCCGACGGTTACACCGTGAAATCGGAGGTCGTAGTATCCGCGTTCCTGAGATGCCGGAGACGGTCCCTCCCCCGGCTTGGGCAGCACCCTGCCGAGCAGCCTGCGACTAGTCCCGAAATTAGCGGCCGCCATTAGTCCGCTCATACCGCCGCTCATTGCGAGTGCCTTGGTGCCCCCACCGATCCCTCCGCCCATCAGCGTCGACTCGCCATACGTAAAGTCATCGCCCCATGGGTGACCGAGCAGGGAGTGCGTTCGGAACACGACACGCGTATTCGTCGCCGCCATCATGAACGGGGCGAGCCACGATCGATGTCCGTCGTGATATTCGGGAAGGGTTACATTCGGTTGGTCGGGCCCGTCCCGGTCGCCCTTGACGGCCAGCGCGTACGGGTTTGCGAGTACCTGCGTCAGGCTCGGGTTAGATGCTACTTCGTCCATTAAGTTCATCATCGAGGCGATAGTGCCCCCGCTCGCGCCGCCCTTGGCGCCCTTGACGCCCATGCTGATTGAAGTGCACGGTTCGTCGAAGCGCTTGATCGCCTGCTGCTGAAGGAACCAAACGCCAAGATCAGACGGCACGGAGTCAAAGCCGCACGCATGGACGAGCCGGGCGCCGGTTTCGACCGCGCGATCCTGATACCGATCGATCATCCTTTGCATCCACTGCGGCTCGCCGGTGAGGTCGACGTAGTCGATGCCTGCTTCGACGACGGCCGCCACGAGTCTCGACCCGTACAGGGAGTATGGCCCGACGGTCGAGATCACAAGGTTGGTGTGTGCACACATCTCTGCGAGCCCATCGGCATCACCCGCATCGACCGTGATCCTGTCGACTTCGCTCCCATTTATCGCAGCGACTTCGGCGAGTCTGTTTGCGTTTCGTCCCGCTATCGCCCATTTGACGTCGCCGTGACTGCCGTGTCGATCCACCATGTACTTGGTGAGAATTTGACCGACGAAGCTAGTGGCCCCAAACAGAACGATGTCATGAGTCCGAGCGGTTCGTACCATGACCAAACGGTAGCTGGAGTTTCGATATTCGATGTCTGTTCAGGCTTGGCCTGGGCCCGGTGGAATTGTGCAGACTCTCGATGGGCCCAGGGCAAGCTAGAGGTACTGTCCGGCGGCCACCCGCTCGATGGCCTTGCCGCCCGCTGCGTCTTCAGCTGTTCGCTCTGAGACCAACGTACGGATAAACACGATGCGTTCGCCCTTTTTCCCGGAGATCTTGGCCCAGTCATCAGGGTTCGTCGTATTCGGCAGATCCTCGTGCTCTTTGTACTCTTGTTTGATCGAGTCGAGCAGATCCTGGGTAATCACCCCACGCTCGCCATCATCGATGACCCGCTTAATCGCGAGTTTCTTTGCCCGCCGCACGATGTTCTCGATCATTGCACCCGACGCGAAGTCTTTGTAGTACAAAATTTCCTTGTCGCCGTTCTGATACGTGACTTCAAGGAATTGGTTCGCTTCGTCGTCGCGATACATCTCGGCTACGGTTTCGTCGATCATCAGCGCAACGTCATAACCCGCACCGATCGGAATCTCATCGGTTAAGTAGTTGGCGAAAATCGAGCGGGCGGCGTCGGCATTCGGGCGTTCGATCTTGATTTTTACGTCGAGCCGGCCCGGTCGCAGGATCGCCGGATCGATCAAATCCTCTCGATTCGTTGCGCCGACGACGATCACGTTGGTGAGACCCTCGACGCCATCGATCTCTGCCAATAACTGAGGCACGATCGTTGATTCCATATCGGAGCTGATCCCTGAGCCACGGGTACGAAACATCGAATCCATCTCGTCGAAGAACACGATGACCGGCCACCCCTCATCGCTTTTTTCGCGTGCCCGCTGAAACACGAGCCGGATTTGTCGTTCGGTTTCACCAACGTACTTATTGAGCAATTCGGGGCCCTTGATGTTGATGAAGTAGCTGCGACCCTTACCTTCTCCCGCTTTTTCTGCGACCTTGTTGGCGAGGCTGTTCGCTACCGCCTTTGCGATCAGTGTCTTGCCGCATCCCGGTGGGCCGTACAACAAGATGCCTTTGGGTGCGGGAAGCTGATGCTCAGCGAATAGGTCGTGGTGTAAGAACGGCAACTCGACAGCATCGGCGATCAGCTCAATCTGATCATCGAGCCCGCCGATGTCGGTGTAGGAGATGTCGGGCACCTCTTCGAGTAAAAGGTCCTCTACTTCAGGCCGGGCGAGCTTCTCGAGCAACAGATTGGAACGGGTGTCGAGCCGCAGGTGGTCGCCCGAGCGGATGATTGTGCCGCGGAGTGAATCGGCGAGCTCGCAAACGCGCTCTTCGTCCGCTCGACCGACCACCAGAGCACGGATGCCGTCGTCCATCACCTGGCGAACGGTGACGACTTCGCCGGTGCCGTCCGCGTTTCGAGCCAAA
The DNA here is from genome assembly GCA_905480335.1 of uncultured Ilumatobacter sp. Taxonomy (GTDB): domain Bacteria; phylum Actinomycetota; class Acidimicrobiia; order Acidimicrobiales; family Ilumatobacteraceae; genus Ilumatobacter_A. The sequence continues at coordinate 29,824 of CAJQPY010000014.1, read as the reverse complement.
ACTACATTGAGGCTTTCGTTGAGCACGACCTCTGCGCCGCGATCAAGAATTTCGTGGTCGATGTCGGGATGCAACGTAACGCGCATCTTGCGACCAGAGGTGAGGACGTCGATCGTCCCATCGTCATTCTTGCCGACGACGACGCCATAGGCCGACGGCGGCTGCGACAGTTTGTCGACTTCGTCGCGCAGCGTGCCGATGTGCTCGCGTGCCTCACGCAAGGTGTACGAGAGCTTCTCGTTCTGCGCCACCGCTTTGGCTAGCTGCCCTTTTGTTTCGAGGAGGCGCTCTTCAAGCGATCGCACCCGTCGTGGCGCATCGGCGAGCCGTGCCCGCAGGTGGTCAACCTCCTCGGTGAGCGTCTGGACCTGCTGGGCAAGCTCGGCGTTGGTCGACATTGTCTTAACGTACACCGGGCACACGTGATCGTGTTTGCACGTGCTACGCCGTGTAAACTCAACGTTGGTAGGAACCCCCTGGCCACAACTTCCACGAAGGAGCAACCACTGACATGAAGGTCTGGATCGATCAGGATCTCTGCACCGGCGACGGTCTCTGCGAGGAGATTGCCCCCGACGTCTTCACCCTGCTCGACGACGGCCTTGCGTACGTCGTGGAGGGAGACAAGATTTTCGCCGAGGCCAAGGGCAACCCACAGGGTGCCGACGGTCTGGCTGAGTTCCCTGATAAGCAACTTGACGCCGTCGTCGAGTCCGCCGAGGAATGCCCGGGCGAGTGCATTTACATCGAGCCCTGAACGGCCCGATTCGTTGGACAGAAGTTGAGGACGCCATGGCTCGACCCCGGGGCTCCTGCCGTTTTCGTCTCTGATTCAGGAGGCTCAGCACGTCAGAATGCGGCGATACGTCGATCCTGACCATGTATGTAGCCCTCCGCTCACATCTGTTCACCTGTTAACTGCACATGGTTAGCATCGGTTTGATGGGCTCTTCGCTTACCGGCTCGCACCCAACGCTGTCAGGGCGGCAGCGCAACCCCCGTGGCGAAGGCAGCAAGTTGCGAAGCGACCTCCTTGACGCAGCTATCGCGCTGATGGCAACGCACGGCACCATCGAGGAGATTTCGCTCCGATCCGTTGCCCGCCGCGCCGGCGTCTCCCCTACTGCGGTTTACCGTCACTTCGACGATCATCTCGATCTGCTCCGCGAGTCAATCGACCAGTGCTGGGAGCACTTCGACGCAGTCATCGCCGGAGCCGCACGCGACAAAGACGACCCGTTCGACGCATTCCGAGTGGCACGTGACGCACACGCACGTTTCGCGGTCGAGCACCCAGGTCCCTATCGCATCCTGTTCTCAAACCGAATCCATCTCGACATCACAGACGTCGAATTCCCCGAGGTTGCCACCGGCACTGCCAAATTGCCGGCATTCCAGGTGCTGCTCGAGCTTGTCACGGCAATCCTCGAACGCAATCACGACCGCCGAGACCCCTTCTTCGTGACTGTGCAGGCATACACCTCGATCCATGGCACTATCGATTTGTTCGGGTCCCACCCTGACACACCGTGGCCCGAAATGCAGTTGCTCCTCGACAGTCTCACTACTGCCTTCCGACTCGATCCCAGATGATTTGAAGTTCTTCGAGCCCCGAGTCGCTCCTCACGACTCCCGAGTCCGGTATCGAACCAGTCAGTCGGACAGCGGCGCTGCCGAGTGTCACGTTGGGTCGTCCTTGCCAAGAAAGCGGGCAACGCTCAGAAAGCCTGTATGCGCGACCATTCGATGATCAGGCCGGACAGCCTGACCCTCAATGTGCCAGCCGCGATGTAACACCTCAATCGTTCGCCCGTCGATCCACTTGCCCTTGAGCGCCTCACGAACCTTCACAGCTTGCGTGATCGACGGCGTGTACGCGAGCAAGATTCCCCCTGCCCGGAGCGCCACTTCCGCATGCGGCACAACTTGCCACGGCTCCGGAAGATCAAGCACTACACGGTCGAACGGATCGTGAGCGGAATCGATGCCGTCATAACTACTTGCGATGTGGACGTCGTATCGCTCTAGGGCTGTTTTGCCGAGGAAACCGCGCACGTTCGCCTTCGCCCGGTTCGCAAAGTCCTCACGGATTTCGTACCCGACGATCTCGGCCCCATAGCGCAACATCATCGTCGACAACGCACCCGATCCAATGCCAGTTTCAAAGACGCGCACTCCCGGGCCGATGTCGGCAAGCATGCAGATCGGTGCAAGATCCTTCGGGTAGATGACCTGCGCCCCGCGCGGCATCTCGATGACGAAGTCCTCGAGCGTCGGGCGAAGAACTACATACTCGCCGTTCTTGGTCGACCGAACGCGGCACCCCTCAGGCTGCCCGATGATGTCGCTGTGGCGAACAAAACCGGCGTGGCTATGAAACTCACCATCGTCAGTGAGGTCGATCAGATACCGCCGCTTCTTGGAGTCCAGCAGAACTGCCTTGTCATCGGCAGCGAACAGAATGGTCATCGTCGTCCTCGTTTTCCAAGTACCAATTCGACCGGTACAGGCTCGTGTGCACTCGCATTGTCGACCAATCGACAGAATGCGCAGGTTTCACCGGTCGTGGGTGCTCCGCACCGCGCACATCGACCGAGATCGCCGCTCGCTGCGGCGGTCTGATCAGCAAGCAGCGGCGCCATATTGTCGATGAAGTTGAGAAAAAACGCCGCCTTTGTACTTGGCGACTCCTGCTCAATCGAATTCAACACACCCTTGTGATGCAGATGGCGGTTCCCGGTGGCAATCGGACACTCCTCGACGAGATAGTCAATTCCGCGCAACAAACACCAAGCTGCGGTCTCACGTTCGGTCAAACGAACCAATGGTTTCGCCTTTTTCGGGAACCCGTTTGCGGCCGGTAGCACCGGCAGCTGCCGAGCGAGGTACTCAATGTCCCAGTGCAACACGTTGCCGAGCAGCACTGCGGCCTCATCATCGAGATTATGCCCCGTGACGACAACGTCATAGCCACCATCGACGGCTGCTTTATCGAACAGATGGCGCTTCGAAATTCCACATGCCGAACACGGCACCCGCTTGGTTGCACGTGCCGCAGTTGGAATGTCGTAGCCGTACTCATCGCGCAGATCGACGGTACGCAGCCGGAGCTTGCGCTCCTCAGCGAATGCGGTGACATACCGGGTCGACTCGTCGGAATAGTCGCCGATACCAAGGCCGACATAGAGGCCGTCGGCTGCGTACCCGGCATCGATCAACATGTCCCATACTGCAAACGAATCCTTGCCGCCACTGACCGCCACAAGAATACGATCGCCCGGATCGAACATGTTGTAGTCGTCGATCGCTTTCTCCAACTGGCGACGGCAGAGTTGCTTCAGATGTTCCGCGCAGAAGTTCGCGTTGTGACGCGGCAAGTCGATGACCGCCGGCTTGCCGCACGAGCGACACTTCGACGCGGCAGCGACCACCGCTTAGAGCCCTCCGGAGATGACGGGTCGAATTTCGATCACGTCGTCTTCGAGTAGACGGGCATCACCGGGCACCAGCGTGCCGTTACAAATGACGAGATGAGACTCGCGCACAAGGTCCAGTGCATCGAGTAAGTGGTTTACGGTGCGATCGCCTGCCATCTCGACCTCCCGCCTGGGGTTGCGCATTTTCACCAGCATCAGCCGGTCAGGCTACGGCTGTCCAGCTCACCTGGCTCGACTCAACTTGACCGGGCCTAGTAACCCGCAGTTGGCCTCCTATTTTGTCGTGACGACGACCTGTGTGCCCGGATTCTTCGCCATGGTGTCCGCAACAGCCTGAGCGATAATTGCTTTGCGCAACACCTTCCGCGTCGTGCCGGCGCGCTTCAATTCCTTCTTCGACATCGGCATCGTCGTCGTCACTCTCACGAAGTCGCCAACGCCTGCCTTCCAGGAACCCAGAGGCTCGGACTGCTTGGTGAGAATTCGGCGCAGATCATGCGTCAGGAGCACAACTGCTCCCACCACCTGCCACTTCCGGTTCCCACCGTAAAACCCGAGGCGGATTGCAGTCGAGCGAAGCCGAACCGGCCCGCCCACAAAGTAGAGCGACGCCGCTCTCCAAAACACGCTGCTACCAGTAACGCCACGTCTGACAGCAGCTCTCCGGAGAACTGTACGCGGTCGGAGAACGTGCGGAAGCAGGGCCATCAGACCCGACGGATCTCGACGATGGCGCTTTTCTTTTTGCCTGCGCGCTTGCCGAGCAGGAACATCAAGATCATCAACGCCATTCCGACCCCGCCGGCGACGGTAGCAATCGACATCTTCTGATCGTCGACCTTGCCCTGCACATCACCTTGAAACGCTTGCAGCTTGTCGCGCAGGTCCTCAGGGGTGATCTTACTTTCGGTTGCTGATTCATTCGTTGACATTTCGGTGCTCCCCATCACTTCGGTTCTTTGTTGAGGGTCGATTTCTTGACCCGCATGAGCGTGATCGTAAGCAACACGAGAGTCACGATAAGAGTGACTCCGTACGCCAACCACGACAACGACCCAGATGCCACGCGATCCACCTCGGTCTGAAGGAGGCGCAGCACGCCGAACAAAATGATCACCAAACCGAGACCCATCGCAAGTGCTGCCGCTACACCGAACCCAAGCCAATGCCCGGCGCCTTTGAGGGGACCCACGGTCTCCTGCTTCGCGTAGGCCTTGACGAAATCAATCACATCGCCGAGCGATGCATCATCGGCCTTCTTCGTCCCCAGCATCCGGGGTTTGTCGTTGATGTCTGACACAGAGGTTGTTTCTATCAGAACTTCACGCAAGGCGGAACTTCAACATGGCTTCCACATCGTCAAGCACGCTGTCTAGCACGTCAAGGCGTTCGCGAGGACCGGGTGCTGCAAGCAAACGGTAACGATCGGCCGGTCCGATCGGCGCAAGCGACGAAAGGTGGTACGTGGCTACGAGAAAATCGTCGGCAATCTCGGTGTCATCCATCTCGACATTCACGTCGCCCAGTTCCTGTGCGAGTGCCAGCGCAGCTCGAACACGCCCATGCGTCGCCGCCACGTCGACGGCCAGGTCAGTCGAATCAGGGTCGACATCTGGATAATCGTCGACGTCAGCCAAAGGGTACGGGTCGTCCGGCAACCATGCGTTAATCGTGATTCGACGGATTCCTACCGCAACGATCGCGTAACGCTCCTCGTCGAGCGCCTCAATCTGCACCATCTGCGCCGCTGTCCCGATCATCGCCCGCTCGTCACCCCCGCCAGCTTCACTACCGTGGGTGATCAGTGCCTGGCCGAACTCGGGTGTTCCGTCGCCCTGGAGGCAATCAATCACCATCTGCCGATATCGCGGCTCGAACACGTGCAGAGGAAGCACTCCCCCGGGAAGCAGGACTGACCCGAGTGGAAACATCGGCATGATCGCCACGCCTCCGACCGTAGGTCGTTTACTGCCTCGATGCTCAGCGCGGTCGGAGCAAATCTGGTGACGGTCCCGTCGGATACGTCGCGAAACGTTCGCCGAGTGCCGCCCAAAGCGGCTGATAAACGCTCTCGTCAGTGACCTCAGGGGTGTTCACAATGACTACGAACTCGATGGTTCCAGGCCCGATACCGGCTCGAGGGTCGACGTACCCTGCGAGCGCCTTGACTGCAGGTGGGTCGAGCTCGACAGGCGGATTGTTGAGCGTGCCGGTCTTGGCGCGCAGCCGTCCGACCATAGGACCGTCGAGAAACTCATCGGCGAGGGTTCCACTGAGGGCTGCGACGGGAAGACCCTCGTCGAGCGGACCACCAGCTCCGACCTGCAGAACTGTCAGCACGGCGTCACAGGTGACCCGGTTCGCCGTACTGAGTCCTGAGCCGTCACGCAATTCGACACCGGCCATCGGCACACCCTGAGATTCGAGGCTGCGGAACATTGCGTCAAGACCTGCGGCTCTCGTCCCGGCGCCAGACGTAGCAACGCCCATTTCCTTAACCAACATCTCAGCCGTGTTGTTGTCGCTAGTCATCAGCATTTCCGTGACGACGTCAGACATCGGTACCGAACGGACCGTTGCGACGACCGGCACGAGCGTCGATGCCACGCCGCTTCCCCATCCATTGTCGACACGGATCCCGCGATCGCTTAACAGTCGTACGAACTCACGGGCGGCCGCTTCGTTCGGATCATCCTGGCGTCCGGAGCGGAAACGGACACGTGCATCATTGACGAGCAGTGCGTCATACGGTCCAGCATCATTGAAGGCCACGCCGTCGGCCCATTCATCGATCACGAACTCGTCGTCGTATCGGGTTCCGTCACCGATCACCGTGCCGCGAATCCGGGTCACGCCAGCATCCACCAGCCCATCGGCAAGAACGTCGAACGACGTCGGCGTGATGACCGGCAGTGAGTCGTCTCCAACCGGATAGTCATCGCTGGTGAGCAGCGGGTCGCCCCCACCGATGAGGTATATGTCACCATCAACCACCCCATTATTTAGCGGGGGTACCGCGACAGAAGTCGTGAAGGTGAAGTCAGGTCCGAGGACCTCGAGCGCCGCCAGCGCCACGAGTAGCTTCTGACTACTCGCAGGAATGACGGGCAGCTCCGCATTAAGCGATGTAACGGCAACGCCATCGACCGCGACCGCAGCACACGACTGCTCACCGATAAAGGCCAGCACGGGGTCGACCGCAGCGCGCAATTCGGCTGCGCTCGCTGCTGATGCAACGATGACGGGAGCCCGGCGGTAGTCAAGAATCGTTGTGGAGAGCTCTGGTGCCAGATCAGGAACGTCAACGCCCGACAAGGCTTCGGCCGCCACACCATCGACCGCGAGACCACCGTCGAGGGAAGTCTCGAGAAGATCGTTCGCGTTACGGCTCGCCTCGTAGGCGTCGGCCTCACCGTCGGCCCACCGTTCGAGGACAAGAAGTCCGATCACCGGGACGATCGCGATCAGCAGCAGCGCTACCAGAGGAGACCGGGGATACCGGAGCGGCTCGGCCACGATGTCAATCCCTGCATCGAACTCCTCATGGAATTCAGGTGTCGCCTCGTCGTCATGACGGTTCATCGGATCGGGCCCAGCTCAGCCGGTGTCGGGCCGGAGGGATACATGTCGAGGGAATCGACGAGATTATTCCAAATCGGCCGGTACTCACTCTGATCAGAAATCGTCGGACCGTTGAGAATGAGAACGTACTCGACAGCACCGCCGCCCTCCACCGGAAGGTAGCCGGCAAGTGCCTTCACTGCGGGGGGGTCGGCGTTGAACGGCGGATTGTTCAGGGTGCCGGTCTTGCCCAGCAGTCGGCCCGCAACAGGATGTTGGGTGAACACGTCGACAAGTGTGCCCGACTTGCCGGCCACGGGAAGAGCGGCCCCAATCGGATCGCCGGGTCCCGAACGCTGGAGCACCTCGAGAAGCGCCGAACAGGTGAGCCGATTCTCAAGGCTGAGTCCGGAACCGTCACTCAGCACGATGCCGGTCATGCCTACGCCCCATCCGTCGAGGCTGGCGGCGACCACGTCGAGCCCTGCAACGCGACTTCCCTCCGCTCCCGGCGTCGCTGCGACTGCAAGTTCTTTGACCAAGAGTTCGGCGGTGTTGTTGTCACTATTGGTCAACATCTCCTCGACCACTGCGGTCAACGGCGCCGATTCGATTGACGCTACCTTCACGGAGTCGCCGGCAGTAGGCAGCGATCCAGCGGTAGCCTCGCCGGCGACGACGATGCCACGATCGCGCAACAACCTGGTGAACTCACGTGCAGCAGCACTGTTGGGGTCGTCGGCCCTGCGATCCTCGCCAAGCACCCGCGCGTCGTTAACCATCAACGCGTCATACGGCCCCGCCTCAAGACCAGCGACACCGTTACCCCAACCCGGCGCAAAGAATTCGTCGTCATAGCGGCTTCCATCACCGAGCACCGAACCCCCAACGACAGAGACACCAGCGGCTTGAACCGAATCGGCGAGTGCATCGAGTGACGTCGGGTTGAGGACCGGACGACGCTCGAGATTCGACATCGGATACCAGTCGGACGACAGCAGCGGATCGCCGCCACCGACGAGGACGAGGTCACCTGCGACCACGCCATCGACGGGCTCCTCGGACACGACGACTTCGGTGGTGAACCGATGGTCTTCGCCGAGCACGTCCAGTGCGACGGCCGCCACCACAATCTTCTGCGTACTCGCAGGAATAACCGGGAGGTCCTTGTTCCGCTCGCCCACGTCATTGCCGTCGACGCTGATCGCTGTGCAGCTTCGGTCGTTGAGGGTTGGACCGAACGCCGCGACGACCGAGACGAACCCGTCCACGTTCACATCGCGAGACACGACTGCCGGAAGTCGCCGGAAGCTGAGCACCGCGTTGCGCAACGGTTCGTCGGGAAGCGGCGGGTCGACAATCGTTGATGGCGGCGGCGGTGCGGCCACGCTGTCACCGACACGCCGGTCTGCCCAGGCGAAGATCGCGTAGAGTACTAGCGCCGGAACGAGCGCGAATATGCCGAGCACGATGAATGGTCCCGGCCCGCGGCTGCTTGGTGACCGGCGCTGCTCCGCAAGACGCTCCATGGCGGGTCCGCTCACCGGGAACGGGCCTCAAGATATTGCACCCGTCGCAACATGTGACCCAGCGCCGTGACGGCCCGCTCGCCACTCGGGTAACACAGGCGCCCCGACGCGCGGATGGCGAGCGGGCCCGCATTGGATGGGTCGGCGACGGCCAGTTCGGTTGAGGTGAGGATCGGTTTGCCGGTCTGCATGCTGAGATCGTGGGCCGCCTCGGCAAAACGGGTGTCCTGGCGCTCGTGATACTCGACAATGCGTTCAAGACCATGGTCCGGGTAGAAGGTGCCCTGACGCATCATTTGCGCCTGATTCGATTGGATGCCGAGCCCGAGATAGACGATCGAATGGACCTCGGGGTGCGTCGCAACGAGCTCCATCACTTCGGGAATCGTGTCACGGGTCTCACCGCCAGCACAGTCGATCGGGTTGTTCCGGCTCCAACGCGGCGGAAGCTTTTGATCGATTGCTGCAAGCAAATCTTCGGGCAATGCAAGGAGCACCAGATCGGGATCTCGCGTGATCGCGTCGGCGGTGACGACACCCCAGCCGCCGACCGTCGTTAGTACGACGGTGTTCGGTCCGGCTGGCAGCGGCTGAGTGGCGAATGATGCTGCGGCTTCGAAGGCTGATTCGATACTGTCGGCACGGGTAAGGCCGGCACTGCGGCATGCTCCGTCGAAGACCTTGTCATCGGCAGCAAGCGCTCCTGTGTGGCTGGCTGCCGCCAGCGCGCCGCCTTCGGTGGACCCTCCCTTGACTACCACGAGCGGCTTCCGGGATGCCGCAGCGGCAAGGCGGTCCATCAGGCCGCGTCCATCGGTGATGCCTTCGACGTATGCCAGCCCGACCGTGGTCGACGGGTCGTCCGAGTAGAAATCGAGATAGTCGGCGACGCCGACCGCGGCGGCGTTGCCTGCGGAAACGGCACGGCTAATGCCAACTCCGGTTGCGCGAGCATGGTTGAGGAAGCTCGACACGAAATTCCCGGACTGACTTGCGACGCCAATCGAGCCCTTCGGGGGATACGGAGCAACGATCTGGAGGCACATCTCGACCGGTGTGCTCACGACACCCTGACCGTTTGGGCCTGCCAGCAGGATTCCGAGTTCGTCGGCGAGCGCGACCAGGTCGGCCTGTGCCTTAATGCCGTCGTCGCCAGCCTCCCCGTACCCGGCGGAGGTGAGAAACGCTGCCTTCACGCCTTTAGCCGCGCAGGCTCGCAGCAGCTCAGGATTTGCGGCGGCGGGCGTGCAGACGAAAACTAGATCGATCTCATCGTCGGGCAGGGACTCGATGTCGGCGACGGTGTCGACACCCAACACGTTCTCACCCTTCAGATTGGTGCCGAATACTTTGCCCCCGTACCCGTTGGACAGAAGGTTGTGCAGTGAGACGAAACCAAACTTGCCGGGATGTGTTGACGCCCCGGTTACCAGCACACCGCGCGGTTCAAATAACGCTCGAAACTGCTCGTCGGTTGGGCGCGTCCGCAGCGTGGGTTGCGTCGGTTGGGTTGAAGTAGCGTTCCCGATCTCGACGAGACCGTCCACCGCCAGCAGGTCTCCCGATGGCTCCACGATGAGCGGGTTGATGTCAACACTGAGCACATCCGGTCGATCAAACGCCAACTGGCCGAGGCCTTCTAGCACGGCGGCTAGCTGGTCGCGCTTGACCGCCGCCTCACCACGGAATTCGCCGAGAAGCTTCTGCGTGGAGAGTCCATCGATCATCTCGATTGCGGTCGGCGTGTCGAGCGGCGCAGGCCGGAATACGACGTCGGCAATCGCTTCGGCCAGGATGCCGCCGATGCCAAGCATCACCATCGCGCCAAACTGACCGTCGTGGACGACACCAGCGATCAGCTCCCGATTACCCGACACCATGGGCGCAACGAGCACGTCGACATTGCCGTCAACTGGCGTCGCCGCCGCAAGTAGGTCACTGGCCGCAGCCTCGACTGCCGCTCGGTCGCCAAGGCGCAGTTTTACGAGCCCACGTTCGGTCTTGTGGGCAATCGCGTCACCGTTAAGTTTCGCCACGACCGGATACCCGATTTCGTCAGCAGCATCTCCCGCCGCCGCCGGCGAGTCGGCGAATCGCTCTGACGCGATTGGGAGCCCGTAGGCCGCAAGAAGGGCTTTCGAGGCGCGTTCGGACAAAGTCGTGGATCCAGACATCGTCCTTCACCGTACTTTCGCCGGTGCCGCCGACACTGTCAATGCCGCACTTCCCTATCGCACGCTGGCCCATCCGTATCACGCTTCTCGTCCCAACAACACTCGCGATTGAGACCGACCACCGACCTCAAGTTTGGTGACGTGGCCCGGTAGCGGGTTGCGCGTCAAACCTTGGAGGAGGAAATTGCGTAGGTGAGTACGCTCTTGGCCAGTAGGTCGCCGGTGACGGAACCGAAAGCCTCCGCCTCACAAAAGACTGTGCGACGCCCGCGGCGGGTCACCCAACCTTCAGCAATTGCGTCCTCCGCACGGTCGCCACCAACGATGCCGCGCATGTATTGCACATGCATGTCGACCGTCGAGTAGCTCGCGCCCCGCTCAAGGACCGCACCGACTGCTGGAACCATCACGTGGTCGAGCAGCGATGCGACCGCGCCCCCGTGCATCACGCCGGCCGCCTGCAGAAGTTCATTACGGAACGGCAGCCGCATCCGGCAGAAGTCGCGCCTGACGTCTTCGACCACCAGGCCAAGCAGCATCGGGTAGGTCGTGGTGCCGCTCTTCCCGAACCGCATCCAGCGCCGTGTTGTCTCGTCGTCGAGTGGTTCGAAGCTGGCGGCACGTATCGATGTCATGACGGGTCCAATGCGGATCGAAAAAATTCGATGATGTGTGTACGCCGGCGGGCAAGCGCTGCATCGGCGAGCGGGCTCTCGTCGAGCAACCCTTCGAGGAAAGGTGCATCAGAGAAGTAGCTCAAAAGCGCGCCGTAGCCGGTGAGCAGTAGCTGTGCTGCGTCTTGGTCGCGAAACACGCCTGCCGCCATCTCTCGTTCGAAATAGCCGACCGCCTCGTCGAACATCGGGCGCAGGGTCGCAGCGAGATCGATGGCGAGGTGACTTCCCCCGTCGATCGCCTCACGCCGCATCAAGGTGACGTAGGCGGGGTTGTCTGCAAAGAACCCGAAGCCGGCGTCAAGCACCTGTTCGACCTTCTCCAGCCCCCTTGATGGCGCCATAATCGAGTCGGCTAGCCGCGAGAACCAATTGGCCAGCAGCTGCTCGAAGACTTCCTCATATAGCGCTTCCTTCGACGCGAAGTGATGCAACAAGCTGGGCCGCCGGATGCCTACTTCGGCGGCGATGTCGTTTAGCGAAGTAGCGCTGTAGCCGGTGTACGAAAAACAGTCTCGAGCGGCGTCCAAGATCTGCTGTCGCGTCGACCGATCAGTGGCCACGGCATCATCTGGCATAGAAGAGTGACGTTATCGCCGCCGAAAACAACCAAACCCACCGATCCCGCAAGGGGACACGGTGGATTCGGGAAACTCAGATTCCGATGTCACCCGGGCGGGTAGACGCCCATGGCCTGCGCCTTCTCGGTCTTCCAGAAGATTTCGGCGATCTCATCGATATAGCCGACAAGCCGCTCGCCGACGGTGGGGTCCATCGACTTCTTGGCCTCGCCGGCCTGGTGGATTGCATTCCAGAACAGCTCGTGTAGCTGCGGGAACTCTTCGAAGTGGGCCGGGGCGAAGAAGTCGGCCCACAGCACCATCAGGTGATGTTTGGTTTCCTCAGCTCGCTCCTCCTTTATGGAAATGCAGCGCGCACGGAAAACGTCGTCATCGGACTCGGCGTACTTCTTGGCGGTCTTGACGACCGACAATGCCTCAATCTTGGCCTGCGCCGGGTCGTACACTCCGCAGTAAAGGTCGCAGTGGGCGTGGGCAACGGTGGCGGAAGCGAAGAGCTTGCCAAACATGTGGTTCTCCTTGGGGGATTTCTCGGGCGGGAACAACACGCGGCGTCCCCGATGGGTTCGTAGCAAAACCTACACTCCCGGCGTGACCCAATGCCCAGCTGATCCTCGGTCTCGCAGCGCGAAGTGGCCGTTGCGTCGCTTCGTGGTCGCCGACCGGTCGATGGAACCGACGTTGATCGCAGGCCAAGGTCTCATCGGGCTTCGACAAAATCGGGTGCGCCCGGGCGAATTGCGCTGTGTCGAGCACCCTGGCGAACCTGGGCTGTGGCTCGTCAAACGCGTCGAGTCAGTCGACCGCTCCGCCATGCGGATTGCGTCCGATAACACCGATGTGGCGGCGGTTGACTCAAGGTTGTTTGGCCCAGTGCCGATCCTTGGCTCATACCGCGTCATCGCATGCGTCCCGCTCCGCTGGATGTGACCCAAGCGGACGTCGAACCTTCTCGCGGCGTGATCCCGGCCGCCTCTGTCCCCGGCACGCCAATACCGGCGAGCCCACACCTGCAGTCGCTCACTACTCGTCTCAAGTTTCCATCAGGTCGTGACATCTCACCGATTCGCTACCGAGATTCAGGCGAATCCCGCCGTTGGGCTTTGCGATCCACCCACGATTGTTGATTCTTGCTTCGCATAAGTCAAAGGTCTTCTCCCAACTGCGCCAGTGGAGCCGGTAGCCGTCTAACACCGTCTCGGTACGATCCAACAACATGCAGATCGTCTCCGCCCTCTTTGTTGAGAACTTCGAGATGCGTCAGGCACCTGGGCCTTCGACACGCATCGACATGACCGGCGTGATGTTCTCCCAGGCGAGTCCATCACCGGTGCCCATCACGCTCAGTCCCCACTTGGTCGCGTTGATCTTCTGCCCCCCAGGCGAGTCCGGCAGCGGTGTGTTTGAGGTGGTTTTCCGTCGTGGTGTCAACGAGGAAAGCGAGCAAGTGGCCCGCAACGTCAGTCCGTTCACAGTTGAGCCGGGCAAGTTCACCTACCGCCTCGTCAAGGGTGAGCTCGATTTCAGTGAGTACGGGCCGGTGTTCGCCCATTGTCGCGTCGACAAAGAGGCCTGGCACATCGTGCCGTTCACCCTCCTCCCTCCTGCTGAAGGCTGACGATTTCGGATTGCTCTGACGCTGAACTGACCTACTCCACTAATGTCGCGCTCGTGTCGTTGACTGAGCAGCAGGATTCGCAAGCCATTTCGATGATCCGTGGGGTCTCCATGGATGGCCCACTCGTCGCGAACAGCGGCCACCAGGGAACCGGAATGGCGCTCGCTCCACTTGCCCACGTTCTCTTCAGTCGCGTCATGCGTCACGACCCGGGTGACCCCCACTGGAGTGATCGCGACCGTTTCGTGCTCTCGAATGGGCACGTGTCGATCATGCAATACGCGATGCTATTTCTGTGCGGCTACGGACTTGAACTCGACGACTTGCGAAATTTTCGTCAGTGGGGATCGGCGACTCCCGGCCACCCAGAGGTTGGCCATACGGCCGGCGTCGAAGTCACCACCGGCCCACTTGGCCAAGGTTTCGCTAACGCGGTCGGCATGGCCATCGCCGAGGCCAACCAGCGAGCCCGTTTCGGTGCCGATGCGGTCGATCACCACACGTTCGTTATCGCCGGAGACGGCTGCATGATGGAGGGCATCAGTCACGAAGCAGCGGACCTCGCCGGACACCTCGGGCTCGGTCACCTGGTTTGCATCTTCGACGACAACAGGATCACGATCGACGGAGACACCGACCTCACCACCAGCGTCGACATGGCCTCACGGTTCCGGGCCTACGGATGGGATGTCGTCGAGCTCGGTGACGTCGCCGATGATCTCGACGCCCTCGAAGCAGCTCTCAACGCTGCCAAAGCGACTCCCAAGCCGTCGTTCCTGGTGTTACGCACACACGTTGCGCGCCCGTCGCCGAAATGGGAGGACGACCATAACGCCCACGGCAACCCGTTCTCGGCCGAAGACGTCGCCGCAACCAAGGAGGTCATGGGGATTCCTGACGAGCCGTTCTGGGCCCCCGACGATCTGGTGGCGGCATATCGCAGCCACGTCGCCGAGCGGGCGTCAGCCGTACGCGCCATTAGGTGGGAGCCGACGTCACCGGAGTGGATCGCCGCACAGAACGCAACCGGCCTCAAGGGGTGGGACGCCGACCTTCCGAGCTACGAGCTCGGCGAGTCACTCGCCACCCGCAAGGCCATCCAGACCGCATTGGATGCAACCGGTCCAAAGTTGCCAGGGCTAATGGCTGGATCGGCCGACTTAAAGGGCAGCAACGGTGTCGCCTTAAGCGCGTCACATCCGTTCTCGATGAGCGCTCCCGATGGCCGCTACCTGCACTACGGCATTCGCGAGCACGCAATGGGCGCCATTGGGGTCGGTCTTGCGCTGCACGGCGGAGTCCTCCCCGTCACCGCAACGTTTTTCGTGTTTGCCGACTACATGCGGCCATCGATCCGCCTCGCCGCCCTATCTGGCGCCAAGGTGTGTTTTGTGTTCACTCACGACTCCGTGGGCGTCGGCGAGGACGGCCCGACTCACCAGCCGGTCGAGCAACTCGCCAGCTTAAGGGCGATCCCGAATCTCCACGTCGTGCGCCCCGCAGACGGTAATGAGACGATCCAGGCATGGGCTGACGTCGTCCGACATGACGGGCCGTCTGCCCTGATCCTTAGCCGGCAGAACATTGAGGTAACGACTGATGGCTCTGCAGTCGAGCGTGGCGCTGGCATCGTGCGCGACACCGACGGCGCACCCCAGGTCGTGCTCCTCGGCACGGGGAGTGAGGTCGCCGTCTGCAACCAGGCCGCCGAGGCGCTCATCGGTGACGGCATTGCGGCACGCGTGGTGTCGATGCCCTCGGTCGACCGATTCGAAGCGCAGAGCGACGAGTTCCGTGCATCGGTCCTACCGAACGACGTCCCGGTTCTCTCAGTCGAAGCCGGTGTCACCTTCGGGTGGTCGACCCATGCCGACGCATCGATCGGCATCGACCGTTTTGGTGCCAGCGCACCAGGCGGTCTCGTCCTTGAGATGCTTGGCATTAACGCCGAGCACGTTGCGGAAACCGCAGCCTTCCTCGTCAACTGACACCATCTGCGAACAAACGGAGTACGAATTATGAGCGGAAGACTGTACGACCTGTACGAACAGGAAGGGCAAAGCGCGTGGCTCGACAATCTACGGCGGGACTACATCACGTCCGGCAAGCTCGTCGACATCCGCGATAGCGGGGCACGCGGCCTGACGTCGAACCCTTCGATCTTTCAGAAGGCGATCCAGGGTTCGTCGGACTATGACGAACAGTTCGTCGAGATCGCCGGCGACGGCGGCTCGACTGTCGATCACTACTGGTCGCTCGTGATCCGTGACATCCACGGCGCTTGCGACGTGTTCTCGAGGGTGTACGACCACTCAAACAGCGTCGACGGCTACGTCAGCGTTGAGGTCGCTCCCGATCTGGCGCACGATGGACCAGGCACCGAAGCTGCTGCGCGCAGCCTGCACGAGCGAATTAACCGTCGCAACCTAATGGTTAAGATCCCCGCCACTGAGGCTGGTCTCGCTCCGATCCAGCAGATGATCGCGGAGGGCCGCAGCATCAACGTGACGTTGATCTTCTCTCTCTCCCGCTACGAAGAAGTGATCGAGGCCTACCTTGCTGGACTCGAACAACTTGCTACCGATCCTGATTTCGATCTGTCACACGTGGCGAGTGTTGCCAGCTTCTTTATCAGCCGGGTCGACGTTGAAGTCGACAAACGGCTTGAGGCGAACGGCTCCGACGATGCCCTCGCCCTTCGCGGCTCGGCCGCCCTTGCTCAGGGGAAACTGGCGTACAAGCTGTTCAAGGAAAAGTTCTCTGGGGATCGATGGGATGCATTGGCTGCACGAGGCGCCCGTGTTCAGCGACCGCTGTGGGCGTCGACCGGCGCGAAGAACCCCGCCTACAGCGACACACTTTACGTAGACGAACTGATCGGTCCCGACACGGTCAACACGCTCCCCGACGCCACGCTCGACGCCTTCGTGGACCACGGCACCGTGGCCCGGCGCGTCGACTCGGACGTTGATCATGCCGAGGCGATCTGGGCAAATCTTGCGCGGGTGGGCATCGACATGGATGACGTTGCTGACCAACTTGAGCGCGAGGGTGTCGCCAGCTTCGCCGCAGCGTTCGACGAGCTGATCGCTGCTCTCGAGGCCAAGGCCGCCACCCTCGACATCTGACGCCTCGACGCCGGCTTGCCTGGCCCGTCGATACGAACCGGCTCGCCGCGTCGGATCAGGAGATGTCGAGGATGATGCGGTGATATCCTTGGGCGCCATTCGGAGCGACCGCTTTGGGTTCCTCGGGTTGCGGGTCGCCGTCGCCGTCAATCGCACGCACTTCGATGGCATGGTCACCCCGCTCAACGTCACTGGTGTCCCACTGGTACACCCACTGAACCCAGGTGTCGACTGAGGGAACCGATCCCAACTCAGCTTGTCGCCACTCGCCCGCGTCGACTCGAACCTCGACTGCCTCGACTCCGCGATGCACTGCCCACGCCACGCCGCCGATCGCGACGGTGCCTTCGCGCTTCGCCCCTGAACGTGGCGTGTCGATGCGCGCCATCGTCTTGACGGGTCCGCGCTTCGACCATCCGCGGGGCACCCAGTAAGCGTCGAAGTCCTCCCAGCGGGTGAGTTGAATGTCGGTGACCCATTTGGTGGCGGAGACATAACCGAACAGTCCTGGAACGACGATCCGCACCGGATATCCGTGGTCGGCGGGGAGCGGCTCGCCGTTCATTGCGATCGCCAGCATGGCGTCACGTCCGTCCATGATTGCTTCGATCGGTGAGCCGCAGGTCCACCCGTCGACCGAGCGCGACACGACCTGTTCTGCCCCATCCTTCAATCCGGCCTCGTTGAGAATGTCGGCGAAACGAACACCTTGCCAGAGTGCGTTGCCGACGAGATTGCCGCCGACTTGGTTCGAAACGCACGAGAGTGTGATGTAGCGCTCAATCTGCGGCCGGTCGAGCAAATCCTGAAACGTGAGCTCGATGGGGTTGTTGACTAGCCCATCGATGTTTAATTTCCAGGAATCGATGGCCACCTGAGGGACAACGAGCGCCGTGTCGATTCGGTAGAAACGATCGTTCGGCACGACGAACGATTCGATTCCCTCGACTCCGAGTGAGAATTCGTCGATCGCGGCTGGCGCTGCTTGATCGGGCGAGACCGTCGGGAGCACGACTTCCGAGCGCTCCCGGTCAATTTCGAAGCGCCGCCGAATCGACCATCCGAGCCCTCCGGTGATCGCTGCGATCGATCCGATACCGATAACTCCTTGAAGGAACTGACGCCGATCTGGGCCGATCATCGTCGGTCCACCGGCGGTGCCTACGGGTCCTCGTCGAGGCGCAAGCCACCAAAGCACACCGAGCGACACAGCGGTCCCGATCAATGTCGGCAGCAACTTCGTGAACGTCGGCTCTGGCCGGACAGCTACCGCCCATGCGCCGACCAACCCAACAGCGATCGTCAGGCCGTAAGCCGTGCGCTTCGCGCCGCGAGCCGCCAGCACACCGATGATCCCTCCGAGGAACACGATGACGACCAGTGCGCCCGCCACCAAGACCGCTTTGTCGTCGGTTCCAAATTGTTCGATAGCCCAGTTCTTCAGCCATGCCGGCGTGTAATCGATGAACTCTTGGCCGACCGGCACAACCGGCGAGGACGATCCCTCAACCAGACCGACGACCAGTTCAGCCACGCCGAGGCCTGCTGCGGTTGCGAGCAGGCCGAGTCCGAGACCATGCGATAACGACGGCGCCGATGCGTCGCTCTTAAAACGTCCGCGCAAGCGATCATCCTCGGCAGGGTGGTCGACCACCTCATCAGGGTCGTAGGGTCCGGTACTCATGGGACAAGGTGTACCTGATCCGATCGATCCGCGTGCGCAAGCAATCGTTTCCGAACTAGGAGTTTCTGAGAATGTTCGGCTGGCGGAATCACTTGTTTCCGAAGCGATCGGTCTGATCGGCGATCACCCTGACACATTGGACCTCAAGATTGCCACAGCGGCACTCACCGAGATGCGCGCTGCTTACCAAATGTTCGCTCCTTACGCGCATGAGCGCAAAGTGTCAATTTTCGGCTCGGCGCGAATCAAGCCAAACGACCCTCTCTACGCTCAAGCCCAGGATCTTGCTGCGCTCTTGGCCGATCGCGGCTGGATGACCGTCACCGGGGCCGGCCCGGGAATCATGCAGGCCGGGATGGAAGGAGCGGGACGAGAGCGATCGATAGGTGTTTCGATTCGACTCCCGTTCGAAAGCGGCGCAAACGACATCATCGCAGGCGACGACAAGCACGTTTCGATGAAGTATTTCTTTACCCGTAAGCTGATGCTGATTAAGGAATCGCAAGCATTCGTTAGCCTCCCTGGTGGGTTCGGGACGCTCGACGAGACCTTCGAACTTCTCACCCTCGTCCAGACGGGTAAGAGCCTTCCGGTGCCAATCGTGCTGCTTGACGCACCCGGCGACCCCTATTGGGAGCAAGTTGAAGAGTTCATTCGCGAACAGCTCATCGCACGTGGTCTCGTGTCACCTGACGACACCGGGCTCTACACAATCACCAACTCGTGTGACAAGGCTTGCAAGATCATCGAGCACTTCTATTCCAACTACCACTCAATCCGATTCGTCGGCGAGCGTCTTGTGGTCAGACTGCAGCGCGGACCCGACGACGCGCAGCTTGCCGATTTAAACGAGCACTTCGCCCATCTCGTTTCATCTGGGTCAATTGAGCGTGCGGAGCCCACACAGGCCGAGCGCCGAGACGACGATCATCTCGACCTCGCCCGCATCGGACTCAAGTTCGACAAGCATGGTTTCGGCGATCTGATTGCGCTGATCGGCCGGGTCAATGGCTGGCCGACTCCCACTGCGTTTATTCCTTGATCGACCGGAGGAGAAGCGATGCTTTCACGATCGAGCGGCGCGCCTGCATCAACGTCTTGTCACTGCGAGGTCGCTCTACCTCACCCTCCGCCACCGCTTCTCGCAGCCGGTCGAATGCAGCGTCGTCGAGTTCTTCGGCGATCTGGTTTAGCCGTTCGGCGAAGTTCTCGTAGTCGGCCATGCGAATCGCGTCAGCTTCGCAGAGCATCGGCAACAACGTCGACGGGGTGAGACACTCGCAAGCCCCGGCTGTTGAGTACTCCGGCGAGGTGCATTGAGCACCCTGGGTTAGCGCTGGCCACCACATCTGCGGGGTGTGCCTGCAGCGCGCGGTCGATTGACGCCACCTTGCGGTCCCGGATATCAGACGCAAGTTTGGGCTGCAGCGCCGAGTAGGCGCCACCTGCGCCACAGCACAAACCGTCGTCGTCAAGTTCGACTACGTCAGCGACGTGCGTGAGTAACGTTCGCACCGATTGTTCAACGCGCTGGACGTGCCGCAGATGACAAGGATCTTGCACAATGACCCTCTCTCGAATTCCCAGGGCCGGGGGGAGCAGATCGACCCGCTTGGCGAGCCATTCGCTGGCATCGACAACGCGCTCAGAGAAACGTGCGGCATCATCGGTACCGACGATCGAGCCGTAATCCTTCAGAGCTGCGCCACACCCAGCTGAATTCACCACGATTGCCGCATCTCCGGGCATTGACGCCATCACTCGCTTGGCCAGTGCGACAGCCTCTGAGTGAAGCCCGGCATGAACATGGAGAGCTCCACAACACGCCCCACCCGACTCGGGCACGCGGTACGTCGTGCCTGTGGCGCCAATAAGCTCGGCGGTGGCCAGATGCGTCGATCTTTGCCACGCATCCATTACGCAGCCCGTGAAGAGCCAAAGATCATTGCCCGTCGAGGAGAGCGCCGGGGGACGACGAACCGGCAACTCCGAAAGACCCAGCCGCGACGGCACTAATTTGACCCGCTGCGCAGCGGCCAGCAATGAGGAACCGGCTAGGAGGAGCCGATGATGCCTTAGCACTCGGAAGCCGAGGCGCTGCCACCATGGCGTGATCCGTCGCTCGATGGCGAGCGTCGTCCGTGTCTGCTCCATAAGCGCACCGAATTCGACATTGCTTGGGCAGGCTGGTTCGCACCCCCGACACTGCACGCAGGTCTCCATAAAGTCGACGAACTCGACGTCGACAGGGACATCACCGTTTTGCACGCCGCGCATCGCGTCGATCCGGCCGCGCGGCGAGTAAGACTCTTCGCCTGTCACCCGAAACGTCGGACAGTGCGGCAGGCACAGCCCGCACGACACACACGCGGACAACTTCTCGTTATCGAGATTGAGCACAGAAGAGATACTACGCGGCGAACATTACGGACGACCGCGTGTGACGGCTACGGCGACAAACGACGCAAAATCATCCGCCTAATGCTTGAGTGCCGCTCACCTATAAGACACGTTCTGGGGCGGCCACGGGCCGGTCAAAAGAAACACGGACCGGTCAAGGATTACGGTGAAGAACGTGACCGGCTAGAAGGTCTCCGTGGCTAGCAGCCGGC
This sequence comes from uncultured Ilumatobacter sp., assembly GCA_905480335.1. GTDB lineage: Bacteria > Actinomycetota > Acidimicrobiia > Acidimicrobiales > Ilumatobacteraceae > Ilumatobacter_A. Next base: position 8,826 of record CAJQPY010000014.1, on the reverse strand, counting down.
GACCAGACCTGCGGTCACGGCCAGTGTCACATCTCAGATGTCGACCCCTAGGGCGAAGCTTCGCCGCTATGAACCCGGGTTGCGACGGGCTCGCAGGGGTATAAGCCTCAAACGGATTCGGTAGCTGTCTCGACTGCGTCAGCCGCAGATTCGCTAGCTGCATCGGTTGCGTCAGCCGAATCCATTGCATCCTTGCGGCCCATCTTGATGAGCATTGCGTCGCGTTGCGCGCGTCCGTTTTCGGTGCCGAGCGCGTAGCCGAGGGCCGAAACAATCGCAAGCAACAGGACCAGTGGAATTTTGACTTTCATGACATCTCCTTGTGACGGAGCTACGAGCCTATCAGCGCTACACATGCGACTGGGCTCAGTCGTCCCGAGCGGCGACCAAGGCGAGACTTGTGGAGTTCTGTTACAAAATAACCAATTTGGCAGACTCGGAGTTTCGAAGCAGCGGCAGGGCTAGCGGCGCAATTTTGCGGGGGCCGTCGAGTCACCGATCGGGCACCGCACTGGAAGAACCGGAAACACCGGCCATGGCACGCGACCGGCTGCACGCGACTACTGACCCAATCTCGCAACGCGAGCGTTTGGATCTCGTATTAATGCTCGATGAGCTCGCCGGACTTTGCTCCGTGGTCGCATCTCAGCTCGCGAAGTGACCTGAAATGCGCGCCCGGTGTTACGAAGCGGTACCTTCCGGTCGTGCCCGAAGGCCACACCATCGCCAAGATTGCCCGTGACCACAGCAAGCTGATCGTCGGCATGCCAGTCGCTGTGTCGAGCCCGCAGGGCCGGTTCGCTGCCGATGCTGAGCGGGTCGATGGTGCGACAATCGAACGGATCGAAGCCCACGGGAAACACTTGTTTCACTGCTGGTCGACCGGCGAGATAGGGCACGTTCACCTCGGCCTGTTCGGCAAGTATCGGGTACATAAAACAGACGATCCACCGGAACCGCAAGGCGCAGTGCGGATGCGGATCGTCGCGCCCGATGTGACCGTCGATCTGAACGGTCCGACAGCCTGCACCGTCGATGATCCGTCGGTGCGGAAAAGGATCCTTGCGCGGCTTGGACCTGATCCGATCAAGCCGCGCCAGAATCCGCAGCGAATGTACGACAAGATTGCCAAGTCGTCACGCAGCATCGGCGATCTTCTGATGGATCAGTCAGTCGTTGCTGGCGTCGGCAACGTTTACCGGGCCGAAGCCCTCTTCGTCTGCGAAATCCATCCTCTGCGCCCCGGAAAGGAATGCGACGCTGCCGAGTTGGAGGCGCTATGGGCGACGATCACCGGCATGCTAAGACAAGGCGTCAAAGACGGCCGCATCCTCACGGTGTCTCGCGAAGAATCGGGGGTTCCCCGCGGCAAGCGAATCCCACGCAGCGAGGCTACATACGCCTACAAGCGCAACTCGTGCCTTCGCTGTGGGAGCGAGATACAACGACTCGACATCGCCAACCGAACCAGCTATCACTGCCCCATCTGCCAGCCCCGCTGACTCACAGCACATCGAACCAGACGCCGGTCTGTGCGGTTCCCATGTAATTGATATAGATCTCGTCGCCGACTCTTATCCTCCGCGTCGCCGTGATCACCAACTCGTCACCGGTCTCGAGCGTCGTGGCGTTCGAGTCGTAGGAGTGGTTATAGAGCGATCCGTAGCCGAGGGCAAGCGCTGTACGACCGTCACCCCACCCGAAGACGTAGCCCTCTGCGCCCGCTTCGAGAGCGTCACCGCGATCGGGATTGGCCACCAGCATCGGGCACCGTTCGATCTCTTCGCCCTTCTTGAAATCACGCAACGCAAAGACCCCGCGACCAGCTCCGGTGGGTGAGTTCTTGACCTCGAGTCCTGCTGGCACGATTCAGTAGTCAATCACCTCACTGCGGCCGCCACGCGGGCGCATCAGCATCACCACGCCAATACGCGAGACGACGCTCGGCCTCAAGCCGAGCCGCAGGGTCGACGAGAGCGACCTTCCATCGCATAAGCGTCGCCGCCACCAGCCGGAGCTCGGCAAAGGCCTCGGCATGACGGTCGTCTCGGGCAGACCATCCGTAGCCGTCTACAAAACTTTCGTACACATTGGGATCTCCTCCCCACCGGGCCGTCCACGTCATCAGAGCCGCGTGGTCCCATCCTCTCGGTGCAAGGCACAGCAAGTCCCAATCGATCAGGACCGGCCCGTCGACACCCATGATTACATTTCCTGGATGGACGTCACCGTGACAGACAACGACGCGGTCAGACCCGACGAAGTCATCCCAACCTCGGTGTCGCTCGATCGCGGCGCGGATTCCCGCCTCCGCCCTAGCGTCAAGCCTCGAGCCGACCTCGGCAAGCATCGTCGCGTGATCCCACCACGGAAAGTCAGTTGGCGACGGCTGCGGGAGCTGGGCCGGAAGCGATGACGCAGCAACGTCGTGAACCCTTCGCACAATCGCACCGACTGCCACCCAATCGATCGGCGCCGGAACCGCTTCGACGAACGGCCACGCAGTGACTTCGAACCCGTTCACCTCGATTGGGGCCGCACGTCGGCTTCGAAGAACGCCGATCTCCTGATCGGCGAGGGTTTCGGCAAGGTCGAGCGACGCCTGGGCAGATGCGTTGGGCGTCGCCACACGAAGCACGGTGTCGCCGCATTGGAAGATGGCGTTCATCCCTTGCCGAATCGTGACCGGCGCTGGCAACTTCCACTGCTTCGCAGCGTGCACTGCGGCTTCGGTCGCCCAAGTCATGTCGGTGACCCGGCGGTCGACGTATGCCCGAGTCACGACCTGATGCCGACGGCGAGTGGATCCAGTCCAGGGTTCAGACGGCCCGACGGATCAAAATGTTGCTTGATCCGATCGTGCAGCTGACGAATGGCTGGATCAACCGGGCCACGGAGCTGCGGCTCCACTCGATGCACGACGCCGACGCCAATCTGCGCAACGAAACTGCCGGGAATCTCCGAGCGCAGCGCACGAAGCTCACCAGGGGGAACCGACCAACGATGCGGACCCGGCAGCGGAGGTGGCCCATCGACTTGCCTCAACCGGAAGCCGGATGCGGCGACATCGACATCACCGGGGTCACCGTCCAGGCGCAGCCAGGTCGTCTTGCCATCCCACAGAATGGAAACCGGCCGATACAAGCCGGCAAGCAACTCAAAAGGATCACTGTCCGTTGTAAACCATCGGCTTGACCGAGGAAGGGGCCTAGTCCGAACGATCACTTCGCCGAAGAAACCGAGCGTTCCATACGCCCCGACGAGTAGCCGGCAGAGGTCGAACCCGCTCACGTTCTTGACCGTAGGTCCGCCCGCTTTGGTCACTTTCCCCGACGCCCCGACGAACTGTGTCTGCAACAACACATCGCGCATCGGCCCGTGGGCGAGCCGCGTGATGTCACTGATACCGCAGGCTAAAGCGCCGCCGATCGTTCCGCCACTAGGAATTGAGACGGTTTGACCCACCTCGGCGAGCGCCGTATGAACCTCATTCATTGGTGTTCCGGCCCCGCATTCAAGCACCATCTCTGCCGCATCGATCCGAACGATCCCGGCCGGGGCATTGACTGCCGGTACCCCCGGTAGCGCTCCCCCACGTGTTGCTGCACCCTCGACTGTGACGGCGTCCACGGTTCCGACCGCCGCAGCAAACTCGTCGATCGTCCGATCCATCAGATCCACGCGCCGTCAGGAACTTCGTGCATGTCCCCGCAAGTCGCCGGATTCGGGAGCACCTTATTTGGATTGGCAATCAGCTGCGGGTCGAACGCGAGGCGGAGGGCCTCCTGTGCCGATAGGTCAACCTCCGAGAACATCAGCGGCATCAGGTCGCGCTTCTCCAGACCGATACCGTGCTCGCCGGACAGAACGCCACCAACTGCAACCGAGAATGCAACGATTTCGCGTCCGGCCTCGTGGACCTTGTCAATCGTCCCTTCCTCACGGGCGTCGTACACGAGCAGAGGATGAAGGTTCCCGTCGCCGGCGTGGAACACGTTGATTACGTCAATGCCGTAACGAGCAGTTATCTCGTAAACCTTCTCGATGACTTCCGCAAGCCGAGCACGGGGGACGACTGTGTCGTGCAAATAGTAGTTCGGCTTGACGTTGGCCACCGCACCAAACGCCCCCTTGCGGGCCTTCCAGAGCTCGGCCCGCTCACCCTCGTCGGCGGCGATTCGCACGTTCGCCACACCACGCGCAGCTGCGAGCATTCGAATCTGCGCCATCTCCGACGCGACCTGGCCCGCTGCTCCCACGCACTCGATTAGTAGCGCGGCCGCCGCATGAGTCGGGAGCCCGGCATGCAGCCACGCCTCAACTGCCTGCAAGCAGAGTTGATCCATCATTTCGACTGCTGCCGGAACGATCCCGGCTGCGATGATGTCACTGACCAGTTGGGCACCTTCGGCAACTGAGTCGAACTCCATCAACATCGTTGCCACATCGGGATGGTTTTGCATCAAACGAACGCACACCTTGGTGGCTACGCCGAACATCCCCTCTGAACCGACGAAGACCCCGCGCAAGTCAAGGCCATTCTGCTCGGGATCCTCACCACCAAGCACAGTGATTGAACCGTCGGGAAGAACGACTTCAAGAGCGAGGACGTGAGCGCTGGTGACCCCATCGGCGAGACAGTGTGGACCACCCGAATTATTAGCGACGTTACCCCCAATTGAGCACGTCTGCTGACTGCTTGGGTCTGGGGCAAAATGCACGCCGAGATGCGCTACCTGTTTGGACAGATCAAGGTTCAGCACGCCCGGCTCCACCCAGGCTTGACGGTTCTCGGCATCCACCGAGATGATCTGGTTCATCTTCGACGTAGATATGACAATCGCACCATCTGGCGGTACCGCTCCGCCGGCGAGGCCCGTTCCAGAGCCACGAGCCAGGAACGGCAACCCGAGCCGAGCGGCAACGCAAACCGCTGCCTGCACATCGGCGGTCGACTCGGCGAACACGATAACGCCCGCCTGCCCGGTCATATTGGAGGCGTCACGCCGGTAAAGGCGGGTTTCGGTGGCCCCCGATCTGACCCGTGCCGGATCGATCTGCTCCTGAAGCGCTGCGACGACTTCGTCCGTCATCGGGCGCTACTCACTTGGGGCGCATAACAATGACGCGTCCGGACTCGACCTCAACGCCATCGACGAAGACCTGATCTCCCGGGGCGACGTGCTCGGCCAAGGTGACGAGTCGACCATCTCGCTTTGCCTTGAGTTCATCCTCGTGTTGATTCATTACCTCGCGCCCTTCACGCACGGCGTCGAATACGTGGGCGGCGGTCTGTTTGGCTCGCTCGGCAGCAGACCGCGCAACACCCGCCGGAGACACCTGCGCCGCCTTCTCCTTGACCTTTTTCTTCGCGTAACTTGCTCCCGCGGCACCCGCGGCCACCCCTCCAGCAAACCATGTCAGTCGTTTCATCATGCTTGTTTCCTCCTCGCTTCGGGGGGCAACTCGCCAGCGCGGCGACTGACGTCAATAACGTTCTGCTCCGATGAACTCTTCCGTCGCAACCTGGCGACGGTTCGCGACGCCCCTCGAGCGAACCCAGCCGCCTTAATAGACGGCGACGAAAACGCACCGCGCGCCACAGTCGATCCCACGGCGTCACCAATGGCTTCGGCCGAGCCCAGCACACGATCGAAGCGTTCCAGGTCCTGGCGAGCCTCGTCGACTGTTTCGCGGGCTTCATCGGTTGAAACGCGGAGATCATCGACGAGCATGCGCGTTTCGCCACGCAAGTCGGCGACCTCGGTGCGAAGGTGGTTGGTGACGTCAAGCACGCGGAGTAGCACAACAATCAGCAAGGCAAACCCGATCGCCAGCAAAACAATCGCTGAAACCAACAGGATCTCACCAGTGCTCATCGGCGCTCATCCACTCGTTCGCCAACGTCGCGTTCGTCCCCGTGTCCCGACGGCTCGTACCAGCGTCGACCGACCAATGCGTCAGGCAGATATTGCTGTGCAACCCAGCCGTTGTCATGGTCGTGAGGATACTGGTAGCTGTCACCGTGACCGAGCGCTGCAGCACCTTGATAATGAGTGTCACGCAGATGAGCGGGCACCTCACCGGTCGCTCCGTCTCGGACTTCTGCCCGTGCGTTCCAAATAGCCAGCGCTGCTCGATTACTTTTGGGTGCAGCTGCAAGATGGATAGCCGCCTGCGACAAATTGAGCTGCGCTTCCGGAAGCCCGACGTGTTCGACGGCACGCGCCGCGGCGACGGCGATCTCCAGACTGCGCGAGTCGGCCAATCCGACGTCCTCGCTCGCAAAGATGACCATCCGCCGCGCAATGAAACGGGCATCTTCGCCCGCCTCAAGCATTCGGGCGAGCCAGTAGATCGCTGCGTCGGGATCCGATCCGCGCATTGACTTGATGAACGCGCTGACGACGTCGTAGTGATCATCGCGCCCGTATCGCAGGGCGCTGGTTCCAAGCGCCGCCTCGACGTGCGCCAACCTCACGCTCGTGTAATCCGACAGCGCACAGGCAACCTCGAGTGAGGTCAACACCTGCCTGCCATCGCCACCTGACCGGTCGACCAGGAGCGCAATGGCATCTTCGTCTGCCGTCGCCCCTTCAGCCTCCAGTCCACGACGGACGAGCGTTGCGATGTCAGCCGGTTCGAGCGGTTCGAGTCGAAACAGCGTCGATCGGCTGCGCAGTGGCGCGTTCACCTCGAAGAATGGATTCTCGGTGGTTGCCCCAATCAGCGTCAGTGTGCCATCCTCGACCGCTGGCAGCAGCGCATCCTGCTGTGCCTTTGAAAACCGGTGGATCTCATCGAGGAACAGGATCGTGCCTTGCCCTCGTTCACCGAGCCGTTGGCGGGCGCGCTCAATTGTTTCGCGGACGTCCTTCACGCCAGCGGTGACTGCCGATAGTTGCTCAAACGCCCTATCGGTGGTTCCTGCTACAGCGAGAGCCAACGTGGTCTTGCCGGTTCCCGGGGGGCCCCACAGTAAAGCAGACGTGAGGCGATCCGACTCCACGAGCTGGCGCAGCGGTCGCCCAGGACCGACCAGGTGCGTCTGACCGACGACGTCGTCAATCGAGCGCGGGCGCAGCCGTGCGGCCAGCGGCGCCCGCGACAATTTGGCCGTCTCGGCAGCAACAGCAAACAAATCGTCGGCCATCAAGCTCCTTCATCGAGTAGCACACGGCGGTACGACGGGCGACGGAAGTCGACCACTTCGTCGACAAGCCACTTCCGCTTGACCCACTTCCAGGACGTAAATTCGGCACCGTCCGGTTCGGGTTCAACGTCGTCGTTCACGACGAGAAACGTGAACCACCGCTGGACTTGACCCATTCGTCCATTCTTGCGTGGGCCGTTCGGCCACTCGTAAGCGGTCCAGTGAGGAAACTCGCCGACTAGCTCGACCTGCTGGCGGCCAAGTCCGGTCTCCTCGCTGAGCTCGCGCCATGCAGCTTCTTCAGGCGTCTCTCCTGCGTCAACGCCACCTTGCGGCAGCTGCCACGCTCCGGCCACGTCACTACGTTCGAACGCCATGACGCGCCCCCTTGCGTTCGTGACGATCGCAACCACATTGGCACGAAAGTGCATCGAGGCCATTTTGGGTGGTCCGATGCCGCTTAGCGACCGAGGCCGCGGAGCCGGTCGTGGACGTCGAAAAAGTCGGGCGCCTCGTCGGCAACTGCACCGAACCAGCGCCGAGCGGTGATCGTCTCGCCGAGCCGGTCGTAGAGGTCGCCGAGCACATACCACTCACGAAGATGGTGCTCTCGAACGCGCTTGGGTGGCTTGCGCCCGTCCTGCATGACCGCTATGGCTCCAGCGACGTCACCTTGGTCAGCGAGCGCGCTCGCCATCACGATACGCCCCTCCGACATTACTTCCTGCGACGGCGAGGCAGCCTTGATCTGGTCCCATACCCGCTCCACCGCCGACCATCGCCGTAAACCGCGATATGCGTCAGCGATCACGGGCAGCAGTGCAGGATTCTCGTGGAGTTCCTGGGCCTGTTGGAGAGCTGCAACCGCCGGCTTGTACCGGCCAAGACGGTAGGACGCAAGGCCCAGCACCTCTTGGACCGCCGACACCGAGGGTGCTTCCTTAGCGATCGACGACGCAATACGACGCGCCTCGTCGAAACGCTCGCGGTCAAGCGCCTCAGATGCCTGAGCCAGACGCTCCGACAGGCGCACGCCCCGTTGGTTGCCCAGCGCATCGACCAGTTCGGCGCCGATGTCGGGATCAAGTGGTCGGGCCTCCCGCCGAGGGCGCTCCACTGATGATGCCCGCTCGGCGGCGGCGGACGCGTCCTCGCGCACGGGCCCCTCGTCAATCCACTCTTCGGTCACGCGTTCCTCTGCCCACCGCCGGTCAGCATCTGGGTCCCGTGGCGGGCGCGGCCCACCGCGGCGCTTGTCGACTTCTGCAGCACGCTTCTGCGCGGCGGTCACCGGCTGATCGAGACTCTCGCGCCACTTGGGCGTGAACTTGTCGCCTTTGCTCTGCCGGCCAGCGCCGCGCTGACCGCCACCGGAGTGCCCGGACCCGGAGTGCCCGGACCCGGAACGCCCGCCGCCAGACCTGCCGTTCGAACGCCCTCCACTGCTTGCGCCAGGCTTTCCCTTACCGGGCAGTCGGCCAGAGGGTGATCGGTTCGAACGCTCTGCAGACATGGGCTCTCAGGCTAGGGGTGTGTGGGGGTGAAAAATGTTGAAAGCCCCACCGGTTGTGGTCCGGGTGGGGCTTTCGTGTTGCGTAATCGGGCGACGTCCTACTCTCCCAGGGGGTCTACCCCCAAGTACCATCGGCGCTGACAGGCTTAACTTCCGTGTT
>CAJQPY010000013.1 GCA_905480335.1 uncultured Ilumatobacter sp. | reverse complement strand
CTTCGCCATACTCCAAGACAGCAGCGTGGTCTGGGAGGTGACATCGACAGCTGCTGCAAGTTCGTTCTCCGGGCTGCGGCCATAGCGCTCTGCGATCACCTCGCCACCGCGAACGGCGATGAGCGCCAACGAAACCCCTGCCTCGATTGGACGACTAAACAGCTCGTCGACGACGTCGCTGGCGGTTGGCCTGGCCATCACTACGACACTATCCAAAGTCAGGCGACCGGTGCGTGCGATCAGACCAGTCGTTCAGCCAGGCCGACGAGGCCTGGAACGTCGTGAATGTCGACATTTAAGAGCGGGAGTTCGATTACCGGAGCCTCTCCAGCAAGCCGTTTGAGGTCCACCAGTTCCTGGCGCTCGGCATTGGCAAGCGAAGTCAACTCGCGGTGCCACTCGAGCTGATCTCCGAGCGGTCCGGTGTCGATGCCAGCCAGCAGAGCCTCATCGTCGTCGGTCAAAGGTTCTGGCATCGGGTGAATGAGGTTGACGACCAGTCCACCGAGCGGAAACTTCTTGTCAGCGATTGCGTCGAGCAAGTGCTCCGCCTCGCCAACTGCCTCTGCACGCGGACTCGACACGACTACGAACGCGGTTTCGCTCCCGCGGAGCAGTTCAGACACCTGCCTGGCGCGGTGACGAAGCCCGCCTTCGATATTCGCCAGCGAACGGAAAAACTCGACGGTGTCCTCGACGATCTGTGGACCCGCAAGACGCTTCACGGCCCAGAGAAACATCGACGAGGCAGCGTCGGTGATCTTTGCGAACGTTCGCTGACCGACGGTGAGCGTCCGGTACACCGGGTGGCTAAGAAAGCCCACGAGGCGGTCAGGTGCTTCGAGCAGATCAATCGCATGACGCGAAGGCGGTGTGTCGACGATCACGAGATCCCAATCGCCACTGACGTGGAGTTGGTGGAGTCGCTCGACGGCCATGTATTCCTGCGCGCCCGATAAGGAACCGGAAATCGCCTGGTACACAGGGTTATCCAGCACTGCTTCGGCTTGTTTGCGCGATCCCGACTGCTCGCGGACGAGCCGGTCGAACGTCTGCTCGGCATCGAGCATCAACGCCCACAACTCACCGTCCGTCGTCCGTTTCGTCACGCCCATGACCTGATGCGGTTCGTCCGACGCAACACCGTCATCGAGGCCGAGTGCATCGGCAAGCCGCCGGGCCGGATCGACGGTGACAACCACAGTCTTACGGCCAATGCGCGCTGCGGCCACGCCGAGTGCGGCGGCCGTCGTGGTCTTGCCGACACCTCCTGGCCCACACGTAAGAATCAGTTCCGATGAGCGGATCACCGCTTCGAGCGACGCAATCGGCCGCTCGGCTTCGCCCTGCTTTTCCCTACTCATCGTCGACCTCCTAATGAGACGGTATTAACGCGTCGGCGAGCGCAGCAAGATCGTCGGGTCCCAGTCGTGGCGTGGCCAACCGGGGCAACATTACGATCGGCTCGCTTCGCGCTTTTTCTAGGCGTTCTATTTGTTCGCGCTGTTGGGCCAGACGACTCCGGCCAAACGCCGCCGCCGACTCGAGCGCCGACTTGGCCGAATCAGACAACTTCAGTTTGTACGACCGTGCGGCCATCGCCGGTGTCTTGTCGAGGCCCGTTCGATCAGGCCAACACGCATTCACGACAAACGGCAGCAGTTCAATACCGATGTCACCGCCGAGGTCGTCAGCCAACTCGATCACCTCTGTGATCGGTGTTTCCTCGGGAAGCGCCACAAGAAGCGCCTTACATCGTGTGGGGTCGGCGAGCATCTCAGACACATCGCTTGCCTGGTCCAGCACAGGGCCCGACTTCACGACATCAGACAATCCCGATGCTGAGCGGAGAAAGGGCGCAGCGTGTCCTGCTGGCGGCGCGTCAACAATGATCAGGTCGGCATTGCGCTCCTTTTCGAGCTCCTTAATCTTACCGAGTACCAACAGGTGCTCAAGACCCGGGGTGGCGGCAGCGATCATCGGCAATGACGCTGCCGATGCGGCACGCCGAAGCAACCCACCGACCCCCTTCAATTCGAGGTAGTCGCCGAACGCCTGGTCGGCTGGGATAGTGCGAGCCCGGACTCGGCCGCCCCCGGGGACTCGTTGAAGAGTCTGTTCACGATCAGAGATCTCGCTGCCGCCGAGCAGCGGTCCCATGCCCGGCCGACCGTCGACAGAGATGAACAGGACATCGGCTCCCTCGCGAGCGGCTGCTAGCGCAGCCGCCGCCGCAACGGTCGACGAGCCCACGCCTCCCTTGCCAGCAACAACCATCACATGGGCGCTGGTCAGCCATCCCGAATTCGCATTGCTCACCCCCTCCACTTTATCTGCCACTCGCTTTCCTTCGGCCGCTCCCGGGCCAACCTCAGCCGTGCGGCACACGTCACTTCATCGACCGACTGGTTCTATTCGGGCGGCCATGCACGCGATACAACTACGAACATGGAACGTGCGGGACCATTGCTGGGGGTACGAGTGCTGGAGGTCGGAAACTTCATCGCCGGACCGTTCGCCGGGCAGTTGCTCGGCGACTACGGCGCCGAAGTCATCAAGATCGAATCGCCCAGTGGCGGAGACCCGATGCGGCGTTGGGGCGTCACCGTCGGCGGCGACTCGCTGTTCTGGCCCACCATCGCCCGCAACAAGCAGTCGGTGGCCGCCGATCTTAAGGACCCTGACGACCTGGCGATGGTCCAACGGCTCAGCCGAGAGTGCGACGTACTGCTCGAGAACTTCCGTCCGGGGCTGCTCAAACGATTCGGACTCGACTATGCGACCCTTAGCATCGACCATCCCGGCATCATCCTCACTCATGTGTCTGGCTTCGGCCAGACCGGGCCACGGGCGGCCGAGGCCGGCTTCGGGTCGATCGGTGAGGCTTTCGGGGGAATTCGGCACACCACCGGCGACCCCGACCGCCCTCCAGCACGTGCTGGCGTGAGCCTCGGTGATTCCCTTGCTGCACTGTTCGCCGTCATCGGCACGCTCGCTGCACTCCACGAGCGAACCACCAGCGGACGGGGTCAGGAGGTGGACGTGGCGATCTACGAAGCCGTAGCGGCGCTGATGGAATCGTCGATGGCTGACTATGCGGTCGAAGGGATCCTTCGCAATCGCTCAGGCGGAACGCTGCGCGGGGTCGCCCCGTCTAACGCCTACCCAACCTCGGATAGATCCGATGTGCTGATTGCCGCCAACGCCGATGCGATCTTCAGGCGCCTTTGCGCGGCGATGGGCCAGCCCGAACTCGCCGAAGACGAACGCTTCATTACCCACTCGGCTCGTGGCGCGAATGAGCACGAACTGGATGAGCTCATCGGCGACTGGACCAAAAAAAGGACCGGTGACGAACTCCTTAGACTCATGAAGCAGCACTCCGTTCCGGCCGAACGGGTCTTCACCGCAGCTGAGATGATCGACGATCCCCACTACCTAGCGCGGGGTATGGTTCAGCTGATCACGTCTCGCCAAGGAATTGAGTTGCCAACACTGGGCGTCGTCCCGAAGTTTTCACGCACGCCTGGTTCGATCAACGATGTCGGCCCATTGCTCGGTGAACACACCGAGCGCCATCGTCAAGGCGACAAGACCGCCTGACTCGCAACGACGACTCGTGCCTTGTACCTGTTCAGAAGTCTTCGTCGAAGCTGACGTCGCCGCTTATCCCGGTCTGGTAGCTCGATACTGTGCGTTCGAAGAAATTCGAGAGCCCCTGAACGTCCTGCAACTCCATGAAGCTGAACGGGTTCTTCGACCCGAACTCACTCTGGTAGCCGAGCAGGTGGAGGCGAGTGTCGGCCACGTACTCGAGATATTCACGGGTGTCCTTGAGGCTCATCCCCGGTACGCCTTCACCCAGCACGTCGGCGGCGAAAAGGTGCTCACAGTCGACCGCGTCGTGCATCATGGCCCGGATGTCAGCTTCCATGCGTTCATCGAACAGGTCGGGCTCTTCCTTGCGAACTGTCTCGACAACTTCGAGAGCAAAATTCATGTGGCAGGACTCGTCACGGAAGACCCAGTTGGTTCCGTCGGCTAAGCCGTTCAGGAGGCCCTTGGACCGGAGAAAATAGACGTAGGCGAACGCCGCAAAGAAGAACAGACCCTCAATACACGTGGCAAAACAGATCAGGTTCATCACGAACCGCCGCCGCTCCTCCTGCGTAGTGATCGCTTCGAGAGTGTCTACCGAGTCCATCCACTTGAAGCAGAACTCAGCCTTCGCCTTAATTGAGGGGATGTTCTCGACCGCAGCGAAAGCTGCCTCGCGCTCGGCCATGTCGGGTATGTAATTGTCTAGCAACGTCAGGTAAAACTGGACGTGCAACGCTTCTTCGTAGAGCTGGCGAGACAGGAACATTCTGGCCTCGGGGGCATTAATGTGCTTGTACAGATTGAGCACCAGGTTGTTCGCCACGATCGAGTCTCCCGTCGCGAAGAACGCCACCAGGCGCGATACGAGATGCTTCTCGGCTGGCATCAACTTGCGATCAAGGTCGACCAGGTCATCGGAAAAGTCGATCTCATCGACCGTCCACGTGTTCTTGATCGCGTCCTTGTACATGTCGAAGAATTGCGGGTACCGCATCGGGCGCAACGTGAGGTCGAAGCCCGGGTCGAGTATGTGCTTTGGCCGCGCATCGCCCACAGGCACCGTGGTGTTCAGCGAATGAAGTTCGGTGTCGACGCCTCGGGAGTCGTCGGTGTAGATCGGGTCGATCAGAGCCATCAGTCGCAGGCCTCGCATGATTCGGGGTTCTCAAGCGAGCAGGCCATGGCCTCCTCGTCGGTGAACGTCTTGGTCTCGGTCGGTGCCCCACCTTCGGGGGTGGGCGCTGTGCCACCGCTGGGTGCGGTGGACTTGTTGATCTTCGTGGCCGCACGGCTGCGTAGGTAGTAGGTGGTTTTGAGACCGCTCTTCCATGCGTGCAGGTACATCGACGACAGCTTTCCGATCGTCGGCGTCTCCATAAACAGGTTCAACGACTGGCTCTGATCGATAAAGGCGCCGCGCTCGGCTGCCATGTCGATGAGTTGGCGTTGTGGGACCTCCCAGGCGGTGCGGTAGACCTCCTGCAACTCTTCGGGGATTCGGTCGATCCCCTGTATCGATCCTTCGGCCTGCTTGATCTCCGAGATCATCCGCTCGTCCCACAGCCCGCAGGCTTGGAGTTCGCGGACCAGATAGCGGTTGATCTGCATGAATTCGCCGGAGAGCGTTTCACGCTTGAACAGGTTCGATACCTGTGGCTCAATGCACTCGTAGCAACCGGCGATCGATGCGATCGTCGCCGTCGGGGCAATCGCAATCAACAAGCTGTTGCGCAAGCCTCGCTCAGCAATGCGGTCCCGCAGCGTATCCCAGTCAAGTTCAGCCGGCGGATTCACGGTATTGCCGTCAGGGGTGGTCCACAGATCAAACTGCAACTTGCCCTGCGCTGCTCGGGTCCCGTCAAATGCCTCGTGCGGTCCGTAGGTCTCGGCCAATTCGGTCGACGCCCACAGTGCGTGAAAATAGATGTGGGCGCTGATCCTGGCACTGAGGTCTCGCGCTTCGGGCGAATCGAAGGCGAACCCCTTCTTAAAGAAAACGTCCTGCAGACCCATTAGCCCGAGGCCTACCGGACGCCACTTCTCGTTGGAGAACTTCGCCTCGGGCGTCGGGTAATAGTTGATGTCAATCACGCGGTCGAGGAACGGGACAACCTGACGGACAACTCGACCGAGTCGAGCAAAGTCGAACTCGGTGGCTTCAGCGCCGGCACCGGTTCCGACATACGCCCCAAGGTTGAGCGACCCAAGATTGCACACCGCAGTGTTGTCCTGGTCGGTGACCTCGAGGATCTCGGTGCACAGGTTCGACAGGTGCACAACACGGGGTGATCCATCTTTATTGGTTCCGCCTGTCTGGTTGCACTTCTCGTTCGATGGATCCTTGAACGTCATCCAGCCGTTGCCAGTCTGGGCGAGCGTACGCATCATGCGGCTGTACAGCTGTCGGGCCGGGACCTGCTTCTCGAACAGGCCCTGCTCCTCGGCAGAAAGGTATGCGCTCTCGAATTCCTTGCCGTACAGGTCAGTCAGGTGTGGCGCCTTCTTCGGATCGAACAGCGACCACTGCCAATCCTTCTCGACGCGTTCCATGAAAAGATCGGGTACCCAGTTGGCGATGTTCAGGTTGTGCGTCCGGCGAGCGTGATCACCAGTGTTGTCGCGCAGTTCGAGAAAGTCCTCAATGTCGGCGTGCCATGACTCAAGGTAAACACACGCAGCGCCCTTTCGTCGGCCTCCCTGGTTAACCGCTGCAACCGACGAATCGAGGGTGCGCAGCCACGGTACTATTCCATTCGAGAGACCGTTGGTCCCGGTGATAAGGCTCCCTTTGGCACGAATGCGATGCCACGCGACTCCAATGCCGCCCGCAAACTTCGACAACTTTGCTATATCGGTGTATCTCTTATAGATGCCTTCGAGGCTGTCTTCTGGTGAGTCGAGCAGGTAGCAGCTCGACATTTGGCTGTGCGTGGTTCCCGAGTTGAACAGGGTCGGACTCGACGGCAGGTAGGCCAGCGACGACATCAGGTCGTAGAACTTGACAGCCTCGTCGACCGCACTCGGTCCCTCGGTGGTGGTCGACAGACCGCAAGCCACACGGAGGAAAAAGTACTGCGGCGTCTCGATGACGTCGCGCCGCTCGGGGTGACGGAGAAGGTACCGATCGTACACGGTTCGTAGACCGAAGAATTCGAACGACCGATCACGGTCGGAGTTGATCGCAGCGTTGAGTTCAGGGGCGTTCGCGTCAACGAAGTCGTACACCTCCTGGCTGACGATTCCCGACTCGTAGCCGACTTTGATCGACTCGGAGAACCACGGGATGTTTTGGTTCCGAACCTCTTTGTCGACGATCGTTGCGAGCAACCGCGAAGCAAGCTTGGAGTAGTTGGGCTCGTCGACGATGAGGCCGGCAGCGGTGCGGATCGATAGCTCGTCGAGTTCGCGGGTGGTCGCGCCGTCAGCGAGGGCCGAGATGGTCCGGGTTGCAACGCGCATCGGGTCCACGCCGAGGAGACCTTCAGAAGCCCTTGCAATCGCGTTGACAATCTTATTGAGATCAACGGGCTCGACCGCTCCGTTGCGTTTCGTAACGCGCATCCCGGTCGGTCCTGCGTCGGTGGCATCACGCAAAGTGTCGCTCATAGTTGCGGCGTCAGTGAGCGTCGCTGCTCCGTCAGTGGTGCCGGTGGCATCACTGCCGGTGCCGGTTTCGATCAATGTCACATTCGCTCCATCTTCGGTGATTTCATCGGTGACCCGGGTTGTTCTGCTGGGCTGTTCGCCCCGGGTCGTGGTGTTGTTCTTGTTCGTTTTCGTGACGATGGTGCGCATTCGGACGAGTGCCCCAACCACCACATCTGGTGTTCTTCGTTGCCAATCCCCTTCAGCAACCACCACATCTCGTGTGGTTGCGGAGAAGTAATTACAGCAGCGTCATTCGGCGCGCGCAAGCCTTTGTCGAGAAAATCGCCTGTTATCGCACGGAAACCCGCGAATGTGCTGGTCATCGCCTTGCGCTTCCGCTTCGAGGCCCATCACCTCGGCTTCCACTCGCAGCCTCCGCCACACCGCGAACGGCGTTGGACCGACAGCGAAGAGGACGATCACGCTGCCGTTTAGACAAAATCGCTCGGCGTCACCCCGCCAGCGCTGCTCCACACCGGTCAGCACGCCGTCGAAATCACGATGGTTATTCTCACGGTATTCGAGTGTCGTGCGCCACCCGACGCACTCGAGGTGCGACCGATCGTCCGCTTGCGAAGATGCGTGTCGTCGAAGTGGTCGTCGAACGCGCCCCATGATGCGACGCGGCCCAGTCGAATGTGTTCGGTGAGTGACGATCGGATCAGACATGGGACCATCTTCACGGAGTCACCCTGTGAGTAGCCAGAGGTCCAACCGTGTGAATTCTGCTCGGTTTCGTGTGGGCTTACCTGTGGACAACCCTGGCCCTCTGTGGAACCTTGTGGACGACGTAGCGTCCGTCGAAACTCGCATTAGCTATCGATCAATACGAACAAAGTGCCGCGGCGCATTCGAAGCATTGCCCCACTTGTGGATGGCCACAACTAATGGGCCAGTCGGCGTATTCAACGCTCGCGACCGGGGGCTGCGGATTTCGGTGCACCATCGACCCACTTGGCCATGAACGCAGCCGGTGGTTGTGTCGCCGCCGAAACCGCTTCGGCGGCGCTCTCGGCCCGCAGTGCGAGCGCTCCATGCTCCGGCCGCAGGAAGCCGGCGAAGACAGCGTTGCCGACGAATTCAAACAGCGGTCGATAGAAGCCGTCGACGTCGAAGAACACAACCGGAATTGCCAGCAGACCGAGCTGGTTCCACGTAAGGATCTCGAAGGTCTCGTCGCACGTACCGAAGCCACCTGGGAGAACAACCACCCCATCGGACAGTGCCGCCATCCGAGCCTTGCGAGCGTGCATGTCGAGTTCGACCTCGAGCGCGGTCAGGCCGGTGTGTCCAACCTCAAGTGCATAAAGTTGCTCGGTGATCACCCCGGTCACCCCGCCGCCAGCAGCGAGTGCGGCGTCAGCGACGGCGCCCATTAACCCGGCGCAGCCGCCGCCGTAGACAAGCTGGTGGCCCTGTTCGGCGATTTCGGCGCCGAGCGCCACTGCGGCCTCTCGATACTTGTGGTCGAAGCCGGAACTCGATCCACAGAACACCACGATGCTCGCCACGTGTCACATGCTCGCAGCTGGGCGCAGAAATGGCTAGCCCTGTTACCGCTCGGTAATCTCATCACCATGAGCGTCATCACCGCCACACCAGACCTGCCCGCCGCTGCGGACGTGATCGACCTCGCCGACCGAGTTGTCGGCAAAGCGGTGCGTCGCCTGGCGTCGCTCGATGGTGGAGCCGATGAGCACCAAGTCCTTGCTTACGAAATCGCTCACGCTGCAGCCGGCGTCGCCACGGCCAAGTCGCTAATCGACTACGGGAATAAGGGCGACACTGAGGCGAAGATCACCTGTGCGTTCACCGCCGACATGGTTCACGACCTTGCGTCAAAAATCCTGGGTTGCGAGAACGACTGGGGCGTCGAGCGAGACGCGCTTGCCAACGCTCATGCCTTCATGGCGGCATTCCTGAAGCCTGAGTTCTTAGCGTCGCTGGCCGATCAAGCGGGCCCGCTCCATCTGTCGAGCGACATGGAAATGGTCGCCGACACATTCGACTCATTCGCCCAAAACGTGATCGCGCCGCACGCCGAACACGTGCATCGTGCCAACGCTGATGTCCCGGAGGAGATCATCACGGGCATGGCAGAACTCGGTGCGTTTGGCCTCTCAGTCCCTGCCGAGTACGGCGGCTATTCCG
Organism: uncultured Ilumatobacter sp.; assembly: GCA_905480335.1. Taxonomy (GTDB): domain Bacteria; phylum Actinomycetota; class Acidimicrobiia; order Acidimicrobiales; family Ilumatobacteraceae; genus Ilumatobacter_A. Next base: position 34,108 of record CAJQPY010000013.1, on the reverse strand, counting down.
AGGGCGGCGACGAGGAATACACCGCCATGGTCGCCGCCACCGAGGCCTTGTCGAAGGCCAGCCTTGGCATCGGCGGATCCCTCATCACACGCCCGGAGATCCTCACCCGCGCACTCGTAAAGGGTGGTACGGAGGACCAAAAGCAGAAGTGGCTGCCACTGCTCGCATCTGCTGAGGTAATGCCCGCTGTTGCAGTTACTGAGCCGGACTACGGCTCCGACGTGGCGGGCATCAAGGTCACCGCGACTCCGGCGCCCGGACCAAACGGCGAGGACGGTTGGGTGATTAACGGCGTCAAAACGTGGTGCACATTCGGTGCTCGCGCCGACGCCCTCACGCTACTCGCCCGCACCGACCCGGATCGGTCGAAGACGCACCGCGGACTTTCGCTGTTCATCGTCCCAAAGCCACGCGGCGACGCCCACGGGTTCGACCTACGCCAGGAGATTGATGGGGTGACCACGTCCGGCAAAATGGAGGGGAGTCCCATCGACACAATCGGCTACCGGGGCATGCACAGCTACGAGATCGCCCTCGAGGACTGGTGGGTGCCAGCTGAAAATCAAATCGGCATGGAGGACGGCCTCGGCAAAGGCTTTTACTACCAGATGGCCGGATTCGAAAACGGCCGACTCCAGACCGCAGCCCGCGCCGTGGGCGTGATGCAGGCGGCATACGAGCAGGCGCTCGACTACGCCGAGAACCGAAAGGTGTTCGGGCAGCCGATCAGCGAGTACCAATTGATCCGGGCAAAGCTCGGCCGGATCGCCGTGCTCACGCAGGCCGGCCGCCAATTCAGCTACGCCGTTGCGACGCTCATGGCGAAGGGCGCCGGACAGATGGAGGCCTCAATGGTCAAAGCCTACGTATGCAAGGCCGCCGAGTGGGTCACACGCGAGGCGATGCAGATTCATGGGGGCATGGGCTACGCCGAGGAGTTTCCAGTCAGCCGACTGTTCGTCGATGCCCGCGTGTTGTCAATCTTCGAAGGCGCCGACGAAACCCTCTGCCTCAAGGTGATCGCCCGCCAACTCGTCGCCGCACAAAACTAATTTGACCCGTCCCGACCCTGGCAAAATATTGATCGCAGTGCCAGAGTGGGGCAAATCGTCGGACATTGCGGCTTTCAGTCAGCTGACGTAGTTCTCGCGCATCCAAGCGATGTCGAAGCGAAGCACCACAGAAATGCATTTTTAGCAGCCCCCGACCTACGCGATGAGTGGGCGATGTTGCTCTCGTCAACGGCCCCCTGCTCACTAGGTTCAGCGCAACCGGCGTGACCGCATCGAAAACAGTTGCTTGCGGCCACGTCCCTCAGACATGGACGACTCGGCAGGCGCCGCAACTGCGATGCGATCATCGCTTGGCACGTCGTCACGCAAACTCTGCGACGAGATCGTGGAGCGAATTGATCCGCTCGAACACCTCGCCCGCATGATCATCGTATGGATCCAATAGAATCGGGTGGATTCCGGCCGCGGCTGCGGCCGCGATGTCCATGGTGACCGAGTCCCCTACGTAAGCGATACGCGCAGGCTCGACGTCCGGAAATGACGGGAGCGCGTGGTCGAAGATTGCTGGATCAGGCTTGGCGACGCCAACGACATGGCTGTCGACGATCACCCGCATCTCGACCTGGTTGCCGGGACCAACCTGGGCGATCTCGCGGCGCAACATCGCCTCGATCTGCCCACTTGCATTAGACACGACTCCCATCGGGACACCTGCGGACGCGAACCGGTCGAGCGCAGTTCGTGACTCCGGGATCACCCATCGCCAGGTGTGGTGATATCTGGTGCGGTCAAGAACGCCAGCGGCCTCGTTCCGATCGCTCACGTCGACGCCAACCGATGCCACGTAGGCCCGATTGTAAACGTCCCAGCTCGACTCCGATGCTTCGGCGTCCGACTTGGCCTTCATCCCGACGTAGTGCGCCCGACGGTGTTGGTTGAGGTCGGTTGACCCGCCGAAGTAAGCGAGCAATGGTCCGAGCACGGTGGGGTCAGGAAGTACCAGCACCCCACCCGCATCGAAAAGCACGGCATCGAATCGTCGTCGGGTCACCGTAGAAGTCTTGCGGATCGTAAGGTCAATTCACTAGATGTCGACTCCATACTCCTCCATGGCGTCGTCGGCGACAGCATCAGCTGCTCGTCGGTGAGCTTCTTCTGGTCTGCCTCCATTTCGGCGGGAACCTCAGCAGATGCAACAAACGTCTCCGAGTCCGCCGTAAGTGCGTCGCCGCCACCGCGTCGCCGATAGCGGTGACATCGGCAACTCGTTCAAGCCCTGCGCAGACGTCGCCGTCCAAGGAAGCGTGGTCGGTGCCGCCGCACGCAGCGAGCGCGGAAGCACAAACCTCAGCGGCGACGGGCATTTGTGGGAGCGTGGAGTCGTCATTCGCGAAACAGTAACGACGTGCCGTCAACCTGCGATCAGCTCATCCGAGCTTGTCGTGCAGGAACGCCGTCACCTGCGGCCAGATCAGGTCGTACAGATCCTGATCCTGGGTGCCGAGTGCATTGTGCGGTGCCATGAACGCATGGCCTGACCCCTCGTGGACGGTGATTGATGCGTCTTTGCCGAGTGCCTTGAGCTCCGCTTCTAGGTGCATCGCGGCGCTCGGTGGGAAGAAGTCGTCGTGTTCGGCCATGTGCCCTTGAATGGGCGCCGCGATCTTGGAGTAGTCGGGCTGTGAATCACCCTGAGGGAATCCGTAGAATGGTACTACTGCCTTCACCTTGTCGGGACGGTTAGCGGCGAGGATGAACGTCAGCATGCCGCCCATACAGAAACCCATCACGCCGATACCGGCGGCCGTGGTGATCTCCAGGCCATCGAGGTGGTCGACGGCACCGCTCATGTCCTGCGCTGCACGCTCAGGTGGCAGCTCGGTCATCAACTGACCGGCCTTGTCCATCTCGTCGTGTGCAGCGAGTTCCCCGTGGTACAGGTCTGGCGCGAGCACGACGAACCCGGTGGCAGCGAGCCGGTCTGCCATTTCCTTGATGCCCGAGTCGAGACCCCACCACTCCTGGACCACGATCACGCCTGGTCCGGAACCATTCTCGGGGACGGCGAGGTACCCCTGTGCGTCAATGCCGTTACTAGAGAAGTCGATCATGTCTCCCATGACCGCGACGTTACATTGGGGGACAACGTCCATCACACACGCCGCCACGCGACAACGCCCGGCTGCGAGGCCTGAACCTCGGAGCCGGGCGTTGGCCGCACTACCCAATCGGCGTGATCAGTTGCCGCCCTCGTTGAGGGTGATCTCGGTCGGGCTGTACCCGCTGCCGACGAGGTCGACCCCGTCAAGCAGGGCCACGGCTTCGGTCACGATGTCGTTCGTGAACGCACCATCGCCGGGATCCCCGGTGAGGACGGTGGCCCCGTCGAGGTTCGGGGTGTTCTCGCTGATCTCGACGGTTTGGTCCCAGGCAGCCTGGTCGATGAGGCCGATGTTCGCACCCGAGGCAGGCCAGATGAGCTTGTTCACTTCGTTCATCATCCACTGCTGATGGCTCTCACCGAGCGTCGATCCGGCCTCGGTCACGATCGTCGCGCACTGCTCGACGTTGTCACGGCAGAATGCCCAACCCTGCAGCGAGGCAGCAACGAAACGAACCGCTGCATCGCGGTACTCGGTATCGTCGGCGAGTCGCCCCGCATCGGCCCAGATGGCGTCCTGCAGCATGCCGACGCCTTCCTCCTCGTAGCTGATGACGTTGAAGTCCTCCGGCTGGTAGAGCTCGCCGGTGTCCGGGTTAACAGCTTCGAGCACCTGCGCGTACTCGTTGTAGGTCATCGCTTCGGCGGCGTCGATCTCACCTTCGAGCAGAGCGATCATGTCGAACTGCTGGCCGACGAGTTCGACGTCGGTGGCCGGGTCGAGACCCGCCGCGCCGATTGCAGCGAACACCTCGTACTCATTGCCGAAGCCCCAGTTGCCGATGACCTTGCCTTCGAAGTCGGCCGGCGACTCGATACCGTTGTCGGCGAAACTCACCTGGAGCGTGCCGGAACGTTCGAACACCTGGGCGATGTTCACGATGTCAGCGCCCGCCTCGCGGGTCTGCAAGGCCTTGGGCACCCAGGCGATGGCGAAGTCCGCGTTGCCGCTCGCAAGTTCGGCCTGCGGCACGATCTCGACGGCGCCCTCCTTGATCTCAACGTCGAGGCACTGATCGGCATAGAAACCCTGGTCGGCAGCGGCGTAGTACCCGCCGAACTGTGCTTGCGTGAACCACTGGAGCTGCAGGCTGACCGAGTCGGTCGTCTCACAGTCGCCTGCGGCCGCATCTGCGCCGTTATCGGTGGCGGCTTCGTCTCCACCTGCATCGTCAGGAGCGGCCGTCTCGACCGTCGTGTCGTCGGATGCGGCGTCGTCGTCGCTTCCGCAGGCCCCGGCGACCAGCGCCAAAGCGCAGACCCCCGCGGTAATCGTGGTGATGGATCGCTTCATGATGTCTCTCCCCTTCGGAGGCGAACCCCCGTCGTCCGGTCTGCGACCGGTGTTGTTGTGCTGATGTGAACTCAGATATTCAACCCGAGTTCTGTTTTCCTCCATGGAGTCGTTCGAGCCCACTGGAGACCAAGTAGAACGTCAGGCCGAGCACTGACGCTCCGATGACATACGCCCACGTGACGTCCTTGCTGCCGTTGAGGCTGTTGCGAACGCCGGTGGCGAGACCGCTCTGGACGCCGCCGAAGTATTCGGCCACGAATGCTGTAATCACCGCAAGGGGCGCCGCGATGCGCATCGCCGTGAAGAGGTAGCCGACTGCGTTCGGCGCGCGAACCTTAAGCAGGATTTCCCACGGCGTGGCCGCATACGAGCGCATCAATTCCAGATGCGTTGCCGAGACCTGTCGAAGACCCTTCGACACGTTGATGAACACGACGAAGAACACGATCAACATGACCATCAGGCGCCGCGGCACTTGGCTCGTCGTGCCGAACAACATGTTGTTGAGAATCGGCACGATCACCACGATCGGAATCGCGTTGACGGCGACGGCGAGCGGAGTGAGCAACGATTCGACGCCAACGAATCGCACGGTCAGGAGGCTCATGAGTACCCCGAACACGATCCCGAGCAGGAAGCCGATCAATGCGTTCTTTCCGGTGACCAGGGTTTCTTCGAGGACCTGGTCGAAGCGTTCGATGAACGCAGACCAGATCGCACTCGGCGCAGGGAGGGTGAACGGAGCGATGTCGAACGCCATCACGATCAGTTCCCACACACCGAGAAAGGCGACACCGAACAGGAGCGGTGAGCCAACGCGCTTGACGACGCCGGACGCAGTCATCGATCCTCGATCCCGCGCGCTTCGCCCGTCATCTCGCTGCCACGAAGCGCCTCGCGAACCTCGGTGATCTTGCCGTAGAAGGCGTCTTTCTCGCGTGTGTCCTCGTTGCGAGTCCCGCCGAGCTCGACATCGATCGTGTCGGTGATCCGTCCCGGTCCGGCCGACATGACCACCACCCGATCGGACAGGTAGACCGCCTCTGGGATCGAGTGCGTCACAAAGACGACCGTTGTGTGAGTCGCTGCGCAGATCTGGAGCAGCTCTGACTGCATGTGCTCGCGAGTCATCTCATCGAGCGCGCCGAACGGTTCGTCCATCAACAGCAGAGGTGGATGCGAAGCCAACGCCCGCGCAATTGCGATGCGCTGCTGCTGACCACCGGACAACTCCCAGGGCATGTTCGAGCCGCGATCGGGCAACTTCACGAGGTCGAGCATCTCGCCGACCCGTTCGGCGCGAAGTCGCTTGTCCCAGCCCTTCAACTCGAGCGGAAGCTCGATGTTCTTCGCGGCAGTTCGCCACTCGAATAGACCGGATTTCTGGAACGCCATGCCGTAGTCCTGGTCGAGGCGGGCCTGCGCCGCCGGCTTACCATTCACCCGAACATCTCCCGCCGTCGGGTCGAGCAGGTTTGCTATCAACCGCAGCAACGTCGACTTGCCGCAGCCGGACGGCCCGATCAGCGAGACGAAGTCCCCGGTCTCGACCACCAGGTCGACATCGTTGAGCGCTGCCACTCGTGCGGGGGTTCCGTCGTTGAACACCATCGATGCGCCGATGACCTCCACAGCGCGAGTGACGTCGATGGGTTCGGATGTCTCGGTCATGTCGTCTCCCGCGACCGTTTGCGCATGACGAAGGATTCCGAGAGAACGACAAGGCCGAACATGATCAGACCCAGCGCTGCGGCTGCGAAGACAGCGGCGTACACGGAGGCAGGTTGTGACGTGACCTTCTGGCTGTAATCGATGGTGGCGAATCCGACCCCGCGGAGACCGCCGAGTGTGATCTCGGTGACGATCACACCGATCACCGATGCGGTGGCAGCGAGTTTAAAGCCCGGGATCATGTACGGAACCGCCGAGGGGAACCGCACCTTGACGAGCGTCGTCCACCATCCGGCGGCGTAGCTGTCCATCAACTCGAGCGACGCTTTCGGCACCGACTGCAGTCCGCGCAGCGTCGAGACGGTAATTGGGAAGAACGAAAGGAATGCGGCGAGCGTTGCCGCCGATGTCCACTGTGGGAGACCGAGGGTGCCTCTGATTACCGTGACCTGCGGTGCGAGGGCGATCAGCGGGATGGTCTGCGAGATGACGAGATACGGCAGCAGGCCGCGCTCGACGATCCGCAGGCGGGCCATGAGCACCGCTAGCCCGACGCCGATCGCTGCCCCGAGGGCGAGGCCGGCGAAGGCCATCCGCAGCGTGAACCAGGAATAGCCGAGCAGCACGCTCCACACCTGTTGGTCGCCGCTGCCGATGGCCGGGCGGCCGAATTCAGCGAACATCTCCCACACATGTGGCATCACCCGGTCGTTCGTCTTCGGGATGATCCGCCATCCGAAGATGTCGCCGCCCTGCTCGGGTCCGATCGCTTTGTAGACCTCCCAGGCGACCGCTGCGAGTCCCAGCGCAGCAAGCAGCAGCGCCGTGCGGCGAAGCGCGCGCTCTGCCAGTCCGACCCGCATCGGCACGCTGGAGCTCACTTCTTGGCCAGCTCCTGCTCGGTGAGCCGGGGGATGATCTTCTCGCCATACTCGGCGAGCGTGTGGTCCTTGCCGTCGTGCTGCAGGTAAATCGCGAACTGGTCGACGCCGAGCGCTTTGAGTTCGTCGAGTCGAGCCATATGCCCCTCGACCGGGCCAAGGATGCAAAACCGGTCGATTACCTCGTCGGGGACGAAGTCGACGTGCTCGCTGGACGAACTGCCGTGCTGGTTGTAGTCGTACCCCTGGCGGTTCTTGATGTACTCGGTCAAGGCCGCCGGCACCGGCGACTCGTCGCCGTAGCGCTCGACGATGTCGGCAACGTGGTTGCCGACCATGCCGCCGAACCAGCGGACCTGATCGCGAAGGTACGGCAAATCTTCGCCGACGTAGGCGGGCGCCGCAACACAGATCGTGATGTCGTCGGGATCACGCCCCACTGCCGTGGCCGCAGCACGAACGGCACCGACGGTCCATTCGACGATCGACGGGTCCGCCAGCTGGAGAATGAAGCCGTCGCAGGTCTCGCCGATCAGCTTCAGTGCCTTCGGCCCGTATCCGGCGCCCCACATCTCGAGTTCACTCTTGGCCGCCCACGGCAGCGTGATCGTCGAGCCGTTGTAGTCAACCCCGCGCCCACACGCGAGCTCTCGAATCACATGGATCGATTCGCGCATCGTTGCCAACGTGGTCGGCTTACCATTGGTGACCCGCACCGCCGAGTCTCCGCGCCCGATTCCACACACGGTGCGGTTGCCGAACATCTCGTTGAGCGTTGCGTACGTCGACGCAGTGACCGTCCAGTCACGTGTGGCTGGATTGGTTACCATCGGCCCCACCACAACGTTGCGCGTCTCGGCGAGGATCTGCGAGTAGATGACATACGGCTCCTCCCACAAGATGTGCGAGTCGAAAGTCCACACGTGGCTAAACCCGTGAGTCTCCGCGCGTTTGGCCAGGTCGATCACCCGGGCGGCTGGTGGTGTGGTCTGGAGGACGACTCCGATGTCCATGTGAATCCTTCCTGTTGCGCTGCGCGTCAGGTACGCACCGCGACAATCATCTGGTCTCGGGAAATCCGAGATCGACGGTGCTCGTTGCGGGGTCCGGCCAGCGGCTCGTGATGACCTTGCCCTGCGTGTAGAAGTTGATGCCCTCGGGGCCGTACATATGGGTGTCGCCGAACAGGCTCGCCTTCCACCCGCCGAAGCTGTAGTAGCTCACGGGGACGGGCACCGGCACGTTGACCCCAACCATGCCGACCTGCACGTCGAACTGGAATTGCCGTGCGGCACCTCCGTCACGAGTGAAGATGGCCGTTCCGTTGGCGTACGGGCTGGCGTTGATCGTGTTGAGGCCTTCTTGGTACCCGCTGACGCGCATCACGCTCAGCACAGGGCCGAAGATCTCGTCGTCGTAGCAGGCCATGCCGGGGCGGACGTTGTCGATCAATGTGGGGTTGAGGAAGTAGCCGTCGGCCGGCACGCCATCGCGGCCATCGACCACGACGGTGGCGCCACCGTCGGTAGCACCGTCGACGTACCCGCGCACCCGGTCACGATGCTCACCGGTGATCAGCGGACCCATCTCGCTGTCGGCTGCGTCACCAGCACCAACCTTGATGCTCGGGATCCGCTCCGCGATCTTTGCGACCAAGTCGTCGGCGATCGCATCGTCGGCGAGCACGACGCTGATCGCCATGCATCGCTCGCCTGCCGACCCATAGGCAGCGCTCACCGCAGCATCAGCGGCCATTCCTACGTCGGCATCTGCCAACACGAGCATGTGGTTCTTGGCGCCGCCGAGTGCCTGCACACGCTTGCCGTTCCTGGTGCCGGTCTCGTAGATGTACTGAGCGATCGGGGTCGAGCCCACAAAGCTCACTGCGGCAATGTCGTCGTGTTCGAGGAGGCGGTCAACCGCGACTTTGTCGCCCTGCACGACGTTGAAGCATCCGGCGGGAACCCCGGCCTGTGCCAGTAACTCCGCGACGAACATGTTCACCGACGGGTCCTTCTCGCTCGGCTTGAGCACAAAGGTGTTGCCGCATGCCAGTGCATTGGCGAACATCCACATCGGGACCATCGCCGGGAAATTGAACGGCGTGATACCGGCAACGACCCCGAGTGGCTGACGGATTGAGTAGACATCGATTCCTGATGCTGCCTGCTCGGAGTAGTCGCCCTTGATCAGTTGTGGAATCCCGCACGCGTACTCGATGTTCTCGAGACCGCGAGCAACTTCGCCGAGACTGTCGGACAACACCTTGCCGTGCTCAGCGGTGAGTAGCGATGCGATCTCCTTGCGGTTTGCGTCAACGAGTTCACGCATTCGGAACATCACCTCGGCCCGCTTAGACAGCGACGTCGCCCGCCACGCCGGGAACGCTGCCTTGGCGGCCGCAACAGCGGTGTCGACCTCGGCGGCTGTCGCGAGATCGACTGAGCTGGTCTGTGCGCCTGTTGCTGGGTCGTAGACCGGTGCCGAGTTGCCCGAGGTCGACTCGACGACCTTGCCATCGATCCAGTGTGAAATTCGATTCATCAGGTGACGCTCACTTTCTTGCAAATTGCTGAGCAGCCGAGACTACTGAGGTCAGCGTCCGTCGAGGCGGTGGCGCAGCGGCCGGCATGTCGGCACCGACCAGCCCGAAGTGAGACGGCGTGACGGGTCCCGTGCATCTCATTAGTGCAGGTACTTCGACAGGCTGCGCTTCACGAACTTGCCGTGGCCTTTTACTCCAACATAGGTGTCGTTCTGGACAACGATTCGACCGCGGGAGACGACGGTATCGACCTTGCCCTGCACCTCGAAGCCCTCGTACGAGGAGTGGTCGAAGTTCATGTGGTGTTTGCCGTTCACCCCGATCTCGGTCCTTCCCTCCGGATCCCACACCAGGACGTCAGCGTCCGCGCCGGGTTCGAGCACGCCCTTTTTCTCGAGGCCGAACATCCGCGCCGGGGTCGTGCAGCAGGTTTCGACCCACCGCTCGAGAGTCATCTCACCCATCACGACGCCCTGGTAGATCAGCTCCATGCGATGCTCCACTCCACCCATCCCGTTCGGGATCTTGGAAAAGTCGCCGAGGCCGAGCTCTTTCTGGTCTTTGAAGCAGAACGGGCAGTGGTCCGTCGACACAACGGCGAGTTCGTTCATCCGCAGGCCTTTCCAGAGGTCCTTGTGGTGATGCTCGTGCTTAGAACGGATCGGGGTCGAGCACACCCACTTGGATCCTTCGAATCCCGGCTGGGCGAGGTGATCCTCGATCGACAGATACAGGTACTGGGGACAGGTCTCGGCGAACACATTTAGGCCCATATGTTGGGCGCGGGACACCTCTTCGAGCGCCTCCGATGCGGACATGTGCACGATGTACAGCGGAACGTTACCTGCGACACGCGCCAGCTTGATGGCGCGGTGTGTGGCCTCCGACTCGGTTTCCTCCGGACGCGTGAAGGCGTGATACTTCGGATCCGTTTCGCCGCGGGCGAGCGCCTGGCCGACCAGCACGTCGATGGCGATGCCGTTTTCGGCGTGCATCATCATCAGGGCACCCGACTCCGAGGCGTTCTGCATCGCCCGCAGGATCTGGCCGTCGTCGGAGTAGAAGACTCCGGGGTAGGCCATGAACATTTTGAAGCTGGTGACGCCCTCGTTCTCGACGAGGTAGGTCATCGCTTTTAGCGAGGCCTCGTTAACCTCGCCGATGATCTGATGGAAGGCGTAGTCGACGTGGCACTGGCCCGCTGCCTCCTCGTGACGAGCACCGAGCGTGTCGTACACATCAAGGCCGACGGTCTGCGATGCGAAGTCGACGATCGTCGTGACCCCACCCCAGGCCGCCGCGCGAGATCCGGTGTCGAAGTTGTCGGCCGAAATCGTGCCACCGAATGGCAGCGACATGTGCACGTGGGCGTCGACGCCACCGGGCACGACGTATTTGCCGGTCGCGTCGATGACTTCGTCACCAACGATGCCGAGCGAGCCGGCTTGACCCGGCGCAAGGATCGCGGCGATCGACTCGCCCTCGATCAGAACGTCGGCCTGCCGACGACCGATCGCCGAAACAACCGTTCCACCGGTGATCAATGTGATGGTCATGTTCAGCCCTCCACCAATTCTGTGTACGCCTCGGGTCGACGGTCTCGGTAAAACGCCCAGCCGTCACGCACTTCTTTGATCAAATCCATGTCAAGGTCTCGAATGATCAACTCCGGATTGTGCGCATCACCCTTCTCGCCGACGTACTGCCCACGGGGGTTTACGAAGTAGCTCTGTCCGTAGAAGTCGTTCTCGCCCAGTTCTTCTATGCCGGTGCGGTTGATCGCACCGACGTAGTACATGTTGGCGCACGCCGCTGCGGGTTGCTCGATACTCCATAGATACTCGGATAGACCGCGGTGGGTCGCCGACGGATTGAAGACGATCTCGGCGCCGTTCAGGCCGAGCGCTCGCCAGCCCTCCGGGAAGTGACGGTCGTAGCATATGTAGACGCCAACTTTGCCGACAGCCGTGTCGAAGACCGGATATCCGCCGTTGCCAGGTTTGAAGTAAAACTTTTCCCAGAATCCGTTGACCTGCGGAATGTGCTGCTTGCGGTACTTGCCAAGGTACGTGCCGTCAGCGTCGATCACCGCAGCAGTGTTGTAGTAGATCCCAGGTTGTTCGATCTCGTACATCGGCAGCACCATCACCATGCTCAGTTCCTTGGCCAACGCTTTGAACCGCTGCGTCGTGGGACCGTCGGGGATGTACTCGGTGTAGTCGTAGTACTGCGCATCCTGCACCTGGCAGAAGTAGGGACCGTAGAACAGCTCCTGAAAACAAATGATTTGCGCACCCTGGGCCGCCGCCTCACGCGCCGCCTCCTCGTGCTTGATGATCATCGACTCCTTGTCGCCGGTCCAGTCGGTCTGCAGCAGTGCGGCTTTGATGATGTTCGCCATCCGGGTCCCCTTGGCTCGTGGTGCGGTAGTAACGGCCGCCCGAGACGAGTTCCACACCTGCGGCGTACTCGCAACAACGACGACAATTCGGACACTACACCTCCCCGCTGCAGCCTGTGAACGCCCGCCCGTGCGTTCACAGAGCCGACCAATGTCCGTAACCTGCAGGGGTGGCCGCTCCACGCACACCCCGAGAACTGTGGGACTGGATCATGGGGCGCGATCCCCTGCCACCGGTCAGCCCAGACAAGACCGTCGAGGCGGCGTGGTTGCCGCAATGGCTGAGTCGGATGGTGACCGACGAACTCGTGGCGGCCGGCATCCCCGCCGTTGTCGTCGACGATTTCAACTTGAACCTAACGATGTACACACGCGAGCCGATGTCTCGCATCTTCGTCACCGAGGATCGTCGGGACGAGGCGCAGGAAATCGTCGGCGAGATACTCGGCCACGAACCTCGCCGCCGCCCGCTCTGACCCGACGCCCTCCCCGCCTAGCACCGCTCCCCTCCTCATTCGTGCTGCTTTCCGGGCAGTGGGAACGAGCAGAGGTTCAACGCAGACGACCGGACTTTCGTTGACGACATCCTCGCAACCCACTGAGGAGCGTGAAGCGCAAACTTCGACAGCTCGCTGCTGGTCAGGACAAGGTCGTTTCGGTCCCTGACGCCGAACTGGCGGGGATCACTCGGTCTCGCGTCAAATGACTCGTCAAGCGGGGGCATCTCGACCACATCACCAACGCCAAACGGACCCGAGATGCGCAGCGACACGATGAACTCCGGGATTTCAGCCTCGCGATAGTCGAGTACAACGTCGATGCCGGGATTCGAGCAGCCCACCTGGGGCGTCACTGATCTCAAGCGCCGCATGACCTGAGGTTTGTGTCGCAATGCTGGTCGTTGGAACGGCCAGAAAGGCAACGCAAAGGAGGAATGCCTGCGGGTGGGGCGAACAGGGGCAGCCGGGTGGGGGCAGGGGCCGGAGCCGGCGCAGGATAAGTCACATGGCAACGGTGCGGAGGAGTTCGGCAGCGACGGGACACTCGGCCTGGGCGGCTGGCGGACCCATCGGCATGATCCCCTGGGGACCGATGACGTCGGTTAATAAACGCGTCGGGACCACCTCAATGTCTAGCGTCCACGGGTCCTGATGGGCGGCCAGCGCATCGCACTTCTCGGCCATTGCGTCGATGCACGCAGACGGCAGCCGACGGCCCACGCCCGCAACAGCCCACACCGGAGTCTCCCAAGTGGTCGCTGCCGCGGCGATCGTCGACGAACCCGAGGGGAGAACCATCCGCGTCTCGTCCATCGCCAAAACCTCTAGTAGCACGACGTCGGCAACCCGTGTTGCCGTGCCCGCTGCCCCGGCGTCGATGGGTTCGTAGTCGACGTCGTACCGCTCCAGCCGGTGAACGAACGACGTCGCCGAGTGGTCGATGTCGAGCGCCAGCACGCGGACATCGCCCCGTCGGACGAGGCCGGCTGCGATGACGCTCGGATTTCCGATCGTGACCACCTTTGACTCGTCCGGGAGCGCTGTCGCCAACTCGGAGGCCGTGCGATCGGAACGAATCTGGTCAGCAAGCTCCCACACGGCCTCGAAGGGCTCCGACGAGGTAGCAACATTCGAACAGAGCCACCACAACGGCCCGCTGAACGGATGGCGTTTGACGATACGACGGCATGCGACGACCAAACTGGCAGGGTCGAAATGCAGCGACCCCAATGCGTGCGCCGTCTCTTCGACCAATGCTGCCGGGTCGACTCCGTGAGCTCTAGCCACGTACCGCAGATGTTCGATCGGGTGCACCACCCCAACGTACGACACAAGAAGCGGTCGGGGTCAAGACGCGCCGCTATCATTTGGCCTCGTGGCCGACACTGACACCAGTACGACGGGGAGCACGACCGGCGGCACGGGCTTCAAGCTCCCGACCGACCTCATCCTTGCTCCGCTGCACAGGGGTGCGCTCGGGACCGCCAGACCAGTCATGGAATGGCTCACCACGTTTCACCTGGCGTCGGTTGTCCTCGATCCGTACACCAATGAGTCCTCGTGGATCCTGCGCACGGCTAGCCGTGTTCTGGAGGAATTCCGAGGATGCGACGTCCGAATCAACATGATCGTCACCGCTGGTCCGGCCGAAGCCCAGGAGTTCCTTGGCCCGCTCTCTGACAAGTTCCTAGTCTTCTGCGATCCTGACCGATCAGCGGTCAAGGAAATGCAGCTCAGCGAGCTGCCGGCGTTCGTTCTCACCCGTGTCGACGGCGTCGTCGACACAAAGGCCGAAGGGTGGAACCCTGTGCAATGGCAAGCGGTCTGCGACGCGATTGCCACGATCACCAAGTGGTCGTCGATCGAGCTTCCCGTCGCCGGCGACCCCGTGGCGTTCCGCGGTTCGCCGGCCCTCGGCTGATCTCCACTGCGGATCGTCCGACGTGACCGCCAGCCGCTCACCGGACCGTCGTCAACTCCCCGATCTACCGGTCCTCGATGCCCTCGACGAGCTCGAGGCCACGCTCATCGATCGACACTCTGCGATCCTTGTCGCTCCACCCGGTGCCGGCAAGACCACCGTCGTCCCGATCGCCCTGCTCGATGCGGACTGGCTCGGCGATCAGCGAATCGTGATGCTCGAGCCGCGCCGGCTGGCCACACGTGCTGCCGCACAACGCATGGCGGTACTGACCGACACTCGGGTCGGGGAACTTATCGGGTACCAAACGCGCGACGAGCGCCACATCGGCCCCGACACGCGAATCGAAGTCGTCACCGAGGGCATTCTGACACGCCGGCTGCAGCGCGACCCTGAGCTTCCAGGTGTCGGAGCAATCATCTTCGACGAGGTCCACGAGCGGAACCTGCCCACGGACATCGGGCTCGCACTGACGCTGGACGTCGCAGGGTCGACCCGACCTGACCTTCGAATCCTTGCCATGTCGGCAACTCCCGACACAGTGGGACTCGTTAGCGCTCTCGACGCGCCGGTGATCACAAGCGAGGGGCGCACCTTCGACATCGAGATAAACTGGCGGCCGAGGTCGCCAGAGCGCAACCAGAGGCGCGGCGGAGGCCGCAGGCTGTCGGCGCCGCGCGGTGGTCCGGACCGGATCGAACCGGCCGTCGTCGCCGCAGTGATTCAGGCGCTCGGCGAGCATGACGGCGATGTCCTCGTTTTCCTGCCGGGGATCGGTGAAATCCGCCGCACTGAACAGCAACTACGTGGCGTCCTCGGTGACGGTGTCGATGTCCACCCGCTTGCCGGCGCGCTGTCGCAGGACGAACAGGATCGGGCGCTACAGCCGTCACCACCGGGCCGGCGGCGCATCGTGCTGAGCACCGACATCGCCGAGACCTCGTTGACAGTCGATGGCGTACGTATCGTCGTCGATGCCGGCCTGGCCCGCGAACCGCGATTCGATCCGCGAACGGGCATGACGCGGCTGGTCACCGTCGCAACGAGTCGTGCGTCAGCCGAACAGCGCGCGGGGCGCGCCGGGCGTACTGCGTCCGGAGTGGCATATCGGTTGTGGAGCAAGCTCGAACACGGCACCCGCGCTAAGCACCGCACCCCTGAGATTCTCCAAGGCGACCTCGCCGGGCTGATGCTCGAACTCGCTGCGTGGGGGGTCGGGTCGGATCCGGCCCGACCCAGTGGCGATCTGGTATTCGTCGACGCACCACCCACCGTCGCACTCGGCCAGGCGCGCGATCTGCTGATCGACCTCCATGCGATCGATGCCACGACCGGTGCGCTGACATCGTTGGGCCGCGACATGCTCGCGCTTCCGGTACATCCTCGGCTGGCCCGCATGGTGGCGGTCGAGCGCTCGCCACTTGCGTGCGTCGTCGCGACGCTCGTCGACGAGCGCGACGTGCTGCGGGGACGCCCCGACGAGCTTCCGGTCGACTTGTCGTTGCGAGTCGCCGTCATCTCGGGCGCCGCTGGACACGATCGAGCCGACCGGGGGGCGGTCCACCGGCTTCGGGACCGCGCCCGAGAGATTGCACGTCGTGTCAACATTGACTTCGACCGCCGAAGCATCGACCACGACCGCACCGGCGCCGCGCTCCTCTTGGCGTTTCCCGACCGACTTGCCGGCCGTCGGCGACCCGGTCAGTTCACGATGCGTGGTGGGAGCGGCGCGTTCATCGCCGACACCGATCCGCTCGCCCGCGAGGCCTTCGTGGTCGCAGCCGATCTCGACGGCAAGGCTGATCGTGCCAGGATTCGCCTCGCCGCAGTAGTCGACGTCGGCGACGTGATCGCGTCAGCTGCCGGTGACATCAAGGAACAGTGCACGCTGTCGTGGAATAGCGATCGCGACGACTTGGTGGAGACCGTCGAGCGGCGCCTCGGGGCGATCAGGCTCGGCCATCAGGACCGCCGACCGCAACCGGGCGAGGCGACTACCGCTGCGTTGATGAAGCGCGTGCGCGAGACCCGGCTGGCCGAGCTCGGTTGGTCGGCAGCGGCAACTCGGCTCCGTCAGCGGGTCGACTTCCTCCATCGCACCGTCGGGGCACCGTGGCCCGACTGGTCGATCGACGCACTCGTCGCTTCAGTCGATACCTGGCTTGCGCCGTACCTGCCCGGCGCGATCGGCCGCCGCGACCTCGATCGGCTCGATGTCGCCACAGTGCTGCGATCGCAACTGCCGTGGCCCGAGGGGGCAGAACTCGACCGGCTCAGCCCTGACATGCTCGAACTCCCGACTGGCCGCTCGGTGCCGGTCGACTATTCCGGCGAACGTCCGACCGCATCGGTTCGCGTGCAGGACCTCTTCGGCACGACTAAGCACCCGACTGCCGGAGGGGAGCCGATCCGTCTCGAGTTGCTGTCGCCTGCCGATCGACCGATTCAGGTCACTGCCGATCTCCCCGGGTTCTGGGCCGGTTCCTGGGCAGAGGTCAAAAAGGAAATGACCGGCCGCTACCCCAAGCATCGCTGGCCCGACGATCCTGCGTCGGCGCCTCCGAAACGCATGAAAGACCGATGATCGGAGCCACGATCGTTGGCCTGCCGATTTTCGGCGCGCTCGCCTGCGTGCTCGTCGTGTATGCCGGAGCGGTCATGCAGGCTTCAACGGGTGTCGGCGTCGGCATTCTCTCGTCGCCGGTGCTGCTGCTCGTGGACCCGGACTTCATCCCGGCAGCGGTTGTTGTATCCGTTCTTCCGCTGTCGTTCAGCGTCGCGATCGCCGACCGAGCGCACATCGATCGGCGCGGTGTCACCGCAGCCTTGATCGGGCGGGTTCCGGGGCTGGTCTTCGGTGCCGTGGTCGTTGCGGCCATTTCTGACGACGTTCTGGCGATTCTCGTTTCGACAACGGTTCTGCTCGGCGTTGCGGTTTCGATCACGACCAAACGGTTCACCCCGACGACTCCAGCGCTAGTGCTCGCCGGATTCGGCTCCGGATTTACCGGGACGGCAGTCGGCGTCGGCGGCCCACCGATCGCGATGACGTACCAACACAGCGATCCGGTGACGATGCGGGCTACGATCTCGTTCTTCTTCTCGGTCGGATCGGTCCTCACCGCGATCGCGCTCGTGGTCGCAGGCGAGCTCGGACGCCGCCAGCTTGAACTGGTCGCTCTGCTGCTCCCTTCGATCCTGCTCGGACTGGTCACTGCCCGTCGATACAAGTCGAAGCTCGTCGGCTCAGGCGTGCGGCCGGTCGTCCTTGGGCTCTCTGCGTTCAGTGCTGTCGCACTCCTCGTGCGCACGCTGGTCTAAACGGACACGCATAGATGATCTTGCTAGGAGGGCTGAGTGATCGGGCGACCGGTCTGGCATAGTCCGCCGGTGCCGAGACTCACCTCCGTCCTCGTTTGTTCCCTGCTCGTCGTCGCTTCGTGCGCCAGCGACGATGGATCAACAACATCGACCGACACTTCGCCGAGCACCGACGCTCCCACCGAGTCGGCTCCGGTCTCCGAACCACGAGCGACCGACCCACCGGCGCCAACCGCAACCAACCCACCCAGCACGGACCCGCCGCTGGCCGACTTCGCGCCGATCACCGAAGGGGAGTACGCGGTCGGAGTCCAGACCATCACGATCACCGATCCAACCCGAGACCGTCCGCTCACTGTCGACGTCTGGTTCCCTCTCGCCGAAGGCGCCAGCGGCGAGCCACAGCGCTACTCGTTCGTCACCGGTGACTACTACGAGTCGCCGCGGGCCGTGGCTGCCGATTCGTCGATGATTTCGCCCGACGGACCGTTCCCCTTGGTCGTGTACACCCATGGGTCGGGTGGACTGCGATACATCCACTCCGACTACACGGAGACGCTGGCCAGCCACGGCTATCTCGTCGTCGCTGCCGATCACACTGGGAACACGACGGTTGACCAGTTCCTCGATACCGAAGACGATGGCGCGACCATCGCATTCAACCGCCCACGCGATGTACAGGTGCTGATCGACGAAATGCTCAACCCTGAGAGTCAAGAAACCGTTGGGTTTGTCGGCTCCGTCGACCCGGACTCGATCGCTGTAACCGGCCACTCGCTCGGTGGCTACGCAACCTATGCAGTGGTCTCTGGAATGAAAAACGAGGCAGGGACGGTGCTCCCCGACGAGCGAATCGATGCGCTGATTCCCCTCGCTCCCGCACTCGGAGATGGCAACCCCGGGTCCTCACTGCTCACCGACGAGCAACTGGGCCTGGTCGTTGTACCGACGCTGGTGATGGTTGGCACCGACGACAAGACGACACCAGTGGACCCGAATGTGACCCGAGCGTTCGAGTTCACTGCAAGCGATCCGCTGTATCGGGTCGATCTGATGGCAGCCGAGCATCAATCGTTCACGGACGTCTGCGATTATCTCGACTTCTTCCCAATGTTGGAGAATCCAACCGAGGCAGTCGTCGACGTCGTCGAGGAGTTCGCGGTCGCTGGATGCTCCGAGGGAGACATGCCCAACGATCGAGTCCAAGAGCTCACCAATACGTTCGCTGTCTCGTTCCTCGACTCGATCTTCAAGGGCAGTGAGATGATCGACCCTGAGATCGTGGCGATCCCCGATGACGTCACCTACATAATCAAGTGAACGCACATGCGCGTTGGTGCCTGGCACCGACGAACGCGCTCAGTCGACCTCGAGCGCGAACGCCTCGAGGTGGTGACGAGTAGCGGCAACGACGACGAGGTCGCTCGGAGAAAGCACCGTGTCCCAGTCGGCGTGCGTGCAACCTGCGCTCGCTGGCTTGTGTCGCACGGTCGTCACGCGATGACGCCACGGAAGTTTGAATCGACGAGCGGCGGGCCCACGATCAATGCCGGCGCGACCATCTCGACCTCGGGGAAGACCACGTTGTGGCCACCCAGGCGGGTCAGGCGAGGATGCTCGTCACAGCGACGAAGTGCAGTCCCGCCGCGACGATCACGAACGTGTGCCAGACCTCGTGATAGCCGAACGTCAATGGCCACGGGCCGGGCCGACGCAGGAAAAGCACCGGGATGCCGAGGCTGTAGACCACACCACCCGCCGCCACGAACGCCAGCTGAAATGCAGTCAACTCGTCGAGGAGTACCGGCATCGTGATCACGGCGATCCACCCCATCAGCGGGTACAAGGCCGACGCCAGCCACTTCACTCGCTCGAAGACCAACGTCTTGAGGAGGATGCCGGTGACGGCGAGCGAGACGATGATCGCGAGAATCGGGATTCCCCAACGTGACGGCATCACGACCATGGTGATCGGGACGTAGGTGCCGGCGATCAGCAAGAAGATCGTCGAGTGGTCGGCACGCTGCATCCGGCGTCGGGCAGTCTCGGATTGCGCGAGTCGGTGGTACGCAGCCGACGTGCCGAACATCATCGCCAGCGTCGCCGCGTAAATTGCCGCCGACGTTCGTGCTGCCCCCGTGTCGGCGATTATGACCAGGGCCAGCCCGGCGGGGATGGTGGCAGCAAAGGCTGCCGCGTGCAGCCACCCTCGCCATGTGGGTCGCTCGTTCGATTCCGCGCTCGTCACCACACTTCGACGGTACCGTTCCTATAGGTCGAGCATGGATCGTGTCGCCGACGTCACCCTGTCCGGTTCCCTTCGGGAGATGCATGCCTAAGCTCGCATCATGGCCGAATCCGTCAACGAGGTCCCGTTCACCGAGCTGCTCCCGCTGGGACCCGACGAGACCGAATATCGCCTCGTCTCAACCGACGGGGTCTCCACCTTCGACACGCCCGAGGGGACGTTCCTCAAGGTCGAGCCCGAGGCGATCCGAGCCCTGACGGCAACGGCGATGCACGACATCGCGCACTACCTGCGCCCGGGCCACCTCCGGCAGCTCCTCAGCATCCTCGACGACCCCGAGGCGTCGGACAACGACAAGTTCGTGGCACTCGACCTCCTCAAGAACGCGTCGATCGCAGCGGCTGGGGTGCTGCCGATGTGTCAGGACACAGGCACGGCGATCGTCAAGGCCAAGAAGGGCCAGTTCGTGTTCACGGGCGGCGGCGACGAGGAGCAGATCGCTCGCGGCATTGCCGACACCTACCTCACGACCAACCTGCGATACAGCCAGATGGCCCCGCTCGACATGTACACCGAGAAAAACACCGGCACGAACCTGCCGGCCGAGATCAAGATCAATGCGATCGACGGTGATGCTTACAAGTTCCTGTTCATGGCCAAGGGTGGCGGATCAGCCAACAAGAGCTTCCTGTTCCAGGAAACAAAAGCGCTGCTCAATGAGGCGACGCTGCTGCCTTGGATCTTTGACAAGATCCAGGCGATCGGCACGTCTGCCTGTCCGCCCTACCATCTCGGCATCGTGATCGGAGGCACCTCGGCCGAGATGGCCGTCGAGACCGCCAAGCTGGCGACGGCTCGGTATCTCGACACGCTGCCGACGTCCGGATCCGAACTTGGTCACGGATTTCGCGATCTGGAGCTCGAAGCGAAGGTGCTGCAGCTCGCGCAGAGCACCGGCGTCGGGGCGCAGTTCGGCGGCAAGTACTTCTGCCACGACGTCCGGATCATCCGACTACCCCGGCACGGGGCGTCCTGCCCAGTCGGCATGGCGGTCTCCTGCTCGGCCGATCGTCAGGCGCTGGGCAAGATCAGCGCCGAAGGCCTGTTCATCGAGCAACTCGAGACCGACCCGGCCCGCTTCCTGCCGGCGGTCGAGGCGAGTGATCTGCTCGATGCCGCACCCGTCCACATCGACCTTAACCGGCCAATGGACGAGGTCCGCGCCACCCTTGCCGAGCTGCCCGTCACCACACAGGTCATGTTGAGCGGGCCGATGATCGTCGCGCGCGACATCGCCCACGCCAAGATCAAGGAACGGCTGGATGCGGGCGAGGAGATGCCGCAGTACTGGAAAGACCACGCGGTGTACTACGCGGGCCCGGCGAAGACCCCGGAGGGATACGCCTCCGGATCGTTCGGACCGACCACCGCCGGCCGGATGGACTCCTACGTGCCCGAATTCCAGGCGGCCGGGGGCTCGATGGTGATGCTCGCCAAGGGCAACCGATCCCAGCAGGTGACCGACTCATGCTCCTCGAGCGGCGGCTTCTATCTGGGATCGATCGGCGGTCCGGCCGCACGCCTGGCGCTCGACAACATCAAGCAAGTCGATGTCCTGGAGTATCCCGAACTCGGGATGGAGGCGATCTGGAAGATCGAAGTTGAGAACTTTCCTGCGTTCGTCGTCGTCGATGACAAGGGCAACGACTTCTACGCCCAGGTCCGCTCCGAGGCGGCGATGCCGGTGTCGCTCAACACTCGCTGAAGGCGTCGTCGAGCGCATTCTCGGCCACCTCCGAGGTGACCCCGAGAACGATGTGGCTGATCACCCGGTCGCTATCGCGGTTGAGTATCGCAGCGAGGCACGCAGCAGCGGGCTGATCGGCGAGTTCTCGTTCGAGCAGTTCGCTCGATTCGACATCGCCGTGCCCGAACAGTTCGTCGCCGAGCGTCTCGTCATCGTCGATGTCGAACAGGAACGAACACCGGGTCCCGTCCTCCGGGAGCGGCCGACGAAGGAACTGGGCATCGACGATGTCGTCGATGCACGGAGTCCAACCGGGGAACGCCGTATGGCCGACACCCTCCCAGATGACGTGAGTCGCATCGCCGAGCGCCTCGGCGAATGCAGGAGCGTGATATCCCGGTGTAAGGGGGTCGAACTCCGTCCCGACGACAAGAATCTCGCGGTCAAGCTCGACCTTCACCACAGGTGTCAACGACTGCGTGTTTTGCGGCATGTCGTCGCAGAACGAGGACTCGGTCACCAACGACCCGAGATCCGCGCAGTAGATCATGAAGTTAGCCTCGGAGAAGTCGCTCTCGCCCTGTGACGGCTCTTCGCCGCTCGACCCCTCCGCTCCGGGTGGGCCACCGACAAGCGACGCAAGGGCTGACGCGTCGCCCCGATCAGCGTCTTCGAGCGCAGTCGCAAGCAGCTCCCATTCTCCCGCGTACGTGATCGAGTCGTCGATCAGGTCATCGAAACCGTCACTGTCCACGATGTCGGGCTGGCCAGCGAAGTCCGGAGTCGGCAGCACGCGCACCTGAATCCTCAGGTCGTCGAGCACTGCGGCCGCATCGAGGCTGAACAGACACCGCTCAGTTGCATTGCAGATCTCAGCGAAACGATCGATTGCAGCATCGAATCCATTGTCCGCAAGCGTCGGGAACCCGTCGGCGAATGGACCGTCCGGCCCGCCGGTGAGTGGGTCGGTGACGCCGTCGAGAACGAACGCTCCCACCCGCTCGGGGTGCGTGGCTGCGAAAGTCGCTCCGAGGATCGCGCCATAGCTGAAGCCGAGATAGTTCAGCTCGTCCTCGCCGAGCGCCGTTCGGATCGCTTCCATGTCGGCGGCCGAGTACGGAGCGGACAGGTAACCGCTCAGCGGGCCGGTGAGCTCGACACAGCGGGCGATGAAGTCAAACGAACCGGGTGGGGTGTCGTCGTCGCAGTCGATCTTCGGCGTCGACTGGCCAACGCCTCGCGGGTCCCAGGCCACGATGTCGAAGCTCCGGAGGATCTCGGCGGACAGATTGCCACGCACACCCCACGCGGTCGACAGGCCGTCACCGCCTGGGCCACCCGGGTTGATCAGGATCGCCCCACGGCGATCCCCGGTCGCCCGGTGCCGCGTGAGCGCAAGCTCGACCGAGCTGGCCTCGTCGGTGTCGCCGAACGGATCGATCGGCGCGGAGAGCGTGGTGCACTCCCAGCGGGCGGTGCCGAGATCTTCGACATCGGGGATGTCGAATCGCTCGCAGTTACCCCACGACAGTGCGGTCGTCGGGGTGTTGACGACGGGAAGGTCGATGTCGTCGCGTGCGGGCGGGCGTTCGGCCCCGACGTCGGGCAGACCACGGTCACTGTCGGGCTGCAGTTCACCAACGCTGCGATCGGACCGCTCGACGGCAACCGGTACCGAAACGGAGCAGGCGGCGAGAACGATCGCCACGACACATGATACAGCGACCTTCACCTGCGTGGTCATGTCACGGTCACGTCGGCGTCACGATACAGATGCCGGCGGGTCACCAAGCTCGCCGGCGAGGTCACCGAGACGTCGCTCACCTTCCGGCGTCTGCCCGCCCAGGTCGAGGAAGCGGCGCATCGCCGACTGCGCCGACGGCTCGGCCAGCGTCGCATTGAAAGCAGCCCCCTCGCCGAGCAACTGATCGACGACATCGATCTCGGACCGCACGACACTGGCTTTGGCGGCTCCAACGGCGTGCGCGGGGAACGACGCGATCCGTCCTGCGAGCCGATCGACGAACGTGGTGATGTCGTCGTCGGGGATGACGCGGTTGATCCATCCCCACCGCTCGGCGGTTGCCGCGTCGACGTCATCACAGCCGAGAATCACCTCGAGGGCACGACTTCGTCCGATCAGGCGCGGCAGCCGGACCGTTCCGCTTCCGCCCGGAAGGATGCCAAGCGCCACCTCGGGTTGGCTGAACAGGGCGTCCGAGGTGGCGAAGCGCATGTCACAGCTCAGCGCGACTTCGCTCCCTCCCCCACCGACACGTCCGGCGATCTGTGCAATCGTCGGTTTCGGCATCGTGCGCAACTGCTCACACATCGCGTGGAAACCGTTGAGTTCGGTGGGCTGCGGCTGATCGGTCGGGAAAGAGAGAATCGCTTCGACGTCGAAGTGGGCGATGAACCAGTCGGGATCAGCCGAACGGAGCACCAGCGCTCGGACATCGTCATCGCCCGCGAGCCGTTCAATCGCGCGGGCGAGGTCGATGAAGACGTCGAGCGTGATCAGATTGATCGGCGGGTGATCGATGGTGACCACGGCGACGCCGGCCTCGTCGATCGAAACGCCGATGGCGCTCACAGCAGCTGCTTGATCGCTGCGCGGGTTGCCCCGGCCTCGTCGGGATTACCCGGGAACTCGACCGCTGCAAAATCGGTGACGCCGATCTCACCGAGATGCCCGATGCGCTCGACCACTTCGTCGGCCGTTCCGGTGATGGCGATGTCCTCCGGACCTGCGGCGCCCTCGCGATCGAGCATCGCCCGGTAACTCGGCAAGCTGCCGTAGATCTCGAACACCTTGGCGGCCCGACCCTTCGAGGCCTCGAAGTCGTCGGTGACGCACACCGGCAGCGCAGCGATGACTCGCGGTGTCGGGCGCTCGGCCGCATCCGCGGCGGCGTTGATCGTCGGGATGGTGTAGTCGGCGAGCGTGATCGGACCGGTACACCACGTGAGGGTGCCGTCGGCCAGTTCGGCGGCGGCCTTGAGCATCTGCGGCCCGAGTGCCGCGACGACTGTCGAGAACGGCTTCGAACCGGGAACGTTGACGGCAGCGTGAGTTGAGTACGCCTCGCCGGAGTAGCTCACAGGCTCGTGCCGGCTGAGGGGGCCGAGAATGCTCAGGTAGTCACGGATGTGGCGGATCGGCTTGTCGAAGCTCATGCCCATCATGTTCTCGATGACGACTTTGTGGCTGAGCCCGATCCCGAGCGTGAGCCGACCGTCGGCGACGGCATTGACCGTGAGGCATTGCTGGGCGAGCGCCATCGGATGCCGTGGGTAGGTGGGCACGACCGAC
Source organism: uncultured Ilumatobacter sp. (assembly GCA_905480335.1). Lineage (GTDB taxonomy): Bacteria > Actinomycetota > Acidimicrobiia > Acidimicrobiales > Ilumatobacteraceae > Ilumatobacter_A. The sequence goes on along the minus strand of CAJQPY010000013.1, from coordinate 9,089 downwards.
GTGCCGAGTTCGATGCGTGGGACCTCTCGCGCGACGATCGCGAGTGCGGTGAGCGCGTCGTGACCGAAGATCTGGGGCGCCCAGTAGCTGGCGAAGCCATCGGTTTCGACCTGTGCGGCCTCGGCGACGACGTCGTCGACCGTGCCCTCGTTGATGGTTCCGCCGAAGTATCCAATACGCATGTTGGCGACCGTAGTGCCCGGCGCTCTCGGCCGCCGTTGTTTTGGGTCGACATCACAGGTGTCGGTGCACCCAGCGGGCAATTTCCGGCGGATGCTGACGTCTGGCGTCACGATTCGCCGGAATTTGGCTGCGGGAACGACGAGATCGGTCGCGCTCAGGCCATTGAGACGAGTTCGAGCCAGTCTTCGCTGAAGTAGTCGACGTCGCCGTCCGGCATCAGCAGGACCTTTGTCGGCGCCAACTGCTGCACGAACTCGGTGTCGTGGCTCACGAAGATGATCGCGCCGGGCCAGTCGACGAGCGCGTCGGCGACCGCCTGGCGGGACGGCGGGTCGAGGTTATTCGTCGGTTCGTCGAGAAGCAGCAGGTTGTTGCGACCGGTCATCAGCATCGCCAACGCCAATTTCGTCTTCTCGCCACCCGACAGGGTGCCCGATTCCTGGAACACCTTGTCGCCGGAGATGCCGAACATTCCGAGCAGTCCACGCAGATGCGTGTCGGTCATCTCCGCTCCTGGCGGGATCGAGTCACGGAGGTTCGTCAGCAGCGTTTCGTGCGGGCGCAGGTTGTCGTGTTCCTGAGCGTAGTAGCCCGACTGCACCTGATAGCCGAAGTCGAAATCGCCGATGTCGGCTTCGGTCTCGGCGGAAAGGATGCGCAGCAGACTCGTCTTGCCGGCACCGTTCAGGCCGAGCACAAGCAGCCGCTCACCACGTCCGAGGTCAAAGCCGATGTCTTCGAACACGGTCACTCCGCTGTACCCCTTGCAGAGACCCTCCGCTGTGATCACGGTCTCGCCACAGGGCGGCGGTGGCGGGAAACGCACGTTGAACGTTTTTGACGACTTCGGAGCATGGACCCGGGTTGATTCGAGGCGGGCGATCTTCTTCTCCATTGAGTGCGCCATCGCCGCCTTCGTGGCCTTGGCCCCGAATCGGTCGACGACACCTTGCATGCGGGCGATCTCCTTCGACTGCAGCGCTGCCTTGCGGATTTGGCGGGACTCGTCCTCGGCCCGGGAGCGCTGATACTGCGAGTACGTGCCGCGATACTCGATAATCTCGCCGACTTCGTCCTCGGCCGTCCGGTCGAGATGGAGGACGCGGGTGATCGCCTCGCCGAGCAGATCAAGGTCGTGGCTTATCACGAGCAACGCGCCCTTGTACTGCCGCATGTACTGCAGCAACCAGGTCTTGGCGTCGATGTCGAGGTGGTTGGTCGGCTCGTCGAGGCACAGCACATCGGTTCCCGCGAACAGAATTCGGGCGAGCTCGACCCGACGTCGCTCCCCGCCCGACAGGACGCTCAGCGGGAGTTCGAGGCGATCGTCGGGCAGTCCGAGACCCACCGCCATGGCCCGCGCTTCGCTGTCGGCTGCATAGCCACCGCTGGTGCGGAACATCTCCTCGGCCTTGAGGTAGCGGCCGACGTTGCGTTCGTCGGGATTCTCCTCCATCGCGATGCGCAGCTTCTCCATCCGGACGATCTCTTCGTCGATGCCCTTGCCGGACAGGATGTGTGTGACGCAGGTTCGGCCGTCGAGATCGCCTTCGATCTTCGGATCCTGCGGGAGGTAACCGAACCCTCCCTTGCGCAGCACCGCGCCGGATGCCGGCTCGTCGGCCCCGCCGAGCACCTTGAACAGGCTGGTCTTTCCGGCCCCGTTCCGACCCACGATGCCGACTTTGTCCTTGGCCACGACGGTGAAGCTGGCACGGTCGACGAGCAACCGCCCTCCCACTTCGACCGAGATGGCCTGCGCCTGCAACATCCCAACAGGCTACGAAGTCACCCGAGGGATCCCGCGTGACCCTGCGACGTGTGTTCAGTCACCGTCGCCGCCCGCATCAGCGCCACCCGTCGAACCACCCGTCGAGCCACCCGTAGTCGAACCACCCGTCGAGCCACCGGTAGTCGTCGAGCCACCGGTAGTCGTCGAGCCACCAGAGGACGAACTCCCCGACGACGAGCCACCAGAGGAGCTCCCGGATGACGAACTCCCGGACGAGCCGCCGGACGCTGAACCGCCGTTGCTCGAGGCTGACCCTTGCCCGATCGCCGAGTCATCGGTGAACGACGAGCGAAGACAGTCGCCCTCCTCGTCACCGGCCTGGCCGAGCGCCACCGCGATCAACTCAACGAGGACATCTTCGCCTTGATCCCCCGGGTGGAGACCATCACGGCTCAAGACTCCCGGATTCCGGGCGATCTTCTCCCAATCGATGACGGTCACGTTGTCGTACAACCGGGCGAGGTCGCCGATCGAGTCGTTGACCTCCGCCCAGGCCGGCCGGTACTCGGTCACCGTCAGCAGCAGCATGGGTCGTGGCGCTATCCGGAACAGGATCTCATTCAGTTCCTCGAGGTAGTTGTCCTGGTCGAGGTCGTAGTTGCTACCGAGGTGAACCACCGCCGCATCGAAGTCGTCGTCATCATTGTCATCGTCGGGCAGTCGAGCTTCGAGCACCTTGTTGCCAAACTCGACGAAGCGTCCGGGTTCAGCATCGACCTCGACGGTCCAGCCGAGCGGGTTGAGCCCGTCGCACATCTCTCGTCCGTACCGCCTCGCGGTCGACGCGAGAATCGAATCCCCGACGACGATCAGCCGGTTGCCATTGATCTGCTCGGCGACGGTGTCAAGCACTACGCCGGCCTCGTCGACCGGTCGGGCCACGACGACGGAGGCCAGCACCTCGGCGTTCGATGCCTGCACGTTCGGCGTCGGAATGGTGTCGGGAAGCCGGCCGACACCCGGAACGGTGGGCACGGGGGTGCTCGGTGGGAGCGAATCGGGCGACGTCGCCTCACTCGCGCCGCACGCGCCGAGCAGGAAAGCGAGCGCGATAACGGACCGACGGAGCATGCGTCCATTGAATCGTGTCCGGGCGCTCAAGTCACGTCGCGTGCGGACGACGACCGCACTTCTGCACGAACGCGACAAGGGTGACGGCCCACACCGTCACCCCCGCCAGCGAAACCCCGCTCAGGTGATTGACCCGATCAGCTATTGTTGGCGCGCAGTTGGTCGCGAATCTCGGTGAGCAGGTCGGTTTCCGACGGACCCGAATCCTCAGCGGCGTCTGCCTTCAGCTTGTTGTAGCCCCGGAGGACGAGGAACAGGATGAATGCAACGATCACGAAGCTGATCACGGCATCGATCACAAGGCCAATGCTGATGAATGCATCGCCGATGTCGAATCCAATTGCCCGGAAGTCGGGCTTACCGAAGATCGCAGCGATGATCGGGTACAGAACACCTTCGAGCAAGGCATCGATGATGGCCTGAAAGTACAGCGCCATGATTAATCCGACGGCGACTTCGATGATGTTGCCCTTGGTGATGAAAACCTTGAATTCTTGAAGCATTGAGCCTTCTCCTTGGTTGAGGTCTCCCCGCGAAACGAGTCAACCACACAAGCGCGAAGTGATCGCGCACCCAGGGCAAACCGTTTGCCACATGCTGGTCACGCTGTCACGGAGCCAGGTGACGGAGCACGGTGCGGACACCCGGATCCGCCAGTTCGATCGCTTGGTCCCATTCGAACCAGTCGATCTCTTGACTTTCGTCTGCCGGCGGGGCGGGGTCGGAGTCGCCGCCGTTGATCAGGTAACGCGTATCGAGGTGGGTGTGTCCTCGCCCACCGGCGTGGACGTCGACGTGGATCAGTTCGGGAATCGCGTCGCCGTCGAGCGGCCCGGCAAAATCGGCATCGAGGCCGGTCTCCTCACGCGTCTCCCGCAGCGCCGCATCCCACGGCATCTCCCCCTCGTCGATGTGGCCGCCGGGCTGGAGCCAGATCCCGAGACGTTTGTGCTTGAGCAACAGGACCCCGCGCGGCCCCACAACGATCGCCGACCCCGTCACGTGCGTTGGACCGGCCGCTTGTGATAGAGGGTCACTCAGCGTGTCCAACCCATGGAGGAATCGGCGAACCGACTCGGCTTCTCGATCATCGAGCGGGCGGCGCGCGGCAACGTCGGCTCGGAGCCGTTCGAGTGTCATGGGGCCGTTGTACCAGGTGACACCGGATGGACCGGGGCAGGCGTCGTCTCCTGACACCGCGCCGTGCCGGCGTTCACGTTGCATGAAGTTTCAACTTGAGTTCGTCTCGGAGCTGACCGTTACAAAACACGCACGGCCACCCGGCCACATGGAAGAAGACGAATCCGGATCGGCGGACCCGGTGAAAGCACTTATGGACCACGACATCAACATCTCTCCACGAATTCTGATCGCAGTGAACGACCCGGGCGCCCGGAATGTCGCCGTGGCCGGTCTTCGCCCGGCGGGTTTCTGTGTCAGCACCGCCACCGACGGCGATGCAGCACTCATGCTCGCCCGGTCGTTCTCCCCCGACGTCCTCGTCGTGGATTCCTTCATCCCGTCGCCTAACGGACGCCCCCTCTACGAACAGCCCTGCGAGTCGTCCGAGCAATACCTGCTGTGCATCACCGGCGAGAGTGAGCAGCGGATGCGCACCTCGATGCTCCACGCCGGTGCTGACGACGTCATGTCGAGCCCGGTTCAAGCCGATGAACTTGCCGCCCGGTGCCACGCCCTGCTGCGCCGGCCACGCCAGATGCAGCAACGGATCGAAGCAACGATCGCATCGACCCTCACCCTCGGGTCCTTTGTGATCGATCTCGGTCGACGCAAGCTGCGTGTCGAGGACGAAGATGTGCAAACGACACGGATTGAGTTCTCATTGTTGGAGCAGCTCTGTCGCCGCCCGACCGAAGTGTGCACCCGAGAAGATCTGCTCGACTCGGTGTGGGGCCTGAAGTGGGTCGGCGACAGCCACGTGGTGGACGTCCACCTGTCCAATCTGCGTCGCAAGCTTGACAAAACGGCACCCAACACCAAGGTGATCCACACGGTACGTGGGGTCGGCTTCCGCCTTGCGAACGACGTCACCGACTCACTCGAAATCTCCCGCGACTTCGGCGCAATCGCCTCGCACTGACGCGGCTTCGCCGGTTGCTGGTCACCCCGGGATGGGCGGTCAGTCGTAGGTTGCGAGCAAGAACCACCGCTGGTGTTCAGCGATGACCAGATGCGCTCGCTCGCCGACTTTCTCGTCGTCGACGAGTATCTGGAATCGAGCGAGACGTCGATGACGATCCGGCTCCCACCAGTGCTGATCGACCGGCCACGGCCCGGCCCATGATCGCACTGCGCGCATGGGGCCTCGACGCCACCCCTCGGCCTCGCTCCCGAGCAACAGCCTGATCCCTGCGGGATCGGCAGTCACCGTCCCGCGACCACTCACCCGCACCACCTGCCCGTGCACATCGAGGACGTCGAGCGGCAGCGGATCGTCGAAGACGGTTGCCGGTGACGGCGCCGGCAAGCATCCCGGCCAGGGGCCTGCGCGGCCGTCGGCTCCGGTGGCCGTTCGCTCCACCGCCCGTTCCCGCTGGTCGAGATCGACCAGGGTGGCCGGCATCCAGCGGTAGCGGTCTGCCGGGAGACGACCCCCGTTCCAAACAGGCACCGTGACTGCGGCTTCGGACGTGAGCGTCGTGAGTCGAGCGATGGCACGGATCGCCCGGCGGTCGGCATCGGACTGCCCTCCCCAAAATCCGAGCTGGACGCCGTCGTCGGCTCGGACCTCCTCGGGGACGAGCCGGATCAGCGCCACACCGCCGGTGATCTCGTGCTCGCTCCCTCGCGGCAGGTTCACCCAGGCGTCGAGCTGCCAGCGCACTCGCTCGACCATCGCCGCCGCCGACATCCCGGCTGGCCGATACCACGACCGCTCGGACCGCTCCCCGTGCTCGGTTGCGAGCCGAACGACCAGCCGAGTGCAGACCCGACCGTCGGCTCCCAACCGGCCGGCGAGTTCATCGGCCAACTGCTTGGCCACGAACACCACGGCGTCGGTCTGCGCTGCGGGATCGTCGAGCACACGAGTGATGCGGCGTTCTGGCGCAGGGTCGGTGGTGTTCGCCGGACGGATGTCGACACCGGCAGCCAGCCGATGCGCATGCGTCCCCACCGGGCCGAACCGACCGAGGACATCGACGGAATCGAGACCGGCGAGGTCACCGAGACGGCGCAGCCCGAGTCGACCGAACAGGTCGACCAGTTCTGCGTCGACTTCGGCGAGTGTCTGCAACCACCCGATGGGAAGTGGCGCGCAGAATGCCTCGGAGCCGCCCGGGGCAACGACGACCGGCTCCCGACGACGGGCGCCGAGACGGGCGGCCACACTCGCCGCGAACCGCCCGTCGGCAACACCGACACCCACACCGGCCTCGGCCTCGGCACCCACACCAGCCTCGACGTCCGCAAGCGATGCGACCACATCGAGCACCGAGCGCCGGAGATGCTCGGCCATCGCCGCGTCACCACCGAAGTACCGCGACGGACCGCGAGCGGCGATGCTCAGCCAGCCAGGTTCGACCAGGTCGACTCGCGGCGCGATCTCGGCAACGGCGCGCACGATCGGTTCGAACTCGCGAGCATCACGCGCCGGGTCGTCGTCGAGGAGGCGGATGAGTGGGCAGCGCTGTTGCGCCTGGCGGCGGCGCTGCCCGGTCACGATCCCCTCGTCGGCTGCTGCAGGCGTCCGGGCCACGACCCGATTCGCGCGCAACACCGCCGCCGGAACGTCGGGTCGGCACCCCGCGGCAACGACTGGCCAGTCGGGACACCACACGGTGACCATCCGAATCGGATGGTCACGGTTTTCGCCCGGCACGTTGCGACTCATCCCACTGCAAGTGGGGGGTCGTTCAGGTCGGTCACGGTCACCGTGCCGGCCATCTCGGCCAGGACCGCTGCCGGTGGATCATGGGGAACGTGCTCATCGCCGGCGGACACCGACCCGAGTCCGACACGACCCCCCTCCCCGACCAGTTGGATCGAGCACGATCGTCGCCCCGGCATCCGGCGTCCGGAGGCCTCGACATCGATCACTCGACGGTGGAGATGACCCGTTCCGTCGCCCAGCCCGACCCACACCGTGCGCTGCGTCGTCAACTCGATGTCGCCGCCAAGCGCGCCGGGCGCACCGAGCGTCACCATAACGGCGCCCTTCTGCTGCAACCGGGACCCGAGCTTGCGCACCGCCGCAGGACGCCGATCGTTGCGCAATGCTGCCGGAACGCAGGTCAGGACTAGGTCGAACCCATCGACCGCTGCACCCATCACATCAATCCAGTCGAGTCCGATCCCTGACGGCTCATCGGCATCGATGCCGGTGTCGATCCGGACCACTCGTTCGAGTGGGACGCCGAACTCCGCCGCAGCATCGGTTCCGAGCGTCGGAACATCGACGACTGCCATCCATCCACCTTCGACCAGTGCCTTGCGTGCCAGCCCGAACGCCATCGACCGCGCCGCCGCACCTCGACATGACACGACCTGGCCGCGGACGAGACCGTCGGGAAGCAACTGGCCGAATGGCGCAGCGACCGGCAGGGTTCGCTCCCGGGCGAGCGCGATGGGCTTGACGCGTTCACCCAGCTCAGCAAGCACATCGCGCAATGCCTCGTCGTGCACTGCGGATCGACGACGGCTGTTCGGCCCCGCTGTTCGGGCTGGTGGAGCTGCACGAAGCGGCGTACGGTGATCGACGGCGATTTCCATTCCTCGACTCTATCGAACACTTGTTCGGTAGAGCAAGGCTGCGGGCGACTCCTGCACCGCGTGAGGTGTCTGCGCTTCAGAGCACACTCCTCACGCAAACCGGGACACCGACGATCACTCGTCCGGGACGCCACCTCCAACAGGGAATCGCACGTCGTTCACGAGCAGCTCGTGGAGTTGATCGGCGCCCGCCGCCAACACGTCGGCGCCCAGCGCACGAGCGTGTTCCTCGCTGCGGATCGCATGCCCGCCGAGCACAACCCGCACCTCGGGCAACTCCTGTCGGATCACTGAGCAGCACTCGTGCACGGCGGCGAGATGATCGACGTGCGTCACCGAGAATCCGACTGCGACCAGATCTGGAGTCCGTTTTGCCGAGTGGAGGAACGACGCCGACGGCGTGTTCGCTCCGAGGTCGGTGACGTCCCATCCGTGCAGCCGCATCAAGTCACCGAGTATCGCCGTGGGGAGCGCATGGGTCTCACCGATCGGCGCCCCGATCACCAACCCCCCGCGCGACCGACCACGGCGAACGCAGCGCGATCCGAGACGTCCGATGATCCGCATCACGATTCCGGTGGCCTGATGCTCGACCGCCACGTCGAACTCACCCGCTGCCCAACGCGCTCCGATGTGCATCATCGCCGGACCCACCATGTCGAGATAGACCGAGCGAACGTCGGCCCCCGAGGCCATTGCTGCCTCGACCACACCCCACGCGCCGTGAGCGTCCCCGTCGACGAGCCGGGCCTCGAGTCGCGCCGCCCACGGGGCGTCGGACCCGGCCTCGACCGGCCCTGCCGCCGAGCCGTCACGGAAGTCGTCGAGCGCCGAGCTGGTGACCTGCCAGACACCGCCGACCTTGGCGGCGTCCAGCAGACCGAGCCGCACGTATCGATACGCGGTCATGTAGTGCACGCCGAGTTCGTCGGCTGCTTCTTGGAGCGTGAAGGTGGCACTCATGGTCAATCAGCCCGTCAGGCTAAACCCAGTGCACGAGGGCACGCCGAACCCTGATCACATTCACCCGGCGAGCCCGGCAGGGACACCGGGTTCGATGACGCGACCAGCCCTACTTCGCGTTCCAACGCTCGCGCGCCTCGCGCGCCCGTACGAGGAGGTGCATCGGAACCTTCTTCGCCGCCTCGGTGAGCGCAGCATCGCCGCCGGCGGCAGCAGCGTCGTCGCCACCGGTCGCTGCTTCTTCCGGCTGGAGGTCCTCGAAGGTCGGCGGCTCGACTCCGGCCTTCCAGTACTGATACATGTCACGCACGATCTCGGCCAACCCGTCCGAGTCGTACCCCTTCTCGAG
>CAJQPY010000012.1 GCA_905480335.1 uncultured Ilumatobacter sp. | reverse complement strand
TCAGTGAAATCCGCCAAACCACGATCCGACAGCGTCTTCGAGATCGCAGCCGTCAGAGTGGTCTTACCATGATCAATATGACCCATGGTGCCAATGTTCACGTGCGGCTTGTTCCGCTCGAACTTCTCTTTACTCATTGTTGCTTCCTCTACTCCTGAGGTGGTCCCGATCTTCGGGGTTGTGATGATGTGGTAGCGGCGGTCGGACTTGAACCGACGACCTTCCGATTATGAGCCGGATGCTCTGACCAACTGAGCTACGCCGCCATGTGGCTATGACCTCTTGCGAGATGACTTGGCTCGTCGCCGGGTGACCCCGACCACTTGGTCGAGCCCTCTGTGAGAATCGAACTCACGACACCAGCCTTACCATGGCTGTGCTCTACCGACTGAGCTAAGAGGGCGTCACGAGCGGATGTGAACATCCGGTCGAGCCGTTACTAACTATGTGCTTCCGACCGCCGCAACCAGATCCGAATATCGGATCTGGGGCAACCTTCGGGACCGCATCAGCGTTGCGGCCAACCCGAGAGTGTATCGGCCCGCAGTCGACTCCCACCCGCGAGACAGCGCCGATTCACGGGTGATCCGCAGCCTCGTTCCCCGACCGGTCCGCACCTTGGCGGTAGCGTCAGCGGCGATGCCGGAGCCTTCCCCGCCGCACCCGACGGTCAACATTCGCGTTGCAACACGCAGCGACGCCGAGGCGATGCGCACGGTCTACAACAACGAGGTCGAGAACTTCACCACAACTCTCGACATGGTCCCGCGTTCGCTCACCGACCAGCAGACGTGGATTGCTGCCCGGTCGGGAGCATTTGCGGCGATCGTTGCAGAGGTCGATGACCACGTCTCAGCCAACGATGGACTGGTGGTTGGGTTCGCCTCGCTGTCACCTTTCAAGGACCGGCCCGCCTATAGCCCCACCGTAGAGAGTTCGATCTACGTGGCCCGATCCCACACAGGTCATGGGATCGGGCGAAAACTGATGGATCGCCTAATCACCGACGCCCGTGACAGCGGCTTTCATTCAATGATCGCACGAGTCGAGACCAGCAGTGAGGCGTCCATTGCCCTCCATCGCGCCTGCGGATTCGAGTTGGTCGGCATCGAAAAGGAAGTTGGGCGAAAGTTCCGCCGGTGGCTCGACGTCGCGACGCTCCAATTGATGCTCTGATCGAGCCAGTCGCGCGCCACTCGAAAACCACCTTTCGGCGCCCCAAAAGTGCGCAGCCAGGAGCGCACGGCGGGGCCGCTGGCCGCAGCACCCTTGATCAGCGGCGACCTTCGAGGTAGTCGTTGAGCGTCTCATGCCACGCCCGCACACGAGTTTCCTGGCCCGCAAGATACGGCTCCTGATATCCACGTGACCTTTGCCCCCGCTGCTGCCCCTCGGCCAGTTGCATGTCCTGAAAGATGACGGTGCCCGCCAGTTCGGGCAAGCCGCGGCCCTGATCGAACACCCGGTGCTCAAAGGCGGCCTCGGCAAGCGGTCGGCGCCCGGCAATCGTGCGCACGGTGTCGGCCCCCACAACGGGTACCGACAGACACCAGAGGTCAAACGTGCACCTCTGAGGATCGGTCGGATGAGGTTCGGTCCGGAACAGCGAAACTGCATCGGGACGGATGTCGACGGACACATTCGGAAAGAGTTGGTCGTGTGGGCTGTACAGGAAATCCTGCTCGGTGAGTTGCGCGTAGTGCGGATGACCCTGCGATGGTCCGAGACGAACCTTCGCTTCAGCGAGATCGCGCCACCCCTGTTCCACCTTTGTCTCGTAATCGGGGTATCGGTCGGGGTCGATATTCCACTGCCGGAGTTGGGCGTCGAAGGGATGCGGCTGCCCATCAGGGATCCGGTCGCGCAGCGATGGGCGCACGAGTTGCATGATGCGGTTGTGTCCGCTCGGGTACACCTCGTTGCGGCAGTTGTAATGATCCTGGTCGATGACCGCGGGCACCTGTGGATGAGCCGTTCGGACGTGATACGACTCGCTGAAGTTGTCCGGTGCGAATTTCCAGTTCGTCTCGAGATCCACCTGCAGCCACACGACCCGCACCATGTCTTCGGTGGCATGATTTCGATAGAGCTCTGGCCACGGATGCAGGAACTCGGCCAGCGTCGGCGCGCCGGGGTCCATTGAGTACCAGATGAAACCGGCCCACGTGTCGACGGGGAGCTCAACCAACCGAACCTTCCCACATGGGTTGCCCTGGGGGAAATCATCGGGATCGGGAACCTGCCGTAGCTCGCCATCCGTGCCCCAGACCCAGCCGTGATACGGACACGTGAACGACGGCTGATGCCCGTCGCCCCAGGCGAGCCGTTGGCCACGGTGACCGCAGACGTTGTAGAAAGCGCGCAACGAGCCGTCCTCATGCATGACCACAATGACCGACTCGTGCATGAAGTCGTGCACGATGTAGTCGCCAGCTTCCCGGAGTTGCGTCACTCGGCCAGCGATGTGCCAGACCTTCGTCCACATATCGTCCCACTCGCGCTGCATGAACTCCCGGGAGTAGTACCGCTTGCCGTCAAGTGGATCGCCCCGCAAGAAGTCATCACTCCCGGCGTCAATCGCGAGGGGATGAAGCGGTGGCTTCGGATCGATTCGTCGTACCGACATCAGCACCCCCGAGCTGCTTCCAACACTACAAGTCCAGGGTTGCCTGCGCAGCTCAACGTTGACGAGTCGGACTGCGACACTGATCGAGAGCGCGTATCAGACTGCCTTCCAATCGCCCTCTCAAACCCGCAGAGTGAGGTCAACACCAGGCGGTAGTGGGAAGATGGCTTAATGCAACCTGAACACATTCTGAAGGGCAGCTTCCTTCTCGCAGCCTTCGCCAGTTTCATCCTTAGTGTGGCGATCTACTTTCAAGCCGACGACATGGACGGTCGCCTTAACGGCATTTACGTCGGCATCTGGGTCCCATCGATCCTGGCCCTCGGCGCATTCGTCCTTGCCCACCGGGGAACCCCAAAGTGAACGAGACCGCCCTCTTCATCGCCGGCACCGCCGTCTCAGGCATCGTCGGCACCGGCGTGTTCCTCTACGCGATGTTGAGCTTCGGTCGGTGGGCTGACCGAACGGAATCCGAGAGCAACGGCTGAGCCGGCGCACAAGAGCGGAGAGCCGGTCAAATCCCCTTCGAACCTTCAGCACAGGCCGGCTCTAACGCCCCTCGGTCACGGCGCAACGCTAAGCCGCTAAATGCGCCGCCCGCACGTCGAGGTCGGGCGGCCCGGGGCACCTCTATCAGGCGGGCCAAGTCGACTCCAGAGGTGGCGCGCTGTCTTTCGTCTCTGCCGCCTGCGACAACAATCCAACGCTTGGTGCTGTAATCCAATGCTTGGTGCTGTAACCCGGCGGCTGGTGCTGTGTCTGATGCCTGACAGCGGTCACCGAACAGTGGATCGTGGCGACGTCTGCCCGCGGCTGGGTGCGCCGCTTTGCGGCCGGCTGGGTGCCGTCGGCGCACCGCAAAATTCATCCCGGGACCAAAAATCGGAACGCCGCGACCTCACAGCGCCCAAAGCGCCACCCACCCGGGTGGCCACAGGGCGTGACCGTAAAAGTAAGACGGGCCAAAAATGGCCACCGTTGAGCTGTCCACCTGTGGGGCGGCTTCGCAGGTCGCATCAGTTGCGTGAGACATCGGTGGGCTGTGAGCCGAAACGACGGGAGCCCGCCAGCTGAGCTGACGGGCTCCCGATCTAAAAGCGTCTCGCTAAACGGACAACTCCGTCTTGCAACCGCCCCCTAATTGTGGGCCGAGTAGGATTTGAACCTACGAAGGCATACGCCGGCAGAGTTACAATCTGCTTCCTTTGGCCGCTCGGACACCGACCCTCTGGTTCCTGCTCGACAGACGTACGACTCGAGCATCGCGGTCGCCGGTCGGGCTGGAGGGCAGAGCGTACCGTCCATGATCCGGCACGCAACCCATGGCGTCCCCTCCGCTACCGTTGCAAACATGGCAAGTTTCGACGTCGTCTCCGAAGTGGACGAGCAGGAAGTCAAGAACGCGATCGATCAGGCACAGCGCGAGATCGCCAACCGATACGACTTCAAGAACACCGACTCCTCGATCGATCTCAGCGAGCTGACGATCACGATGCACACCGCAAGCGAGGATCGCCTGAACGCATTGCGCATCGTCGTCGAGGAAAAGCTCGTCAAGCGCGGTGTGTCGCTTCGCGGCGTCGAGTACGGCGACGTCCAAGAAGCAAGCCAGAACACCGTCCGTCAGGTGATGACCATTGCGGTCGGGATCTCCCAAGAGAAGTCCAAGCTGATCAATCGCACGATCAAAGAAAAGGGTCCCAAAGGTGTGAGCAGCCAGGTCCAAGGTGACTCGATACGGGTGCAGGCCAAGAAGCGCGACGCACTTCAGAACGTCATCGCGCTCCTCAAATCCGAAGACATCGGGATCCCGCTGCAGTTCCAAAACTTCCGCGACTGACTTCGCCACGTCAATGCGGCCGCACCCCTCACTCCCCTGACTCCCGTCGACCATTCAAACGCAGCCGCGTCCACTGCTTCACCGCCCTGGTTCATCATTGCGTCGGTCGTTGCGGCCACAAACGGCAGCGCCGGCATGTAACTCAGCAGAGTAGACGCCGAATGAAATCACCCGGGTACGGTCGAACAATGGACCTAGGCGTACTCCTCTTCCCTACCGACCAGACGATCGACCCAGTCGAACTCGCCCGCGAAGCCGAAACCCGCGGCTTCGAATCACTCTGGTTCCCTGAGCATTCACACATCCCGACCAGTCGGGTAACGCCATGGGGTGGCAACGAAGGCGCCCCACCACTGCCCGAGTTCTACTGGCGAACGCATGACCCATTCGTGTCGCTGGCCGCCTGTGCAGCTGTGACGACCGAGATCAAGCTCGCAACTGGCATCTGTCTCGTTGCTCAACGCGATCCGATCCACACTGCCAAGGAAGTCGCCAGCCTCGACCGCATCTCGAACGGCCGATTCTTGTTCGGCGTCGGCTACGGCTGGAACAAGGAAGAAATGGCACACCACGGCACGGTGTACACAAAGCGCCGCGACATGCTTCGCGAAAATGTACTGGCGATGAAGCGGTTATGGACCGAGGACGAGGCGTCGTTCGAGGGCGACCACGTTCAGTTCTCATCATCATGGTCATGGCCCAAGCCGACGCAGGACGGCGGCCCTCCCGTCATCCTGGGTGGCAATGCCGGCCCGAAGACCGCCGGGCACATCGCCGAGTTCTGTGACGGGTGGATGCCGATCGGCGGGCGCCATCCACTCGAGAAGTGGCAAGTGATCGTCGAAGCATGTGAAGCGATCGGACGTGACCCTGAGACAGTCGAACGTGGCGTATTTGGGGCGGCCCCCTCGGAGGAGACGCTCACTGCGATGGCCAAGAGCGGGATCTCGCGCGCCGTGCTGGGTCTTCCGCAGGGTCCACGCGACGAAGTCATGGCCAAGCTTGACGAGTACGCGCCACTCGTCGCCACGATGGCCGATGCCTGAGCGCGTGACACCTGCAGAGACGGGTCAGTCCGCGACATTGAGGTGTTCTGCCCCGTAGTCTGAGAGGGCTTCGAAACCACGGGGCGCAAAACGGAGCGACTGTGCTCCAAAGGGATCGAAGCCATGTCAGAGAGCACTCCGTCCGACCACCCCTCCATGCCCGAGCCCGGCAACGCAGTGCCCGACAACCCGGTTCCCCTCACTGCTGAAGTGCCCGACGTTGCGACCCGCACCGACTTGCCCGCCCCCACGGGCGCGCCAGCCGATCCGATCGACGAGATGCTTGCTGCCTACGAAAGCCGCTCACTGATGACCGAAATTGACGACCTCGGTGACGGTGACCTCGGTGACGAGAACGGCGTAAATGGTGAACATGCCGACAGTGAACTCGCCGATAGTGACACCAGTGCCGGCGACAAATCGGCCCACGAACCCGATGCCGACTTGGACGACGAGGATGATGACGACGGACCCGTGACGTTTGCCGACCTCGGACTGTCCGACGATCTGCTCGCTGCGGTCACCGAACTCGGCTACGTCATCCCAACCCCGATCCAGGCAGAATCCATCCCACCGTTACTCGACGGGTTCGACCTGCTTGGTCAAGCCGCAACCGGCACCGGTAAAACCGCAGCATTCGCTTTACCCATGCTTGACCGCGTGGCCGGCGCCAAGCGGTCAAAGCTCCCATTCGGTCTCGTGCTCGTGCCAACCCGCGAACTGGCCAACCAGGTCGCCGAGGCGATGAAGGAGTACGGCGCCCAGGGCAAGGTGCGAATGGCAGCACTATTCGGGGGAACCAACATCGGCCCACAGTTCAGCCTGCTCAACTCTGGCGTCGACATCGTGATAGGCACGCCCGGACGGGTGCTTGACCACCTCAAGCGCAGCTCACTCGACCTCTCCAACTGCGGCATGGTTGTACTCGACGAAGCTGACGAGATGCTCGACATGGGTTTCGCGGAAGATCTCGAGGCGATCCTCGATGCGGCTCCACCGGAACGTCAGACCATTCTCTTCTCTGCGACGATGCCAAACAGGATTGACTCGATCGCCACCCGCCAGCTGAGCGATCCGGTGCGAATCAGCATCAAACGGGCGACCGACACCGAAGGCACGACACCGAAGGTGACGCAGCGCGCCTATCTCACACACCGCTCGCACCGGGCGTCGGCGCTCGGGCGAATTCTCGACATGGAGAGTCCCGAAGCAGCGATTGTATTCTGCCGGACCCGCGGCGACGTCGACGAGCTCACCGACGTAATGAATGGTCGCGGTTATCGGGCCGAGGCGCTCCACGGCGGGATGAGTCAGGATCAACGCGACAAAGCCATGGGACGACTCAAGAGCGGCGTCGCCACACTTTTGATCGCCACCGACGTGGCTGCCCGCGGCATCGACGTCGATCACCTCAGCCATGTCGTCAACTACGACATCCCGCAGACGACCGAGGCCTACACACACCGCATCGGGCGTGTCGGTCGCGCCGGACGTGAGGGAATCGCCATCACACTCGGCGGCCCGAAGGACCATCGCAAAATCAACAACATCGGCCGCTACACGAAGCAGAACATTACGATCGAACGGGTCCCGACGGTTGCTGACCTGACCATGCGACGGATGGAAAAGACCGGAGCAGAAGTCGAAGCAAAAATAGGCGAACCCGAATCAGCCAACCTGTACCGCACCATCGTGGAACGGCTCACCGTTGAACATGACCCGGTTGAGGTTGCCGTCGCTGCAGTCCGATTGGCACACGAGGCCGCAGGCCGCACAGGCACCGAGGAGGAGATCCCCGAGATTCAGAGCCGACCGGAGAAAGGCCGCGAACGCCTCGACCGCAAGGGCCATCGCGGCCAGCGGGACGAACGGGGTTCGCGCGGCGACCGTCCCCGGCGCGACGGCCACGAAAACCGGGCCGTCCGAAATCCAGATGGTTCACACCACGTCGAAGCGGGCTTCGTGAGCTTGCAGTTCAATCTCGGGCGATCAGCCGGTCTTCGCCCTGGCGACCTCGTCGGCGCGATCGCCAACGAGGCAAACATGCGCGGCAGCGAAATCGGCGCAATCAAGATCAACGACAAGTCAGCCTTTGTGCAAGTGCCGGAGAAGCACGCTGGCAAAGTGCTGCGCAGCATGGACGGCGCAAAGATCCGAAACAAATCGGTGCGAGTCCGCCGCGCCAACAACTGACGTCGGCCACAGTTGCGACCGGATCCCAGCCGAGGCTTGTTCTTACGAGTTCAGAACGGGCTTGCCTCCACCGGAGCCCACCGAGGCGCCGACTAAACGGCGCCGGGCTGCGACGTGGCAGGCTGCGCCCATGGGGACCACCGCACCGCTACAAAAAAAATCTGTTGCTCTCACGGTCGACGGCCAGTCGAAATCGATGGCCTATTTCGACTCCGGGCTACTCGACGGTCAGAGCAGGACACTGCTATTCCTTCACGGCAACCCGACGTCGTCGTACCTGTGGCGCAACATCATCCCCCACGTGTCGAGCCTGGGTCGCGTCGTGGCACCCGACCTAATCGGACAGGGAGACTCGGACAAACTTGATGATGCGGGCCCCGACAGCTACACCTTCATGGAGCATCGGGCGTGGCTCGACGAACTGCTCAATCAACTCGAGATCGGCGACGAGGTAGTGCTCGTTGTCCACGACTGGGGATCTGCGCTCGGCTTCGATTGGGCTCGCCGCCACGAGTCGCGCGTTGCGGGGATTGCTTATATGGAGGCGATCGTTCAACCGATTCCCTCCTGGGACGAGTGGCCACCGAATGCACGCGGAATCTTCCAGGGCATGCGCTCCGACGCTGGTGAGGAGCTGTGCCTGGAGAAGAACCTGTTCGTCGAGGCGATTCTTCCTAACGCAATCATCAGCGGTCTCACCGCCGACGAAATGGCGGTCTACCGGGCCCCCTTCGCCGACGTGGGCGAAGGGCGGCGCCCAACGTTGACCTGGCCCCGCCAGATTCCAATCGACGGAAGTCCCGCCGAAACCGTCGAGATCGTGCAGGCGTATGCCGACTGGATGAACACCAACGAGATACCGAAACTGTTCATCGATGCCGACCCAGGTTCGATCCTCGTCGGGAAGCAGCGGGAATTTTGTCGAGGCTGGCCAAACCAGATCGAACGATGCGTCGTCGGACTGCACTTCGTCCAGGAGGACAGCCCCGACGACATCGGCGAGGCGATTGCACGGTGGCTCACTGCATGAACTGCACGAGGCTCTGCGGCGCAGTGACGTAGTCGACCGACGGTGACCTGAGCAAGGTGCTCGAGCGTCACATCCTCAGATGGCAGCGGGCCACCGACCGCTACGTGGCGGCGTTGGTTTCCGCTGACGAGATGTTGATCGGCCGCAACGGACCTCGCCTGTACCCACTCGCCGAGAACTCCGACGTCATAAACAGATTCGGCTCTGCCTGCAAATCATCGTTGTTCTGCCGCATCTGGGGACCCGATCAATCGGACACCATCACCGCTATCTGCGCCGAATCAATCAGCGGGCCCTCCATTCTGCAGACTAATGCGATGTGGTCTGCAGGCGACGTCTCCGCCCACGTCCATCTCGATCCCGACCTGCCGACCTTCTTCCACCAACCCTGATCCACAGTAGATTCGTCAAATGGATTCCTCGACACAGATGCACGCTGACTGGACTCTTGTAATCGACGGGATCGACTTCGGTGAAGGACCGCGTTGGCATGACGGCCGCCTGTGGTTCAGCGACTTCTACCAGCGCACGATCTCGTCGGTCGAGATTCACCCAGACGGCACCGGCACTCGTCATGTCGAGCTCCAACATGATGGCCGACCATCAGGGCTTGGTTGGCTACCGGACGGTCGCCTGCTGTTTGTCTCGATGCTGGACCGCAAGGTTATGCGGTGCGAAGCCGACGGGACTGTCGTCGAACACGCCGACCTCTCGGCGGTCACTGGCGGACACTGCAACGACATGGTCGTTGCCGAAGACGGCACCGCCTATGTCGGCAATTTCGGCTTCGACCTCGAAGGCGGCGAGGGGGTCGAGCCGACCACACTGGTTATCGTCCGTCCCGACGGCAACGTTACTTCGAGCACACATCCGCTGCTGTTCCCCAACGGCGCGGTCATCACCCCCAGTAATCGCACGTTGATCGTCGGCGAGACATTCGGCGGCCAGTACACCGCGTTCACCATCGACCACGACGGATCGTTGACCGAGCCCCGAATCTGGGCCACCGTTCGCGGTACCGCTCCAGACGGCTGCACGCTCGACGAGGAGGAAGGCATCTGGTACTCCGATGCTGCCGGCAGGCAGATTGTTCGAGTGATCGGATCCGGCGATATCCACGACCCCTCGACGATTCGCATGGGGACCCCGAACAATACGTATGCCTGCATGCTCGGCGGCGACGACGGCCGGACGCTGTTCGTCATCACATGCGAGGACGCAAGCCCCGACGTGGCCGCAGGTACGGCGACGGGAGCAATCCACTCAACCCGCATCGAAGTTGCCCACGCCGGCCGGCCTTGAAGGTCAGAGCACCTTCATTCCGTACATATTCCCGAGATCGTCGGAAATTAATTCCAGCCGTTCACCGTCCGGGCCGGCGAAGTAGAGCGATGTGTCGCCGAGCTCGAACGTCTCGACACCAGCGTCGTCGAGCTTGCCTCTCAAACGCTCCCAGTTCTGACGGGTGACCGAAATTGCAAGATGATGGTGCCCACCTAGTACCTCGGTGTAGTCCTCGAGAGCGAGACCCGGGAAGTCAAAAAACGCAAGGGCGTTACCGTTGCCAATGTCGAAGAAAAAGTGCGTCGACCCTACGTAGTCACGATTCTGAAAGAGCTCGGTCAACGGGAACTCAAGCAGCCCTTGGTAGAAGTCAATCGTGCGCTCCACGTCAGAGGAGATCAGCGCCTGATGGTGTTGGCCGCGCGCAGACGATGCGGGGCGCGACTCAGGCGGCTTAAGGAAGCGCTGTCGCAACGCCGCCCACTCGTCGTCTCGATCGGGGTGGTCGCCATCGCGACCGGTGCCGAACGTGCGTCGACTCACAGAATCCGTTGCCATCACAACATTGTTCCACAGTGTTTGTCGTTGTGAACTCTCGCACATCAGACTGTCGCTTAAGCGCATCTCTGCGCGTAGTTGTTGGGAACACCAAGATCGCCAGGGCGAATCCACGCACCCAGCCACGGCACCATTGAACACCCGGTTCTCGCCGGGCTACCGATGTACGACTGGCCGAGGGTCGCCGACGCAGCAGGCGAACTCTATGTGCACATTGCCAGGGCCGCACAGCAAGTTGGGATCGACGCTCCGACACTCTCACCCGGCGCGACGACCTCATCTCACCCTGGACCGACTCCTCGATGTTGCTTGTGTAGGTGCGCTCATATAACCCCATCCGAGACGGACCGGGCGAAACCGAGGTCATCGGCACAATCGTGTAGGACCCGCCGCCGGAACTCCCTCCGTCAACACCGGGGGAGTTGCTACTCGGTGATCGTGTGCCCCAACGACGACCTGCGTCGCCCCATCGGCGCTGCTGGGATCAATCCAGGCTCGACACGAGCCGACATCATGCGCTTTTCCGGCGCTTGGGTAGCCGCCGATGGCACCGACCCACAATCGAGGTATCGGAGCCTTGGCTACTTCATTCGAGACATGCTCGAGGAGGGACTGTTCTTCGGCGATGTGCAGTTCACCGGGGCGCACTGCGACTCGGTTCATGCCGTGACCAACGGCACCGTCGACTTGACGGCAATCGACGTGCGTTCGTGGTGGCTCGCCTGCGACTACGAGCCGAGCACTGCGGGCCGCTTGGCCGTGATCGGCACTACCGACCCGACACCGGGGGTCGTTTGCGTTGTGTCGTAGAAACTGAGACAAGGCCGAGGCGACCTCGACCGCGCCCTGCACAATTCCCGCTGCACATCAGTGGCTACCGCAGTCGCCGACTCGAGGAGTTCCAGGTGGCAGCAGATCAGGTCGGAGATGCATAGCGCCATCCGTGGCATACGCCCATCGCTTCCGCTGCATCCTGATCCCGACAGTCACCCCTCGAGGTGAGTGATCAATGCGTCGAGTGCAAGGCGATAGCTCGATCGACCGAACCCGCCGACTACACCAAGGCACACGGCGGTCAACATCGACGTGTGCCGGAAATCCTCGCGGGCGTGCACGTTCGAGAGATGGGTCTCGACGACCGGTAACTCGATCGCCGAGATCGCGTCTCGGAGCGCGATCGACGTGTGGGTGTAGGCCCCGGGGTTAAAAACAACACCGGAGATGGTCGTGCGAGCAGCATGGAGCGCATCGACTAACTCACCTTCGACGTTGGACTGCACTGCGTCGATCTCGTATCCCCGGACGGCCGCAAGCGACCGCAACTCCTCGACGATGTTGTCGAGCGTGTCGGCGCCGTAGACCGCGGGCTCACGGGTTCCGAGCAGGTTCAAATTCGGCCCGTTCAGAATGAGGATCTTCGCCATTCACCCGAGCGTAGGCCTCACCGCCCATCTGGAAGCGGGAGCGTCGCAATCAGAGTGAAAACTGCGACATGAACGCCCACCCGTCGACAGTCGCGCTTATGTCGTCGGTGACGAACCCCAACACTGTGCCGGTTATCTGGTCGGCCAACGGCGAGTCGGGCCACGTGTGGCCGCCGCCGACGACCTCGTAGAACGTCATCGGCACGTCCTCGGCACAGCCGCTGTACACGTAACTGACGACCTCTGGCGTCTCTTCGGTCCTGACAGGGTCGGGGGCGCATCCCGCATCAGCAGCGAACTCGGCGAACTCGTCGGGCATCACCTGCCCGAAAAATCCGTCAGGGTCAGCCTCTTCAATGAGGATCGACTCGCCGGTGCCCAAATATGGCACCACGGTGTCATCGGTCCCGTGAAACGCGAGATATGGCACCGCTCGGGAGGGTGCGCAGTTCTCCGGGTGAGTGGTCCCTGCGACCGAGACCGCCGCCGCAATGCGGTCGGCTCGGCGACACAACAACTCGGCCGTGAAATATCCCCCGTTCGACATGCCGGTTGAGTACACCCGGTCAGGGTCTGCGCACCAGTCGGCAACGATCATGTCGATCAACGAGTCGGCAAATGCGAGGTCGTCTCGCTTGGGATCGTCGTAAACCTGGGGAACCTCAAATCCGGTCACCTCCCAAAAGTTGGGCCCATCCGAGCCGAGGCCAACGCCCGTCGGATGCACAGTGATAAAGCCCTCTTGCTCGGCCAACCTCTCGTAGCCACTGAACGCCGCCTGCTGAGCGCCGTCAGAGCTGAGACCGTGCCAATTCAACACCACCGGCGCCGGGTCGGACACGACCTTGGTCGGCACGAAGATCCGAACGTCGTGCACCGCACCTCCGGCTTCAAGCGTTAACTCCGAGACGCCCGGCGTGAGCGAGTCGCACGCGGGGCGGACCCGGGCCGGACCGTTAATCACGAACCCGTCGCTGGCCGGTGAGCCGGTCGTGGTGGGCGCATTGGGGGCGGAGGGCACACTTACGGACGGCTCGCCCGAATCCGGTTCGAACTCAGGAGTCGAATCTGCCGGTACCAAGTCAGTTGCCGGTGGTGTCGACGTTACGGCGTCGGAAGTGGCGCCGCTCCCGGAACAGCCGACGATCACGAGCGCAGCGCTGACGAACAGAGGACAGATCTTCACCAGCGCATCATCGCAGACCGGCGTCGCTACCGATCGGGCGTGCGACCGCTTCCCTCACCGGATGGTGTCAGAGCAGTGAAATTGCGGTGGCGACGATTGCGCACGCCGCTCCGGCAGCAGCGACCAGGCCGAATGCAAGTCGACGGGTCACGCCACTGCGGTCCGTTGCGGCAGCCACAGCGAGCCATTCGGCCGACTGTTCGACCGTGGGTGGCGGAAACGGCCGGGCCACCACAGGAGGATCAAAGACCGCACTCCGCTGCGGAGCTGCGAGAGCAACCGTCTCGACCGGCTGGAACGGCTCACCGGCACTAGTCTCTGCACCTGCGACACGCGCCGCTGGCGGCACCAGGTCAACACGCATCGACGCAATAGGAGCCGGCCACCGAGCATGCACTGCGCAGATCACAGCGTTCGCCGTGGGTGCGATCCGCGGGTCGGATATCAACGTCGAGGGATCAGGTGCGGCCCACGTCGTCCGACGGTCCGGCGCTGACGAGCCAACCTTGCGTAGGCCGGCACTGAGTCTGCTCCCTGCGGCGAGGGTCAACGTGGGCGGGTAAACGTCCATACGAGAGTAAGTTTCACATGCAGCAACCCGCCAGTGTTGGATAGCTGCAAACGTCGAGGACCAATCGGTGCACCCAGTGGCTGCGCCAGTGCGGAGTTCCTCACCTCGTAGGCTCCACTCATGGAGTGTGACGTCATCGTCGTAGGTGCCTGCGTCTCCGGTCTGGCAACGGCCGACCTCACCGGCTACTCGACATATGGTGACCCCCAATTCAGCCGTTCGACGCTCGGGGATTGCCTCCACTGGATTTTGACCGAGATGTCCTCAATCACCCCAGGACATATCGAGGACGCACTTGCCGACGCAGAACGCACCGCTGAGTCGATCCGCACCACGCCGATCCCCCGGCGATATTCGGAGACCCGATGACACCTCCCCCCGCTCCAGATGCCACCTCACTTCCGAGCGCCAACACCCCTGGCACCTCAATCGACCTACTGCTCGCCGAGTACGAACGGGCACTCGGCTACACGGCATCGCTGTGGCACGACCTCAGCGAAAGCGAGGTGAAGTGGCGGCCACACGAACGATCGAGCGCGATTGGATGGCACCTCGGGCACCAAGCTGCAGTCGCTCATTTTATGGTTCGCAACCTGACAGCGGCCGAGCCGAGCCCCGACCCCGGCCTTGACTCACTCATGGATGGGGCGACGGCCGAAACGAATCGCGGTGACCTGCCCGGACTTGATCGACTCAGCAGGTATCGCGACGCCGTCGCCGATCGCTTACGATTTAGGATCGGAAACATCGCCAGCCGCGACGTGGTCGCCCCAGCGCAGCTAGACGTCATTGCGCGAACGTTGCTCGTCGCAGTAGTCAACCACGAGTATCAGCACGCCCAATGGATAGGCGAGGTACGCACCGTCAACCTCGGCCACGATCTGCCCATGCGTCCCAGGTCACCGCTGCTGACCGAAATCGACGGGTTCTACGTCTTGGCGCCCTGACATCGGCAGTCAACCATGTGTCGACGTGCCCGAAGCGCGACGTCATCACCGAGCGCGGCGACCGTTCCCACCGATTTGTGGCCTAAAATACGCGGCAGGATGCCGTCGGCGTCTTACACCTGCCAACCGTGCCGATCATTCCGGCACACACCGGACGCCGCGAGGACCACGACAACGTCGAATCGCCTCGGGGCGGGGCCACGGAGCATCTTGCTCGTTTGTCGGGCGGCAAATCATTCGTTATTCATCGCCCGCGCGAAAACGACCGTGCCGTCCGCTGTCGTGACATCGTCGACTTATCTGCTCAACTTGGACCATGGCTGACACCGATCACACCGCACCTAAACCCGCCTCGACATTCACCCGCGAACGCAACTCTGCAGCTGTCATCGATTTCGACGACGGAGTCGACTTCGCCGCAGCAGCCCACGGACTCATCGCTCAACACCCGACCGGCCGCATCGAAAAGAACGGCTGGCCGGTGTGGGATACAGCCAACCACGACTTCCTCCGCACCGACGATGCCGCGCCGAACACCGTTCACCCCGGGCTGTGGCGACAGGGAAAACTCAACGCAATCCACGGCCTCTTTCAGGTCGCCGAGGGTGTCTGGCAGGCCCGCGGCTACGACATCAGCAACATCACCTTCATCGAAGCCGACAGTGGGTGGCTGATCATCGATCCGTTGACCGCCGAGGAGTGCGCCGCCGCCTGCCTAGCACTCGCAAACGAACACCTGGGTCAACGCCCAGTGAGCGCAGTGATCTACACCCACAGCCATCTCGACCATTTCGGCGGGATGCTCGGCGTGACAACTCGAGAGGCCGTTCAGAATGGCGACGTTCGCGTAATCGCCCCCGAAGGATTCATGCACGAGGCGGTGGGAGAGAACGTGTTGGCGGGTCCAATCATGGGTCGGCGGTCGATGTATCAGTTCGGACCGCTCCTCCCGTTCGGAGCGATGGGCCAGGTCGACGCCGGTCTCGGCAAGACAGTTCCGCTCGGCACGTCGGGACTGATCGCGCCGACCGAGTTGATCACCGAGACTGGTACCGAACTCGACGTCGACGGGGTGCGGATCGTGTTCCAGAACACGCCCGACGCCGAAGCGCCGTCGGAGATGAATTTCTTCTTTCCCGATAAGCGACTGCTGTGCATGGCGGAAAACTGCACGCACACGCTGCACAACCTGTACCCAATTCGCGGCGCGCAGGTACGCGACTCGCTCGCATGGAGCAAGTACATCCACGAAGCGATGCGGATGTGGGGGCCCCACACAGACACGATGTTCGCCAGCCACCACTGGCCGCGCTTCGGTGCCAATGACGTCGAGGGCTTCTTGAAACTCCAACGCGACGTCTACCGCTGGATGCACGACCAGACACTCCGGTTGGCGAACCACGGCCTCACTCCCGACGAGATCGCTGCTGAACTGACGGACCTGCCTCACTGCTTTTCGACGCAGTCACACGTGCAGGGCTACTACGGCACGGTTTCACACAACGTCCGGTCGGTCTATAGCCGCTATCTCGGCTGGTACGACGGCAACCCTGCGAACCTCCAACCGCACCCTCCCGTCGACGCTGGCATCCGATATGTCGAAATGATGGGCGGCCCCGACGGTGTCATGCGCGGTGCGAAGACCGCATTCGACGAGGGTGACTACCGTTGGACGGTCGAGGTTCTAAAGCACCTGATCTTCGCAGATCCCAAGCACCGCGAAGCTCGCTCGCTCTCAGCCGACGCAATGGAGCAGCTCGGCTACCAGGCCGAATCGAGCACCTGGCGTAACGCATATTTAATGGGAGCGTTCGAGCTACGCAACGGCACGATTCAGCTCGGCCGCGGCGGACCGCCCGGGCTGTCGAGAGGAATGACCGGCGAACAGATCATCGACATGATGGGCTCTCGCCTCGACCCGGCGAAGTGCTCACTCGATTCGCTGTCGGTCGCGTTCACGATCACCGACTTAAATGGAGACGCGGAGTCGCTCACCCATCGCTTGACGGTCGAGAACGCCACGATTCACCATGACGCTAACTCCACCGACGCCGACGTCGCAGTGACCTTGGACCGGGCTGTGGTGGTTGACGTGATCACTTATCCGGAACACCTCAACGACCGGATCGATGACGGCACGATCACCATCGACGCGGGCGACAAAGCCGTGCTCGAAACGTTGCTCGGTGCCCTCGACACCTTCATCAGTCCCAACCTCATCGAACCCTGACGCCACGCGCAACTGCCATCGATAGCGGCGACATAGCTGTCCCCACCGTGACCGTGAACAGATTCGCCTCCGACGCGAAAGTCGAGACGTTGCTTCGCAGCAAAGCCGACGTTCTGGAGCTGGGCAATCACATCAATTTCCTCAACGCCCCGACTAAACGCTGACTCAAAACCAGTCGCTGTTCGATGCCGAGAAACAGCGGCTGGAAGACTGCGCCTCGCTGGTACGTCAACGAGTCGAAATCAGCAACGTGGGGCGCGAAGCGACCAGTTGGCCTGATCGGTGCGCGTCTCGAGATCACCGGGTTGATGGACCACTTGATCGCGATCCGACTCCGGCTGAGGTGCTCGCCACGGTCTGGCGCAATTCAACGGCACTTTCGTTACCGTCCCTTATGACCTTTGGTTTCTCGGTGTTTCGGTCGTTTCGTCGTTGTCGGGGACGACCGCGCTACCAGCGGCCACGCTGAACTCCCGGCAACATAAGCCAGCTGAAACGGTGGTTGGTGCCGGGAGCTAGCAAATATCAGCGAGCGGAGTGGGTGAGCTCGCGACTGATGATCGCACCGCGAGTCGTGACCATCGTGCGGCGAGAGCGGACGGCGAGCCCATCGATGATCCGGTAGCCACATTCGACGGCGGGAGCGATAAACGCGGCCACCATCACGGTGCCTAGCCCGGCTGGGCCGCCGAGCACGACGCCAAGGACGACCCACGACAGCTCGATCGCTGGGCGGACCCGCGACTCGGGGTGGCCGGTGCGGTCTGATGCCGCACTGGCGAATAGCTCACCGGAACCTGCGCCGAGGCCTGAGACTATGAGAATCCCGGCACCAAAACCGATCCCGAAAATTGCGCACAGCTGCAGCCCTATGCAAACCACGATTGATTCGGGCGCATCGAACGCAGCGAGCACGCCGTACACAGCCTGCAACATCGGGCCAATGAGGAACGGCGAAATGATTGTCCCGAAGCCTGGACGACGTCCGAGCATCCACGCCACCGCAATTAATGAACCCACAGTCGCCCATACCGCGACCGAGATCGGCAAACCGGTGAGGTTGTGGACTGCGCCGATCAAAACGTCGAGCGGTCCGGGTCCGAGTTCGGTCCACAGCGTGACCGCAACCGATGCAGCGATCAGCAGCGACCCGATGACGAGCATTGCGACTCGCGTCGACAGCGCCAGCACTCGACGCGTCGGCCCGGTCGCCATCACCACCGCTACGGCGCCGGCGCGCGACCAAGCGCGATTGCGGAGACGATCCACGATCGTCGGTGCGTCAGCTCTACTGCGCTGGTCGAAACTCATCCGCCGAGTATCGGTGCATCCGCTGCCCGGATGAGTTCAGGTTGCGGTGTCATTGGGCACTTCAGTCTCGGTACGGTCGCCAAGCGTGCAGCTCAATACCGTCCAGAGTGGGTCCGGCCCGGCCATCGTCTTACTCCACGGGCTCGGGAAGACCGCACACACCTGGGATGCCGTCGCCGAACGCATCGCTGACCGCTTCACCATCATCGCCATCGACCTTCCGGGCCACGGGGACTCCCCCTGCCCTGATGACGCCGACGTGTTCACTCGCGACGCAGCGCTCGCAGACCTCGATGAGGTGCTCGCATCGGTCGAGGGTCGCGCCGTGCTGGTCGGTCATTCGCTCGGCGGGTACCTTGCGCTCGCTCATGCTGCGACCCGGCCCGCCAGCACCCGCGGCATCGTCATTCTCAACACCGGCCCCGGATTTCGTGATCCAAAGAAGCGTGAGGCCTGGAACGAGCGCTCGCAGAGGAATGCGCACCGTTTCGGTCTCCCCGAGCGCGTCGCTGCGCTGAACCTGCAGGACGACTCCGTGGTCATGGATCGGGTGGCTGACATTGCAACGCCGACGCTCATCCTCGCAGGCGGCGACGACCGACCCGAATACGCTGGTGCGGGCCAGTACCTCGAACGAAAAATGCCGAACGCCCGTCTCGTCGTACTCGAGGGCGGTGGCCACTCGATGCACGAGGGCAGCCACGCCGACGAAGTCGCTTCGATCATCGCCGAATTCGTGGCCGCTCTCGCCGTCTGATGGACCCCGGCTCCGTCAACGCCCTCTTCGAGGGAGTCCCCGAACTTACCGACTATGCGGCGCTGATCGGCCGCTTCTTCTCAGACTGGTGAACCGCTGCCCGAGCGCCGCTCGTCATCTGCTCGTGAAGCGAGACGATACGCGAGCTTGCCGTCTTCGTGCACCACGACGGGACCACGGCGTGGACGGCAGCAGCCGCAGCTGCGACCGCCAACGAAACGGCAAAGCCAACAGCGACGCGGAAGTGCTCCCCATAGGTCTCTCCAACTGAGGCCGGGTGCTCGGTGAAGTGCTGCCGGATTTCCATGTTCTCCACCGTAGAGGTTCGGCGACGAGCGTGTGTTGCGTTTTTTCATTCTCCGACCCCACTATGAGCAACGTTATAGCGTCGAGATACGGTGATGTGCAATAATCTTCTATTGTGGATGAAGTTGATCGGGATATTGTGCGTTTGCTCCAGCGAGATGGAAGCCTGAGCGCACGCGAGCTCGGCGACCAGGTCGGACTCACACCGGCGCCGTGCTGGCGACGGGTTCGCGCCCTGGAGGATGGTGGCGTGATCGC
This sequence comes from uncultured Ilumatobacter sp., assembly GCA_905480335.1. Lineage (GTDB taxonomy): Bacteria > Actinomycetota > Acidimicrobiia > Acidimicrobiales > Ilumatobacteraceae > Ilumatobacter_A. The sequence continues at coordinate 71,740 of CAJQPY010000012.1, read as the reverse complement.
CGGCCGAGTTGCACTCGTCGACCCGTCGTCGATCAACCTCGACGTAGCTGCGCTCGTGAACATCCGCACCAACGATCACAGCTCGGCGTGGATCGAATCGTTTCGCGCTGCCGTCGCGCGGTTCCCCGAGATTGTCGAGACCTACCGCACCAGCGGCGACATCGACTACACGCTCAAAGTCATGGTTCCGAGCATCGCAGCGTACGACGCCTTCTATAAACGTCTCATCGACGCAGTCGAGCTCTACGACGTCCGAACAATCTTCGTGATGGAGGAGATCAAGCACACCACGGCGCTCCCCCTCGACTACGCAACGGGCTGAGGTGCAACGGGCTGACCGACATCGGGTATCCGTGCAGAAGAACGCAACGTCGTCGCTTCTTTCTCAGCTGCTATCGGGCAGATGATCACGAAACTCTCGGTGCCGTGGATCGTTCCACTAACTGGCGCAACGTGCCGCTCGACGCCTACCCGCAGCAACAGCCGTTCAAAGTCGATGCCGTCTTCGCGTAGCGGGTCGCATCCGTTGAACCGAATCACGGTCGGCGGCAATTCCCGGATGGCGGCCTCGGTAGTGCAAATAGACCAGTCAAAGGGGATGCTGAATTCGAAGGCCTCAACGAGGCACGAGTTGCCGCCTTTTTCTCGATCGACGACGGCGACGAGAGACAGCTGAAGAAATCAGCCATCGCAACTGCGACGCTTTGCTTGGCGATAATCCATCCCCACGATCGAAAGAAGCCGTTAGACGCCAATATCGTTTGCATCCCGACGCCGTCGATGTGATGAACGAGGGGTACCGGTACGTCGGATCTCTGGTCGAACAAAGACAATGCTGTCCATATTGCTGTTGGGTTCGAAGCTGAACTTGAGCGTTCCTACCTCAATCCCGGTCGTCGGGGCGACATCCTCGTTGTCGCGTAATTGGAAGCTTGCCTCGGTAGCTGCCAACCTCGCCTTTGCCTCGACAGTCGACGTATCGGCGTTCAACTCGGCTCAGCTGGCTACGTCGGATTGCGCAACGAATGGTGGCGGCATCTCCAGCATGCTTTGATCCGCGGAGCGACGCGGCCGTCGTCGCTCCGCTTACCCACCCTCCATGGCACCGGATCACCTGATCCAAGCGATCCGGCGTTGAACGCACATCCCGGTGTAGGAGGCAAGAGATTTCGTGACGCACGCCATCACGATCCCCGGGGGTTGGCGCAACCTCGGCCTTACCTGCGTTCTCGAATGCATCGTTTCGGGTGCGGTGCGCGAAACTCAGCACATGACCGTGCTTGAAGACACCGCCGTCACCATTGACTCCGAAGCCCAACGCGTGAACCATGCAATCGATGCGCTCCTCGCCGCGCACGATCCGAAGGCGATGGAAAACCATCAGTTCCGTGGCGCACGGTTCGACGCCGGCCTTGCGTGGGTGCATTTCGCCGAAGGTGACGGTGGTCTCGGCGTTCGCCCCGAACTCAACCAAATCGTCGATCGTCGCATGCGCGAGGCAGGCGCCAAGCCAACCGATCCGAGCACGTTCTTCATGGCGCTCGCAGGCCCCACCATCGCCACCCACGGCAGCGACGAGGTGAAGGCACGATTCCTCCGGCCTATGTTCACCGGTGAAGAGAAGTGGTGCCAGCTCTTCTCCGAGCCCGGTGCTGGATCCGACTTCGCAGGTCTCGGCTCACGGGCCGAACGCGACGGCGATGAATGGATCGTCAACGGGCAAAAAGTATGGAACACACTTGCCCACCTCGCCGACTTCGGCATGCTCGTCACACGCACCGACCCCAACGCCCCAAAGCACAAGGGCATGACCTACTTCGCACTTGACATGCGCGCCGAAGGCGTCGAGGTCCGGCCGCTCCGTCAAATCACCGGCGAGGCCGAGTTCAACGAGGTCTACATGACCGACGTGCGAGTCCCGGATGCACATCGGGTCGGCGACGTCGGAGAAGGATGGCGTGCCAGCCTCACGACGTTGATGAACGAGCGCAGCGCTATCGGCGGCGGCGGCGGAGGAGCTCCGAAGCGTGGTGCAGCCGCAAATGACGCGGTCGAAGTGTGGGAGGCAATCGAACCGTCGAAGCAGACAGCTGCCGACAAGGACACGCTCATGCAGTGGTGGGTGCGCGCCGAGGTCGGTCGTTTAACCAACATGCGCGCCGCCCAGAACGCGAAAGCCGGCAATCCGGGCCCAGAGATGTCGATCGCAAAGCTTGCGTACTCGGAGCTGAACAAGGGGCTCTACGAATTCTGTATGAACCTGCTCGGCGCCGACGCTCTCATCGGCTACGACTACACGTTCCGTCGCCCAGAGGACCTTGACGTGTCCGGGACAGCGCACGGCCTGCGTTATGCGTTCCTGCGCGTGCGGGCGAACTCGATCGAAGGCGGAACGTCGGAGATCATGCGCAACATCCTCGGTGAGCAGGTGCTTGGTCTGCCCGGCGAACCGCGAGTTGACAAGTCCGTGCCGTGGAACGAAGTGCCCCGCAACTGACGCCTCAAGCGGCTGTCAGTCCGGTCATCACATGACGTTCGCGCCCCTCCAACCGTGGACGGTCACGGCGGTCAACCTCCCCGAGCATGCCGACAACCCGATACACACCGAAGCTGGCGCTCGTGCCGCGGGTTTTGGCGGAGCCCTCGTAGCGGGTGTGACGACGTACGCTGCGATGGCCCATCTTCCCGTCACCGCCTGGGGTCGCGGGTGGATCTCTCACGGTGGATCCGCAGTCCGCTTCCGCCACCCAATCCTTGATGGCGACACGATCGAATGTCGCGTCGACGGCGAGCGCCACGTGACAGCTGAGGTCGACGGAAATGCGCGGGTCGAAGCTGATTTCGCCATCACCGTTCGCGAGCCGATTGTCCACCGCGACGGCGACGAACTCCAGCCGATCGAGTTTCCCCTCGACGCGACTTGGTCCGACTACGGGAGGCGTTCGGGCGATGACTCAACTGTCTACGCCGAGGACGGCATCGCTCACCCGTCAAGCTGGCCCCGGATCGCGAATCAGTTCTGCCACGAGCAACTCGTGACGGGACCATGGATCCACGTTCGCAGTCGGATCGCCCACCTTGGCGTCGCCCCAATCGGAGCGACGATCCGAGCGGTGGCAAACGTTGTCAAGCGCGTCGACAGCCGAGCCGGTGAGCGAGCGATCCTCAACGTATTCATCACCGCAGACGGACGCGACGTGGCCGCAGTCGAACACGAGGCGATCATCTCCCTCACCTCATGACCACCTTCAACACCCCGTGACCCATCGCTCTCGGCGGCCACCAGAACGCCAGCATCGACGAACTGGTCGGCCTGTGGCGGCGACTCGACGACACCGTTGACTAGCTCTCTATCTGGGACGATCTCTAAGAGGCGCCAGCCGCCCTCGGCGCGTTGGCAGTTGTCAACTCGAAAGCCCAACTAGGCAGTCTGGTGTTCCGCGTCCCGTTCCAGAATCCTGCGCTGCTTGCGAAGTCGATCGCTGCGATCGATCATCTCTCAGCAGGACAGTTTGAATCAGGTCTTTGGCGCCGGATGGCACTAACCCAAGTTGCGCGCCCACGGCCACGACTTCCACGTGGTCGCCGAACGATTCGACCGGCTAAGCGAGTAAATGGAGATCATCTCAGCCCTGCTCGGCGACGCAGCACCGACGACGTTCGCAGGCGAGTACTTGCGCATCGACAACGTCACCTGCGTGCCGGGTCCGTATAGCTAACCAGCCCATTGGGGACGGGCCGCGCAGAACTCGACGCAGACCGGCGAACGCAGCCCAGTTCTGTTCAGGGTGGAATTTTCCCTACGGAGGCCCCGACGATTACGCGCACTGAATCACCGGCTCGACGGAGCGTGCGAAGCGATCGGCCGAAACCTCACCACACCCGAGCGTTCAGTAAACCTCGCCTTCTATCTTGACGCCAACCGCTTGCGCGTCGACGCCAAACTCCAGCGACTAAAACGTCACTGGGGCCGACACGGCCGACCGGGCCACCGCCGAAGCGCTGACACGATGCGGTCGAGTAGATCGCCGCGTTCCACTCCGCCGATGCCGACATGGTGGGAGTGGTACTGCGACTCCCCGTTGATACCGACGCGCTCGCTGCGAATCTCGACGTCGGCGGCCCTGCGGCCCGCACTGAATTGATACGCCGCCGGAAACGCTCACGCACCAGCGACGGCGCCATCAGTTCACATTGGGTTCACCTCGAAGCGGCTCTGACTGCCTAGCGTCGAAGGAATGACTATTCGCGTCGGCATAAACGGGTTCGGCAGGATCGGTCGCCTCGTCGTCCGTGGGCTCGCGCATCGACGGGCGCTCGGCGACGACATCGAGCTGGTCCACGTCAACGACCCACATGCCGACGCGCCGACCGCTGCGCACCTGCTCGAATTCGACACCGTACACGGCCGGTACCAGGGAACCGTCAGTGTGAGCGGCGACCTGATGCGCGTCGACGGACAGCAGCTCTCGGTCTCTCGGCATTCGCTACCGGGGGACGTGCCATGGCAGGCACGAAATGTCGACATCGTGCTCGAGTGCAGCGGGATCTTCAAGACCACCGAAACGCTTGAACCTTACTTTGATCACGGCGTCAAGAAGGTCGTCGTCGCCGCGCCGGTCAAGTCCGATGGCGTTTTGAACATTGTGATGGGGTGCAACGATGACCTCTACAACCCTGCGACGAACCACATCGTCACGGCCGCTTCATGCACGACCAACTGCCTCGCTCCGGTGGTGAAGGTGCTGCACGAACAGATCGGCATCGAGCGGGGCGCTATCACTACGATCCACGATGTCACCAACACACAGGTGGTCGTCGATACGCCCCGCCCGGACCTGCGCCGAGCTCGGTCGGCACTTAATTCGTTGATTCCAACAACCACCGGGTCCGCTACGGCGATCACGATGATCTATCCCGAACTTACCGGCAAGCTCAACGGCACCGCAGTGCGCGTCCCGCTGCTCAACGCATCGCTGACCGACGCAGTGTTTACGATGCAGCGCGACGTAAACGCCGAAGAGATCAACAGTCATCTCCGCGCTGCATCGGTCGGAGAACTTGATGGAATTCTCGGGTTCGAGGATCGTCCACTGGTTTCGGCGGACTACACGAACGACCAGCGTTCAGGGATCGTCGACGGCCCCTCCACCATGGTCATCGACGACCGAATGGTCAAGGTGCTGATCTGGTACGACAACGAGTACGGCTACGCGTTCCGCCTGGCCGACCTCGCTGCAAAGGTGGCATCCAACCTGTGAACGTGCGGAACTACGCCCTGGTGACCGCCGGATATTGGGCGTTCACGCTCACCGACGGCGCGCTGCGAATGTTGGTGCTTCTGCACTTCAACGAACTCGGGTATTCGCCGATGGCGATCGCCTTCTTGTTCCTGCTCTACGAGTTCATGGGCATCGTCACGAACCTGATCGGTGGATGGGTCGGATCGCGCACCGGGCTGAGCCGGACCCTCATGGTTGGCCTGTCTCTGCAGATGATTGCGCTCGTTGCGCTCACGTTCCAGCGGGAGAGCTGGGCGGAGCTCAAGTCGGTGGCCTTCGTGATGGGTGCCCAGGCACTGTCCGGTATCGCCAAGGACCTCACGAAGATGAGCTCGAAGAGCGCTGTGAAGTTCGTCGCCGGAGACAGCGCCGGCGCACTCTTCCGGATGGTGGCGCTGCTCACCGGGTCGAAGAACGCCCTCAAGGGCGTCGGATTCTTTCTCGGTGCGGCACTGCTCGGGTGGATCGGTTACGACACCGCCCTCTGGCTGATGGTCGGCGTCCTCGCGGTGACGCTCGCGGTAATTTCGACCATGCTCACCGGCGACATCGGCAAGTCGAAGGTGAAGCCGCCGCTGCGTTCGATCCTGTCGAAGTCCGAGGCCATTAACCGGTTGTCTGCCGCCCGCTTCTTCCTGTTCGCCTCCCGCGACATCTGGTTTGTCGTCGCACTGCCGATCTACCTCCACGACGTACTCGGGTGGTCGTTCTACGGCGTCGGCGGATTCCTCGCGGCATGGGTGATCGGGTACGGAGCGGTGCAGTCGGCCGCACCACGCTTCCTCGGCCAACGCGACGACATCGCCGCGGCGCAACATTGGTCGTTTGCCCTCGGCATCGTGGCAACCGCGATCGCGGTCGCCGTCTCCGCCGACTCCTCTCAGACTGCGACAACGGTGGCAATCATCGGCGGCCTGGTCATCTTCGGCGTCGTCTTCGCACTGAACTCGTCACTGCACTCGTACTTGATCCTCGCTTACAGCGATGACGACCAGGTGGCGACCGACGTCGGTTTCTACTACTCGGCGAACGCCGCCGGCCGTCTGGTCGGAACGCTGCTGTCCGGACTGCTTTACCTGTGGGGCGGGCTCTCGCTGGCACTCTGGGGCACTGCCCTGTTCGTGGGCATCACCTGGCTCCTCACGCTTCGACTGCCCGCCACCGTGACATCCGGCCCGGGTCAGCGACGCGACGGCACACCCCACGCCCACGACATTCACCCGTGATGAGCGTCACGGCCGTGTGGGAAGATTGAGCTATGACCGAGGTGATCGAGTTCTCGTCCGGCGATTTCGTGCACCTCAGATTGGGGGCGAAAGCGGTTCCGCTCCCCCGCCACACCGGCGATGTCGAGTGGTACGACGGCTACGGCCACGACCACGCGGCCGACGGCACCACGTCCACGGTCACGATCTCGGCGGGCCAAGCCGTCGTCAACGACCCCGGCGTCTGGCACAGAGCGGATCTCGTCGATGGCGAGTGGAACCCGACCGTGGTGTTTATCACCGCCGCAGCCGGCACCGAAATGCGCGACCGCTGACGTCACGATGACCGATGAGCCAGCTGTGTCGGTCGGTGTCGGGCCACATGCCCCCCCGTGGCCCGACGACGCTCGACTCGACCCCGAACTCCTCGCCGGTGGCGACCGCCGCAACGTCATCGACCGCTACCGCTACTGGACCGTTGAGGCGATCGTCGCCGACCTCGATACCCGCCGCCACGGCTTCCACGTCGCGATCGAGAACTGGGAGCACGACTTCAACATCGGCACAGTCGTCCGCAACGCAAACGCGTTTCTCGCCAGCTGCATCCACATCATCGGCCCCCACCGCTGGGACCGTCGCGGGGCGATGTCGACTCACCGCTATCTACACATCCGCAACCACCCGAACGTCGCAGCATTCGCAACGTGGGCCCGGGACACCGACCTGCCGATCGTGGCGATCGACAACGTCGATGGATCAGTGCCAATCGAAACGACCGCGCTTCCGGAGCAGTGCGTGCTCGTGTTCGGGCAGGAAGGCCCCGGCCTATCAACCGAAGCACTCGACGCTGCCGATGTCGTCTGCGCGATCTCCCAGTACGGCTCGACGCGGTCACTCAACGCCGGCGTCGCCTCGGGGATCGCGATGTACGCCTGGGCCATGCAACACGCCGCCAACTCCACAACAGCAACCTCTACGTCGAGGCGCCCGTGAGCCCGGGCGTCGCCACCGCATTGGCCGATCGGCTCGGGCCAGGCGGGTGGCTGCCGGCCGGCGACATCGCCGCACACCTCACCGACTTCCGCAAGGTGTTCACCGGATCGGCGCTGGGCATGGCCCGACCGACCTCCACCGACGAGGTTGCCGCCGCGGTGCGCATCTGCGCCGATCTCGGCGTCGCGATCACCACCCAGGGCGGCAACACCGGCTTGAGCGGCGGCGCGATCCCCTCCGGTGACCGACCAACCGTCCTCCTGTCGCTCGCACGCATGCACACGATCGAAGCGGTGAACGCCGCCCGGTCCACGATCACCGCTCAAGCCGGCGTGACCATCGAAGCCCTACAACAGGAAGCCGTGGCCGCCGACCGACTCTTCGCACCCGACTGGGGAGCCCGCGGCAGCGCAACGCTCGGCGGAGCGATCGCCACGAACGCCGGCGGCATCAACGTGCTGCGGTACGGCAATATGCGCGAGCAGGTCCTCGGCCTCGAAGTCGTCCTCGCCGACGGCCGCATCTGGGACGGGTTGCGCGCGCTCCCGAAGGACAACTCCGGGTTCGACCTCAAGCAGCTGTTCATCGCCGGCGAAGGGACGATCGGCATCGTGACCCGCGCCGTGGTCCGGATGCACTCACTCCCGACCGCCCACCGCACTGCCTTCGCCGCCCTCCGCTCGCTCGCCAACCTCGACGAGTTGTTCGCGCTCGCCCGCTCGCACTCACCGGGGGCGCTCAGTGCTTTCGAGCTGCTCCCTGAGATCGGCGTCGCCCAGGTGGTGGGGCGCTACGGCATCATTCGACCGGTCGCCGCCGTGGCCGACTGGTACGTGCTCCTCCGCTTCAGCGGGGCCGACCGGATCGGTGACAATCTCCTGACCATGCTGTCGACTGCGACCGATGCCGGCCTCGTCCTCGATGCCGTCGTCGCTGAGACGACCGCCCAGGAGGACAACCTCTGGCTGCTGCGCGACGAGCTCACCGCCACCCGGTCGTTCGGTGGCTTCGGCGTGAAGTACGACCTCGCCGTACCGCCGGATCGCATCGCGGCCTTCCTGCGGACCGCGTCGGACGCGGTAGAGCACATCTCCCCGGGGTCATTGCCCTATGCATTCGGCCACGTCGGCGACGGCAACCTCCACTTCACGGTGCTGCGCCCCGGCGACGATGCCACGCTCGAGGCGGACGCCGGCGACCTCCGAGCAGCGATCGATCGCATCGTCTGGGATTTCGACGGCACCATCAGCGCCGAGCACGGACTGGGCCGCGAGCTTCGCGACCGCATCGCCGGCCAGAAGCCGGAGGTCGAGTTGGAACTAATGCGACGAGTCAAGCGCGCGTTGGACCCTGAGGGGACCCTCAATCCGGGCGTCATGTTGCCCGACGACTGAACCCGTCAGTCGATCCCGAGGCGTTCGAGTTGTTCGGCCGGCGCCTCGACGGAGACGAGCGCCGTGCGCAGCAACTCGATCATGTCCGCTTCGGACGCATCGCCCGCCCGGTTCTCGTGCTCGTCGGGATCGACGTCGAGGTCATACAGGTGGTGCTGCCCGATCGATCGTCCGCCTCCGGCCCAGTAGGGCAGGGTGTCACCGTCCTCGAATGGCTGACGGATCACCGGGATGTTCGTACCCGGCATCGTGTCGAGCGTCGCTCGCTGATCGGGCTTCGGGAACTTCATGAAGTCGGCGAGATCCTGACTGCCCGGCATCGTCGACCAGCGATTCGACCACATCGACAACGGAAAGTTGCTGTCAGTCGCGGCCCTGGCATATTTGTGTGTTCCGTCGGTCACCTGGATCCAGTTCCCGAAGACCCCACCGATCGACCAGTCGCGGATCGAATCGGCCTCCCCCGTCAGCAGCGGGAGCACGGAGTGACCGTGCGTCTGATGCGCCATCTCGACGCCGAACGCATCAGCGATGGTGGCGTTGATATCGACGTTGGTGGTGAGCGCGTCGACGACTGCCGGGCTGTCGACGCCGGGCCAATGGATCATCATGGGTGTGTGTCCGAGCGGCTCGAATTGCGGGACCATCGGTTTGCCCCACAGGTCGTTGCGACCGGATTCACCCGGCGCTGCGATCGAACGCTCCTCGCCCAGGTAGTGACCGTGGTCGGTGCAGAGGATCACGGCGGTCGAGTCCCAGAGATCATGGGCGTCTAGTCGATCGAGCAGCGTGCCCAAATGATGGTCGATCATTGAGAGCTTGGCGCCATAGTTCGCCCGGATGTGGTTTCCCTGGGCTGCGGTCAGCGCTCCCGTGCTAACTCCGCCGACCGTATAGGGCGGCCAGACAAGTCGATCTTCGTTCCACTCAATTTCGTCGTACATCGAGGCCCACGGTTCAGGAGTGTCAAACGGTTCGTGCGGATCAAATTCATCGACAAACAGAAACCACGACTCGTCTTGCGGGGCTGCCTGGTCGATCCAGTCGGCGGCGGCCCGCATCGTGCGCGGCCCGGGAAAGTCGTCTTCTTCGCGAAACCACGTGCGTGTGTCGTCGTAGTGACGGCGGCCGAATCGATCGTTCTCGATGCCGAATCGGTCGCGCAGAAACCAGCCTCCGTCGGCCGCCGAAGGGATGATGCGTAGCCCGGTCTCGGGTGCGCCGAGCGCCGAGGGATCCGGGAAGGTGCGCCACGGATCACCCTCGTGGCCGCGCACAAACTCCCACGCCCCGAAGTCGGTGTGGAAGTTCTCGCCACCAGTTTCGAAGATGTGCGGGTGGTCGGTGGCCAGCATCGTGTGTACACCCGAGCGGCGGAGTGCTGCGGTGATCGACTCCTCCCACAGTTCAATCGAACCCCACGGCTTCCAAAGGAAGTCGAGAGCGCCGCACAGAATGTCGTGTCGCGCTGGCATGCACGGCAGCGAGCCGGTGACGTGACGATCGAACCGCGTCGATCGCGCCGCAAACCGATCGAGATTCGGCGTGTCGAATTCGCCGCCCCCGTACGCGCCGAGCATATGCCGGTTGAGCGAGTCGAGGAGCACGACGACAAGGTTCTTCGGCTGGATCTGCGGATTCGTCGCCATTGTCTGATTGTGACGTGACCGTCCACCAGGACTAGCACCGGGACCAGGGGGACGACGCTCGGGCGCAGAGGTTTTCGGTCGGCTTGAGCCGGCCGCACACGAAATCGACAACGAAATTTTGACCGAAGGACTTTGATCCCAGACCTTAAATTTCGTAGATTTCGACGAGCTCAAGCCACGGGAGAAACCTATGTCATCCGGAATTAGCGGCCAGACACGGACGCTTGCAATCGCAGCTGCCGTTGCGCTTGTCGTCGCCTCCTGTTCATCCGATGGTGACGAGTCCAGCGAATCGGCACCGTCAGCCGACGTAAGTGAGCCTACGGCAACCGAGCCGGGTAACGAGGAGCAACCTGCGATAGGCGCGCCTGACGAGTCAGCCGGCAGCACCCCTCCTGCTGCCGAGACCAACGCGGACGCTGCCACGACAGTGACAGAGGACCGGTCGTTTTACATCCTCCCGCCAGGTAACTACGGCGGGCTGCCCAAGACCGACGAGTCGACCGACCAACTCGCTCTATACGACGGCTTGACCCCCTTGCGAGGTGACGTGACCGACGGGGACATCGAGAGCCTCTTCCTTCCACAGGACTTCGCGCCGATCGGCGCGACCACCGAGGAGCCGACTGGCCGAGCGGGCACCACGATCGTCTACGACGAGTTCGGCATTCCTCACATCACCGGCGAGACCCGCGAGGACATGGCCTTCGGCGCCGGATGGGTAACTGCTCGGGACCGCGGGCTGCTCATCGAACTCGGCCGTGGCCCAGCTCGCGCGGCGGTTGCCGACGTACCGGGAGTCGACGCGTTCTCTCTGGTAACCAGCGGGCAGACATTCACACCGAGCGCAGCTACCGAGCAATTGGTCACCGACCAGATCCAAGTCATTCTCGATGAATACGGGGAAGAGGGTAGGGAAATCATCTCCGATGCGCAGGCCTACGCCGACGGACTGACCGCTTACTGGGAAGCCAACGACATTGAACAGGCGCCCGCAACTGTCAACGACGTCATTGCGGTGACTGCATTCATCGGTTCGATCTTCGGCGCCGGCGGCGGCAGCGAGGCGCGCAATGCCGAGTTTCTGTCAACTCTTCAGAATCAGCTCGGTAGCGAGCGGGGTCGCCAGGTCTGGGAAGACCTGATGCCTGACAGTGATCCCGAGGCACCGACCACGATCGAGGACCGCTTCGAGTACCCGGCCCTCACCGGTGGCGATGTAACCGGTTCGGTGATCATTGACGAAGACTCTGTGATCTCCTTCGATCCGCGCGAGTCAGCAGAAGCTACGTCCCCTGACGCAGAGGCTGGTGTCGTTTATGCCGCAGCGTCAGGCCCGCCGACGCGAACTGCGTCTAACTGGTTGACCGTTGACCCTGCAGCTTCCGCGAATGAGACGACGCTCGCAGTGATGGGCCCGCAACTCGGGTACTACTACCCCGAGATCGTGCAGCAGATCCACCTCTCCGGTCCTGGCATCGAAGCACAGGGCGCTGCCGTACCGGGCCTGTCGATGTACCTCTTGCTCGGTCGCACCGAGGACTACGCCTGGAGCCTGACCTCGGCGAACCAGGACGTGCGCGACGTATTCGTTGAGATTCTCTGCGAGCCGGATGGATCGACCCCGTCACGCGAGTCGACTCACTACGAGTTCGACGGCGAGTGCGTTCCATTCGAGGAGTTCGACGCCGGAACGCTTGGCGATGTCCCGATCCGCTACCCAACCTCGGTGCACGGACCCCTAATCGGGACAGCGACCTCGGAGGGAGTGCCAGTTGCATTGACCAGCCAGCGCTCTACTTTTGGACGCGACGGCCTAAATCTCGGTGCGCTGAAAGACATGACGGAGGGCGACGCCGATACCAACGAGTCGTTCTTTGAAATCGCCAACCAGTTCGGATTCACGTTCAACTGGGGATACGCCAATCGGGACAGCATCGGCTACTTCGCCTCTGGTCTGCTGCCGGTCCGTGCCGAGGGGCTCGACCGGCGTCTCCCCACCCTCGGCACCGGTGAATACGAATGGCAGGGCTTTCTGGAGCAGGATGAGCATCCTCATGCCACAGGGCACCCGACGGATCGGCTGCTCAATTGGAACAACCAGTCGGCACCGGGATTCATGCACGGCGATGGGAACCAGTACGGCTCGGTGCACCGAGTAGAGGCGTTCGACCAGTGGCCGGACGAGTCCGAATTGACCGACGTCGTCGGGGTAATGAACCGTTCGGCCACCGAAGACGTCCGGTCGACGGTTTGGCCCGTGATCAGCGCCGTACTCGCTGGGGGCGACGCTCCCTCTGAGCTGGCTGCCGAGGTGGTCACGATTCTCGATCAATGGGTCGCCGACGATGCCCCGCGCCTTGACGCCGACAACGACGGCGACCATGACAGTCCCGGCCCACTGATCTTCGACGAAGTGTTCGATCCAATCGTCGGCGCAGTTGGCGAGCCGGTGCTCGGTGAGGTTCTAACGTTCGAGCGGGATGGCATCAACGACGAGAGCTTCGTCGACAAGGACCTACGAGCACTTCTCGGCGAGCCAGTCGATGGCCCGTTTGCCGTGCGGTACTGCGGGTCCGGTGACATCAACACCTGTCGTGATGCGTTGTGGCAAGCGATCGACACGGCAGCGAACACGCTCGCCGCTGAACGCGGCGATGATCCGACAACCTGGTTGAGCGAAGGGCGACGGACGACATTCACACCAGGTTTGATCGAAGACGATTTCCGCGCCACAAATCGCCCCACCTTCCAGCAGGTAATTGAGTTCGCTCCACCCGGCAGCTGAACACAATTGCTGACAATTTCCACCTGCCGCCCCCTTTAGCGCTGCTGCTATGGTCGCTTCGCTCGCTCACGCACCGTGGGCATGATCCAAATGAGGTTTCACATGTTGCTCGCTGCCGAATTCGGAACCGGCCAGGTCCTCTGGTCGATGCTCTGGTTTTTCCTTTTCTTCCTCTGGATCATGTTGATCTTCAACGTGATCGGCGACATTTTCCGCAGCGATGACCTGTCCGGCTGGGGCAAGGCCCTCTGGACGATATTCATCGTCTTCGTGCCGTACCTCGGCGTGTTCGTTTATCTCATCGCCCGCGGCAGCTCAATGGCGCAGCGCCAGGTCAATCATGTCCAGGCCCAGCAAGCAGCGGTTCAGGACTACATCCGCACAACCGCCAACGGTAGCGGAGTGGGGGCTGCGGATCAGCTCGCTTCGCTCGCCGAGCTCCACACGGCCGGCAAGTTGAGTGACGAGGAATTCGCTGCGGCAAAGACCAAGGTCATCAAAACCTGATCATCAACACCCAATCGTCACATCCTGATCTTCAAATCGTTGGCACGTTCGTCATGTCGACAACAATCAGATCAAGTTGCTCATGCCGTTCGATGCCGCCGCGCTGCACGTCGAGATCGTGACAAGACCGGCGGTCATCGGTCACCGCTGTCCATCTCAAGCTGAACCCAGAGAGGCCGATGATCGCTGGCGCCTAGGCCGCGCACGACGCCGGATCTGAGCGATATCAGTCCACGCGCAAAAATATGATCGAGGACGAACTCTTTGCCGCCGCGGCGGAGTGTGGCGCCGGCGCCGGTCGAAACGCACGCAGCTCCGATTCGCTGCATTCGGTGGCTCACCAAGCGCGCACCGCGCCCGGTGAGCGTGTTGAAGTCTCCACCGACGATCAGCCGGTCAGGCTCCCAGCGCTTCGTTGCTTCCGCGATCTCTTCGAATTGGCGACGTCTTTTTGGTGGACTTAGCGAGGGTACTTCGGTGTGCACACTGCACGCGTCGACGTCGACCTCACCGAACGAAACCGTTGCGCGAACGGCGATTCGATCCTGACCCTGCACCACCGATCGATGCGACAGCAGAACGACGTCGGGGTTACGAAGGGGCCACTTCGACAGCACCGCATTGCCGAAGTGGCGTCCAGTTCGAGCATGGACTCCCGACGATGCAAACACGTAATTAAGCCCAACGGAACGCGCAATGGCCTCGGTGCCGACATCGTCCATCTCCTGCAAGAGAACAATGTCGGCAGAGCTCAGTTCATCGGAGTGCTGCAGCGCCTCGGCAGCTGCTGCCACCTGCGCGCCGAACTGAATGTTCCACGTGACGACACAGAGGACTGACGTGGCCTGGTCAGGCCTGCTTCCTCCGTGGACACCGTGGTGTAGCTCCGGCTTCCACAATCGATCCATCAGCACCAACTCTCCAACTGCGACTGCGACTTCGACTTCGATCATGCCTGCTTGAGCGATCGATTACACGATTAGAAAATCCCACAAGCTGTTGCTGTGAGGTGAAAGAATCTCATTCAGCCATGACCGACGAAAACTCGCGCGCAGCCGACCCGCTCACTGCGGCCGTCTCGATGCTGCAGGTTGCCTCAAACCGTGACGACTCCGGGTCCGTCCCGTTCTTCGTGTCGGATCGGATCGCTCCTCGCCGTCGGCGATCGAGCGACATCGGCCGCCTGCTGTTCGCCACGCTGGCCTTCGCCCTTTTCGGCTGGGCAGCCGCGAACGAATCTGATTTCGACCTCCGAGTTCTCGAAGCACTCCAGGATCTCCCCGGGTGGGTTCGATCACTCGCATGGTTCAGTTACTCAGCTGCCGGTGTCGTTGCGCTGGTCATTGCGGTCATCAGCGTTGCGGTTGCCGGGATCGGCCGCGGACTGGTTCGCGACCTAATCCTTGCGTTATTCCTCGCCACACTCCTCGGTTCGATCGGGTCGCGACTGACGACTGGTAGATGGCCCGACCTTCTCCCAGAGTTTTTCTCGGCCAAGGATTTACCCACCTTTCCGACAATGCGCACCACGCTCGTTCTGGTTGTGGCACTCGTGCTGTCGCCGTATGTCAACGTCGGAGTCCGGCGGATTTTACGGTGGTGCATCGTCGCTGCCGTCGTGTCCCCCCTTTTTCTCGGCCTGACCACCGTGACAAGCCTCTCCGGTGCGCTAGCACTGAGCTTTGCCTCCGTGGCCACCGTCCGACTCGCGTTCGGGTCGCCCGAGGGCCTTCCATCAGTCGGACGTCTCCGCAAGACCCTTGCCGACGTGGGAATTCCGGTAACCGAGCTGCGATACCGCAACGATCAACCAGGAACGGTCGGGCTGGCGACGGCCACGACTGAAGCCGGCGATGTGCTGGATTTGAAAATCTACGGTGTCGATGCCGCAAACACGCAACGCGCCGAACGTATCTGGCGGGCCCTCTGGTATCGCACAGCTGGACCCGCACCCGGAGCCGGTCGCAGTGAACAGGCGCAACACGAGGCGCTCGCACTTCTGTCGGCACGCACTGCCGGCCTCGACGTTCCGGCGCTGATCGGTGCAGGAATGACACCCGACGGAGATGTACTCGTCGTCACCGAAGGCGGCAACGGTAAGGCAGTCGGTGAACTACATGGGGTCGGCCCGGATGAAGTCGATGACAACATGCTCAGAGCGATGTGGGGCGAACTCACGGCGCTGCACAGAGACGCACGGATCACGCATGGCAGCCTCGGACCCGACACGATCCGTGTGACGCCGTCGGGAATCAAGCTCGTGGACTTCGCTCACGCATCGATGTTCCCAACTGAACAGCAACTCGCCACTGATGTCGTCTCGATGCTGGCGATCCAGGCCACCGTGGTTGGAGCGGAACGGGCACTCGATGCGATAGTCGACGCACTCGAGCCAGATGAGCTGGAGATCTGTCTCCCGTATGCCCAAGACGCCGTAATCGAGCCGCACCTTCGGAACGAGATGAAAGCGGCGGGTATCAAAGTTAAGTCGCTGCACACCGGCCTTGCGGAGCGCCTCGATGTCGAACCGCCATCACTCGCACCGGTCAAGCGAGTGCAGGTCAAAGAGGTTGTCATCGTTATCGCTGCGATCATTGCCGCCAACTCATTGATCTCGCAGATCGCCAATGTTGGGATCGACACGCTCGGCGACGAACTGGCCGCCGCCTCGTTCGGTTGGTTCATCGTGGCGTTTCTGATCCGGATGGTCAGCTACACGACTGCGTACCTCGGAATGCGCGCGCTCATCAGCCAAACGCTGCCATTTCTCCCCACCACGCTCCTGCAGTCCGCTAAAAGTTTTGTCGGCCTCGTCGTCCCGTCAATGGTCGGCCGCGTCGGCATGGACATTCGATTCCTCCAAAAGCTTGGCGTTCCATTAGCCACAGCGAGCACACAGGGCCCGGTCATCAGCCTGATCGGTTTCGTGGCCGAGGTCGTTCTTCTGCTGCTGTCGGCCAGGGCCATCGGGCAAGAGATCGAGACTGACGGTCTCGCCGACTTCGATGCAGGAGGGCTGATTGCCATTGCGATCGCCGTCGTCATGATCGGCGGAGTAGTCGTGCTCTCGGTCCCGAACCTACGCTCAAAAGTCGTGCCCGTCGCGAAAGACACGCTGTCATCGGTCCGCTCTGTGGTGACTTCCCCCCGTATCCTGGGAGCAATTTTTAGTAGCGAGGTACTCGATCGACTGTTCGGCGCACTCGCCCTCGGTGCGACCGTCGCTGCATTCGGCGCTGACGTACCCTTTGCAGCGCTTGTCTTCGTCAGTGTCGGTACTGGGCTTCTCGCTGGCCTGGCGCCGGTTCCCGGGGGAATCGGGGTTGCCGAGGCGACGATGAGCGGGCTGTTGACTGCAGTAGGGCTGCCTGCGGAGCAGGCGGTAACGATTGCGATCACGTATCGCATGATCACGGCCTACCTCCCGCCGGTTCTCGGTTTCTTTTCCTTGCGCTGGATGACCGACAAGGGTTATCTCTGACGCATCCAGCGAACGTCGGTCGATCAACCTGCCGTTTCGGGTAGACGTCCTCAAGTCACACAACGATCTTTCCGAGACTTCTCTACACATCCGCGAGCGGAGCATGGCACGCAGGGTACATTCGCGTTGTCCGCCTGCCGGTCGCCGCACATCCGTTCAGGTACCGGGCGAACAACCGATTGATGACGAAGGAGTCTCCCAGATGAGCGACACCACAACCGCCGGTCAATACGACAGCCAGCCAATGGAACCGGAGCCGCACTACATGCGGTCGACGGGCAGGATTGCTGCCATCGTCGCTCGATTCATCAGCTACCTCGCGTACGTTTACATCATCTTCGTCGAGGTCATTCTCTTCCTCGGCTTCTTCCTGCTCCTGTTCGGAGCGAACCCATCGTCAAGCTTCGTCGAGTGGGCGTACCGCAACCTCGACCGAGCGATGAAGCCATTTCGGGGAATTTTCACCCCGATCGAACTGGGAACCACCAACGGCAACCAGATCGAATCGATCTTCGACACATCCGTGCTGTTCGCAATGATTATCTACGGCATCATCGGGCTGCTAATCCACTCCCTGATTCAGTGGCTCACCTACAAAGTCCGGATGATCGAGCGCCAGGATCGCAACGAGGAAGCCGCTATCGAAGCCGCACGCATCCGTCATGAGATGCTGCGTTCGGGAATGACCGCAACAACTACGGTCACCCAGGCCACACCCACCGGGACTACCTCGACCACCGCCACCGCAGTGCCACCGCCGAGTGATCGGGGCAGCGTTCCGCCTCCCCCGTCATCACCAACGATCTGACCGTCGCGTTCGACGGCGAGACCCCCGAACCTTGTCGCGTGTCAGGTCTCGCCTCCGATATTTTCCGTCCGGCAAGCTGACCCTTAAGGCCCCGCTTCAGTTCGCAGTTACAAACACACCGAGTCGAACCGGTTGTATACAGCGCCCGCGGAGACCACAACGGCGCCAACCGACGAGACAACGGCTTGGGCAGAATCGACCGAGGTGTCGCTACCGAGCGCATCAAGGGCGGCAGCAAGGTCGTCGACCGCTGTTCCGAGCGCTGAGATCTCGTCCGCAGCCACATCTGATCCACTGTTTCGGAGCTGGACGACGTCGGATTGGATCGCCTCAACTTGGTCCGTTACCGCATCAGTGCCACCGGAGATGATATCAACGTCGGCGATCCCCTCGATATTTGTTTGGAGACTGACGGCGGCATCGCAGAACGCATCTTCGGGCGACTCGCCATCGGAGCCACACGCCGAGAGCGTCCCGAGCGACAACGCTGCAACGACTGCAGCGGCACCCCAACGACGTCGGCGACCAGCAGGATCACAGCCCACATTTGGCTGAGGCGAGGTCATCGGACACAGAATCATGGGCACAGGTTTCTCATTTCCGGGGAGGACGTACTTTCGACCGACTGCAGCACCTGCACGTGGTCACGCGCTTGCGGGCGAGCTGCCTCACTCCACACTTGCTGGTCAGTCACATGATACAGCGTAGGCCTCACTGGACACCCGTTTGCGCCGGTCCCACGCATATCTTGATCAGCGCTCATTCGTAGGACTCGCAACGGATTAGTGCAATGGGACACACCTGGCGGCGGGAGTTCGATGATGTTCCATGAATCGTTGACCACCGCCGACGCGACCTTCCTGCTGAACGCATATTGTCGTTTCTCGTGAACATCTTCGAAATCAGCAGCCACGACAAATTCCATCGGAGAACCGAACAAACAGCCGTACGCGTGGATACCGGCTGATCATGGCGTTTCGCGCCACAATTCACCGAGCTCGACACGACGTGGCGGGTGTGCAGTCCGCGCTTGCGTCGGTGCAGACAGGTCTCGACGTCGTCGAAAGTGCCGCCGAGGCGGTCGATGGCGTACGCCGGACGGCGAGGTTCAGGTTGATAATCATCGTCGCTATCGGTGTGGTCATGGTCGTGGCGATGGTGAAGTCGAGGCGATCCGAGACCGCCACCGACGAAACGTAAGGCCGGATCCAGGACTGAGCGCTGAAGACGGAAACACCCCAGCGGACACTGTGAAGGCCTTGGTGGAGAATGCTTGCAGGGTGCTCAAAACGCTGCAACAGCGGCGACACTGTTGCCATGAGTAACCTGTGGGACGGCATTGATGGGGACGATGTCTCACCGATCTGCGCCGTATGCGGCGTGAGCGCGCTGCCGCCCGAGGCGCCCGGCGAGGCATCGATGTGCGAAAACCCTGACTGCTCCGCATTCGGCGAGCTGATGAGCCGGTGACCACCGACCCCACACCTGCGACATCGGGCATAGGGCCATCTCGGGTGGAAGGTGTGACTTACATCGTCGACCCCGCCGATCCGCGTCTCGACGACTACCGCGACCTGAACAGCATTGCAGTGCGTGCGGAGATGGAGCGCGATGAATACTTCATGGGTGAGGGATACGTCCCGATCGACCGGATACTCGATTCGGGGCACCGCATGCGTTCGGTTCTTCTCCACCCGAAACGTCTCAAACGGTTCGTTCCCACAATGTCTCGGCCCGAGATGGCTGGGGTACCGGTCTTTGTCGCCGAGCAGGCAGTCCTCGCCGAAGTCGTTGGCTTCAACATAGACCGATGTTGCCTCGCATCGGCCTTTCGCGCTCCCATGCCGACCGTTGCCGATTTGGCGCGCACCTGCCAGCGCCTGGTCGTGCTCGAAGCGCTCAACGACGACCAGAATGTGGGCGCAATTGCCCGGGCCTCACGGGCATTCGGCATCGACGGCATGATCATCAGCCCAACCTGCAACGATCCGTACCAGCGGCGCACGGTCAGAGTGAGCATGGGTGAGATCCTGCACGTCCCAGTTGCCCGCGCAGACGCTGAGGAGTGGCCGAGCGCCCTCTACATGCTCCGCGATGCAGGCTTCGAAACGTGGGCCCTGACTCCCGGTGTCGACGCAGCCGACCTCTGGGATATGGAAGTTCCCGATCGGGTTGCCGCCGTTCTTGGCGCAGAGGGCCACGGATTGGAAGCCGAAACCATGGCTGCATCGACCCACCGAGTTCGAATCTCAATCTCGGCCAGCGTCGACTCGCTCAACGTTGGCCATGCCGCAGCGATCACGTTCGCAGTGATCGGTCGCCCGGGACGCGCTCGGCAACCCGATCCCGGTGCTTGGCCTTCATCACCAACGGACCCTGCGCACCAGCCGAAGTGTTAACACCGGGTCGGCCTGCTCCACACTCAACAGATACCGTCATCGAGCGTTGCAAGACAGCCCCGCCCGGCCACCGGCTAGATCCGACGCAATCAACTCCATCGGTCCTGTCGCCAGCACGCTCAGCTCGTAGTTTCACATCATGACCGAACGTATGCCAGCCCTCTCGCTCGCCGCCGCCCCGGGCCGCCGCGCCAGAACCGTCCAACTCGCCGCGCAGATTGAGGAGCGGGGCTACTCCGGCATCTACTGTCCGAGCTTCGGCGACGCCCTCGGGCTGTGTTTGTCGATCGCGCACGCAACGTCACGAATTGAGTTCGGAACATCGATTCAACCGATCTATCTCCAGCATCCGATGGCGCTTGCCACGACTGCGAGCTACCTCCACGAGATCTCCGGAGGACGATTTCGACTGGGTGTCGGCGTCACGCACGGTCCCGTTGTCGAGCGGCTCGGCGTTAAGACCGGCAAGCCCCTCAGCGATATGCGCGAGTACGTCACCACGATGCGCGAACTCGGCGAACAGATGGGCGGGCTGCCTCCCGTCATCCTCGCCGCCCTCCGCGACAAGATGGTCGGACTCTCGATTGCAGTGGGCGACGGGGCTGTCTGGGCAAACGCCTCGCGGAGTCGTATGCCGCACTCGCTCTCGCTCGTCGGCAACGGTTCAACAGCCGACGAGTTCTGGATCGGCAACATGATTCCAACGGTGATCGATGATGACCTCGATGCTGCTCGAGCCCGCAACCGCAAGACCCTGCAGGGGTACGTCGCGCTACCGAACTACCGAAAATATTGGAGCGAAGCTGGCTACGCCGCCGAGATGTCAGCGGTCGCCGATGCGCTGGACTCGCGGGACAGCGGTGCTGTACTCGCTGCAATGAGTGATCGCTGGCTCGACGACTGCACGCTGTCCGGATCGGTGGAGCGAGTGCGCAACGGGGTTGACGCCTGGTTCGACACCGGTGTCACCGCGCCGGTCCTCGTCCCGTCGTCGACCTCAGGTGGCCAGGCGAAAGCGTTCACTGAGGTGTTCGCTGCATTCGAATAGCGCCGTCGGGCCGGATCGGCTCCGACCTCGGCGGATAATCGGGCATGGTTTTGATCGCGTTAACGATCCTGCTACCAACCGTGTGCTCGCGGGCCTGATGGGTGCTGCAACCGTTTGTCCCCGTCTGATCTGAGCGATCCAAATGACCGAAGCGAAAAGCGGTGATGCCACGCAGCCGGTTCAGGGCGAATCGACGGTTGCGGGCGCTTCTGCCTCGGCGATGGCATCGCGATGCCAACCACCGTGTCCGATGGCCATCCCCCGCACCGATGCCACGAGCAACAGCAACATCAGACCTGCCCCGGCGAAGATCGCCGCAGCGGCTGAAGCAAAGGCAACTGAGTCCCACCGGGCCGAGAGGTCACCGTCACGCAGTTGGTCGCGGACGAGCCAGAGACCGGCGAGGCTCAGCGCAACGAGCACAGCAATGACAATGCCGACGAGCGTCAGGACCGAACGCCGGAACCACGCCGATGGGCGCTCGCCATGGTCGAAACCGAAGACGGCGACCACACACGCGAGCGCAGCAGCGGTTACCCCAAGCACCACACAGAAGGCAGCAATCGAGTCGGATGGTCGATGCCAACCGGCGATCACCACAGCCACGCCGACCGCGACCGGAAACAGCCACGCGACGAGAGCGACCATCGACCGCCAGCGCGGGGCGGACACCGCCACCACGCCGACTGCGACCGTCGCAGCGACCGTTGCATGGCCGCTCGGGAGACTGTTGAGATCGCCGGTCCCGGTCAAGTCCGGCCGCTCCAGCATCACTCGTTTGAGGAGTTGGGTGAGCACGTTCGCAACGCCGATCGCGGTCAGGATGGCGATCGCCAACGCAAAGCGCCGCCGGAGCAACGAGACCAAACCGATCGTAGCGCACGCCGCTGCCAGCGACGCGACGCTGATGACGTCGAGGAGTTCCCACGCCTCACTCACGACTCCCTGTGGCCGCTGTTCGCCGCCGACGAGCGCGGCGTCATCGAGCTCTTGACCGAGCGTCGTTCGCACGAAGAAGAAGTAGTTCGCGATGAAGATAATCACGGAACCGGCCACCACCAGCAGGAGCGATCGCAGGTGCACATGGACAGCTGACATTGACGGCGAGATCGGGGACGTCACGGCTGACCAGAATACGGGCGAAAGGTGACGGGTAATCGATGATCGGCGACCAGATCACGACACGACAGTTCGCGAATCGCTTCCAGCCCGGGCACCGTCAGCGGATGACCGTCAACCGACGTCGATCTCGACGCCGCTGCCAGACGAGTCGCCGCCGGGACGATCGCCGGTCAACGCTTCCGCTGGGACACGATGGTCGACGACGTCCCCATCGTCAGCCAGGAGACAGTCTGGCGGATCCATGAACAGGCGGCACCAGAGTGGCCTGAGGGCGATTGGTCGGTCCGGATCCTCGGCGAACCGAAGATATTCGTCGACTTGAAACACGGATGGAACCGCAACGTGCTCGCATCCACCGCGGCGCACGCCATCAACGCTGTGCCGTATCTCATTGATCGGGCACCGGGAGTCGCGACGTTCCTCGACTTGCCGATCGTGGCCGGCCGGGCCGCCCTTACTCACCGGTGAGCACATTGTCGGTCAGACAACGCATGCCCCGACCACGAGAGCGGTGCTGTTAAACACACACCTTGAACCGTTGACTTCCCAATATCGTTGCCCGCATGTTGCTCGACGGAACCGTTCATCCCGACTTCGGAGGGTTGACACCGCTGTTGTCGAAATACCTCAATGCGGACGGTCGCTTCGGCGGGTCCCTCTGCGTATACCACCGGGGTGAGAAGGTGGTCGATGTCTGGGGCGGCCGGCGCGATGAGCAGGGTGGGCGATGGGCCGAGGACACGTTGGCAGTGAGCTTTTCGACCACCAAGGGGATCACGGCAACGGCGCTGCACGTCCTCGCCGACCGAGGCCTGGTCAACATCGACGCTCCGGTCGCCACCTACTGGCCAGAGTTCGCCGCTGCGGGCAAGGAGTCAGTGACCGTTCGCCAGCTACTCACCCACACGGCCGGGCTACACAGGCTGCGCGGTGTAGTCGACGACGCCTCTGAGCTCCTCGACTGGGAGCATATGGTGTCGGTGCTCGCCGCCCAAGCGCCCAATCCGGCGCCCGGAACGGGACCGGGGTACCACGGCATCACGTTCGGATGGCTGGTCGGCAATATCGTGCGGAATGTGTCAGGGATGTCGTTGTCAGAATTCATCGACACCGAACTCGCACAACCGCTCGGCCTAGATGGCCTCTACATCCGCACCCCGAAGACGGAGCGCAGCCGGATCGCTACGCTCAAACCCGACGTCAACGGCAGCGAGGGTGCCAAGGCGCAGCAGCGGATTGATCGACTTGGGCGGATCAAGTCGCTTGAGCCGATGGCCGACGCGTTGCTCGTCGACGGATTAATGGAGATCCTACGTGACGACCGCGGTTACGGCGCTGAGATCCCCGCTGTCAACGGCACGTTCACGGCGCGTTCGCTCGCTCGTCTATACGCTGCGCTCGGCGGTGGTGGCGCGATCGATGAGGTGCGGATCATGTCAGAGGAGTCCGCCGCTCGACTCACCGAATTGCAGGTCGACCAGCGCGACTTCGTGATCAAAATCAACATGAAATGGCGGCTCGGGTATCACCGAGCGTTCACGGTGGGCCGACTCGCCAAGCGCTCATTCGGGCACTTCGGATTCGGCGGGTCCGGGGCATGGGCCGACCCGGAGACCGACTTGGCGATCGGGTTCGTCACCAACGACAACACGCGCACCTCCACCCCCTTCGCCGACATCCGCCTCATACGTCTCGGCGGACAAGCACTCAAACTCGCCCGCTCTCGCTGATTTGCCGTGATTTAATGCGTCCTGGCCCCAGCAAATCGTTGCGTCTTCAATGATTTGCCGGTGCCGCGACCGGGCAAATCAGGTGGGGGCGGGGCGTGCGCCGCGTTGGAGGTGGCCGGGGCGATCGCCGGTCAGTTCGCCGTTCTCGACGGTGACCCGTCCTCGCTTGATCGTGACGACATAGCCGTGTGCCGACTGCATTAACCGCGCCCCACCCGCCGGCAGGTCATCGACCAGCTGCGGCGGCTTCAACGCGAGACGCTCATGATCGATCACATTTAGGTCAGCGAGGTACCCGGGAGCGATCACGCCTCGATCACGCCAGCCGACGTGCGCAGCGGTCCGCTGTGTCTGCTGATGGACCACGAACTCAAGGTCGAGCTGCTCGCCTCGCGTGCGGTCGCGCGTCCAGTGAGTGATAGCCGTGGTGGGAAACGTGCCATCGGAGATGACATTGCAGTGGGCGCCGGCGTCAGACAGGCCGAATATCGAGTGCTCGGAGAGGATCATCTCCCGCACGTCGTTGAGGTCACCTTTCGCATAGTTCATCAACGGCATGTAGAGCAGTTGGCGTCCCTCGTCGGCGAGCATCAGGTCGTACATCTTCTCGACCGGATCGATGCCCTCGGCGGCGGCCAGGCCGGCCACGCTGTCCTCCGGCGTCGGTTCGTAGTTCGGCGGGTCGGTAAGCGGGTACATCCGATCGAAGCCGGCGTGGATCAACGCGGGGAAGTCACGCACCCGGACCTCGGCGTGTTCGGCGATGATCGCCGCACGCGTCGCCAGGTCGGCGAGGTGCGCGACACGCTCGTCGACCGACAGGTCGTGCAGGCGAGCATAGGTCGGACATCGGCGGAGCGGATTGGCTGTTGCGTCGAGCCCGAGCAGCACGCCGATTGGACGGACGGCGACCTGGGCACGCACCTCGGCTCCAGCGGCCGACCACTGCTCAATCCGCCCAACGAGCTCACGCCACCGGTTTGGTGTCTCGTCGTTCTGCTGAACGGTGAAGCTCAGCGGGCGATCGACCTCGTTGACGATGCGTCCGAGTAGGTCAAGTTCGCGTTCGACCAACTCGTCGTCGCCAGACTGGTACACGTCGGAGATCAACTGGATCACGCCGGCGTCGGCGCGGTCGAGCGCCTTTGCAATGCCGACAACTTCGTCAGCCGTGGCGCGCAGGGTGCCGATCGACTCCCCCGACGACGTGCGGTGCGCCCACGTGCGCGAGGTGGTGAACCCGAGCGCGCCGTTACGGATCGCCGACTCGGTCAGCGCACACATCGTCTCGATCTCCTCGGCGGACGCCTCGGATTGGTGGTCGGCGCCACGCTCGCCCATCACGTACGTGCGCAGCGCCGCGTGCGGCACCTGTGCACCGACGTCGACAGTCCACGACAAAGTGTCGAGCACGTCGAGGTACTCGTCGAAGCTCTCCCACCCCCAGGTCATGCCCTCCGTAAGGGCAGAGCCCGGAATGTCCTCGACGCCTTCGAGCAGCTGGATCAACCAGTCATGCCGGTCCGGACGCGCCGGTGCGAACCCGACGCCACAGTTACCCATCACAATCGACGTGACCCCGTTTATCGATGACGGCGCGAGATCAGGGTCCCAGGTGACCTGTCCGTCGTAGTGGGTGTGGATGTCGACCCATCCCGGGGTGACGATAAGGCCGGATGCGTCGATCTCACGAGCCGCGGGTTCGTGGGCGGACACGTCGCCGACTGCGACCACCCGATCACCAACGATCGCCACGTCGGAGCGTCGCCGCGGTGCTCCAGTCCCATCAATGATCGTGCCGTTGCGAATGATCAGGTCAGACATCGTGCTCCCCTTCGTCGCCGACCACGGTACTCAGTCCTCGGACCACGCCTCCCAGTCAAGCCCGACTTCACCGTCTCATCACCTCGTCAACGGGAGCCAGGCCGACGGCGAGCCGACCGTTAATCGACGAGGAGGCCGTCGACTCGGCTCAGCACGCTTTGGTCGTCGTTATGGGAGTGCGTGAATCCGAGCGCCCGCTCCTGGCGAACCGTTTCGACCGACCGGTATGCGTTGATGTACGCCCAGCGACGAGAGTCGGACGTACGGTTCCCGGCCGAACCGTGGAGCACACCCTCGTTGTGGACGGTGATGTCACCGCTCAGAATCGGAACGGACCGGAGCACATCATCGGCGCGCAGTTCGGTGACCAGCGTGTGCTGTTCCTCACGGTTCATCTCAGCCGGCCGATGGGGTCGCATGGCCTCGCGATGACTCCCGGGAAGAAACTGCATGCAGCCGTTATCGACGGTTGAGTCATCGAGCGCCAACCAGCAGGTCGCGGTCCGACGGTCGTCGGTGTTGATCCAGTACGCCTGGTCCTGATGCCAGGCGAACACGGCGTCTTCGCGCCCAGGTTGTTTGGCGAGCAACTGCTCGAAGTCGAGCGTCATCCCCTCGCCACAGAGCTGCTCAGCAATCGAGCGGCCGACGCGTTCGAAGACATTCCCCTGCCCATCGGGGTGGTATCTGCGGGGCAGCATGACGTTGAAGACCACGTAGTCCGATGGGTCGGTGCCAAAGTTTCCCGTCACTATGTCGCACAAGTCGCACCCGACGGCGTCGATTTTACCACTCATGAAAGCGTCGTAGACCGGGTCGAGCGCTGCGACCTCGTCCTCGGACAGGACACCGCCAGATGGACGTAACCGTCCTCGGCAAAGCGGCACCGTTCCTCTTCGTTGACGATGTATCGGCCTCCCGGCCGCTCTCCCACTCGCAAAAGCGTAGACGTCAGCACCCGACTCAGGCAGGTGCGGTCTGACCACGCGCTGCGATGATCCGGCTCCGTAGGTACACGGCGAGCACCGACCCCGCTGACAGCGTACTTGCTCCGAACAGCCACAGCAGCCGGTAGCTGCCGTTGTCGATGATCACACCGCCGACCGCTGGCCCGAGCGCCGCTCCGACGAACACGCCGATCTGACTGATACCCGTCGCCGCAGCAGGCGCGGATGGATTGTTCCGAACGACCGAGAGATTGAACAGACCCGGCCATGACCACCCGAAAGCGAACGCCGGAATGGGCGCAAGGAGATAGGTCAGCGGCACGTCAATCGCAAGCATGAGCACACCTACTGCTCCCAACCCGTAGAGCCAGACGAGTCGTTGAATAGGAAGGATGCCAAACCGGTCAACTTGCCAGCCTTGCGCGAGCCGACTGATGATGCCAATGGATGAACCGAGACTCAACACGAGGCCGGCAAGGCCAGGGTCAAGGCCGGATGCCTCCGCCCCGCTGGTAATGAAGCCAACCATTGCGCCGGCGCTCGTCGCACCCAGCATGCCAACCGTCGCGTAGAGCACGAGCAGCGGAACACCGAGGTCAGGCCTCGTAGCGCGGCGGGCACCAGAGTCGGTCATGCTCGTGTTGCGAATCGATCGATCGCCCACGTCGCCCGGGAAGCATGCGATGGTGAGGATCGCCACCACCGCACCGGACACATACGCCCACTGCCATCCGACGGTGAGCGCGACCGCTGGGACCGCAGCTCCGCCGACTAGCGCTGCGGCGGGCATGCCCGATTGCTTCGTGGCCAGCGCAAATCCCAGCCGACTGGGTTCTATGTGCGTTGCGAGCATCAGGTTCGCCGAGGGCTGGTTGAGTGCATTTGCCATCCCGGCCACAGTCAGCAGAGCAGCGAGCTGCCAGAAACTTCGGACAAACGCAGCGATACCAAGCATCGACGAGGCCGATGAGGCGATCCCGAGGCGGAAGCCTCGGCGGGGTCCGAGCAGTTCGGCAACGCGTCCCATCGGTGCCGATAGGAGCGCTGCGGCCGTGAACGAGGCGCCCATTGCGAGACCGATCTGGGTGGCCGACAGCCCGACATCATCGTTGAGTTGCACGCCGAGCGCACCGGTCAAGAAGACCGGGAGGGCACTACACATCGTGCCGAGCGCTACGATCGGCCACGTTCGACGGCCGTGGGATCGAGCCCCCGCAGACATTCGAGCGGTCGTGAGGTCAGCCATAGTTTCAAGCGACCGTATCGATCAGGGGCCACGTGGCCCGCCGAGGGATGTTTCCGGTCAGTCTGGGCGGAGCCCTCGAAACATCGCATCGATCACATCGGCCGCGACCACATCGGCAACTGGCGGGGCCACGATCGACACCGTGGCGACGCCATGGATCGCCGCCCACAACGTGAGCGTGATCTGGATGGGGTCGCGATCGACTAGCGATCCGTCGGCGATGGCCTGCCGGACGTCGTCCAGCCCGGCCTCGAACACGTCCGTCGCAGCGCCCAGTTCGTTGTCAGCCTCGATGGCGATCGCATTTGGTCGGAACATAAACATCAACCGGAATAATTCCGGCCGATTTCGTGCGAACTCAACGTACGCAGCGGCCCGCTCCCGCATCCGCTCAATAGAAGTACCAGCAGTCGTCGAGTACCCAGCACGAAGCTCGTCGTAGCCGGCCGCTGCCACAGCACGCAGCACAGCGTCTTTCGACTCCATGTGATCGTAGATCGCCGGCGCAGTGACCTTGAGTTGACGTGCAAGACCGCGCACCGAGAGCCTCTCGTGGCCCTCGGTGCGAACGATCTCCTTAGCAGTGTCGACAATCCGCTCCGATGAGAGGAGCGCCATGCGTCAGTCGGCAATCCAGCTGCCGTGGAACCCGGCGGGAACGCGGCGCGGCAGGTGCACCTCGGCCAACGGCTCTGCAGCCACGTCGGACGCGTCGAGGATGCTGAGGTGCGAGGTGTTGGTGTTCTCATCGTGAACAAACGTCATCAGGTAGCCGTCGTCTTCGCTGGCGCCCTTCTCTGCGGCCACGAATCGCGCTTCCCCAGGCGTTTGACCTCTTGGGTAGCGGTGTGATGTGCGGGCTGCACCGTTGTCGAGGTCGTACTTGAAGATTTCACCGGCGTCGCCGTCGAGCGTCGTTGACATTGAGTAGCCGTACCGGCTCGCCAGGCCGACGTAGGCGTCGGGGACCTGCGGGAACTCCGACGGGCGGTCGTCAAGCTGGCTCTCACTCACCGCGCCGGTTGCCCGATTTAGTCGCCACTCCCACATCTTCGGCATGTCCTCGGCAGTGGCGCTGTCCGGGTCCCCGATGTCGGCGCTTTCACGCCAGATTTCGTTGATCCGACAGCCGCGGATAACGGTCTCGTCGCCTTCGTCGTGGGCGTTGAGAGAGTGGAACATGTAGCAGGGGTCGACGTCGAACCACTGGACGTCGGCGTCGCTGCCCTCACGCGGCATTACGCCCATGCGGGCCGGGTATTCGTCGCTCCAGCGAATCGGCATGCCGCCGGACATCGCGAGCTCCATGTCGAAGATGGCCGGGAGATCGAAGAAGACAGAGTGGTCGCGAGACACGGTGAAGTCGTGCATCATCGTCGGCCCACCGACTGTGATCTCGGTTGACTGCAGCAGCTCACCGGCTGCGCTGACCCGGTGGTACGTGAGGTACGGAGGCAACGAGCTGTACCCGAAGAACAGCAATTCACCCGTCTCGGGGCAGATCTTCGGGTGCGCGGTCATCGCTGTGGTGAGCTTGCCGTCGAAGGTATGTACCCCGACTGTGTCAAGGTTGCAGTTGAGCTCGTACGGGAATGATCCTTCCTCGAGTGCGAAGATCCGGCCGGCGTGGCCGATGACGTGGGTGTTCGCGACACCGACTTCGAAATTGAACTGGATCGTCTCGGGATTGAGGTAGAGGTCCATACGTTCGACACCGGGATTGGCGAACATCGGTGTGCGCACGTACCGGTTGCGGTACCAGTTCGCCTTGCCGTCTGCCAGTTCGATGCCGTGGATCATCCCGTCGCCAAGAAACCAGTGCTCAGACTGTCCCGTCTGAGGATTCGCGCCGTTGCGGAGATAACGGCCCTTGAGGTCTGCAGGGATTGATCCCCGAACTTCAAGTTCGGTCAGCGTGACCTCGTCGTTGACCGGTGCGCGGTTTTCGCGCAGGTGCCAGGGAAGATCCTGGCCTGTGATGGGAGTGTCCAGCGTGGTCATGTCGTGCTCCTGTGAGTATCGAGTTGCGCGACCGTAGCAGACTTACTGAACAACGTTCAGTCGAACGGCTCGCTGTGCGACGGGCCGAGGACCGCGGGGGCTCAAGCACGTGGAATACTGCTCCAATGCCGTCGGTAGGAGTGGTGCTCGGTGCCGGCGGCATCGTCGGAGCGGCGTACCACGCCGGCGTACTGGCCGCGCTTGCCGAAGCCGGGTTCGATGCTCGCGACGCCGATCTCATCGTCGGAACGTCCGCCGGCGCCGCCGTAGGGGCCACCCTGCGGGCTGGATTTCCTGCAGCCGACCTCGCCGCACGCAACCTCGGCGAACCGATTTCCGACACGGCGGCAGCCATTATCGGGATCACCGGCGACCCTCCAGCTCTCGATCTACGACCTCGGCCGTTCTCGCGAGCACCACTCCCCTCCTCCCCGAAGTTGCTCTTTCGGTCGGCACGCCATCCGACCAAGGCACTCATCGGCTTGCTGCCGACCGGCACGATCACGACCGACATAATCGGCGAGCGAATCTCGCTGATGTACGGCAATCGAACATGGCCCGACCTGCCGCTCTGGGTCTGCGCAGTCGACCTCGAGCACGGTAAACGAGTGGTGTTCGGCCGCGACGCGCCAGACCCTTCGATCGGCCTCGCGGTGCAGGCGTCATCATCGATCCCGGGATTCTTCCGCCCGGTCGAACACGACCATCGGCGCTATGTCGACGGTGGAGCCCATTCGCCGACCAACGCCGATTTGGTGGCCGAGGCGCTGTTCGACGTCGTGGTGATCGTGTCGCCGATGTCGGCGACACGACTCGCTCACCGCTCACTCATACCAAATGCTCGACCGATGCATGCCCGTCGACTCGCAAACGAGGTCAACCGCATCCGCCGTGCAGGCACCCACGTGCTCACGTTCCAGCCGACGCCCGACGTCGTCTTGGCCATGGGCCGCAACTCGATGGATCCGTCTCGCCGCGCGGCAACGACGACTGCGGCGCTCGTCTCGGCACGCAAACGGCTCAGTGATCCGCGAGTCGCAGCTCGACTCGGCCTTCTCCGGGAAGCGTCCAAGGCGTAACTCGCCCAGCTTCAACGTGAACCGACGACTCCTTGCGCTCGCCGTCTTGGCAGTGGCCATTGTGACCTTCTTTGTCGCTGGCGGCTACGCGTGGGTCACGGGCGACGGCAACGTCGAACAGATCCTCACCGAGACCGGGGTGATCGGTCCGCTGGTTTTCATCCTGGTTATGTGGTGCACCCAGCCGTTCGGGGTCCCGGGATTCGTTTACATGGCGCCTGCCGGCATCGTGTGGCCGTATCCGCTCGCGATCACGCTCGCCTGGATCGGCAACATGGGCGCGAGCTACATCGCATTTTCATTTGCACGATGGTCAGCTCGGGACTGGGTGGCGGTTCGAATCCCGAAACGAATGCACAAATATGACGATCGTCTCGAATCCGGCGGCGTGTGGCCGATCGTGCTACTCCGGTTGGTGTTCGGGCAACTGCCACCGGCCGACTGGCTGCTCGGCGTCACCAAGGTCAGCACCCGCAACTTCCTGATCGGAACGGGCATCGGGATCATTCCGGGCGTCGTACTCTTCGTCGTGGCCGGCGGCGGGCTGATCGAATTACTTGGCGACCTCTCGACGTCCACGCGACGGGCCCTCATCGCAGCAGTAATTGTTCTCACGATCAGCAGGCGGCTGTGGAAGTTGCGACTACGAAGCGTCAAAAAGGCCCGTGATGCGAGCATCAACGGACGGGTCCCCGGAGACTGAGCCCCGCAGCAAAGGACCGTACGAGCCGAGCCCACCGACGCCAGCGGGTTACGGTCGCCTCAACCGGCATGGGGGTGTCTGTCATGGGTAAATCAGCCGACGAATTCGTCGAGTCATACGTTGCCAATAATGCGGGGTTCGAGCCGGACCTAGATCGTTTGGTAACGGAACCTTCCGGTCTTGATGCCGCCACAATGCTGCAGACGCTTGCGAATCCGTGGTTCGCCGAGCCCGGACGACAACCGGTTGCTCTGCAGATGATGTGCGACTTCATGGCGCCGGAGGGATCGATCTACTACGACGCCATCTATGGCGCCTTCGAGGGTCAGCGAGCGATCCGCAACTGGCTGATCCCCACGATGGCAAAGATTGACTTCATCGAGTTTGTGCCGACGGCACCTCCAGCGCTCTTCGATGACGGATCGGGCCAGACGTCTCTCGATGAGTGGGAGATGATCGCTGTCTTCGGCGAGGACCGCATGCCGCTCTCGCGCGGCGTCAGCGTGCGGCGGTACCGGGACGGGTGGATCACCTGGGCGTGCGACGTGTACGACACCGGGC
Source organism: uncultured Ilumatobacter sp. (assembly GCA_905480335.1). Lineage (GTDB taxonomy): Bacteria > Actinomycetota > Acidimicrobiia > Acidimicrobiales > Ilumatobacteraceae > Ilumatobacter_A. The sequence continues at coordinate 38,973 of CAJQPY010000012.1, read as the reverse complement.
CCTTCCGAGTCCCACCGCCCCCCGACACCGAAATCAATGTCGATGCTGAGCCAATCCCGGATTGGCCACGCACACTCTGGCAACGCGACACCGAGTCACCCGAAACGAGCGCCGCGTCGATCGATTTCGCCGCATTGGGCGACACGTTCCACCCGACCGACTCGGTTTATCACGACCCAATCTTCGGTGAGATCCACGGACGCGACGCAATCGGTGCGTGGCTCGCGGACATGAGTGATAGAGCCGGCAATATCGTGTACGAGCCACTCGGTCCGCGCCTCGACGATGGCTCCACGTCCGTTCAGGAGTGGCAGCAAATGGCGGTCCAGCCCGACAGCAGCAGGGTCTTTATGACCCGCGGCACAAGCGTACGACGCCGCTCCAATGGCCAGATCATGTACGCCGCCAATTACTTTGACACCGCATCACTGTCCGATCCCAGCATCCAGGCAGCTGCATCTGCTGCGGGCCTCGGTACCGCCGACTGACTCGACCGTGCCGCGCAAAATCGGGGGATGTAGGGAGCTACACGCCCGAACGGGGGGTCGGCGTAAACCGAACGGGTAGCCGTTTGATGCCCCCGACGAGCGGAAGCCCAGCGACGTCGAGCGGCACCGCAGCGCCAACGACTTCAATATCAGGCAACCGAGCGAAGAGATCGCGGAACACAACAGCAAGTTCACGGCGAGCCAGGTTTGCTCCGAGACAAAAGTGTGGTCCTGGACCGCCGAATCCGAGGTGAGCATTCGGCGTTCGCCGCACATCGAACACCTCCGGACTATCGAACGCACGTGGGTCTCGGTTGGCTGCGCCATAGATCATCACCACCTTGTCGCCCTCGACGAAATCGTGGCCGGACATGGTGAGGTCGGTTGTGACCGTGCGTCGCATGAACGTGACCGGCGACGCGTAGCGCACGATCTCTTCGACGGCGGTCCCTGTGACCCCCTCGACATCGTTCTGCCAGACTGCGCGCTGTTCGGGATGCTGTGCCAGCAAATTCATACCGTGGCTGATGGCAGTGCGCGTGGTGTCGTTACCGGCAACGGCGAGCAAGATGAAGAAGGGTGCGACTTCCTCCGGTGCAAGCATCTCACCATCGACGTCGGCGTGGACGAGCTTCGAGGTGAGATCATCAGTTGGGTTCTTGCGCCGCTCCGCCGAGAGTTCGTCCATGAGCGCAGTGAGCTCAATTCCTGCTCCGAGGATGGCGGTCATCGGATCGCCGTCACCGATGAACTCAGGGTCGCCGCCGCTCAGGATGATGTTTGTCGCATTCAACACCGTGTGGAACTCGCTGCGCGGAATGCCCATCATGTCGCAGATCACGAGCAGCGGGAACGGCTGCGATAATGCCTCGACGAGGTCGACTTCGCCCCGCTCACAGAAGTCGTCGATGACCTCACGCGAGATCGTTTCCACCGAGTCGAGCACCTTGGCAAGGTCGGTGGGGGTAAATGTCTTCGCCACGATTGCCCGCTGTCGTTGATGGCGGGGATTGTCCATGTTGATAAAAGATCCGAAGAACTCCAGTGCCTCTGGTGGAAGATCGACGATTGAGATTGCACCTTGTGCCGAGCTGAAATTCTTGGCGTCCTTGCTAATCGCCACGACCTCGTCGAAGCGGGTCACTGCGTAGAAGCTCTCCTCCTGCTGCGTAAATTCGTTGTGAAAGGGCACCTCGGAGAATGCCCCGGTTTCGCGAATGACGGCGATCTCCCGCATCCGGTCGTCAAGCGGCTGCATCCAGAATGATGGTTCGATTAGACGTGCGGTCATGGGCCGATCGTATGGCGCAACTGACTCCGCAACCTCGCCCGTGAGCTGTAGAAGAGCAAGATTCCGACATACCCCTTGATGTACGTGCCGTTCAGTCGCCTATTGAGGTGACCGCCGCACGCTTCTACGAACCAATCGCCAGACCTGCACTAGGCCGTCCTGACTCAGCTGCGGCGCCCGCATGGAACGCGTGCTCGATGACGTGCCGGAGTAAAGACGTTGCTTACGCGCTACCGAGGCCCCAGATGACTCGGAGATCCTCGGATGCACCTACGGTCGTTGCATACCAGCAGATAAGGGCTCCATTCGCGGCCACTCCACGCGGACGCGCAGCGCCTCTGCCAGTCAGCCGCGACCGACGAGGCGCCAATTCGCTCGAACGTCGACTTCGCGATCTGAACGGCGAAGGTGCAAGACGCCGATTGCTTCGGCCAGCAGCTCGGAACGTTCCGAGTCGCCTATACACGCCTCGATCGCGCACGACAGCGCCTCGGACATGCGGTTGTAGTCGTCACACATCGACTCCAGCGCCAGCGAACCACCTGCTTCGTGGCGTGCCGCCCGCAACGCGGCCGCTGTTGGCTCATCGTCGATGGCGTCGACTACCCGCCCGACGAAGTCGTCCATCTCGGCAATCTCTTCGGCCATCCACATGATCTCGTTCTCAGCGCGAACCGCACACTGTTCGAGAATGATGTCGATTTGCTCAAGCGCAACTTGAGCGGTCGCCGAGGTGACCTCCGGTGCAATCGTTTCGACGAGTTCGTTGCGGACATCGCGTAGGAGCTGACTTGTGGTCGGGCGAACGATCATGAAGTTGCTCCCTGACTATTGAGGGCGGCTTGCAGGCCGACGATTGCGGCGAGGTTCTGCTCGTGGCCGTAGCACAGCGATCCGACCTGGAACGCAGTCATCACGCCGGAGTTCTCCCCCATTGCGAACCGGTCGAGTTGTTCATTAATCGTCGCACCGATCTTGATGCCTGCGAGGATCGTGAAGTAGCCGACAGTCCACTGGTTGACTGCGGCTTCGCTGAACCCGGTCGATCGACGGTAGGCCGCGAGAAACGGCTCAGGATCCAGGGTGTACAGGTTCGGCCCAGCGGCCGACGAGTAGATGTTGTACCAACCGAGGTCCTCTCGGGGATCACCGATCGCAGCGAACTCCCAGTCGACGAGCAAATATTTACCGTTTGAGTCGATCATGACATTCGGGGCCTGCGGATCGCCGTGGGTAAGCCGGAGCGGAAGCGGTGGCGGTTTGTTCGCTGCGAGCCATGCCGCGATGTACCGCGCAACCGGGTCGGAGTTGACGCTGCGGGTTTCGACGGTACGCCACATCTCGATGAGCCCGTCGACGTGGTCGTCCCAGCTCATTGGGTGCGGCATTGCTGACGGAAGTTGATCCGGGGTGATCGCGTGAACGTCGCCCCATAGCTGTGCTAGTCGAGTCGGGTGTTCGCCGTAGTCATCCACGTCATCGAGCAACGACTGCAACGAGCCGCCTTCGACGTGATCCATCACGATCGCTTTTGTGCCCAGGTGCTCCCCGGTTGAGTCGTAGTGGCGGGCCGGCGGGATCGGGATCGCGCCAAGCTCGGTGAGTGCTTCGAGCACCATCCACTCGTGGTCACGATCGGTTTCGATCATCGCGTGACCCGGCGGTGGGTCGCCACGTAACACGATGGTCTCCTCGAGGGTGATCCCTCCAGAGCGGTACCGAATGCGGGCGCTCGCCATCGACCGGCTGTACCCACCCGACATGGGTTCATACGCAAGCACTTCAATCCGATCGATATCATCGCGGTGCAACCCGAGGAACGCCGCAAGGCGTTCCGGCATCAGATCTCGTTCGTGCAAATCCAAACCCCCGGCTCGATGTTGAGGGAACGGTAGTCGGCTGGCTTATTGCGCTTGTTGCCGAAGCCATCAGCCGGCGCTATGCACCGACCAACTCGGTCGTTCACATGCCTTCGGCGGCAGCGATGCTTACGCGAGGATCGCGGTTTGGGTCATCGAGATCAGACAGCGCCGCATGAAATGCGCTGAGGGCGTGTATCCGGCCGTCGTCGCTCAGATCGGCCTCCATGATCCGCGTCACCGACGAGATCACGTCCCCACGCTCGATCACGATCTGATGAGCCAGCTGTTCCGGCGCAGGCAACTCCTCCAGCGGAGTCGTACCGTCGGACCACTTCGAAACCGGTTGCTTCTTGACCATCGATCACTCGTTCCATGTTGATGTGCGCCGAGATACCGGCGGGCTACAACAAACGGTGCCAGGGCGCAGGAGGGGAACACACACGCGAGCCGAGTTGTCGCCAGACCGCAATATTTATTGTAGGGGCACGTGGAGCCGTGTCAGTCAGTCGTGCCTCGCTGCCGAAGCCATACCCACACCGGCAGCGAGATGGGGTAACCACGAATCGTCTTTGCAGCGGTGAGACAAGGCAGGCTGAACCATGACCTACGAGCTGACAGCAGATGAAGTGCACCACCTTCGAGACCTACTCGCCGAGGACGCCATACGCAAGACGAAGGTGCTCTATTCCCAACTGATGGACGCCGGCCGCATCGAGGAACTGGCCGAGCTGTTCACCGAGGATGCAGTGTGTGTGTTCGGGCGCTTCGGGGAGTGGCACGGCCGCATCGAGATCCGGACGAACCTCGCAGCAGTCGACCGCGACCACCATCAGAGTCTTCCGTTTCACGCGATGCATGCGACCACCGATCACTGGGTTGAGCTCACGGGACCCGACACCGCTATCGGGCGGTCGTATTTGATTGACCTCATCACTGGTCAGCCATCAGATGGTCAGCCGATTGTCATACTTGGCACCTACGACGAGACGTACCGCAAGGTGAACAACAGTTGGCTCATTGAACGGTGCGTGCTCCACTTCCTCTGGCCGGAGCGGCAACTGGCAGACGACCTCACCGAAACACTCATCGCCAAACACGAAGAGTGACGATCCCCCACTGATTTGCCTTGTCCTTGACCTAGCAATTCACTTGCAACGGATGGCTCGCGCTGAAGCCGTCCACTAGATGATTCCCACTGGATATCTGTCCTGCGGAGACGGGTCACTACGGTCGAACTATGTCTGACATCACCAGTGATCGCCTCGACGGACGCGTCGCGTTGGTGACCGGCTCAACTCGCGGGATTGGCAGCGCAATCGCTGAGCGGCTCGCTGCTGCGGGTGCGACGGTGATCGTTCATGGGCGCTCGACGGACCGCTGCGCAGAGGTTGCCGCACAGATTCCGGGAGCGTTGCCAGTTGCGTTCGACCTGACCTCCGCTGACGCCGGTGATCGATTGGTCGCCGCCGTGGTCGCAAAGGCCAACCGACTCGACATCGTCGTGAACAATGCGGGCGTGGCACTCGATAACTTCATCACTGGAGTCACCAATGATCGGTGGGCGGACACGCTGACCGCCAATCTCACCGCTCCGTTCGCCATCATTCGGGCGGCCGCCCGCGTCTTTAAGATCCAGGCGAACGGTGGAGCGATCGTCAACCTGACGTCAACCTCAGGCGAACGCGGTAACCCCGGTCAAGCGGCATACGCGGCCAGCAAGGGAGGACTTCATGCGGTCACCCAGACCGCCGCCCGCGAACTCGGTCGGTTCGCAGTCCGGGTCAATTCAATTTCACCGCTGGCAGCCACCGAGATGAACGGATTGATCGATGAAGATCGGAGGGAAGTGGTCGCCAAGGCCCTGCCGCTCGGCATGGTGGCCGATCCATCCCAGATCGCCGAGGCGGTCGCCTTCCTAGTCAGCGACCGAGCGGCGTACATCACCGGTGAACTCATGCACGTCGACGCCGGCTTCCACCTCACCTGACCAAACGCACCACCCGGCCACCTCGAACGCCATCAACGTCGAAAGCTTCCTCATGACGTCGTGCGACAAACTCGATCAAGCAGAGGCGACTCACATGATGAAACGACCACGACAGGTAGTAGTGGTCGATCACAATCGAGGAGGTATCGACTTCATCTTCCGTGTCGAATTTGTCGCGGGCACGATATGAAACAACGAGGTCCTCACCCACTGTGACCAATGAGGGAAGGTATCGGTTCGGTCATGCACGTAGCCTCGGCCGCGATGGCCTCCTACCGGACTGACGATCCTTCGCTGACAGCGGAGAGCCGGCGGGCCATTTCGTCTCGGCAGACTGCGCTCGGGACACAGCCGTTCGACCCACGTCGATCGCCGTTCTACTACGGCTGGGTCATCGTGATCGCGGGAACGATCGGTGCGATCGCCTCGGTACCGGGCCAAACCGCAGGCGTCAGTGTCTTCACTGACGATTTGATCTCAACAACGGGTCTCACACGGCTTCAGATTGCGATTTCTTACCTCATCGGCACCGGCACGAGCGGCCTCCTCCTCGGGGCAGGGGGGCGAGCAATTGACCGGTACGGGTCGAGAGTGGTTTCGCTTTGGGCCACGCTCGGCCTTGCAACGACACTGCTCGGGTTGAGCGTGATCGGACCGATGAGCACCGCCGTTGGAATCATCGTCATGTCGGCCGGCTTTGGATGTCTGCGCTTCAGCGGTCAGGGTTTGCTCACGTTGGCATCGCGAACGATGGTTGCTCAGTGGTTTGATCGACGGCGGGGATTCGTGACCGCACTGTCGAGCGCATTCGTCAGCTTCTCATTCGCTGCTGCGCCTGCAGTTCTTCTTGCGCTGATCGACATTGATGGTTTTCGCACTGCGTGGCGAATCATCGCCGTCGTTCTCGTCGTTGTGGTTGGTTCGATCATTATCGTTTTCTACCGAGTGAGCCCTGAGGCGGCCGGGATCGAGATTGACGGCCGCACCTCCATGCCCGACGATCAGGTATCTGGGCAGCACTCGGAGCGCCGGTCTGCGTCGGTTGTCGGTACTGATCAAGATGCCACACGCTCCGAGGCGCTCCGCGACGTCCGATTCTGGGCGCTGACGATCCCAGTGGTCGCACTCTCGTCCACCGCTACTGCAATCACGTTCCACATCGTTGACCTGGGGTCTGAGTTGGGTATGACCGACGCCGAGGTCGTCCGCATCTTCGTGCCCATTGCCATCGTCAGCGTGCCCGTGACGCTTGGGATGGGCTGGTTGATTGATCGTTCGACACCCCTCCTGATCGCCGTTTTCATGGGGGTTGCCCAACTGGTCATGTATCCAACGGTCGGGCTGCTCGATACCGGCTGGGGAGCGGTTGCAGCCATTGCGGCTTGGGGTGTGTCACAGGGTTGTTTCTCTGCGTTGACCTCGGCGGCAATCCCGAAAGTCTTCGGGCGGCGGCATCTTGGTGCAATCTCCGGTGCACAAATGAGCGCAATGGTGATCGGCAGCGCGGTGGGACCGGCGTTCTTCGCCCTCGCACAAACGCTCACCGGTGACTACCGCACCGCTCTGTGGCTCTCTGCCGCTCTCCCCGCAGTCGGGTTGCTCTTCGCCGTCGAGAGCCTCCGACAGCACCGACGAACCGCCGCCTGACGACGCCTTCAGAAGTCGGTTCGCGAAAGGCATTCGTTGCTCGGAGCCAGCCGCGATCGCACTACGGCCGTAGGCGAACCGACCGAGTTCCGATCTCTCACTGACCGCAAGAGCAGCCCGCCGGATTTCTCCGCGGGCATCATCCGAGACTGGTTTCGTCCGCTGCGTCTTACCCCGGAATCTGCCTCACTCCGCGTGGCAGAACTCGGAATCGCAGGCGATTGCACCGCCCCGTGTTCTCGACCTGGTGGTACATATTTGGTTCACGGAGGCCGATCTCGGCGACTCGACGAAAACGACGAAGGCCCGGGAACATATGTTTCCGGGCCTTCTCGTTGGTGGCGGGGGCAGGATTTGAACCTGCGACCTTCGGGTTATGAGCCCGACGAGCTACCGAACTGCTCCACCCCGCGGCGAAGAGTGTCGTTAACATACGCCTCCGCGAGAGCAATGACAACCGTTGGAATGAATGTGACTCAAGGTCAGCGAGCAGAGGCGATACCGACGGCAACTGCTTCGACGAGGTCAACCACGAGGAGACCCCAACACCTCGCAGATAGTGCGGCGGTTTGACGACGGCACCGCTCGACACGGCGTTCAAGTCCTACCATCCGGGGGACCTCGTCAGTGGCCGTGTCATACGTACGGCCTTCGAAGTCGCTGAGGAAATCAGAGAACTCTTTTGCGTTCATGTTCCGCAAGATCAACGTGAACCCGATGAAGTCGACGAAACACACAACAAAGCGGAACATGAACGGCTCGGTCAAATTGATCGCCAGCCGACGCGATCGCACGACCAACTAGAACATCTTTGTTCGAAGTATCGGGTCGAGACGCTCAGAGAAGCCATCCATCAGGCGTGTACTCGATCGGCGGACTGTGCCACTTCGAGCTGACACAAACCGCCGACCACCACCCGATAGTCAACGTCTGCCAGAAACACTGAAACCCGTGCATCGACAATCCGGCTCAACGGGCCATACGGAGTGCCGAGCGAAGGGATGCAACCCCCTGGTGGTCCACGGCACTGGGCTACGGAGCGAGCGGGGAAGTTTATAGACACCTGTTACATCATCGTCCACGGAGCGATTCTCTGAAGCCGTGCGGCAGCCTCCGGTAAGCGCAGTGCTGATCGTGTCAGCGCAACCTCTCGGCAGTCTGCGTGGACCAAGTGCATCAGCTATGCGCTGCCAGCACCGACATGATCAGCAATGTTGCGGAACTACACCGCTATTGCCGCCGGGTGCTTACAACCCGTCTTCTCCCAATCGTTCGCCTCCGCCATGTGATTCGCCTCGGCGTCTTCACCGCAGCAATTGGCGCGCTCAGCGCCTGCGGTAGCGGCGACGGCGATAGCGGCGGATTAGTTGCGGAGTCGAGTGAGAAAGCCGAGGCAGTATGTGCATGTGAGGACTTCGGTTGCACTAAGGACTACATCGCGTGGTTCAACGAGGTATCACTTACCAAGGAAGACGAGCTCTCGGCTCTAGCCACCGAGGATTACGACATCTAATTGGCCAATTCATTGCAAGCGAGCGACTGCCAAGAGGCGTTGCGCTAACACGATCGACACAGTGAGTCTCTGACGCCGTGTGACAGCGTCAGAAATAACTAACGCACCAAACCCAACGAGCTCCCGTCCAAAAACAACGGCGTCTATTCTGTCGTGGCTCAGCGTGCTCGGCGTGTAGGTGGCCCGTGCGGGCTCACATCGGCCCCTGCAGGGGGCGGACCGATGGCATTCCACCATCGACCAAATCGGTGGGCCGCCATCCTCAGGACAACGACTTCTGTGCTGACGTCCCCCTACAGCGGTCCGCGAAAGAACACCAAAGCAGCGTCTTCGGCCTCCTCGCGCGTCACCCTGACCACACTGGACGGCGCACCGTCGATGGTCTGACGGTCAAACGCCATAACGCTCCCGTCGAACAAACACAGGTAGAACCCGTCAACCTCCATCGACTCGAATCGGTTCAGTTCCTCACAAGGGGCGAGTAGTCAGCCTGCCACCACGGCTCCAGCGAATCGCCTCCCAGGCCCTTGACCATCTCGGCAACCGTGTAGACCACCTCCCCCAAGCAACGCACGACTTTGAACCAACCATTTGTCGCGCCCAGCTTCGTGTCGTATAGGCCGTCAGCGATGAAACCCCCGACCAACGCCACGCACCCGACAGAAGGTGAGCGCAACATCGGCCCAGTTATCGTGCCGCGAGATGACCCCCACCGACACGCACCCCGCCGCCAGCGGCGGTGAAGGACACGAACTCTCCGCTGGGCTCGCCGGTGCAGCGATCGCTGTGTGTGCATGGTCGACGGGCACCGTGCTCGCGAAAGGCATCCAAATGGGTGGCCTCGCAATTGGGGCCTACCGATTCTGGATGTTCAGCCTGGCACTAATCATCTGGATGCGGCTGCGCGGCTCGCCGTTCACCATCCACAGCGTGAGAGCCACCGCATTCGGTGGGATCGCGCTGGGTGCCGACATCGCCTTATTCTTTTCTGCTGTCAAGAACACGAGCATCGTCAATGCCACGATCATCGGGTCACTCCAGCCGATCCTCGTCGGCGTGATCGCCGCCCGGTTCTTCGGTGAAAAGATTCGGGGGCTCGACGCAATCTGGTCGCTCGTTGCGCTCGCCGGCGTCGTGGTCATCATCACCACGGCCACATCCGACGATGTGAGCAACATCAAAGGGGATCTACTCGCTGTCGGAGCGATGTTCGCGTGGAGCGCCTACTTCGTCGCATCGAAGCAGTCGAAAGGCAAGGTCACCCCCACCGAATTCACCGCCGGCACTGCGCTGTGGACTGCGCTGATCGTCACCCCACTCGGATTTGCGTTCGGCCAGGACATGACCTGGCCGACGTGGACGAACTGGGGCCTGCTCGCCGCCATGTCAATCGGCTCAGGGATCATCGGGCACGTGTTGATGAACTGGTCGCTCGTGCGAATTCCCTTGTGGGTGGGGTCCACATTCACGTTATTGATCCCGGTGTTCTCGGCGATCATCGCCTGGGTCTTCCTCGACGAGGTAATTGTGTTCCGCCAGGCTCTCGGGATTGGGGTGGTAATCGGTTCGCTCGCAGTGATCGTCCGTGGACAGTCAGCGGCCGCCAAATCTGCCGCCGCCCATCGCGAGGTCCTCAGCCCGGCCGGATCGGAAGATCCGGCATAATGGTTGCCATCGACCCGGACACGATGCTGCGCGAACGCCGCTACTCGCGACTCGGCCAGCGGGTGTTTGGGCTCAGCGACGACGCGTTTTCCTGAACCGGTCTAAGACGTTTCTTCGCGTCGACGCCGACCGACGACCACGACTCAGGTCTTCGAGGAACTCGATTCACCAGCGACGGCAGACAACGTGTCCTCAACTTCTAACCGTAAGTCCGGCCCCACTCAGGCGTTTTTGGGGCCTTTCTGGCTGTTTCGGACACCCAGATGATCAACGCAAACGGAGGGGTCCGGCAGGCGCAACGCTGCATCTGGCGTAACAGCCGCGTCGAAGGGTCAACGCGTTGCTTTAGGAAAGAACGGGAACGGTCTTCATTGCCTCAGCGATCTCCGCGTCGGGCAAGTCGTAGTCGACCATCTCGCCCGACAGGTACTTCTCGTAGCTCGTAAGGTCAAGGTGCCCGTGACCGCATAGCGCCGTGAGGATCACCTTCTCCTCACCCGATTCCTTGCAGGCCAGTGCCTCCCGAATTGCAGCGGCGATCGCATGAGTCGGCTCCGGTGCCGGAACGATGCCCTCCGTCTTTGCAAACTTGATCGCGCCCTCGAAGCACTCACGCTGCGGGATCGAGATTGCCTCAACGAGGCCCTCTTCGTAGACGTGTGACACCAACGGCGCCATGCCGTGATACCGCAGGCCTCCGGCATGAATCGGCTCCGGAATGAAGTCGTGGCCGAGCGTGTGCATCTTCATTAGCGGCGTCATACCGGCGGTGTCGCCGAAGTCGTACCGATACTCACCCTTCGTCAGCGAGGGGCATGCGGCCGGCTCGACACAGCGAATGGTTGGGTTCATCGCGCCGGCGAGTTTCTCACGCAGGAACGGGAACGCCAGCCCACCGAAGTTGGAGCCGCCACCAGTGCATCCGACGAGCACGTCGGGCACTTCGTCGACCTTCGCCAATTGCAGCAGCGCCTCTTCACCGATGATCGTCTGGTGCATCAGCACGTGATTGAGCACCGACCCCAATGCGTAGCGAGCATTCGGGTCCTCGACACACATCGCAACTGCCTCAGAGATTGCAATGCCGAGCGAACCATTGTGGTCAGGATTCTCGGCGAGCAACGCTCGTCCGAACTCCGTCAGCTCGGACGGACTCGAATGCAATGTCGCGCCCCAGATCTCCATCATCGTCTTGCGGCCGGGCTTCGCCTTGTAAGACGCTGCGACCTGCCAAACTTCGCACTCCATCCCGTACTGCGCCGTCGCAAATGCAAGCGCGCTCCCCCACTGGCCTGCACCTGTCTCGGTGGTCAGCTTGGTAATGCCCTCCTGGTGGTTGTAATAGGCCTGCGGTACTGACGTATTCGGTTTATGGGAGCCCGCTGGACTGACGCCTTCATACTTGTAATAGATGCGCGCCGGCGTGTCGAGTAGTTCCTCGAGTCGTTTCGCCCGGAACAGCGGTGTGGGCCGCCAGATCTTGTAGACGTCAAGCACCTCGCCAGGAATGTCGACGTAGCGATCGGTAGTAACCTCCTGCTCGATTAGCGCCATCGGAAACAGCGGCGCGAAATCCTCTGGGCCGGCCGGCTCGTGGGTACCCGGGTGCAACGCAGGCGGCGGGGGTGTCGGGAGATCGGCCACGACGTTGTACCACTGCGTTGGTATCTCCGATTCGTCGAGGAGAATCTTCTTCGGTGTGTCGTGACCAGCCATCAGGCGAAGTTAGTGGAGTAGGTTTGTTGTCGCATCATGGGACTGTTCAACCGCCGCGCCGAGACAAAACAGGAGCTCGATGCGTTACGCGCCGAACTCCAGATGATGCGCGGTCGCCTCGACGAGTCCGAGGATGAGAAGCGACGATTGGCCGAGTTTCTCGGCCAGCTCGGCTGCGCTCAGGACCGACTTGCGACGCAAATCGGCACAGTCGAGCAGCACGTTGGTTCGGTCGCCGGATCGATCGCGCCCGCAATCGACAGCGCCATCGTTAAAGCTGCCTCGGCGGCCGATTTCGAGCAGCTACGCAAAACCGTCACCGCTCACCAACTGGCAGTGGCGAGCAGTGGCGAGGCCGCCATCGCAGCACAGTCAGCCGTGCACACACGGCTCGAAGAACTTGCTGCAGCAGTCGCGCGGCAGCAGGAACACCTCGCCGATGTTGCGATCGTCGCCACCGACACCGCCGAACGCACCGACACCGCACTCGCCGAAATGCAAGCCGGTGCCACAGCCAGACGCGACCCCGATGCCGAGCTTCGGGCTCAACTTGGTCAGCTCGCCGAGAAGGTCGGTGCAGTCGATTCGCGTGTCAACCAAGTCAGCACAGAGCTGACCAACCAGCTCACCGAACTGAGCGGCGACCTCGACCAAGCCAGCGCTCGAGCAGATGCCCTCGACATGGTCGAACAATTGGCGACACAACTCCACGACGTGACCAGTGGACAACAACGTCTTGCCAACGAGCAGGCGCGCTACGCAATCCAGTTTCGCGCCGAGCTTGCGGAGCTAGCCGATCGGCTCCGTCGACCCGGTAGCGCCTAATCAGCCTTCGTCTTCGCTGGCGTCATCACCTGCGGGGGTGTCGGTTTCGTCGGTCTCCTCGCCATCGGCGTCGGCTTCCGTGCTCGCAACGGCCGAGTCGAGTCCGAGGCGCTCGATAGCCTCGGCCGTCAAGACCTCGACCTCTTTGACCTTCTCTTGGTACAGCCCGAGGTCACCCGAAGCCAAGGCTTCATCGGCTTCGGCAAGGACAGCGTCGAGCCGCACCAGCACCTCTTCGGCATCTTCGTCGAGCACAATGACTTCGTTGTCAATCGGCTCGAGGTCATCGTCGCTGCTCGCAGCATCACCCGTGCGGTCACCCACGTCTCCTTCGAAGCCGCGGAACAGTTCGCTGAGCGCCTGACCGATTGTCGGTGCCAACACTGACTGACGGTTGTAGGTGACGATGACCTCGCGGAACTCGGTGGCCTCAGGAACCTGTGGGCTGTCGGTCTGTTGGGTGACGTAGTAAGGCCGAACATAGATCAGCCCGTCGGCAACCGGTATCGCCTGAAGGTCACCGAAGCGAACGCGGGTCCCACCGTCACCTTGGTTGTCGCGCGAGATACGCAACGAGATCTCTTCGGTCGACTCGGCGCTCGACGCAACCCGCAGTGGGCCATCGGGAAGCGACTCACCCTCGGGCGGCACCACGACATAGGTGGTCAATTCGCCATACGTGTCGGGTTCGGATGAGGCGGTCATGTACGCCTGCAGCTGGGTCCGCTGGTCAGCAGTCGAGAACTCTACGAACGGCCGGAAGATCACGAACTCCTCGTTGCGAGGTTCACCCGGGAGGCTTGTATCAAAGTACGTGTAGTAGGGAGTAAAACGGCGAACATTGGACTCGCTGGCGAACGTGGTCGACGCCGCAGAGTCCTGGCTGACGCCCGATGCCGTGCTGGTGCGCTCGCCCGGGAATTGTCCCGGAGCCTGGGCCACCGACCAGGCGCCCTCGCGCCGGAAGAAGTTCTCAGCCGGGATCCGGTACTTGGAGTAGCGGTCGGTCTGCACCCGGAACAAGTCCTCGGGGTACCGCAGGTGCTCGCGCAATACGTCAGGCATTTCGTCGAACGATGTGAACAGATCGGGGAACGCGGACTGCCAGGCCTTGATGATCGGGTCAGTTTCGTCGACGACGTACAGAGTGACGTTTCCGGTGTAGGCATCGACGACGGCCTTCACACTGTTGCGTACGTAGTTGTCGTTCGGCGATAGCCCCGAGCGATTGGAGAGTTGAACGTTGCCGACGCTCTCGGCGTATGGGTAGCGGCTGGTGGTCGTGTATGCGTCAACCACCCACTTGACACCGCCGTCAACCTCCACGGGATACGGGTCGGCATCGTACGACAGGAACGGGGCCAGCTTGTCAAGCCGGTCGTTTACGTTGCGGACCCACAACATCTGAGAGTCGCTCTGAATAGCGCCGGACGCAAGGATGTTGTACTCAAGGAATGCGAGAGCGAACGATGTTCGACGAGCAAACGAGCTCATCTTTACGCCGAGATCACCCTCATAGTCATTTGGCACAACGTCACAAGCGTTCTCATCGGACTCAGTGTTGCTAATCGCATAGCCGCCGATGCTGGGGCTGAAGTAGAGCTCTGGGCGTTCAAGATCGGGAACCGTGTACGCAGGACGACGGTTGCCCTGGACCGTACTCGCCGGAGCGACGACAAGCCCGCAGCCGTGCGTGTTGATCAGGCGGAGACCCTGCCACGTGGTGTTCGCAAGCCCGGCCTGATCCAGTTCCAGGGCGGCGACGAGCACTTGCTCACCGTTCGGATTCTCGGTCGAATCGAGCACATAGCGGTCGACATCAAGATCGTCGATGGTCAGGCCGGCTTCACGACCCTCGTCGAAGATGAAACGACTGAGCATTGCCCCCGGGTTGAGCAGGCGAGTGTTGCTGAGAGCGCTGAGGTCACTCTCTACGTCGGACGCCGTGAGCGGACCAAACGTAACGTCACGAACATCTACCTCAGCCAACCCGTAGGCGAGCCGAGTTGCGTTGACGTTGCGCTCGATGTACCCGGCCTCCTTCGCCTCTTGGTCCGGGTTGACCACGAGTCCCTGGACAATCGCCGGGTAGATCACACCACCGACTATCGAAACAATCAGCCAGAGCGCCGAAGCGATGAGCGGCGCCCGGAACGATCCAGTCCGGGCCACCGAGAGGTACAGGATTGCGGTGAACACAGCGATCAGGATCAGCAGCATCAGCGCAGGCAAACGCGCCTGCACCACCGAATAGGTGGCGCCTTGCACGATGCCGGTCTGCGCGTTAGTGAGTTCAAATCGGTCGAGCCAGTAATCACCAGCCTTGAGCACAGCGAGCAGCGCCAACAGCGAAGCGACGTGGGTCTTCGTCGCAGTACTCACGGTCGGTACGGGTGACACGAGGACGACGCCGCCGTTAAGAATATGTGCTGCGATCGTCAACAGCAGCACGACGATGACTGCTGCAAACATCCAATCGAGCAAGAACGTCAGGAACGGCAGCTCGAAAACGTAGAAACCGACGTCGCGACCGAACTGCCCGTCGGAGGTTCCGAAACTCTGCGAGTTCCGGAACAGCAGCCACTCCTGCCACCGGGCGATGGCCGGGGTTGCGAGCAGCAGCGCGAATATCAAAGCCACGCCGTACCTGAGTAGGCGAAGGCGACGTCCAAAGATCTCGTGAAACCGCTCAACATATGGATGCACGTTGGCAGGGAAGGATTCGGGCGCCATGCGATCTGCCACGAGCAGGTTGATCCCGGCCACAACTGCGAAGATGAGGAAGAACCCGAAGAACAACGTCACCTTCGCACCGAGCGCTCCCCAGAACACGTCGTTGCGGCCAAGCGCGTCGTGCCACAGGTAGTCGACGTAGAACCGTGCGATCGCACGCCCGAAGATCAGCACGAAAAGGAACAGTCCGCCGAGAGCGATCAGGATGCCACGGCCGCCGAAACGACGTCGTGGAGCATCGACCGGAAGGTCCTGAGAGCGCCGCATTGGCGCTGAGATTACCGCCCCGCGGCGACCAACATGCAGCGGCAGCCGGGATGTGCCGGGGTGCACACGTGGCCCGTGGGGAACGCCTGGCCAGCAGGGACCGCCCCGGCGAGCCGATTGTCGTCGCAGTCGGGGCACACGTCGTCGCCGGGATCCGGTGTCCAGTTAAGCGGCGTCCCGAGTTCGGCAGAGGCGAGGACACCACGGCCATGAGCCGTGCGGAACACATCATCGAGTTGATCATCGATGTGCTGGGTCTTGCACTCCCGGTACACCGCACGAACCTTCTTCGTGATCGCTGGGTTGTCGCCGTCTCCTTCAGCAATGCAACGCTCAAGGCGATCGCGCAGTGGCGCAACCAGCGCTCGGGCCAAAGTCTCATTGGCCTGCTGCACTGCCTGGCGGGCAGCCGCTTTGCCCAATGTGGGCTTCTGGCCGTCAGCCGTCAACGCTGCTCCGGCGTTCGCCGCCGCCTCGAGTTCGTCACCGAGTACAGTTGCGTACCGCTCGGCGTGATGTGTGGACCACGGAAGGAGTGCATCCAGGTCGCAGACCGGATCGTTGCGCCGCAGCGCGTCGAGGACCTCATTCTGCTCGTCGGCTAACACTCGCTTGAGCTTGCGGGCGCTAGCCACGATCAGCGGGGTCAGATCGGCGGCACGTTGGTCGAACGGCGTGGCCTCGTCGGCAGCTTCTGTCGCAATTTCAGCTTCGACGAGTGCATTATCGGGGACGGTGTCCGCTCCAGCCTCGATCGTTGCGGCATCGACGGCATCGAGCTCGGAGGCGTTGTCCGGGTTCGTCGCTCGCAGGCGGGCGAAAAGATCGACGACGACATCGTTGACCGAGTCGGCGTCTGTGTTTGTCGCCTCGGCATCGCCGTCGTCTGGCGTACCAGGATCCGTTCTAAGCTCCGCAACGCTCTCGACCTCGCCAAGGATCTCCGTCTCAACCTCAATCGTCGCCCCAGGACCTGCGTCAACGTCGCTGCCTACACGCGCCTCGGCTTCGTGGTCGAAGATGTGCTGACCCGTGACAGAATCGTCTGCAGCCACCTCGTCGTCCGGCGCCACATTGACCTCAGCACCATCGACATGGTCGGTGGGTGTCACGTGCTCGCGTGCAACCATCACCGGCACGGGGCCTGTCGAAGGTTGCAGATTCACGTATTCATCGGGCTCCCCGAGCGGCTGCATCTCCGCAACCACGTCGACCGCAACCAGCCGCGCCCGCTCGAAGGACTGCATGAGCCGGTCGCGCCCGTGCACCAACTGTTCGATCTGTTCACGGGCGAGCTCACGGCGACGCGCCAACTCACTCAACACGCGTTCGCGGTAGGCCCGAGCTTCGTTGACCATCTCACGACCCTGCTGTTTGGCCATCGAAAGCTCAGACTCGGCGTCGTTGGCCGCATCGGCACGGCGACGCGACGCCTCGATCTCAGCCTCCTCACGCAGACGGGTCGACTCATTGCTGGCCTCCGTCAGCATCTGCGCCGCTGCCGACTCGGCGTTCTCCCTGATCGCGTGCGAGCTCTCACGGGCTGCATGCAAAACTCGTGCGGTTTCCTCGCCCAGCAGCCGGGTGAGGGTTTCGTCGTCCATTCGCGTTGACGAGAGGTCGGTATTCGACTGCGCGGCTTCAAGCTCGCGCTCAAGGAAGCGTGCTCGCTCCTGCAGCTGAGCGAGTTCGGCTGACACCATCCGGAGGAAGTCGCGGACTTCGCTCTGATCGAAACCACGACGACCGGTCGAGAAGTTGGCATCAGCGATCTGCGCCGGTGACGCTGGATCAGGTCGGGAAAACGACATGGCCATGAGTGCAACGCTACGCGTCCCAACCTCTGAGATGGTGGAGGGTCAGCCGAGATGTCAGCTCGGTCTTCGCAATCGTGGCCTCACAGCGCTATCGGATCACCGCCAAGCGACTCCAACACCGCTAGCGCCTCGTCGAGCGTCGCCACAGGAATGAGCACCACCTCACCATCGCCGGCGTCATTGAGACATTCCCAGCGGCACACACCGTCGTCGAGATTCTCCGGATCGGGATCGGTGAGCTCGAACTGTTCCGCCGGGATCAAAAACACCTGGACCCCGTGCTGATGAACTGCGCTTACCTTCTGAGCAAGACCACCGATGGGACCGATCGATCCGTCCAGTCGAATAGAACCGGTAACCGCAATGTCACGTCCGCCTGTCAGGTCGCCCTCGGTCAATTCGTCAATCAACGCCAAGGTGAAAGACGCACCGGCCGAGGGCCCACCCACCGCAGCCGTATCAATCGAAACGTCGAAAGGCAGATCGACTGTTCGCGTGTCGAACGGGACGAAACCCACGATGGTTCGGTCAGGGTCGGTTGGATCGCTCGATAGTTCGACCGGGACGGTCATCGTCCCCTCCACGGCACGGTCAATCGTCATTTCCACGATGTCACCAGGTTCGGCACCATCGAGCGCAGCGGAGAGATCCTCGATGGTCCTGATCGGATCGCCGTCGACCTCGAGAATCGTGTCGGCCGGCTGCAACACAGCGGAAGAAGGGAACTCCTCATCGCAGGTGAAGCCGTCCTCCGCAGTCTTACGGCACAGAGTATCTTGCACCACGACCGACCCGAATTCGATCGTAGGCTTGTAGCCCGCCGCAGTCAGCGCCACGAATTGAGCTTCCTGCGTGGCGGTACGCATTTGCTGCAATGCGATCTCACGGTTCTGCACCGGGGTTCGTCGGCCGTTCTTGCCTTCCTCGGTAAGCGGATCGAAAACCGGCTCCGCCGACCCAATCAGCCACGAGAGGACTGACTGCTCGGGCGCTGAGACGGTGACGAAGAAGAAGTCGCCGTCAGTGTCGTAGACCTCGACGTCCTCGGGAAGGTCGCCATACACCACACGGTTGTTGACCGACTCGGCTGAGGCCGGCACGCGGGCGTAGGGCGCCGGCTCCTGTTCCTCAGTGCGGGGGTTCTCGGTCCGGGCAATTACGTCGGACGGAATTAACACGCTAATCGACATGATTCCGAGCCCAAGTAGCGCTACGGAGGCGATCGTCCAAGCCCACCACCTCTGACGAGGTGCGACGAGTATCATGGGAGTTGTCGTGTCGGTCACTGATCTCACTGCTGCTGCCGGATGGATGGCTGGACTGGCAATTCTCGCCCTGGTGTTTGCCGGCTGGCGCAAGACTGCCAGAGCCGTCCCCCGAACACCACGCGCTGAGCCAAAAGTTCGTCGGCCACGTGTACCGATCGGGATCGCCGAGACAACCGTTCCGCTGTATCGAGCTCCGAACCTAATCCGGCGCGTATGGGCCGCCATCGCAAGCACCGGACTTGGCGTGATCATCGGCATCGTCAGCGCAATCGTGATCGCATTTGGGACCGCTTTTGTCGTGGTCACGCTCACCGACCTGCTCAAGTCCTGACGCCCCGTGAACGACTCAGTATCCGATCGCCGCCGCGCTGTTGTGATTGCCGGACACTCCGGTGATCTCGACCATGCACAGCAAGCTGTGTCCGATGCCGAACCAACGGTCCGCGAGGCGGCGCTCGGCGCACTTGAGCGGCTCGGTGCACTCGACGACGCGACCCTCATCGTTGCGCTCGCAGACGATCAGGTTTCAGTTCGACGACGTGCAGCCGAGCTTGCGGCGATGCATCCAACCATCGACCTCATCGACGCACTCTCCGACGACGATCCACGAGTGGTCGAAGTCGCAGCCTGGGCATGCGGCGAGCACGAATCCGACAGGGATGCCATCGTCGACCGGCTGATCAGCCTCGCAACCACCGCCGAGGAGCCACTCGTCCGCGAGTCAGCAGTTGCTGCCCTGGGCGCGATTGGTGCCGTACGTGCCGTCGACACGATCATCGCCGGGACAACCGACAAGCCGGCTGTACGTCGCCGTGCCGTTCTTGCGCTCGCACCATTTCTCGGCGCCGACGACATCGGCCGGAGCGTGGAAGAGGCGATCAATCGGGCGCTCAAGGATCGCGACTGGCAGGTACGTCAGGCCGCCGAAGACCTTCGCCGTATCACCGGCTCCTGAGTTAATCGCCTAGCTTCACCTTCCGCTTTCCGGCCCCCAAACCCAGTTCTGCTTCCGGCACCGTTATGGCCGAGTCCGCTCTGCTTCTCCCCAAAATTCGAGCGACTCGCAATGGTTCGGCGTCACGATGTCCCCAAATTTCGCATGTCCGGGAAGTCAGCGATGGAGTGGGTGGGGTTCGGCATCGTCAGAAGGCGAAGCGGTAAACGTTGGTCTCGTAGAGGTCAAAGCCAATTCGCTGGTAAAGCCGGTTCGCAGTGTCGCGGGATGGGCGACTTGTGAGGCTCACGTTCTTCGCGCCGCGACGTCGGGCCTCATCGACAGCAGATTCGCTGAGCAACCGTCCGACCCCGTGGCCGCGTGCGGCATCGTCCACCACCACGTCCTCAATCCACGCCTTCATCCCGGTCGGGATGCGGTAGAACGCAAGCGTCAGGCTCCCCACGATCACTCCATCGACTCGGGCGAGGAACAGTGTCGTGTCCGCGCCGTCGACGAGGTCGCACAATGCTTCGCGAGTCGGTGGCGGCGACGACGAGGACAGCTGCGGAATCAACTGCTCGAACGCCACCACCAGCTCGTCGTCGACGACCAGGGCAATCTCGATCGTGACCGACCCGGCTGCTTGGTCGTCGACGGGGGACTCATCATGCTGCATACGGCACACGTTACGCACCGATAGCGTGTCGGCCGTGAGAACGGAGCAGGTTCGATGGCTGGCAGAGCCAACACTCGATCGGCCCGTCCTGATCGCGGGTTTTACCGGGTGGAACGATGCAGGCGACGCAGCGTCGACCGCCTTAACCTCAATGATCGAATCATGGGACGCCGACGTCCTCGCTGAGATCGACCCCGAACCGTTCACCGACTTCGCGACGGTGCGACCGCAGGTTCGCCTCGATGAGGACCGCAACCGCTCAATTGTGTGGCCCACCGTTGGTGTCTGGTCAGCCTCCCTTCCCGGGACCGATGTGATTCTCCTCCTCGGGCCCGAGCCGGCGCTCCGGTGGCGGCTCTTCTCCGAGCAGGTCACTGGGATCGCCGACCGATTTGAGGCCACGATGGCGATCTCCGTCGGTGCCCTGCTCGCTGACGTCCCGCACTCCCGGCCCGTGCCGCTGATTGGGACCGCTTCCGACAATTCGCTGATCGAACGATTCGACCTCCAACGCTCCCAGTACGAGGGTCCGACCGGGATCGTCGGCGTGCTCCACGACGCCCTACACCAGGCGGGCCTGCCGACGGCATCGCTGTGGGCCGCCGTGCCCGGCTACGCAGCTCAGGTGCCGTCCCCCAAGGCGGCAATGGCGCTAGTCGACCGCGCCTGCTCGATGATCGGCACCCCGCCCCCGCTGTCGCGCCTGTCCTCGGACGCTACCGAGTACGACGCACGCGTGGCTGCGCTCATTGGCGATGACGACGACATGGTCGAATATCTATCGCGTCTGGAGCAGATGGCCGACGAGAACGATGCCACCGACGAGAGTGACCTTAGCTCGGCACCGCCGATTGACCCTGACGAACTCATGAACGAAGTCGAGCAGTTTCTCCGCGACCAGGACTGAGTCTCTGGCGGACTACTCGTGGCGATCCCGACTCAGTGCCGATCAGGATCGAATGTGAACTGCTGCCGGGCGGACGGTCGCGTTCAAGATCGCCAGATGTCGGTGCGAACCGGGTCGAAGGTGGCATCGCTCGTATCGCCGTCGATGGCGGCGAACGCCATCGGACCCCACCACTGGGCACCGGCTGTGGCCTCGGGCAAGGCTTCTCGGCCGAACCAACCAACATCGGCGGTCTCCAACGGATGCGGGACCAAGTCACCTCCGGTCGCTGTGCAGTGGAAAAGCAACATGTACATGCCGAAGCGACTGAACCCCATCCGTTGACCGTCGACGACGCCGAGCAGACGCTCGGCATCACATTTGATCCCCGTCTCCTCGCTGACCTCCTTCACGGCGACTTCGGCCGGCGAATATCCGACGTCGGCCCAACCAGTCGGGTAGAGCCAGATGCCGGAGTCCTTGCGTTGAACGAGCAGAATCTCGCCATCGGCGTTCCCAACGATCGCCCCCACTGCAGTCTTCGGCGTGACGTACCCCGGGACCCCTTCGCCAATCGAATCGATCCACTCACCGACGAAGTGATCGATCTCGCGCTGAACCGCTGCGGCGTCGGCGTTGGACTCAGCCTCAAGTTCCCGGGCAGCGGCTTTGATGTCACCGGCCACATGAAGCACCTCCTCATAGCGTTCACGTTCGTAGAGATTCTCGGTGAAGGCCATACCCGTGCGAGCGATCGCCGCAAGCGTCTCACTCCATCGCGCCAGGTCTCGAGCAGTCGCGGTCACGAGATTTAATCTACGACAGCGCGACGCGTCATCGACGGTCGGCGCGCAAGTCAGCCCACTTCAGACACGATCGCGGCGCCAGGTGGTCAGGCAACGGCGTGCAGGAGAGCCTTCTGGATCTCTTTGCGGTGCGGCGAACTTGTCACAAGATCGCCCGAACGCGTCCGCACGTAAAAGGTGTCGACCACCTCTACCCCCATCGTCTGCACAGTCGCATGACGAATGTCGAGTCCGAGTTCGCTCAGCGCTTTTGCGATCCGGTGCAGTATCCCGATCTTGCTGACTGCCCGGACCTCGACCACCGTGGCGTTACTCGATCCACCCTCAATGAACTTCACTCTCGGCGGCCCCGGCGCATCGGCCTGCAAGCGGCGGCGGCGGCGGTAGGTCTTGGCTCGCTCGGCGAGGCGTGCCTCGATTGCCAACTCATGCGCAAGGCCCTTGCGCAAGTCGCTCTTCAACGAGCGCCAGTTGATCTCGCCACTTGAGGCACTGATGCGGAACTGCGACGCAGCCATGCCGCCCTCGTCGGAGTGAGCACGAGCACTCAACACGTCAAGCCCGTGCAGAGACAACACCCCTGCGATCTGGCCGAACATTCCCTGCTCGTCAGGATAAACGATGGTGATCCGGTCATCATTACGAGAGACGTCGACGTTGCCGGCGGCCATCAGCGTCAGGATCTCGGCGCCAGGGAACAGCTGCCAGGTGACCTCGGTGACGTCCTCGCCACCAAGCGCACGCCGCGTTCGGGCGGCCAGTTCATCGACAAGTTCCTTCTTCCAGTTACCCCACGCCGACGGTCCAGTCGCCTTCGAGTCGGCCTCCGTGAGCGCATGCAAGAGTTCAAGCCGCTCGACCGAATTTAATAACCCAGCCACAAGGTCGATCGTCGCCGGGTCGGAAAGGTCGCGCCGCATCGCCACGTCGGGCAGGAGCAGATGCCACTCGACCATCGCCACGAGCGTCTCGACGTCGTGGCGGTTGTAGCCGAGCCGCGGTGCGATCTTGCGGACCAGATCGATGCCGACTTCGGTGTGATCACCCGGGTAGCCCTTGCCTAAGTCGTGGAAAAGTGCTCCGACGACGAGAAGGTCAGGTCGCGAAACATTGGCGGCCAACCCTGCCGCATTCGCCGCCGCCTCCCAAAGATGACGGTCGACCGTGAAACGGTGGTATGCGTTGCGCTGCGGCTTCGACCGCACCGGTTCCCACTCGGGAAGGAAACGGGCGATCAAGTCGTGCTGATCGAGCGCTTCGAGCACGCGAATTGCGCAGTGACCTTCGAGGAGCAGTGCAACAAGTTCAGTGCGCGCCCCGACGGGCCAGTCGCCCGGCCAGGGCTCGACCTCGTCACGCAGACGACTCAACGTCGAACGTCCGATCCGACAGTCGGACCGGGCTGCGGCGACGGCCGCTTGGAGTGCGAGCGTGGGATCGCGGCGGGGGTCAGCGGCCTCGGTCAGTTCAATCTCACCGTTTCGCAGCACGACACCAGGAGCGATTGCTCGGTCAGCCTCCGGGTCACGCTCGATCGCCCGATTCCAGTTCTCATCGCACAGCCAGGCGGTGGTCCTGCCTGCAACGGCGACGTCGGCCATCATGACGTCAGCGTCGGACCAACCGCCGGTCGCAGCGATTGCATCCTGATCCTCGAGTCGCATCACTTCACCAGCGCGATCGGTGGTGAGGTGAAGCGCCACGCGAGCGCGCAGTAGCGTGTCGTAGCACGTGTCGAGATCGGCCAAATCCTGTTCGATCACCGCAAGCCCGCTCGCCATCGCCCACCAGACCGTCTGAACGTCACGAAGTCCGCCGTGCCCATTTTTAAGGTCTGGTTCGAGTCGGTACGCAACGTCGGCGGATTCGGCCTGGCGCTCCATCATTCGCGCCCGCAACGCGGTCAGGTAGGAGGTGCGCTGCGATTCCCACAGCCGCCGACCGCGCACGGTGACTTCGTCCGCTATCTCCTCATCACCACCAAGGAAACGTGCCGATAGCAGCGCAGTTGCAGAGTCGAGGTCGCCATCGACGAGATCTAGTTGTTCGTCGACCCGACGTACCGCGTGACCAAGCTTCACGCCGGCGTCCCACAGCGGGTACCAAAGTGCACTCGCAAGCGGTTCGATCTCGTCTGGAACCTTGCGGGGTTTGCAGTCATGCACGAGCAGGAGATCCAGGTCGCTGTGCGGGGCCAGCTCGCCGCGGCCGTAGCCCCCAACTGCGAGGAGTGCGACGCTGTGTTGTGTCGGGTGCGCCGCCAGGGCTGCTTCGAATAACTCAACGACCCAGCCATCGGTAATGGTGGCGAGTGCAACGCAGTACTCGCGCCCTCGTTGCGCGCCATCGGGGATCAATTCGGCGGCACGGGCCAGGTGCGCTTGACGATCGACGGCTGTCACTCGGCAAGATCGACAGAAAGCCCGAGCACCGCAGGGCGAATGCCATCTTCCGCCGAGGTGGCGTCGATGCGAAGGGTGCCGGCCGGGGAGTCGATCGTCAGATCATAGGCCTCGATGTCGACACCGATGCTGTTCACGAACGTTCGATCGGGGGCCCCTCAATCGAACTGTCGAACGGGTTCTTTCCGCCCAGGCGGGTTCCACCGACGAGGATCAGCACGGCGGCCGCTGAACCTGGGACAACTGCTCGCCACGCGCGATCCGGCCGCTTTGCAGTCATCGCCGCGCACGCCGCCGACGATGTCAACGATGAGGTATGGGGGCTTTTTTACGCTCTGTTAGGAACCTCGTGCCGGGCCGCTGCGCCCTGACGCACCAATTTTGGGGTGTCGCACCGGCCCTCCTTGACTAGAATACAAACGGTACTGTGCATCAGATGAAGCGACGAGGCGATCGGTTCCGTCTCAGCGGTCCCCTGATGGCGGCGATTGGGGCAGCTGTGCTCGTCACTGCATGCACGGGTGGCGAAGGTTCGAAGCCGCCTGCGACCGTGGCGACGACAACCACACAGGTAACGCCACCCCGCGTCGACGATGGGGTGTTGACGATCGGTGCGCTCATTCCGTCCAGTGACACCCGGGTCGACAACGCACTCCGCGCCTCGTTCGAAGCCACGATTGACATCATCAACAGGGCCGGTGGAGTACTCGGCAACGACGTCGAATACGTGATTATTGATGAGGGCCAAACTGCAGCAAGTGCCTCGCAAGCCATCGAGGATCTAATCGAAGTCGGCGTAGACGCGATCATGGGCCCCGCCTCATCAAACACCGCACTCGGATCACTCGACGTGGCCGTCTCGAACGGCATCCTGAGCTGCTCACCGACGGCGACGGCAATCGCACTCGATGACTTTCCCGACGACGGACTGTTCTTTCGCAGCATTGCGACCGACTCACTTCAGGCAGCCGCCATCGCCCGTGAGGCCCAGGCCACAGGCGCGAGCAGCGTGGCTATCATCCACGTCGACGACGCATACGGCCGGCCATACGCCGAAGCGGTCGCCAATGCACTCGGCGATGACATCGCCGTCGAGACGATCGCAGTTCCTGTCGACGACGACGACTTCACTGATGAACTTGACTTGCTGGTCGAGCTCGACCCGCAAGTCGTTGTTTCGGTCGGCAACGGCCAGACAATTGCCGCGTCATTGCAGGCAATGGGTGAGCGAGACGATCTCAGCGTGCCGAGAATCTTCGTTAACGATGCCGCTCGAAGCGCAGCGACCAGACCGGTGATTGCCGAACTTCCGGCGACGATTCGAAATCGCGTCGAGGTGATCGCTCCACAGATCACACTGCGCGACGGCGCCGTTCCGGAGGACGACACTGCGTTCGGCCCTCAGGTCACCGACTGCGTAAGCCTGATCGCACTTTCGGCGAGCCAGGGTGGTTCGGATGCCCCAGACGTGATCGCCTCACAGATGTCGTCGGTTTCTGACGGAGGCAACGTCTGTCGCGATTTTGCGACGTGCGCTCTCCGGCTCCTCGACAACCAAGAGATTGACTACGACGGTCCAACCGGGATCACCGACCTCGGCCGAAACGGCGACCCGTCTCGCGCGTTCTTTGATCTATTCCGGTTCGCTGCTGACGGTTCGGATCTTTTTTTGCGTTCCGTGGCCGTCCAGGCCTAAGCAAACCGTTCGAGTCAAATGATGTTCTCGATGGCCTCAAGGTATCCGACGTAGAAGGCGCCGAACTCTCCGTACAGAGCGGAGCCCTCGTCGAAACGCATCGTGTAAACGACTTCTTTGATGACATCGGGGCTCTTGGCAAACAGGGTCACGCCCCACTCAAAGTCGTCGAGACCGGTCGAGCCGGAGATCACCTGGGCGACCTTGCCGGCGAACTTCCGCCCGCTTGAGCCGTGCTCCATCATCATCTCTTGGCGGCGATCGTAAGACGTTGAGTACCAGTTCGCGTGGGCTTCGCGCTTCTTGCTCATCGGGTAGAAGCAGAATGCGTTCAACCCCTCAGGCGGAATGATCGGATGCAGCCGGCCGCGAAGCATTTCGGCAGGCATGCCCTTGGCGTACTCGCTGACCTCGGTGATCGACACGTAGCTGTCAACCACGTCGATCCCAGCACGACGCAAAGCGGTCTGCAGGCTCCGCAGCGTGCGCCAGTCGGCGCAGAGCGCCATGAAACAGATGTCAGCCTTATGGCCGAGCATTGCGGCGGTGATGACCTGACAGTCCTTTGCTTCGGCGGCCTTGACTGCGGCGAACACCGCCTCACGATCCGTTCCCGGCGTGGGCTTACCGAGCAGGTGGATAACGCTGAGACCGTCTTCCATCAACATCAGTACACACTACCGACACCGGTTCCCTCTGGGTCAGGGAAGCCGTTCAGGCGAGTAAACATTAAAGCCATCGCCACGCACGAATCCAGCGAGTACAAGGTTGGCCCGGCGGGCCGCATCGACTGCCAACGCCGTCGGAGCGCTCACCGAAACCAGCGTTGAGAAGCCAGCTGCCCACGCCTTCTGCACCATCTCGATGCTTGCCCGACCGCTCACGAACAACCCGTGACCAATCGCGGGAAGCGCGTTCCGCTCCAGCACCAACGCACCCACCACCTTGTCGACGGCATTGTGACGGCCGACGTCTTCGCGGGTAAGAAGCACTGCGCCCGAGGAGTTGAACGCTGCGGCGGCATGGACCGATCCCGTCGACGCAAAGAGACCCTGTCCGTCGACCACCGCATCGACGATCGAGCCGATCACGTCGAGGTCAACCGGGCCACCGTCAGGAAGCGGCTCGAAACGCGCGCACATTTCGTCGAGATGCTGGCTCCCGCACCATCCGCAGCTGGAGGACGCGTTTCCGAGGCGCGGCGTCGGCACCGGTGCGAGCGCGCCCGTATCGACCGTGACAACGTTGGACACTGACGCAGCGGTGGTCTCGTCGGAGCAGTGCCGCACACCGAGAACCTCGGCACCACCGAACAACCCCTCGGTGAAGCAGAAGCCGACGGCGAGCTCGTGGTCGTGCCCCGGCGTACGCATCGTCGTGGAGACGAGCGACCCGTCGAGCTGGATCGACAACGGTTCCTCCACGATCAGGTCATCGGGACGGACGTGAGCCTCGCGGTCGCCCTCGGGGCCAGTCACCCTCGTGACCTTGACCCGTTCAGTCGGCCGGCGGGTCAACTCAGCACTCGTCGCTCGTGCTGGCGCCGACATCGCTGGTGATCCCGCGACGTCGCAGCCAGTTGGTGAAGCGGTCAGCGAACAGGCCCACCGTTGCTGGGTCGATCATAAAGTAGAACGACGGCTCAATCAGTTCGAGCTCCATCACGACATGCGAGTCGGTGCCGTCTGCTTGGCGATACGGGGCAACGTCAACCCGAGCGAAGAAAACCTCACCAAGCGATCGGACGATCTCGGTCGCCAACACACGTTCAGCAAGCGCGAGCTCCTCTTGTGACGGCACACGCCCCGAGATGTCTTCCTTGGCGAAGAGATCACCCTCTTGTTCGACTTCGGTGGACCTGAGGATGGCTCCCTTGCGAAACGCATGACTGAGGGTCATGGTGCCGCCTTCGTTAATGATGAAACAGTGCGCTGTCTCGCCACGTTCGTCGAGCAGGTCGAGGTACGGCTGCACCATCGCAGTGCGCCCTTGGCCGTGGAGCAGAGCGACATGGTCGGCGACCTCGTGCTGCTCGCATCGCCGAGCTCCGCTCGAACCCGCACCGACCGTCGGCTTGACCACGTGCACGCCCTCGACCGTCGGAATCACGTCGCCCGGTGCGACGAAAGCCGTCGGAGCGATCGGGACGCCCTCAGCAGCGAGGTCCTCTAGATATCGCTTGTCGGTACTCCACCGCACCACGTCGGCTGCGTTCACCAGCGTGGTCACTGCGTCGACATGTTCAACCCAACCGACAAACTCGTCGAGCCGGTCGGTGTAATCCCACGGCGACCGGATGATCAGAGCTGCAAATGTTTCCCAGGCGATCGTCGCATCATCCCACGAGACGATCGCGACCGCCTCGTCGCCGAGTCGACTCCGCATCGCTTCGGCGAGCGGAAGCAGATCCGGATCGAGCGGGGCGGCCACGTCGGCCGTGACGAGTCCGATCACCGTCTTAGCTTACGACCGCACGTCCTCTGCTGAACCAAGCGGGTTTCGGGACAATCGTGACGGATGGCGTGATAGTCCTTCCGAGTTCCGGCCACTGGCAGCGGGAACGAAGCTGACATAACGCCGCCCCGGTGAAGGTGGCTGGTTCAGCCGCCTGCGACGGCGGGGATAATCGACACGGCGATGCCGTCGCCTACGACTGTCTCGAGACCGTTGAGATAACGGACGTCATCGTCGTCGACGAAGACGTTAACGAACTTACGCAGCGCGCCGTCCCCATCGAGTAGCCGCTCCCCGAGGCCGGGGTGCGCGGCCTCGAGTGCCGAGATCACGTCGCCAAGCGAGCCGGCCTCTACGGCCACCTGCTTTTCGCCACCGGTGAGTGGGCGCATCGTGGTCGGGATTCGAACGGTCGCAGCCATAACCGAAATTCTACCGTCAATCCCTACCCAATCGGTCGGGATTACAATGAGTGAGTACAGCAAACATAGACACCATCGTTCCCGCTCCAGCCCGGCAGTAGGTTGAGGGAGATGCGAGTCCTTGCGGCACCCGACAAATTCAAGGGTTCGGCAACGGCCCGGGAGGTCGCAGCGGCGATCGGACATGCGTGCTGGGAACTGGGTGTCGACTGCGTCGAGATCCCGATGGCCGACGGAGGCGACGGCCTGTTGGAGGTGCTTGGGGGCGCAAACCGCGAGTCAACCGTGACCGGCCCGCTGGGGGATCCGGTGCGCGCCGGCTGGCGCTTTTCCAGCGAAACGGCCGTGATTGAGATGGCCCGAGCGAGCGGTCTCGTCCTCGCTGGTGGAGCCGTTGGCAACAAGGCCCTCGATGCAACGACGACCGGAACGGGTGAGTTAATCGATCACGCACTCGATGCCGGCGCGCGCCGAATCATCGTCGGCCTTGGGGGATCAGCCACGACTGACGGCGGATTCGGGGCGATCCGGGCGATCACCGCAATCGCCCGACTCAAACAAGTCGAGCTACTCGTCGCCTGCGACGTGTCCACCCGCTTCGCCGATGCCGCTGCAGTGTTCGGGTCCCAAAAAGGAGCCTCGGTCGCGCAGATCAAACTACTCGAACGGCGTCTCGGCCGACTGGTACAGATGTTCGACGAGGACTTCGCCTTTGATGTCACCGACATCGAAGGCGGTGGGGCGGCGGGCGGGCTCGGCGGGGCGTTAGCCGCGCTCGGAGGGCGGTTGGTTCCCGGCTTCGAGCTCGTTGCCGATGAACTCGACCTCTTCGATCACCTCGACGTCGACAACCCTCATCGGGTCGACGTGATCATCACCGGCGAGGGACGACTCGACTCGACGAGCTTCGACGGGAAGGTTGTCGGCGGGATCGTCGAGTTGGGCCGTGACGCCGGAATCCCGGTCGTGGCGGTCGTTGGTGACGCTGATGCCGATGTCACCGGGCAGTCGACCGGGCTCCGCGCGACCGCTGTGCTCGCCGATCTGTTCGGACTCGAGTCGGCACTCGCCGAACCAAAGCAGAACATCGAACGTGCGACGGCTGCCCTAATCCGAGCTCACCTCGATTAATTGGTTTCGCGCCGGCGGCACGAATCCAATCAGCCTTCGGTCGTGTCAGTGTCGGACGGGGCCGTTGCCGGGATGTCTCCATCAGACGGATCCGGCGCTGCGGCCGATCCCTCTTCACTGTCAGCAGTCGTTCCGGACAACTCCTCGAGCGTCTTTCCAGCCTGGGTGTCACCGAGCAGCACTAGCACTCCGGCTTCCCCGATGTTGCCGCTCTCCGTGGGTGCGGGCGTCGGCAGAACTAATACCTCCACACCGCCAAGATCACGGGCGACCGAGTTGGCAACATCTTCAGCGGCGGCCTGAGCTTCATCGTAATAGACGATCGATTCCGTAATGTTTGGTCCACTCGCATTGACCGGGTCGATCAAGGTGTAGCCGGCGAGTTCGAGCGTCTTAGTCATATTGCCCGCTGAACCGCCCACGGTGTTTGCGTTTGCAACCAACACCGATGCACCGGTGGTGATGCGTGGGATGGTGGTGGTGGTCGTAGTCGCCTCGGTCACCGGAACATCGACGGAAATGACCGGACCCGTTCCCGTGGTCGCCGACTCGGCGTCACCACCTGCGGCCGAACTTGTGTCTCCCGCAGACCCACCGCCATCGGTGATGTTGTTCAGGATGAGAAAACCGATGATGACTGCGATGACCGCGAGAGCGATCGTAAGCCACGACCCCACCGGTGATCCGCCGATGCCTTGACGTGGTGTGCGGCGAGTGGCGCCGAGTCCTGACTCTTCGTTCGTCATGCGTGTTGTCCTTCTCCTCCGCCCGACGATGCCAGGCCCTCACCATTATGACGCAATTTGCGTGCTCGTAGGCGAAGCCGCTTGAGTCGACGTACCACGAGCGGATCATGATCCATCGCAACCGAGTCGTTGAGCACCGTGGTCAGTTCCGTGTGGTATTCGTCCGGTGAGCACTGAAAACGTTCGCGGATCACTTGATCACGTGGTTCGTCGTTGTTCCACCACGATCGTTCGAAATCGAGCATGGCGGCGTGGCGTTCGGACAGCATTAAAGACAGGTTGGCCGGTTGCGGAGGCAAATTACAAGCATCGGAGCAAATTGGTCGGTTTTAGGTTGTCGACGCCGGCGCGCCCTGCGCCTGGTGATAACCCGACCACCACCGCGAATTCGATGACCCTCTATGCTGCGAATCGTGTCACGACCCTTTCTGATCGGCGTCGCCGGCGGCAGTAGCTCGGGTAAGACGACAATCTCCGAGCGGCTGGTCGAAATGACCGGTGAGCAGCATCTGTCCCGGATCGAACTCGATTCCTATTACCTCGACCGCAGCGACCAGACCCTCGAACAACGCAGCCAAGCAAATTACGACCATCCCGATGCCTTCGACTGGCCGTTACTCAACGACCACCTCGCTGCACTCGCTAATGGCGCGAGCGTGCCGGTGCCGATCTATGACTACGCGCAGCACAACCGCTCGGGTAAAACCCGTGAAGTCAGTCCAAATCGCATCGTCGTGGTCGACGGAATTCTCGTGTTGTACGACCAGGCGCTTCGCGCGCGGTTCGATCTAAAGATCTTCGTCGACACCGCCGCTGATATTCGCCTGATTCGCCGCCTGCAACGCGACGTCGCCGAACGTGGTCGAACGCCCGACTCGGTGATTGAGCAATATCTGACCACGGTGAAGCCTGCGCACGAGCGCTTTATCGAGCCGAGCAAACGTCACGCTGACGTAATTATCCCCGAGGGTGGGCTCAATCGCCCGGCGCTCGACGTGCTGCTTGCTCGCGTCCGAGAGCTTGTCACAGACTGACGCCGCAACGGAGATACGGACGCTGTGCGGATCCTCGAAGACGCCCGATGATGGCGCAGCCGAATCAGTTCTCAGCGGCGGCCTGCAGAAACACCGGATCCGAAGGTCCGGCGATCACCTCTGCCAATGGCGTATCGGGATGCGGCGAACCAAACTCGATGCTGCTGTCGTAGTTCCCAAGGTCGACAACAAGACGGTCGACCCAACTATCGGCGTTGGGGCAGATCGACATCGCCGGGGCGACGAGTTAGCCGCCTTTCGATTGCGTGTCGCCCCGCACGAATAGTCGCCCGCTCTACGGCATCGATCGGCGCCGCAGTCACAACATCCTAGGCGCCGTAGGCCAACAGGAGTTCTTCGGTGATCATCGGCGCGGCGGTGGCGTAGACCCAGGCTTGAAGCGTGCGGCACGACTGGAGCGGCCAACCCAGCGAGCGGACAAACGGAACGAAAATCCGTGAACTCCGGCCGGTGAGCTGGAGCAAAGTCCTCACATATACTTTTCGACCGGGACGAGCGAGCTGTAGATCATCTTGACCTGCGTGTAGTGCTCAATCGCGTTCGCCCCGTTCTCCCGGCCGACCCCGGATTGCTTGTACCCGCCGAACGGCAACGATGCGGGCAAGGTGCCGTAGTCATTGATCCACACCGAGCCGGCCTGGAGTGCATTCGCCACCCGGTTGGAGCGTGCGAAGTCGGATGAAAAGACTGCGGCCGAGAGCCCGTACGGAGTGGCGTTGGCGCGCGTCACGACCTCGTCCTCGGTGTCAAACGGAAGCACCGACATCAGTGGGCCAAATACCTCGTCGGTGACGAACTCCATGTCGTCGGTACAGTCGGCATAAACCGCTGGCAGCACGAAGTTGCCGGCGGCCAGGATGGGATCGACGGCATCACCACCAACGATTTGCCGTGCCCCCGAGGCCTCCGCTATCTGCATGTATCGCATTACCTTTTCCCGGTGCTCGGCGCTCACCAGCGGTCCGATCATGGTGTCGGGATCGAAGGGGTCACCGACCGTCAACGCCCGTACTCGCTCGGCGATCGGTTCGAGGAACTGCTCGTAGACGCCGCGCTGGACGAACACCCGGGTGCCGTTCGAACACACCTGCCCCGTCGAAAAGAAATTGTTGGTCAACGCTGCATTAAGTGCGCTGTCGACATCGGCATCGTCGAACACCACGATCGGTGACTTACCTCCGAGTTCAAGCGTGACCGCCTTGAGCGTCCCGGCCGCATCGGCCATGACGGATTTGCCCGTCGAAACCTCACCGGTCAACGACACCTTTGCCACTCCTGCGTGGCGAACGAGCGCCTGCCCAACAGAGCCATCACCTTGCAGCACATTGAAGACACCGTCAGGCAGGCCTGCCTCGGTGTAGATCTCGGCCAACACACCTGCCGACAACGGTGTCATCTCGGCCGGTTTGAAGATCATTGCGTTGCCACAGGCCAGCGCCAACGCCGACTTCCACATCGCGATCTGGATCGGATAATTCCAGGCGCCGATGCCGACGCACACGCCGAGCGGCTCGCGCTTCATCCTCGCGAATCCGTGACCCGGGAAGTCGATCGTGTCTCCGTGCAGAGTCTGCGCAACGCCGGCATAGAACTCAATCACGTCGGCGCCAGTCACGACGTCCTCGGTTGACGTCTCACCGATCGGCTTTCCGGTATCGAGTGTGTCTAGTGCGGCAAGCTCATCGTTGCGTTCACGAATGATCGCTACGGCGCGCAACAGGATTCGACTGCGCTCAAGCGCCGGCATGGCCGACCAGACGGCAAAGCCGCGTTGCGCTGCATCGACGGCTGCATCGACCTCGGCCATACCCGCCTGCTCCACTTCGCAGATCGTCCGGTTCGTCGCTGGGTACACCGCCACAAACGTCTTATTTGACGTAGATGGGAAATAGCGTCCGTCGATGTAGGACTGAACGGTCGGAAGGGTACTGTCGGCGGTGACAATGGCCATACGGGCACGCTACTTGTGCCTCCCCACGATCAGCTTGGCCGCAGCCGACGTGCCCAAGCGCGCTGGCCGATTCGCCGTGATACGTGTGATCGAACTCGTTCGATGATGGAAACGACAAGTTCGATATCCGACTGGGTGGGTCGATGAACGCGTTGTCGCAAAATGAGGAGCGCCGGGGACTGACACCAGCGTTGCGACCGCAAAGACTCGGCCGACGTCGGCACGGAACTGTGCGATCCTGGCGGCGAGTACCCCGCTTTTCGGGAGCGCATCCAGAGATGAGATGGGACATTCTCGATGAGCGCACACTCCACAACTGCGTGGTGCAACTGCGACTCGTGGCTGCGCACCTCGCGACGAGGCATGTCGCTACCCGAATCCGTGCACTCTGCGTCGTGATACCGCAGAGATGGCGTCCGCTGTTTGGGACCAGTACATCGGCGGCTGGTCGTGACCCATTCGACCAAAAACAATAAGGTCGGCTCCGGCCACTGCCGCTGCCGTCGCCTCCCCACCCGACAGCGTGATGAGCGAGTCCTCTCGGCCGTGAATCACCAACGTCGGCACTTCGACGCTTCGTAATCGCTCGGTACGATCACCCGTCGCCGCGATCGCCGCGATCTGGAACGCCGAGCCGGCCGGATGGAAACAACGGTCATAGGCCTCACCGGCGCGCACACGAGCTTCTGCCTCGTCGAACAGTGAGCCAGCGATGACACGCGAGGTCGCAACGCTGGCGTCGATCACGCTTTGCCGATCGGTTGGTGACGGAGCGAGGAGTGCGGCGATCGCCTCGGCGGTGGGCTGCCCCACATCGCTCGCCCCAGTTGTCGACATGATGCTGGTCATCGACAACAGGCGGTTGGGGTGTTCAATCGCCATCATCTGCACGATCATCCCGCCCATCGATGCACCTACGACGTGCGCTGCCGGAATCTCGAGTGCGTCCAGCAGGCCCACAGCATCATCCGCCATCGTCGAGAGCGTGTAGGGCGCACTGATTTGCTCACCGGCTAACGCCTTGGTGTACAGCGCCATCACATCTGGCGGGTCGCCGACCGTCTTGCTGGACAACCCAGCGTCGCGGTTGTCGAATCGGATCACACGGAACCCGCGATCTACCAGTTCGGACACGAACCCGATATTCCACACGGTCATCTGGGCGCCGAGACCCATAACGAGCAGAAGTGGAGGTCCCTCGTCGGGTCCGGAGCAGTCGAAACAGATCTCAATCTCGTTGACTTTGACCATCGGCATGCGGCCAGGATGTCTGGACTGAACCGATCAAACACCATTGAGCTGCCGCAGATGCGCCAGTTTGGCTTGATAAGCGCTCGCACTATTTGCCGCAACCGAGCTCCGGTCCTGACGTTATGCCGTCGGAAGCCAATCCGAGGGCAAGATCTGCTCATAGACGATTGCTTGAGGCCATTCGCGCGACTTGAACTCGCGACGAGGAGATCACAGGTCCACCGCCAGATAGTCAACAGTAACCACTGGCGTTCCCAAAGGACCCTGGTTGCGGGTGGTCTCGCCGCACGGCGTCAGCGCGAGTCGCGTGACGTTGCCTTGAGGCAAGAGAGCACCCATTCATCCGCTCAGAGATAATTCACCAACAATGTCATCTTGGACGATTGAGCAAATAAACACGACGATTGACTATTCAGGATCCGCGAATGATCATCGATATTGGATGACATGACAATGGCGACACCTTCCCCAACAGTCCAGATCACCAATCAGAAGCAGCTGCGCAAGGTCCGCAAGGTCATCGACTCGAAGACCTTCGCCACCCTCGCCACCGTCTCCCCGGCCGGCCGGCCCCACGTTGCCGGTGTGCTCTACGAGGCGGCCGACAGCGCACTGTGGGTCCACACGATGCGATCGAGCCGCAAGGCACGCAGCATCGCCGCCAATCCGCACGTCGCCGTCGTCATCCCGTTCCGCAAGCTCCCGGCCGGAGCGCCCTACACGGTTCAGTTCCAGGGCACGGCGAGGCTCGTGACTATGAACGATCCCGAAGTCATCGACCTCATCGCCGCAGGCGAACTGAAGACCGTGTCGGCGCACGGAGCGCTTGACGAACCGGACGGTGTCTTTATACGGATAGTCCCGAACGCCACCGTGCATAGCTACGGTCTCGGCGCCAACCCGATCGACCTGATCCGCGACCCTCTCCACACCGGCGCCCGCACTGTCCGCCTCGAGGACCAGGAAGACGCCCGATGAGCTCCGCCTCCGCTGCGGCCATCGGGGCCGGGATCGTCGGGCTGACGATGATCACGGGACTCTTCTGGGGCTGGACCTTTTCGGTCATGCCAGGTCTCCGCTCTGTCGACGACCGCACGTACGTCACCACCATGCAGTCCGTCAACCGGGCGATTCTCAACCCAATGTTCCTCGTGGTCTTCACCGGCACGCTGGCCGTGCTCGTCGCAGCCGCGTTTACGACGTTCCGAGCCGGCGACACCCGGCGTGCCTGGTGGATCACGGCTGCGACCGCCACGTATGCGTTCGGCGTGTTCGGCATCACCGCCGCCGGCAACGTGCCACTCAACGACGCGCTCGACGCGTTCGCCATCGCAGGTGCCCACGACGACGAACTCACCGCCGCCCGCGGCGCATACGAAGGTCCGTGGAATCGCCTCCACGCGATCCGGTCCGCGCTGGGCGTACTCGCTGTCGTGTTCGCCACAACCGCTGCGCTAACCGCCACGGAGGACTGACACCTGTGACATCCCATCCCGATGCCCCGATTCCACCGACAGCCGACCCACTCACCGAGGCTCTGCAGTTCCTTCGGATGGAGGGCATCTTCTACTGTCGGTCCGAGCTCAGCGCACCATGGTCGCTCGGGTTGCCGCCGATGCCCGGCTGCATCTGGTTCCACGTGGTGACGGCGGGGAGCTGCCTCCTCGTCGACAGCCAGGGCGTACAGTGCGGGGTGCGGCGGGGCGACCTCGTGATCTTTCCCCACGGCGCCGGGCACCATGCGACCGACGATCCTGGCCTCGAGCCGGCTCCAGTGATGGACCTCCCGCACGACTATCTCAGCCCCAACTACGCCATCCTCCGTCATGGTGGAGGAGGCGACTGCGTCGACCTGATCTGTGGCGCGGTCAGACTCGCCCACCCGGCGGCGCGAAGCCTGATCGAGGTGCTCCCCGAGATGATTCACGTCGATCCGTCGACGAGCCGACGGGCACTCGAATGGCTGCCGAGCATCCTCGGGATGATCTCCGCCGAGACGGCCAAGCCCTTGCCAGGCGGTGAGGCGGTGGTCACCCGTCTGTGCGACATCTTGGTGATCGGTGCGATCCGGAGTTGGCTCGACACCGATGTCGGGGCTCAGACCGGCTGGCTCGGCGCGCTGCGGGACCCACAGATCGGCCGAGCGGTGGCTCTCATCCACCGTGAACCGGAGCAGGAATGGAGTGTTGCCGCGCTCGCCGCCACCGTCGCGATGAGCCGCTCGGCGTTCTCGGCCAGGTTCAGCGAGCTGGTCGGTGAGGGACCGATGCAGTACCTGACACGGTGGCGCATGCATGTCGCCACCGACCTCCTGCGCGAGGAGCAACTGACCGTCGCTTTGGTCGCCGAACGTCTCGGTTATGCATCGGAAGCCGCGTTCAGTCGTGCCTACAAACGCACGACCGGCAGGCCGCCCGGAGAGGTTCGCCGAACCGGTGCCATGAACCTGCCTGCGATCGGCTGAGATAACCCTCTTTTAGTGTCGGCGACGAAGTCGATGAGTTGCTCGACGATGGCGCCGAGTCCGGGCTCAAGGTCGGTGAATTTCTTCGCCGGTGACGTGAGCTGACCAGGCGCGACCGGCATGACGTATCAAACTGGGTCCACGGGTCAAACTCTCGGCAACGTGATTGCGAAACATGGCACCTAGGTGTATGCCGGTGGCATCTTTTCATACCGTCCGAGTGTGTGGCCCGTTTCGCGTTTACCGACTGCCGATCAGTTTCAACTGTTCGTGATCGTCCTGCGATCGGTTGAGGCTCCAAGAGGGGAACAGCGGCGGGTGGTCTCGGCCTCATCCCGGTTGCGGGCGTTCGCTGTTTACGGTCCTCGCTAACTGCGGCGACGTCTTTGGTTTGTACCCGTTAGTTGACCCGTGGGGTGTATCGGCCGAGGCCCGTTGGCGTGACATTTTTTGCGGCACTTTGGAGCCGCCCGAGTGTCGGTCAGTGCACGGCTGTTTCGATTACCGGCTGGTGCTGTAGCGGTTGTCACAACACGAATCGCGAGTGTTCGGGAACCAGTCCGCTTTTTGACACGTCAAAGACAACTGTCAACCAACGGAAAGAAGAACATGTCAACGAAATCATCAACACGAATCAAACTGGTGGCGCTCGCAGCAGCAATCACCGGATCACTTGTATTCGTCTCAGAAGTACAAGCACAACCAGACCCCACACCAGTGCCTGCTGTGCTCGAGTCACTGGAACGACAAACCGCAGAACTCAACGCCGGCGAAGCGAGCGTGTTCGTCCCAATCCCCTCATTCCGAATCCAGGACAGCAGAGAATTTGGCGAAAAAAACAAAAGTGGAACCGAGATTAACAATCTGGCGGGTTATGTGTTCGACGGGGAAACTTTCGGGGTTCCTGTTGATGCGACAGCTGTGACGTTCAACGTGACAGCCGTTGATACCGAAAACCGCGGATACGTCCAGATTTACAATGACGAAGGCACCTCACCAGGTGACACGTCAACGGTC
>CAJQPY010000011.1 GCA_905480335.1 uncultured Ilumatobacter sp. | reverse complement strand
GTGCCCGCGGCGACCACGACGACTTGACCGGGGCGTCGGGCCAGCGTCCCGTTCAACAGCGCAGTACGCGACAGCCGATCGTCGTCGAGCCGTTCAACCACCTCTGGGTCGAGAGCCGCCAATTGGTCGTCGCCGAGACGCGTAAATAATCGTGGCTCGGTTGTGGTTGCGGCTAGTTCGCCAACGATCGCGGCTACCTGCTCGATTGTCTTCGTGCCGCATAGCACCGCTTCGGGCATACCAATCCGCTGGAGTCGGTCGTGGTCGTGCTGGTGCGTCACGGCACTGTCTCGCCTGCGCCGACGAATGCCCGTCCTGGCGCGTAAGCATGGTCGTCGAGTCGGACCGAGGTGATCGAGGGTTCGACCATCGACATCAGTTCGGCCAGACCGTCAAGGATCGGAGCGGTCACAAGCTCACGGTCGGGCTCGGCCACCTCGACGAGGACGACGTCCTCACTCACCCGGCATCGCACCACGGCGATGCCGGTGCGATCGCGAACGAGCGTCTCGCCCGCCTCGATCGCCCGCAGTCTCGACGGGGTCACCCTCGTGCCGGTATACAGCCGGCTGGCCAGACATGGCGACGCCACCAGGTCAGCTTCTACCAGTTCGAGTTGGCGGGCAATCGCCCTAATCTCCGACTTAGTGACCTCGGCTTCCACGAAGGGATGGCGCACGGAGTATTCCGCGGCCGCAGCAAGCCCAGGTCGGTACTCGCCGAGGTCGTCAAGATTCGCACCACTCATCACCACGGCATTTGCGAGCGGTGTCGTCACCAGCTCACCGACAGCGTCGTAAAGGCTGCTCTTGCAGTGGTAGCAGCGATCAATCGGGTTGGCGAGATAGGACTCGTCGTCGAATTCGCCCGAGCGGACGATGCGCAGGTCCCATCTCTCCTGAGCTGCGTAATCGGCAACTCGGGCGGTTCCGTCACCGGGAACGGCGGGGGTGACGGTGTGTGCGATCACGGTCGATGCAGGAGCGGCACGATGCGCAACGACTGAGAGGACAAGCGAGTCGATCCCACCGCTACAGGCAATGATTCGCACGGGGGACTCGGCGAGCACGGCGTCGAGGCGCGCTCGCGCTGGCTCCGCGTCGGGCCGAGCGCTGATCGAAACCTGCATCCTCTTCATTGTCGCAAATCCGTCCGCCGCTTCCTCACACCGAGCACTGACGAATCGGTCCAGCCGGGCAGGATGGGGGAACGATGAGTCGGTTGTTCGTCTGTTTGTGGCTGCCTGACCACGCCTGCGAAGCACTCAAGATGCTGCACCGCGAGGACCAGGTCGGTGCTCGTTTTGTGACGCCCGAGAACTGGCATGCGACGTTGCGGTTCATCGGTAAGACCGACCCGACAGTCGTCGCCGCCGCGATCGACGCAATGCGTGGCCTCGGTGACCAGCCGATTCGGCCACGGTTTCTCGGGCACGTCACGATCGCTCGCCTGAAGAAGCGGGCAACTACGCCGCGTACGCTCGGTGAACTTGTCTACGCCTCGTGGAGGCCGGCTGAAGTCGCTCTCGTTGAGAGCACGCTGCGGGCGGACGGCACCCGATACCAAACGTTGGCCACGTGGCCGATCGGATGAACGCAAACCGTCAGACCATTTCCGCCCCGATCACACTGCGCGATAGGTCGAGTCAAGGCGGGGAAACACCGACACGCCCCGATCATCGTCGACCGCCACTAACTGGTCGCCTAATAACTTGACGAGGTGTCCGAGCACGCTGGCTGCCGCTGGACGATGCAGTTCGATCGGCACATCGGCATAAAGGTCGGTGACTATCTTCGGGATCGTCGAACTCCCTCGTCGCACCGCTCCAAGCACCTGCCTCTCACGTTCTAGGCGATGATCGACAAGTTGCCCCATGAAGTGGCTGGGGTTCGAGATCGGCGACCCGTGAGTCGGGATCGCAACATCGTCGCGGCGGCCCGCCACCGTCCGCAGCGAGTTCATGTATTCGGCCATGTCGCCGTCGGGCGGCGAAACGACCGTGGTGCTCCAGCCCATCACGTGGTCACCGGTGAACAAAACACGCCCCGCCGATTCACTCGTCATCGCGAAGCAGGTGTGATTGGACGTGTGGCCGGGCGTGTGGATCGCCGTCACGTCGATCGGGCCAGTTGCGAAAACGTGGTCGCCTGATCGCAACTCGACGTCCGGCACAAATCCGACATCAGTCGATTCCTCGACCTTGGACTCCCTCGGTGCGGCCTCCGTCCCGTTGGCGGATACGTCTAGATCCAATCGTCCGAAGTCGTCGGGCAACATGCCGATATCCCATTCGGCCGTCTCTGCGCCGTGGGGCCCGAATGCGTAGGTGGGCGCGCCGGATTCAGTGCGTAGCCATGCAGCGAGCGGCGAGTGATCGGCGTGGCAGTGCGTGACCAGAATGGCCCGCACCGTTCGACCGGTCAGCGCGGCGGCAAGCGCATCGCGGTGGCTATCGAGAGCAGGGCCCGGATCAATTACTGCGACATCGGTGTCACCGATGATGTACGTGCCGGTGCCGCGATACGTAAATTTTGACGGGTTCTCGGCGACGATCCGGTTGACCCCCGGTACGACTTCAGCACTGACGCCGTACGCGAAATCATCGGGTTCGAGCGTTACGAAGTCCATGCAATCCCCATCAAGATCACGCTAGGTCGATGTTCAACGACACGTTGCACCGACGAACATCGAGTTAGCCCCATGGGAGCGCGGTGAGCGCTCCAACCGGTGCCCCGTGACCGAACACTGGCACCGAAACACGGTCGCGAATCGGTGCCATCACGCCGTCCACATCCACGCCGAGGCGGCGGAGCATCTCGACCGTCACCGCTCGACGGGCAAGGTTGGAGCCGTCTGCGATCTTTGCCGCAGCAGCCCGTCCATCGGCGAGTCCGAGCAGCATCACACCGTCCGCGCCCTCCTTTGCAACGAGTCCGGGCACGGCCTCCATCCAACTGGTCACGTCGCGGTCGGTTCCCCCGACGAGGAACGGCTCGGCCGCCATCGATGCGACAGCTGCGCGGCCGCCGCGCATCAGCACGCTGAGCGCTCGGGCCACGTCAACGAGTGGCATTAGATGTGTCGGGGCTCCACATCCGTCGACTCCAACATCGGCCACCGACCCGCCAGGACGAGCAGCGAGACGATCGATCGAGTCGGATATCGTCTTCTGAAGCGGATGGTCGGGATCTAAGTACGAGTCAGTCGTCCAACCGTTAACCCGACACGTTGCAAGCATTCCGGCGTGCTTGCCTGAACAGTTCTGTTGCAGTCGTGACGGTTCCACTCCCGCCGTGCGAGCTGCGCTCCTCGCCACCTCACCGTAGGGCCGACCCGGAGTATTTCCGAGGTCGTTCACCGTCAGGTCATGACGCTGCAGGATCTCAAGCACCGCATCAAGGTGCCGTTGCTCGCCCGAGTGACTTGCAGAAACCACGGCAAGTAAGCGATGCGGCAGATCTAGCCCGGCATCGACCATGGCAGCAGTCTGGAGGGGCTTCAGCGCTGATCGCGGGTAGATGAGGAGTTCGGGGTCGCCGATCGCCCGCACAATCGACCCGTCGGGTCCCACGACGACCCCGACCCCATGGTGCAGCGATTCTTCCACGTCGCTGCGAGTCGCTACGGCGATCGGCTCGAACGAACTCTCAGCGAACCGCGTTCCTTCAATCGGGACGCTCACGGTTTGGGCTTGGTCGGGATGATCCGGGACGTACCAGGTTTGGTCACCTCGGTGAGGTGGCTATCGACCACGTCATAACGCTGGCCCCATCCGCTCACGAGCGCCTGGATCATGGCTGCACCGGGGAGTGCAAGGACTGCGCCGATCGGGCCAAGCAGCGCTGCACCGCCAAGTGCTGCCCCGAACGCAACAGCTGGGTGCAACTCCATTGTACGAGCGGTAATGCGAGGCGCGAATAGGTAGTTCTCGATCTGCTGATACAGCACGATGAAGCCGAGCACGATCAGCGCGTCGACCGGCGATTCGATGATGGTCACGAGCAGCGGGAGCAGCCCCGCAAGGTAGGTACCGACGACGGGAAGAAACTGACTCATCAGACCGACCC
This sequence comes from uncultured Ilumatobacter sp., assembly GCA_905480335.1. Taxonomy (GTDB): domain Bacteria; phylum Actinomycetota; class Acidimicrobiia; order Acidimicrobiales; family Ilumatobacteraceae; genus Ilumatobacter_A. The sequence continues at coordinate 128,206 of CAJQPY010000011.1, read as the reverse complement.
ATAGACCGAGCGCAACAGGTGCAGGGGTGCCGATCGCCTGGAACAGCACCCAGTGGCAGACTGCAGAGATAAACGCGAGAAGCGCCCGCGAGTAGAGGTACCCGCCGGTCTTAGTGATCGCAACGTTCCATCCGTTGAGCACCTGTTCTTGACGGCTCGGGCGCATCCGAGAACACACGGCGCGGCGTAGCCTCGGGCCGTCGGCCACGAGGTAGTAAGTAAACAGCAGAATCGACAGCCCCTGGAAGATGACGGTGACTGCAGCGAGAGAGACCCGCACAGCTTCATCTCCCTGGGACTGCACGAACTGCTGCACGCGCCCGTCAGGATCGTTGAACTCGTCGACAACGGCTTGCGGGTCGATCTGGGTGCCGAACGTTGAGTTGATCCAGTCGACCGAGTCGGTGATGTACGTCTCCGAATCCGCCAGCAAATCGGCGATCTGCCCGCCGACCAGCGTGCCGATCGCCACGAGAAACGTCAAGAAGACCGCAAATACGCCCAACAAAATCGACAACGTCGCAGTCCCACGACGCCACCCACGCCGGGCGAGCCAGTTGACGCCTGGTTCGATGGCAAGTGTGAGAAAAATAGAGACAAGCAGCAAGATGAGCAGACTCGAAAGACGGTGGAAGACATGTCGTACGACGAACGTCAACAGAAAACCGACCCAAAAGATCATGATCGTCGGGACGGCCCACCGCGGAATGGTCCGATCAGTAGAGCGTCGTTCGTAGGCCTTCCCCGTCTCAGGGTCAACGCGACGCCCCCACCCGTCTCGGCTAGGAATCGGTCCTGCGGCATCGTCGTCGCGACGACGCCGCTCCTCTTCCACCTCGTCGGCAACGTGTCCCGGATCTCGTTCGTTTTCGGGTTCGGCCGCCTCTAGCTCTGCGTCCATCTCACCCTCGCGATCGTCACTGGTCACATTCGGAACGTACCGCGTCGGGGGGACCCGCTCTTGACATCCCAGACTCTTACGCGTCCGCCAGCGCGACCGAGAGCAGGTTGGCGACTGCCAGTGGCGGCGGAGCGACACCAGTTGTTCCTTGGACACCGCAACGCACACGATCGGCGGACATGTCACCATGATCGCATGAACGCTCAAACACTGCGCCGATCTGCGCCGGCGCCATGAGTGCGGCCGTGCGGGGGTGGCTGGGCGAGCAGATCCACACCCGCGTTGTCGGACCCGATGCGGTCACGCGTCGCGCAGAACTTTTTGAAACATCAGAACCGGGATGGTTCGCGGAGGGCGCGCCAATCCGCCGGGTGCACGGCGATGCGTCGATGTTCGTCGGCGGGCTCCGTGCACTCCTCTTCCAGTCGCTGCACCCGCGTGCGATGGCAGGAGTTGCGCAGCACTCCGACTATCGCAGCGACCCGTGGGGACGGCTGCAGCGGACGGCCGACTTCCTCGCAGCAACCACCTTCGGGCCGACCTCCGAGGCTGAGCGAGCAGTCCGGATTGTTCGTCGTGTGCATCGCCGAGTCGTTGGCTTCACCGTCAACGGCGAGGAGTATGCGGCGAGCGATCCGCATTTACTCGGTTGGGTGCACATCGCCGAACTCGACAGCTTTCTTACAGCTCACGACCGCTTCGGCGAGCAACCGCTCGTCGGAGATGAACGCGACGAGTACGTCGCCAACTCGGCGGTCGTCGCTCGGGCGCTCGGTGTGCTTGCTCCACCCACTAGCGAGCAGGAGTTACGCGACCAATTGTCGGCCTACCGACCCGAACTCCGGGGCAACCGCGAGGCCCGTGACGCAGCCCGCTACCTGCTCGTGCAGCCACCACTTCCGTTGGCCGGGAGAGCCGCCTACGGCCTGATTGCCGCCGCAGCGGTCTCGCTCATGCCCGTATGGACCCGCTGGCCGCTCCGGCTCCCATGGTTGCCGATCAGTGAGGCCACGCTCGGACGAGCCGTGGGAGACGTCGTGACGAAATCGCTGCGCTGGGCGATCGTTCCACACGCCAACAGCTAAAACTTTGCCGGATGGTGACGGTGAACGTCATCATCCACCCAAATTTAGAAGGGTGTGGTCTGGAAGTCAGCTCACCTCACGGTTTGGCCGAGTTGCTGGAGCCACCGGACAACGCGTTTCTTATTCACTCCAAGATCGCTCTTGCCGTATCGCGAGCGCGAAAAGACCGCGAGTGTGGAACCGCCACCCTCGGCCTCAACGAAGCGAACCGACACGTAATCGGGGAACGCGAAGAAGGCGCTGCGCTGCACATAGGTGACGAAACCACCCGAAGCTGAACCCGCCAACACGTCGACTCGATCATCACCGAGCGCCACAGCATCAAACGCTGCAGCGAGGTCCGCAACCGGCACCGAGAAAGTCGGCGCGTCGGCATCGCGGTCGATGCTGTCGCCGGCGGGAGCGACCCGATACGAATTCGGTGTGGACGGCGTGGGTGCGGTCAGCGGATCGAGATGCCACTCGGCCGGGTTGTCCGACTGGCGGCGAATCGCGATCGCCCCGGCAGTGGCTAGCACGCCAATAGCAAGGAGCAGGACCAGCACAAAGAGCATCACGCGACGGTACCGCGTTGCCTGCCGGCCCAACCGTGATCCCGAGAGATCACGACGCCGAGAGTCACAATCCATCGGAATGTCGGAGGAATCGGTCATGTGGGGCGTAGTGCCGACACGAGGTCACTGTTTGCCACCACCTCAACCCCGGCGCTGAGCTCCAGCCAAGCCACCACTTCGTTGAATACGCCAGGAAATTCTGCAGCCGCCTCGTGTGCAGCGATGCCACGCTCGCCGAAGACACCTCAGACAAGCAGACGTCCGGTCGAGCGATCTGCCTTGAGGCCGACCCCGGCGACGAGATTGCCATCGAACAGAGGGGGCAAGACGTAGTCGCCGAACACCCGCTTCGCTAGCGGGACATAGATCTCGAGCCGATACCGAAAATCGAACCGTCGCTCGGCTCGATCCCGGTTCCGGGCCTCTGGGTCGAACAGTCTGGGCAGCGCCTGCGCCAAACGTGGCGGGGACGCGTCTGGGTGCAGGAGTATTGGCGCGGCCCAGCCGGTAAATGACGTTGCAACGAGCTGACCGTCCTCCACAAGTTCGACGATAAACGGAAGCGCCGCCAGCCTGTTGAGGCGGCGGTTGCCCGTCAGATCGTTTGCGGTTCCGATCGCGTGGTAGCTCGCCGCGAACTGGACGGGCGCCGGACACCTGGCGCGAGGTCAGTCGGCCGCCGTGATGGCGACGCTGTTGATGACAACGTCGTCGTGCGGGCGGTCGCCGCGGGCGGTCGGGACGTTCTGCATCGTCTCGAGCACATCAAGACCCTTAACGATCTGACCGAACAGACTGTACTGCGGCGGCAGGCCCACTCCGGAGTTCCCAGAGACGAGAAAGAACTGGCTGCCGTTCGTGTTCGGTCCGGCATTGGCCATCGCAACGGAACCAATCTGGTATTCACGCGGCTTGGGTAACTCATCATCGAATTGGTATCCGGGGCCCCCGGTTCCGGTGCCAGTTGGGTCGCCGCCCTGACACATAAAGCCGTTGATGATCCGGTGGAAGATGACGCCGTCGTAGTAGTGGTGGAGGGCGAGAAAGACAAAGTTGTTGACCGTCCTCGGGGCCTTGATCGCATCGAGTGCGATCACGATTTCACCGAGGGTTGTGTCGAGAGTCGCCGAATAGCGCTTAGCGGTATCAATGCCAATCTCCGGCGGCTCAGAGAACTGCTGGGACTTGGGGGCGGAACCGTCGAGGGGCGGGAATGCTGTAGCCATGGCGGGCAGGGTAGCGGTGAGGAGGCGTTGGCCGTCAGTAACGACACCCGCCGCACCTCTGGGTACTCGATAGTTGCTCAGGCGAAGTACACCATCGCCCTCCACACCCCAATGATGGACGCCGCAGGGAATGCAGCACTGACGATCAAGAGCACAACGACAACCCTCACCGAAGCGGGATCACTGTCGACTGGTTTGAGCGGTCGGAACACGACGATCACGATCCCATGGTGCGATGCCGACGTCTGCTTTGTCCGAGCTGGCCGCTCAAGCGGCCAAGTACGTTGAGGGTGGATGCGATCCAACTGAACGAAAGCGCTCCGCACGCCGGGTAACACAAGACCGGCAAAGCGGACAGTAAGCGAGTCGACCCATCCGAGAACGCGTCGGTCCCACCGGGTGCAGCGAGCCGCAGCGCAAGTACAGCTCAGTCACCGTGAGCCGCTACAAGTCAATCGTGAGAACTCCTTGACATGGGTCGACCACCCGCCTGAGTCCAGCAGACGAAGCGGCACGACGCCTGCTGGCCCTAATTGCACCGGCAACGACTAGCAGTGCTGCAGTCGCTCTTCCCTAAGGTCACTACGCGCCGTGGTGAACCACTCGTCGTCATCTGATCGGCATGCCGACGCACTTCGCCCCGACGACTGCTGTCGTCAGTTCCGGGCGTTGTAGGTCTCAATGAGAGTGTTCGACGCGGTTGCCGCCTCGGTCAAGATTTGTGCGATGTCGCCACCTGCATAGGTCGCCGCGACTGCATCCGCCGTCTGTGAGCGAATCTCGCGCAACGGCCCGAGCGCCGGAACAACCGCCGACTCACTATCGACAGCGGCCAACATCTGGTCGTACGCAACGCGATATCGAGGGTCGTCCTCGTAGAGCGCAGCGATCGGATCAAGGTCGACAGCGTCGGAACGCACCGGCACGTACCCGGTTGCCGATGCCCAGGTTGACTGCACCTGGGCATCGACGAGGTACTGCGTAAAGTCCCACGCCGCAGCCGTGACCTCATCGCTCTTGCCAACCGGGATCCACACCGACGCGCCACCCGGCTGCGCGGCCGGTGTGTCGCTCGGCCCGGGCATCGGCCCGATGCCGATGTCATCTGTCGTAAGGCCGGGAGCGACTCCGGAGCCGAGTGCGGCGACAACACTGGAGATCGCCGCCGACGTCGCAATTGTTGAGGCTCCTGGTGCGTCGGCGTCGATCATCTTGAAGAACGAGTCCTGACCACCGGCGTTGTCGCCGACCGACACCGCCAGTCCGCTGTCAACCATTTCCTGGAGGTAGGTGAGAATGTCGAAGCCCGTTTCGTTGTCGAAGAGCACCTCGGTTGCTGGTGCGACCCGACCGTTGCCGTTGTCGGCATAGAGCTCACCGACGCGGCCAAACCACTGCTCGAAGAACCATCCGCCGCCCGAATCGCGCCCGGAATCGAGCACGATCCCGTGTGCTGCGACGCCAGAGTCAACGAGCTGCTGCGACACTGTTCGAAGGTCATCAAGCGAGACCGGGGGATCATCCGGGTCGAGGCCGGCCGCTTCGTACATCTGTTTGTTGTAGAAGAGCACCGGGCTCGACACGTTGAACGGCATCGACCACTGGATCCCCTCGAACAGGTACGTGTTAGCGACACGTGGAAGAATCGGCGTCATATCGAATCCTGCCGCATCAATACACGCCTGCATCGGAACGAACGTCTCCGACTGCGCGAACGACTGAACGATGTACTCGGGTAACTGGATGATGTCGGGTCGGCTGTCGATGCCACTTGCGATGTACTTGTCGATCGCCGACTCGTAGGCAGTTTGGTTCTGCAAAATGACCTGCACACGACCCTGACTTGTGTTGTAGCCATCAACGACATCAATCAGCGCCGTCTCGAGCTCGTTCGCCATGCCGTGCCAGAACGTGATTTTTACCGGTCCATCTGCCGCGTCTAGGGCGTCCACCGGACATGGTGGGAGCTCGGCGATCGGTGCGATCGTCGTTGCCGGGCCGACGGTCGATTCCGGGGCATCGACAGCGTCGGCACCGGTGGACTCGGCGCCATCGGTGACACCGGTGTCATTGCCGGACGACTCCGCTGGCGATGTTGTCACTGCGGTGCCGTTGTTGCCGGCGTCGAGCGCCGAATTACCCCCACTACACGCCACGGCGCTTAGAGCGACGATGAAAACGAGCGCCGTAGGACGGCGAGCGACGCGGGGAGCGAATGGAATCATCAGGGTCAACCCTTCACTGCACCGGCTGTCAAGCCGCGCACAAGTTGTTTCTGGAAGATCACAAGCGCGATCAGAATTGGCATGGCTGCGATGACCGTGCCAGCCATCACGAGATTGGGTGCATCGAGATTTGACTTACTCAACAACCGGAGACCGCTTTGGACCGTGTTGCGATCAGCCTCGTTGATGATCAGGCTCGGCCACAGGTACTGGTTCCACGACGAGAGGAAACTGAACAGCGCCAGCGCAGCGAGCGTCGGACGTACGAGGGGGACACCGACGTGGCGGATGAAGCCAATGTGGCCGATGCCATCGATGCGTGCCGCGTCGCGTAGGTCGCCGGGGAGGTCAAGCAGCGCCTGACGCACGAGGAACGTTCCGAAGGCGGTGGCGAGAAACGGCACCGTGAGTGCCTGGAAGCTGTTCAGCCCGCCGAACGGAATCGTCACACCGACCAACGGAAGTGTGAGCCCGTCTTCGACAGTCTCGAAGTTGACGAACAGCGTCGCCTCTAACGGCACGAGCAGAGTGGCAAGAAACGCAAGGAAGACGACCCGACGGCCGGGGAACCGGAGATACGCAAACGCGTAGCCGGATAGCAACGACGTCACCACTTGAGCCACCGTGATGACGACGGCGACGATCGTCGAGTTGACAAGGTACCGGCCGAGACGCCCCGACGACCAGGCCTCGCGCATCACGTCGAACGTGAACGCATCCGGCACCAACGGGTTGATGAGGAACTTGTCGCTCGGCTTAAAGGCCGACACGACGGTTGTGTAGACGGGGAACAGGACAGCGATCACGATCACGACGAGGAGCGCATACCGGCCGACGAGACGCAGCCCGGTCGGGTGGTCCCACGTACTCGACTGCTTCCTGGGCATGGACGGCTCGTCCTCGGCCAGGTCGACCCGCGACGACGGCGCTGTGGCAACGTCAGCCACCGAGGTCAACCCTTCGACCGAGGCCGCGTAACTGCAGCGCAGACAGTAGGAGGAGGATGACGAACAGCAACACCGCCCCACCGGCCTGGAGTCCCGGATCGCTAGCGATGACCGACGATTCCCCGTACACGAAGTAAGTGACTGTAGTCGTCGAATTTCCCGGCCTCGGACCACCGTTGGTCAACAGGTCGATCTCGCCGAATGTCTGGAATGCCCGCGTCGTTAACACAATGATCACGAACAACAGGGTCGGCGCGAGCAGCGGCACGGTGATCTTCCAGAAGCGAACAGTCCCGCTGGCACCATCGACCGCTGCTGCCTCATGAAGCTCACGCGGTACCGACTGCAACGATGCCGTTACAAGGATGAAGGTGAAGCCGAGCCCGGCCCACACACTTGACATGGCCACGGCCGGCAGCGCGGTTCTCGGATCCTGCAGCAGCCCGGGGTTCTTTACGGTCGGAAAGATCGAGATGAACCAGTCAATGTTGGCCAGCGCCCCCACCGACGGTTGAAGCAGGAATAGCCACATCAGACTGGCCACTGCAACCGACGTCGCAATCGTCGACGAAAACGCCGTTCGGAAGAACCCGATGCCACGGAGGTGTTTGTCGGCGAGTACGGCCAACCCAACACCGAGGATCAGGCCGAGCGGCACCGTGATCAGCGCCAGGATGGCAGTCGACTCGAGCGCCCCTTGAAACTCGGTCGAAAGGAACAGGTCGACGTATTGATCAAAGCCGTTCGACACGCACTGGGTGCCGAACGAGTTGCACCGCTGCTGGCCGAGGACAATCGCTCGCCCGAGCGGGTACACAATGAACACGCCGAGGACCGCTGCGGACGGAAAAAGCATAACGATGGCCAGCCAAAGATCTCTCCAGCTCCACGAACGCTTCCCGACTTCGGCCACGACCGCCACTGTACGTCTCAGATAGCGTGCAGGTGAGGAAGCGCCTCGCCGCCGAGCTAGACGCCACCTCAGCGCAGCCCGCCCGTGGGGACACCATTGGCAATCAGCCCAGAACCGACCGGCTCACCTGCACACTGAAACTGCCGGGTGTATTCCCGGTTTCTTGACGAAACTTGTCACTTCGCCCGACCCGCCGATGAACCGACCCACCGGTAGGGTTCACGAGACAGTTTCCAACACACCTTTGGGCTACGAGGGAAGGGACGCAACATGTTCGAACGCTTTACCGACAGGGCACGACGAGTCGTCGTGCTGGCCCAGGAGGAAGCGCGCCTCCTCAACCACAGCTACATCGGCACTGAGCACATCCTGCTCGGCCTCATCCACGAGGGAGAGGGCGTTGCTGCGAAGGCGCTCGAATCACTCGGGATCAGCCTTGAAGCCGTGCGCAGTCAGGTGGAGGAGATCATCGGCCAAGGGGGCTCGTCGCCGTCCGGTCACATTCCCTTCACGCCGCGGGCGAAGAAAGTGCTCGAGTTGTCGCTGCGCGAAGCGCTACAGCTCGGCCACAACTACATTGGTACTGAGCACATCCTGCTCGGTCTCATCCGCGAGGGCGAAGGTGTTGCTGCGCAGGTCCTCGTCAAGCTCGGCGCCGACCTCTCTCGTGTGCGCCAGCAGGTCATCCAGCTGCTCTCGGGCTACCAGGGTCCGTCGGGTTCGTCCGGCGGTGGCTCCGGTTCTTCCGCTGGCGGCCGCGAAGGCGCCACCGCTGGTGTTGGTCCAGGCTCGAAGGAGGGCGAGGACAAGGGCGGCAATTCTCAAATCCTCGACCAGTTCGGTCGCAACCTCACCCAAGCCGCCCGTGATGGCGAACTCGATCCGGTCATCGGACGCTCGAAAGAGCTTGAGCGCACCATGCAGATCCTCAGCCGCCGCACGAAGAACAACCCAGTACTCATCGGCGAACCAGGTGTTGGTAAAACTGCCATCGTCGAGGGCCTTGCGCAGAAAATCGTCAACAACGACGTCCCTGACACCCTCGCCGACAAGCAGCTGTACACCCTCGATCTCGGCTCGCTTGTCGCCGGCAGCCGCTACCGCGGCGACTTCGAAGAGCGGCTGAAAAAGGTGCTCAAGGAGATTAAATCGCGAGGCGACATCCTGCTGTTCATCGACGAGATCCACACGCTCGTCGGCGCAGGTGCTGCTGAGGGTGCAATCGACGCAGCATCGATCCTCAAGCCGATGCTCGCCCGCGGTGAGCTCCAGACGATAGGGGCGACCACCACAGACGAGTACCGCAAGCATGTTGAAAAGGATGCGGCACTTGAACGTCGGTTCCAGCCGGTGAAGGTAGAGGAGCCAACGCTCGCTCACACCATCGAAATCCTTAAGGGCATCCGCGACCAGTACGAGTCGCACCACCGAGTCACGATTACCGACCAGGCCCTCGTTGCGGCCGCAAACCTCGCTGATCGCTACATCTCGGACCGCCATCTGCCCGACAAGGCGATTGACCTGATCGACGAAGCAGGCTCGCGGCTGCGCATTAAGCGGATGGCCACACCACCCGACCTCCGCGAGATCGAGACGAAGCTCGCCGACGTCCAAGAGGCCAAGAAAACCGCCGTCGAAGATCAGCAATTTGAGGAGGCCGGCCGCCTCCGAGACGAGGAGAAGAAACTTCTTGAAGAGAAGGCGTTGAAAGAAACCGAGGTCAAGGAATCCGGCGTCGATTTATTCGACGAAGTCGACGAAGAAGCCGTCGCCGAAGTGCTCTCGCTGTGGACCGGGATCCCGGTGTACAAGTTGACCGAAGAGGAGACCGAGCGGCTTCTCAACATGGAGACCGAGCTGCACAAACGGATCATCGGCCAGGAAAACGCCATTAAGGCGGTCAGTCAATCGATTCGCCGTACCCGGGCCGGGTTGAAGGACCCGAAACGTCCGTCAGGCTCATTCATCTTCCTCGGACCGACCGGGGTTGGTAAGACCGAGCTTGCGAAGACACTCACCGAATTCTTGTTCGGTGACGACTCGTCGATGATCACCCTCGACATGTCCGAGTACATGGAACCGCACGCCGTCAGCCGCCTTGTCGGTTCACCTCCTGGATACGTCGGCTACGAAGAGGGTGGCCAGCTCACAGAGGCAGTGCGTCGCAAGCCGTTCTCCGTGGTGCTGTTCGACGAGATCGAGAAGGCGCACCCTGACGTATTCAACACACTCCTTCAAATACTCGAGGAGGGCCGCCTCACCGACAGCCAGGGCCGGTCGGTCGACTTCCGCAACACCGTGCTGATCATGACGTCGAATCTCGGCACCCAGGATCTGCGCAAGGCCAATGTCGGCTTCACCCAGGACGACACAGCGATGAGCTACGAAAGAATGAAGGAAAAGGTCAACGACTCATTGAAGACCCACTTTCGTCCCGAGTTCCTCAACCGCATCGACGAAACCATCGTCTTCCACGAGCTCGCTCACCACGAGGTGCTTCAGATGGTCGACATGCAAATGGAGCGCTTGGTCGAACAGCTCGAGGGGCAGGGCCTCGGCATCGAACTCAAACAGGATGCCAAGGAACTACTTGCCGATCGGGGCTACGACCCCACGCTCGGCGGCAGACCACTGCGACGGGCCATCCAGCGTCACATCGAAGATGCTCTGTCGGAGAAGATTCTCTACAAGGAGTTCTCGGCAGGCGAGATCATCGTCGTCGATGTCGAGGACGACCCTGACAAAGCGGGCGACAAGCGGTTCAAGTTCACCGCCGTCGAGGGCTTTGTCCCGCCAGCCTCGGTCGAGTTGGAACTCACCTCCACTGAGGCCCCCGCCCCGGCGCCCGAAGCCGGCGGAGAGTTGCCACCACCCGAAGCCCAGGACTAGCGGTCGAACCACATCGAGTCGATCACTTCTCGACCCCGTTTCGCCTCACCCGTTGAGGTGGGACGGGGCCAGCCCTTTTCCTGGTGGCCGCACTAAGTCCTAGGGCTCCAACCGTTCTGACACAGTCCGCGTCATACTTAACAGGTGACCTCGGAGGCCCGTGAACGTTTAAACCTCGGGCGTCTGGCCCTCCTCCTGGCCGGGCTGCTAGCGCTGGCTAGCTGCCAGCTCGACGTCGTCGCCGAGGTCGTGGTCGATCCCGACGGAACGGGAACGATCACTGTGACCGCCGAAGCCGACGCCGAACTCGTAAGCGAAGTGCCGACGCTGGCCGAGGAACTCGTGCTCGACGACATCGCTGAAGCCGGATGGAAAATCGACGGCCCGACCGCCACCGCCTCAGGCGGGCTTCTGCTCATTCTCACGCATGACTTCGAGGGCAAAGACGAGGCGACCAATCTGCTGCGCAGCCTCGGCCCACCGTTCAACGATCCCGTCATCGGTCGCGGTCAAGACGGCGACAGCGCCACCAACACGGCTCGCGCCAACCTGGGGTTGCCCGACGGATTTGCGACGTTCGCCGACGACGAACTCGTGAGCGCTGTCGGCGACGTGCCGTTTGCTTCGCGCTTTGAGGCAGCCGGCGCCAGCCCTGAGAACTCTTTGAACGCCGCCCTCATCGTCACCCTGCCCGGCGAACTCGTCGCCGGTGAGACCAACGCTGACGTACTCGACGATGGGCGCCTGCAGTGGACAATTCCGATGAACGGCGCAATCCTCGAAGCTGCGGCGCGAAGTGAGCAGGCCCCATCGGCCGGCGGTGTCTGGGCCCGGCCGGTTGCGGCAGTGGCGTTGATCGTGCTGATCGGATGGGTTGCGTTCATGTGCCTCTTCATCGGGTATGTCACCGTCGCTCGCTGGCGTCGAGCGCGCGGCTACCGTCACCGCTACCTCCCCTAGTCTCTGCAGCGGCGGCGGGATCTAGCGTCACTTCGCCCGGCGTGCCTGCGGCACACTGGCTGCCGAGAAGCGGCCCTGATTGTGGCATCGTTAGAGGATGACCGAAGCGGCAACTCCAACCGTCGTTGACTTTCACTTCGACGTCATGTGCCCGTTCGCATACCAAACTTCGAAGTGGATTCGTGAGGTGCGAGCACAGCTTGGCCTGACGATCAACTGGAAATTCTTCAGCCTCGAAGAGATCAACCGTCGGGAGGGTAGGAAGCACCCGTGGGAGCGGGACTGGTCCTACGGCTGGTCGATGATGCGGATCGGGGCACTGCTGCGCCGGACGTCGATGGACGACCTCGATCGGTGGTACCAGCGTGCAGGCCGCGCCCTTCACGAAGAGGGCTTCAAGCCGCACGACCCGTTGGTTGCTCGGCATCTACTCGAAGAGTTAGGGCTGGACCCGACGATCGTTGACGCTGCAATCGCTGACCAGACCACCCACGACGAGGTACACGCCGAGCACGACCGTGTGGTGCAGGCCGGTGGATACGGGGTGCCGACGTTGTTCTTTCCCGAGTTTCTCAACGACGACGGTAACCCCGAGTGTTTCTTTGGACCGGTCGTCCTTGACCCGCCGAGCGGCGCCGCAGCGCTTCACCTTTGGGGTGCCACGGTCGCTTGGCTCGAGTACCCGTACCTGTTCGAACTGCAGCGTCCCAAGAACCGCACCCACGGTGAGGTCATCGCCGATCGGTTGCACCCGTACCTCGAAGCTCGGGACTGGATCTCGATCGATCGGGGCAAAGTCGTCCCGTTCGACTGACGCCCCAGTCCGTGTCACACCTGGTGTCAGACACCAGATTGATCCCGGGGCGTTGCACCGGCGCCCGGCGCAGACTCTGGAGTACCCCTGTGCGCACGATGGGCCAATGGCCTCGAAGTCGCCGAAGATTAAGACCATGTTCGCCTGCTCGGAATGCGGCGCGCAGACTCCGAAATGGGCCGGCCGGTGTGCGGAGTGCGGTGACTGGAACACCCTGGTCGAGGAGCTGTTCGGTGGGCCGGCCGATCTCTCGCTGGTCTCTTTGGCGCCGACCAACCGGTCCGGTCCCGCCAGGATCGGCGAGATCCGGTCTGACACGTCACGCCCGATCTCGACCGGCATCGACGAACTGGACGCCGTACTCGGAGGCGGCCTCGTCTCTGGCTCCGTCACGTTGCTCGGCGGCGAACCCGGAATCGGCAAGAGCACACTCCTACTCCAACTCCTCGCCGCTCGCGAAGACACGACTCTGTACGTCAGCGCCGAAGAGAGCGCCACGCAGGTCCGACTGCGTGCCGAACGCCTCGATGCGATCCGGCCTGATCTGTGGCTCCACGCGGAAACGTCGCTCCCCCATGTCATTCAAGCAATCGACGAGACCAAGCCGGCGTTGGTCGTGATCGACTCGATTCAGACGATGGTCGACCCCGATCTATCCTCGGCACCCGGCTCGGTCGGGCAGGTGCGCGGCTGCGCGAACCGTCTAGTGAACGAGGCGAAGGAGCGCGACATCGCCATCGTGCTGGTCGGCCATGTCACCAAGGACGGCAACCTCGCTGGGCCGCGCGTCCTCGAGCATGTCGTCGACACCGTGCTCCAATTCGAGGGAGATCGGCACCACGCGCTGCGTCTTCTGCGAGCCGTCAAACACCGCTTCGGGCCGACGAACGAACTGGGGTTGTTCGAGATGGTCGGCGCCGGCCTCGTCGCTGTTCCCGATCCGTCCACGATGTTCCTCGCCGACCGGCGCACCGGCATCCCCGGATCCGCAGTCGTGCCGACCATGGAGGGTCGACGACCGATCGTTGTCGAACTGCAGGCGCTCACCTCTCCAGGACTGGAGAATGTCCCGAAGCGCCGCAGCGCGCAAGGCATCGACGGCAGTCGACTATCGATGCTCATGGCCGTTCTCGGCCAGCGCGGGCGGGTCAAGGTGGGCAACCAAGACGTCTACGCGTCCGCTGCGGGGGGCGCGAAGCTGACCGAACCCGGCCTAGACCTCGGCATCTGCCTCGCCGTTGCGAGCGCAATGCACGACATCCCGCTTCCGGCTGACATGGCCGTGTTCGGCGAGGTCGGGCTCGGCGGCGAGGTACGCCAGGTCGGCCACGCGCCGCGCCGGGTCACCGAAGCCGCACGACTCGGATTTCGTAGCGTCATCGTTCCCGCAAAGTCACCTGAACCGGATGATGGGCTCAACGGCGTGCGACTCATCCGTGTCGCGACACTGGTCGAGGCGCTTCGCAAGGCCGGACTCAACCAATGACGCCCGACCGGAACGCCCACACGTCCCCGGCCGGCAGCTGAAGGCCGAGCGCCACCCGAGTCCTGTCCCCGGCGCAACGAACAGTACGTTCGTCGCCATGACCGCTGAACCTTTCGCCGAGCTCGTTCGACCGACCGAGCCCCGCATCGAACCGCTCACCGAATTCGACGGCGAACTCGCTGAGATCATGGCCACTGCACTCACCCATGACGGGCAGCCACTCAACATCTTCGGCACTCTCGGGAAACACCCAAAGCTGCTCAAGCGCTTCAACCTGTTGGGCGGTTTTCTGCTCAACAAGGGCATGTTGCCTGCGCGTGAGCGTGAACTGGTGATCCTCCGCGTCGGAGCCAATGCTCGTGCCGAGTACGAATTTGGCCAGCACACCGTCATCGGACGCGACTGCGGGCTGACCGACGATGAGATCGCAGCGCTCACCCGTGCTCCCGATCGCCATGACTGGTCAGCAGATGACCTCGCGCTCATCGCACTCGCCGACGAACTGCACGCCGACGACTGCGTCACCGACGCCACGTGGTCGGACCTGGCCCGCCGGTGGGACGACGCGCAGCTCGTCGAGTTGTTGGTCGTTGCCGGCTTCTATCGGTTGGTCTCCGGGTTCTTGAACAGCACGGGCGTCCAGCTCGACGACGGCATCCCGGGGTTTCCGACGACTCAGTGATCACCAGCGGCCGCCGTCCGTCAACGAGCTTCCCCCGATCGTCTTCAACTGTCAGCACCTAGACTTCACTCATGGAACTGCGGTTTGGGAGCGCGAACGAGCAGATGCGCGACGCGCTGTCTCGCATCTCCCCGGGCACTCCACTCCGCGACGGCATCGACCGCGTCGTGCGTGCCAAGGCGGGTGCGTTGCTCGTGCTCGACGATGGACCCGACGTGCTGTCGATCTGCTCCGGCGGGTTTCTCGTCGACGCACCGTACAGCCCGCAACGACTCTCGGAGCTTGCGAAGATGGACGGCGCGATCATCATTTCAGCGGACGGCGGCCGGATCGCCCGCGCGAACGTGCACCTCGTGCCCGACCCGACCGTCCCGACGAGCGAAACCGGCACCCGTCACCGGACCGCCGAGCGCGTCGCCCGGTCCCTCGCCGTTCCCGTCGTGTCGGCCAGCGAGGAGATGGGCGTCATCAACGTCTACGCCGGTGGCGGCAAGCGCCAGCTGCAAGAGATCGGACGGCTTCTCGAGCGGGCCAACCAAGCGCTGCAGACGCTCGAACGGTACAAGATCCGCCTCGACGACGCGATCGCAAGCCTCACCGCAGTCGAGGTCGAGGACATGGCCACGCTGCGCGACGTCGCCGCAGTCGTCCAGCGCGGCGAAATGGTCCACCGCATCGCCGACGAAATCGAATTGATGATCGTCGAGCTCGGCGTCGATGCCCGACTGCTGCGACTCCAGCTGGACGAGCTCTACGGCGAGATCGACGACGAGCTCGATCTGGTCGTCCAGGACTACGTCGCCGACGATCGCACGGCAGCCGAGACACTCGGGCGCATGTCGCGCCTCACCGACGACGAGATCCATCATCTCCGACATGCTGCCGAGGCGCTGCACCGGATGACCGACGACGACGACCTGGCGACGTCGGTGACCCCACGCGGGCTGCGGCTCCTAAACCGGACTAAGCGGCTGTCGTCGGAGTCGGCCGAGGCGATCGCCGACCACTTCGACGGACTTTCGAAGCTCCAACGGGCCACGGTCGACGATCTGTCTCAGGTCGACGGCATCGACAGCGTCACGGCGGCTGAAGTGCGCGAAACGCTGGCGCGGGTGACCGAATCAGCGATCCTCGACCAGTACAACTGAAGTCGACGGCACCCTCGCGAGCACCGAAAGCTGACGCATCGAACGCTTTCGGCCGTGCGCCGCATTCATGGTCACGCGCTTTTCGCCGCTCGCTCGACCGTTATACGTCTGACGATAATTCGGCTATCGGTCTCTAACACTCCGAGGGGAGCAGACGATGTTATTGAAGCGACCGAATCTCGCGAGTTTGCGCACTCGATGGAGTGCCATAGGCGCTGCTGTTGCGATCACGTTCGAGCCGGGTGTATTGGCATCGCGTACGCCACCATCGATAGCGATGACCAGCCAGTCACCATCACTGTCGCCGCGGAACGCATCCTCGACGCCCGTGAAGGCATCGGGCTCAGGCGGTCCGACCGATTCGCCAACGCCACCCTGCGCGACCACCAAGTCACCGGTTCGATACCCGTCGGCCCCGGGGATAAAAAGACCGTCGTCCCCGCCGATGCCACCGGTGTGCTCGTCAAAGCCACGGTGGTGCGACCGATCGATAGAGAGTTCGTATCCCTGCGGCCAGGGGGCGCAACCGGTGTCCCCACGACCTCCACGGTGAACTTCACGATCGATTCGATAGAACCCAGTGCAGCCAACGTCAACCTGAACAACGGCAAGATTCAGGTCTGGGTTGAGACGACCTCAGATTCCGGTGCCGCCGACGTCCTGGTCGACGTCGTTGGTTACACCATCGGCCACACCCACGCCGACCGCCACTACACCGAGGCCGAAGTTGGCGCCCTACTTGCAGCAGAGATTGACGCCTACAGTCTTTGGGTCGTGGTGAAGTCCGATGGCTCTCTCGCGCAAGGCTCCGCCAAAGTTGTCGGCGCACTGGGGCTTTTCGAAGGTCAGTACGAGGTCATTTCAACCGTAACGTCCGCGATTGCGCCAGCGTCGTATCTGGCGGAACCAACGCTTCGAAAATTCGCACTGCAGTGACTTCCCCTCGAAACACTTCCCCAAAGGAGAATTCATCAGGATCTTGGATGACGAAGGAAGAATTATCACGGCTCGTTTCACCTGACCGTGCAGTGCTGAGCGCTCCGCTCATTTCGATCCGGTGCACGATGGCGCCCGAAACCAGTCGACAACTCACCGACGGATAACCATCGGATCTCGACAAATCGCTGGCCGGTCAGCGATCAGCACAGCATCCCTGAGTTTGCCGCCCGACTCGTTACTTGTTTGTCGGTCGGGATGCTCACACAGTTCGCATCCCGACCGGAACAAACTGTTCAGCGGGCTCCGCTCGAAGGTCGTCGACTGTGATCGACAGACCAAGCTGCTACTGCGTGCACAGTGACCCCCGCAGCGCGCGACACGCGACCTGGGTCTGCTCGCCCAATCGGCGCGACCTTCGGTCAAGCGAAGTCGGCTAATTTTGCTCCGGCGAGCGTCGACAGCACCATGAGCCCGGCTCGTGGTTCGATGTCGACGACATGCGGAACTGCGACAGTGCGACAGCCGGCGGCCAGCGCCGATGCGACACCGGTCGGCGAGTCCTCGATTGCAACACAATCGGCGGGGTCGACTCCGATGAGCTCAGCTGCGGCAAGATAGGGGTCAGGTGCGGGCTTACCGTTCGCGACCTCGTCGCCGGTGACTGAACCAACGAAAACACCCTGCGGCGCCTCGGCGAGCACAGCGTCAGCGAGACGGCGCCACGACATCGTCACCAGGACGCACGGGACGCCGGCATCGCGTGCTTCGATCAATAGCTCGCGCGCTCCCGGACGCCAGGGCAGTTCCTCTGCGCACTTCGCGATCACGCTGTCGAGGAGCCGATCGACGATCACCGGCGGCTCAAGGTCGACACCACCGCGATCACGCAACTCGACAGCGGCATCGAGCAGATCGAACCCGACGACCGAGTGCGCATCTTCGGCACCCCAGGTGCCTCCGAATTCGGCAACGAGCGCGTGTTCGCTCGCAATCCAGTACGGCTCGGAGTCAACGATCGTCCCGTCCATGTCGATCAACAGCGCAGCGATGTCGGTCACCGCAGGAGTCTGCCAGCAGAAAGCACGCAGCGATCCGCGCGAGCAGGTCAGGAACGGAAGATGGTGATCTTTTCCTCGCCGATGCGTTCGCGTTTCGCCGGGTCGTCGATACCCATGTTCTTCTCCGGTGCGAGACACAGGACGCCGAGCTTGCCCTCGGCTTCGTTGTGATGCACTGACAGCGCAGCGTCGCCGACGTGCTCGAGATCGTAGGTTGCGGTTAGCAACGGCTGGACCCGACCCTGATTGAGCAGCTTGTTGGCAGCGTAGGCCTCGGCGTAGTTCGCGAAATGCGACGACAGCAGCTTCTTCAGCTTCATCCAGAAATGGCGGTTGTCGAACTCAACCATGTACCCCGACGTCGCCGCACACGTAACGATCGTTCCGCCGCGCTTAGCGGCGAAGACAGATGCCCCCATGGTGGAGCGACCAGGGTGCTCAAACACGATGTCGACGTCCTCGCCACCATTAAGTTCACGGATCCTCTTGCCGAAGCGTCGCCACTCCGACTCATCCTGTGTGTGCTCGTCGGACCAGAACTGGTAGTTCTCCGCACGGCGGTCGATGACCGCCTCGCACCCCATCTTGTTGAGGAGCTCAGCACGCTCAGGTGACGAAACGACTCCGATCGGCGTGCCCCCACCGTTGAGGACGTACTGGACGGCGTAGCCACCGATACCACCCGTCGCACCCCAGATGAGCACACTGTCGCCCTGCTTCATCCGCGCGCCGTGATCGCCCACAAGCATCCGATACGAAGTGGAGCTGCACAGCGCGTTCACCGCTGCTTCTTCCCACGACAGATGAGTCGGCTTCGGCATAAGTTGATTGGCCTTGACGACCGCGAGGTCAGCAAGCCCACCGAAGTTCGTCTCGAAACCCCAGATCAGCTGGTTGGAGGCGAGCATCGAGTCGTTGTGCGCGCTCGGATCCTGATCGTCGACGTAATTGCAGTGCACGGTGACGCGGTCGCCTGGCTTCCAGTTCCGCACCGCTGAGCCCACGTGGACCACCACGCCCGACGCATCGGAACCCACCACGTGGTACGGCAACGAGTGGCGCTTACCCCACTCGTTCTGACGACCCATCTTGTCGAGGAACCCGAATGTCGGCAATGGCTCAAAGATCGATGTCCACACGGTGTTGAAGTTGATGCTCGATGCCATCACCGCGACGTACACCTCGTCGGGAGCAAGTTCTGGGGTGGCGACGTCGTCGACGTGGAGCGACTTACGCGGGTCCTTGTCCCACGAGTCGATGCCATCGAACATCGCGGTTTCGTCGCGCTTCACAAAAGCGGCCCGATAGCTCTCGGGGATCACAAGATTGGCGAACTCGTCGCTGCTGGCGCCTGCCTGGATGGCTTCGAGAATCTGCTGCATATCGCGACGTTACCGAGCGGTAACCGGGTGATCCAAGGCGACCATGCTCCCAAAATGTTACCGGCGGGTAAGGCGCGGCTACGTTGGAACCATGGCTACTAACGGTTCGTACATCATCGCCGGCGCTCGGACGCCAATAGGTAAGATGAGCGGTGCGCTCGCATCGTTCTCCGCCGCCGACCTCGGGGGCTTCGCAATTACAGAGGCGCTTAGTAGCGCTGGTGTCGCGCCAGAAGAAGTCGATCACGTGATCATGGGACAGGTCCTAATGGCCGGTCAGGGCCAGGTCCCGAGCCGCCAGGCGGCCACTAAGGCCGGGATCCCGATGAGCGTTCCGGCGGTCAATGTTAACAAGGTTTGCCTGTCGGGTCTGAACTCGATCTACCTCGCTCACCAGATGGTGGCGATGGGTGACGCTGACATCGTCGTCGCCGGCGGCATGGAGTCGATGACCAATGCGCCGTACTTGGCCGACGGGGCACGCGGCGGCTTCCGCTACGGCAACACCGAGCTGCGCGATGCGATCATCGCGGACGGCCTCTGGTGCTCGTTCGATTCGTGCCTCATGGGCCTGGGCACTGAGCGCTACGCCGCGGGCGCTGCGATCACCCGCGAGCAGCAGGACGCTGTCGCGGCAGCATCGAACCAGCGGGCAGCGGCCGCAATTGAGGCGGGCCGATTCGATGACGAGATCGTCACCGTCTCCGTTCCGCAGCGCAAAGGTGATGCAATCATCGTTAAACACGACGAGGGCGTCCGGGGTACCACCACGATGGAGACACTTGCCGGTATGCGACCAGCCTTCGACAAGGAAGGCACGATCACGGCAGCTAATGCGTCGCAGCTTTCCGATGGAGCCTCAGCCGTCATCGTTATGTCCGGAGCTGCAGCCGAGCAGCGTGGCGTTGAGCCGCTGGGCGAATTCGTCTCGTACGGGATGGTGGCGGGGCCCGACAACGCATCACTGTTGACTCAGCCGAGCCGGGCAATCATGCAGGCGGCTGACAAAGCCGGTGTCGCGGTCCGTGACCTCGATCTGTTCGAGATCAACGAGGCCTTCGCAGCAGTCGGCCGCGCGTCAATCGACGAACTCGGCATCTCCGACGAGATCGTCAACGTCAACGGCGGCGCGATCGCCCTCGGCCACCCAATCGGCATGAGCGGCAACCGCCTCGCACTGACACTGCTGCACGAGCTGCGTCGTCGCGGTGGCGGCATCGGCGCAGCTGCCCTGTGCGGCGGCGGCGGCCAAGGCGATGCCATCGTGCTCAGAACCGTCTGAGCACAGGCTGCGGGAGGGCCGGCTCTCCGCGAGTACAGCATCGACGCTTGATAAGAGCTGAAGCTTGGCCACTTCCGGGCACACAAAATGGCCGAGGGTCAAGTCTCGAATGCTCATCGTCCCCATCTGATGAAGACCGACAACTCTGGCGGCGAGATGGATTTGTTGCGAAATAACGAGATCGAAAACCCCCTTACACAACGGAAGTGCAGCGTGTTGATCGAGTTGTCGTCAACACCCAGAACTCACCGACGGGCCGCCTGGCATTGCGGTCATCCTCGTCTGAGGCACCGTCAATCAGAAGCGGCCCGCCCGCCCGCTACCGGTTTGGGGAGATAGGGCCTCCGTTCTTTTTGGGGGCTATCGCATCTACGCCGGGCCGACCGGAGGAATTACTCAGTCGACCACACTACGCCGACCCTCGAGCGCTCGGCCGAGCGTAAGTTCGTCGGCATACTCGAGATCTCCACCGACGGGAAGCCCGCTGGCGATACGGGTGACGTCTAAGCCGATCGGCTTGAGTAGACGGGCGAGATACATCGCGGTTACCTCTCCCTCGGTGTTCGGGTTCGTGCAGAGGATGATCTCGTCGATGCTCTCCGGTTCGATGCGCGCTACCAGTTCGCGAATCTTGAGCTGCTCGGGGCCGATCCCCTCGAGCGGGCTCATCGCACCGAGCAGCACGTGGTAGCGGCCACGAAACTCCCCAGTCTTCTCGAGCGCCACAATGTCTCGCGATTCCTCCACCACACACACGACCGATGAGTCGCGCGACTCATCCTTGCAGATGGGGCAGAGCGTGTCGTCGGCGACGTTAAAGCACCGCTCGCAGAACCGCACGCGCTGCTTCGCGTCCATGATCGCGTCGGCCAGACGTGTGACGTCGTCGGCCGGAATCTTCAAAAGGTGGAAAGCGATCCGCTGCGCGGACTTCGGGCCAACCCCAGGAAGACGGCCGAGCTCGTCTATCAGCAACTGGACCGGTGCGGTATACGTGCCTGCCATGTCAGTAGGTGTCGTCGACCAGCTCGGAGCCGGGGAACGCCTCAGCTAAGCGGTCGACCGGTGTCTTGACAGCCTCCGGCGGCGCGTCAACTAACTCGTCGAGGTCGACCTCGTGATCATCGGGCAGCGTTTTAGCGAGCGTTTGGGAGCCTTCGTCGGGGTCCGATGCCGGGCCCTGGCTGCGCGCTTGCTCGGCGATCACTCGTCCGCTCGCGACCGACAGCGTTGCGGGTGTCGGTACGACGCTGAGATGGGTCGAATCGGGCGCGCTCTCGGCGCCTGCTTGCGGCAGCGAGTCATGGGCGAGTGCACCCACACTCATCGACACCGACGGATCGTCGACAACTGGTGACCGAGTTGGCACGGAAGAATCCGGTGTCAACGCCGACGGGCTCACCGATTGACCACCACCGCCACCACTACCCGGTTCGACCGAACCGCCACCACCGCCACCTCCACCGACAACGAGTACGACCGTGACGTCCGCTTTCGACTGGTCGGACAACACTTTTTCAACGCCAGCGCGGTGTTGCTCGCACTTCGTCCGATGAGCCTCATTCGGAAGGCCAAGGGTCACGCTCCCAGCAGCCGACGAGACGAACGTTGCCGGCGAGAACAGGGCACGCGCCATGCCGCCGAGCGTAGGCCGCACAGCCTCCCAGTCGGCGGCAGTGATCTGCGCAGCCCCCGCTTGCTCGGTGGGCGTTGATTCACGCACCACCGACCCATCCGCCGCAGAAGAAGCAGCAACAGGAGCCGGTGGTGGGGCTGCCTCCGGCGCCGGCGTTTTAACGGGCTCGGGCGGAGGGGGTGAAGCGGGAGCGGGCGCCGCTTCAGCCAAAGGAACAGCATCGGCTGGCCTTTGGTCTCCAACTGATGCGGCGACTGCAGCGCGTGAGCCGAGCTTGGTTCGCCTGGTCGACGGATCGGCCGACACCGAAGCGGGGGTCGCGTCCGATGACATCTCCGACGAGCGCAGAGCGCTCGAAGCAGCTGGTGTGCTGGCTCCATCGGCGACTTGTTGTTCCAGCCGCTGGATCCGCGCAACTAGAGCGCCGACGCCATCGCCCACCTGCTCTGATGTGAGCTGCACGGTCGCTACATCGAGCAGTACGCGCGGGTCAGGGGCATGGCGCATCTCAGTGAGGGCTTCACCCAAGAGTTCAATGCCGCGGACGAGGCCGGGGGCGCCCGCTCGTCGGGCGAGGTCGGTGAGCGCGTCGAGGCGTTGGCCGGGCACTTGCACGAGGTCGGGCGCCATTAGCGCCAGAAAACCATTACGCATGAAGCCGACCAATTCCTCCGTAATCGCGCGCGGGTCGCGTCCCCGACTGACCGCGTGAGCGACCATGGCCAGCCCTCGGCCGGGATCATGATCGATCATCGCCTCAACGAAGTCATCGAGTTCGATGACTTCGGTGGCCACTCCACCAGAATTAGACACCAACTCGAGTGCGGACAGCGTGTCGCGTGGCGAACCAGCACCCTGAGAAACCACTTGCTCAATCGCGTCGTCACTGACCGTTAGTCCCGCATCGGCCACCACCCAACGAACGTGTTCTTGCAACGTGTCAGAACCGAGGAGATGGAACTGCAGGTGTTGCGTCCGACTCCGGATCGTGTCCGACATCTTTTGCGGGTCGGTCGTGGCCAGGACGAACACGACATGAGGCGGCGGCTCCTCGAGGGTCTTCAGCAGCGCGGCTTCAGCACCCTTGGATAGCATGTGGACTTCGTCGAGGATATACACCTTGTGACGACCAGGTGTCCCGAGCGATGCCTTCTCGATGAGGTCGCGCATAGCTTCGACACCGTTGTTACTCGCTGCGTCAAGCTCATGCACGTCGTAACTAGTGCCCTGCTCAACCGACAGACACGAAACACACTCGCAGCAGGGTTCGCCCTCGTGCGGATCTTCGCAGTTGAGCACCTTCGCCATGATCCGTGCGGTGGTGGTCTTTCCGGTACCGCGAGGACCGGAGAACAGATATGCCTGCCCCTCACGTTCTTCGGCCACCGATGTTTGTAGGGCACGAACGATATGGTCCTGCCCCCTAAGCTCGGCGAAGCGGCGCGGACGATATCGGCGATACAGCGACTGATTGGCCATTGTCGATCACACTAGCGACACAGTGCGCACTGCTCCCCGGGACAGCATCTGGCGTTGCGTGGAGTGCACGCGAAAGTGAACGCGCGAGCTCTAGATTTGCCCCGTGTCGATGTCGTACGACACCCGGCGACGGGTCATTCTTATCTTCGTAGTACTGATCATCGTTGCGCTCGTACTCGGTAGCGTCGGCTGCTCGAGCACAAGCGGAAACAGCGCCAACGATAATGCACTGACTCCTACGCTTTACACGCAAGCCATGAGCGACATTTGCGACGCCGCCACTGAACGCCTCAACGAACTCCCAGCACCGCCCAACGAGATCAGTCGAGCCGACTGGGCCGGCGAGGTCTCACGCGCGCTTGGCGCAGAGGCAGCAGCGTTCGACGAGCTCAACGTCGGCGACGACCGCCGGACCGACCACGCATCGTTCATCGAGAACACCGAGGGACAGGCTGCTGGCTGGAACGACCTAGGCGACGCCCTCGGCGACGCCGAGCCCGACCGCAGCATGATAAGCAAACTCACAACCGACCTCGCCGAGCTTACGCTCGGCCGCAACGACCTTGCTGGCGAGATGGGACTCGCCGGCTGTCGAGCTCGCGAGCTGACGTGAACGACCACGGTCTCACCTGGTCGGCCCGCTGTACCACTAACCTCGGCGCATCGTGATTGTTCTTCTGTCACCCTCTCGGCGCCGACGCAGCGACGCGGCCAGTCGATACCGCTTCATGCACCGGTACGCGTTTGCGCTCTTGGTCACTATTGCGGCGGTCGTCGGTCTCGCACCCGGCTCGGCGTCAGCAGAGAACTCAGTCGTCAACTCATCGCCATCTAACGGCGCCGTCCTCAACGTGTCCCCCGACGAAATCGTCATCGGATTTGCCGATGAACTCGGCGAGGACAACACGATCTCGGTCGACTGCGAGGCCGAGCCAGTCACCCTGCCACCGCCCGGGGTGCTCAACGACGGCACGACGCTGTCGGTCGAAATCGTCGATCCCCTACCGAGCGGAACCTGCACTGCCCGCTGGCAGGTCAGCAATCCTGACGGCGAGCCGGACGGTCGAGGCGTGATCACCTTCGTTGTCGAGAACGCGACACCCGAAAGCGGTGTAAACCCTGACGATGCTGCGAGCGCAAGTACAACCACCCCAGCATCGACACCAGTGACGACCGGCGATGACGCCACCGGCAGCGCAACAGCCAACGATCCCGAGATCGTCGATTTCTCGACTGCTGGCGAGGGGAATGCGGCCGTCTGGCTTACACGGCTGCTCTCGACGCTGGGGATCGCCGCTCTGTTCGGTTCGCTGGTCGTGATCACCGCAGCGTGGCCGGAGGGCGTCGAGTACCTCGTCACGATCAGGTTCCTACGAGCCACCTGGGTCTTCGCATTCATCAGCACACTGCTCTTTACGGGCTTTGCAGCTGCGTCGGTGACCCCTGACGGTGGTGGGAGTCCGTTCAATCCGAGCACCTGGCTTGATCTCATCGATGCCGGGTGGGCCGGCCGTGCCGTGCTGTTGCGCCTAGTGTTTCTCATCGCCTCGGCCTGGGCTGCGTTCCGGCCTGAACGCGTCATCGACCCCACAACGCAGCTCGCTGCACTCGGCATCCCCGGGATCTGCGCAGCGATGCTCGGTATCTCGCGGACAGTTGGACCCCTCGCCGGCCTCGGCGTCGTCATGGGAATCCTCCACGCGCTCGCAATGGCCGTGTGGGTGGGTGGAGTGGTCTTACTCGCCCGAGTGGTTCTGTCGGGCCCAGGTGACGAAGATCTCGTCCACGCAGTTCGCGGATTCAGCAGGGTGTCCACTCCGGCAATCGTGGTCACAATTGTCACCGGTCTCATCCAGATGTTCCGACTCGACGGCGGGGAGTTATTCCAGAGCGGACACGGCCGAGTTGTCGTGCTGAAGACGATCGTCGTTGCAGTGATGATCTTCGTGGCATTTTCTGCGCGTCAATTCGTGGCTCAGCGCCTCAACCGGGCGCAGCAGATGAGCGTCCCACTGGCCGACCGGCTGCGACGTGCATTCGGCGCCGAGGCTGCGATCGGCATCGTGGTACTTGCGATGAGCGCATGGCTCCTTGCGTTCGTCCCACCGAACATTGACGACGCCCCGAAGATCAACTACGCCGTAACACAGACCCACACGGACGGAGCCCAGATTCTCAACGTTCGGATCCGTCTCACCGACGACAAGGTCGGCCTCGTCGGACTCGAAGTCGAAGTGCGTGATCCCGAAGAGAATCTCTCTGAACTGGTGGTTGTGTTCACTGCACCGCCAAACGACCAGAACGTCGGCTCGATCCGTCAGCCGGTCCCGCTGAGTGGGGCTGGTTTCGCTGTCCGTGACGCGGCGATCGGCCTGCCGATCAGCGTCGCAGGAGTCTGGACCATTCAGGTCGATGCAAACACTGCGAGTGGCGCGGTCAGCAGCACGCCCCAGACCTACACGGTGCTCAATCTCGACGGCAGCTCTCCGACCACGGTGGTCACGTTGCCGCCGACGAGCCTCGTCGAAGTGGTTCCAACCGAACCGGCCGCTACCGACAGCTGATTGGTCACACTCCCGGTTCTCGTCTCGGCAAATTCCGGGAGGTCGCGACGGCTGACGTCACGATTCGTCGGCGTTTTGACCGTTTGGGTTCAGAACAACGTCGAGAACCGCACGGGTACGGCGACGTCAAGCTGGTCGAATCGGCACGATTCGGGTGAGCGATCCGGACGCCAGCGAACGAAACCGACACCATGTCGAAACCGGCCACCCTCAAGCTGACCGAACGTGACCTCTGCGACGAGTCCCATCCGGATCGGGACGAACGAGAGATTTTTGCTGGCGCTCCACCGACTCCCCGCCAATGATGCGGTCAGCTTGCCGGCAGCCTCGTTTCCATCACGCTCGGCCTGCAACTTCGCCCAATCGGCCCACGGGTGGTCGATGAGCGCATCCTCGCCGGTGTGCGGCGACAACTTTGCAAGCAGCTCCGCTCGACGCTTGACGCTGAACGAGGCAGCGACGCCGACCGAACGCATCTCGCCTTCAGTGGTGCACAGCCCGAGCAGCAGGGAACCAACGCCGTTGCCGTCCTTGTGGATCCGATACCCAGGCACTGCACAATCGGCGGTACGCACATGCTTCACCTTGATCAACGCTCGCTTGCCCTGTTCGTAGGTTCCCGCTACCGGCTTTGCGATGACGCCATCGAGGCCGGCCCCCTCGAACGCATCGAACCATTCCTCAGCTTGCATGCGATCGGTCGAAGACGGGGTGAGTCGGACTCGTTCGTTCTGCTCGATTGAGTCGACGAGTAAAGCGCGACGCGTCAGCATCGCTTGATCTACCAACTCGCGGTCGCCTTTAGCAAGAAGATCGAACGCAACGAACTCGGCAGGTGTCTCCGCCGCAAGCCGATTGATTCGCGACTCAGCAGGATGGATTCGCTGTAGCAGAGCATCGAAATCGAGTCCGCGGTCACCAAGGTCGGGCACGACAATCTCACCGTCCACGATGCAGCGCTCGGGTAGCGCCCGCTGAAGTGGAGTGGACAGTTCGGGGAAGTACCGCCCTAGTGGTTTGCGATTGCGGGAGTAGAGCTCGATTCGATCACCGTCACGGAACACGATGCACCGGAACCCGTCCCACTTCGGCTCGAACAGCCATTCGTCCTCTCCCGGCGGGAGCTTGCGCGCAAGCTTCGCCAGCATCGGTTCGATCGGCGGCTGGCGTGGGAGGTTCCATGGATGGTCGGATTCAGACACGTCTCCGAGTTTGGCGCACACGGCGGCAAGCGGTGCCAATCTTCCTGACCCAGGTCGGTTGGGGATGCCGACTCAGGGACGGGTCGCGATGTGGCGAACTTCCCGAAGCAGGGAGCGTTAGGGCGACGGGGTAACTTCGTGGCCGTGACGATGGAAGAAAAGATCGCCGACCTCGCCGACCGACGGGAACAAGCGTTGAACGCCGGTTCGCCACGTTCGGTCGAACGTCAGCACGACAAAGGAAAAATGCTCGCCCGTGAGCGAATCGATTACTTTCTGGACGGGGGCTCGTTCCACGAACTCGATCTACTCGCCCGCCACCGGGCCCATACCTCGGGGCTCGAGGAACGGCCCTACACCGATGGTGTGATCACCGGGTGGGGCACCGTCGAAGGGCGCAAGGTCTTCGTGTTCTCGCAGGACTTCACGGTCTTCGGCGGCGCGCTCGGTGAGGTGTTCGCCGAGAAGATCCACAAGCTGATGGATCTGGCCGCCAAGGTTGGCGCGCCCGTGAT
Organism: uncultured Ilumatobacter sp.; assembly: GCA_905480335.1. Lineage (GTDB taxonomy): Bacteria > Actinomycetota > Acidimicrobiia > Acidimicrobiales > Ilumatobacteraceae > Ilumatobacter_A. Next base: position 100,319 of record CAJQPY010000011.1, on the reverse strand, counting down.
CGGCCTCAACGACGGAGCCGGTGCCCGCATCCAGGAGGGTGTAGTCAGCCTTGCCTCATACGGAGGGATTTTCCTGCGCAATGTGCGGGCCTCGGGTGTCGTCCCGCAGATCTCGGTGATCCTCGGCCCATGCGCGGGCGGCGCGGTCTATTCGCCGGCGATGACTGACTTTATTTTCATGGTCCGCGAGACCAGCCACATGTTCATCACAGGTCCCGACGTGGTGAAGACCGTGACCGGCGAAGATGTGACGCTCGAAGAACTCGGGGGGGCGATGAGCCACGCCTCAAAGTCCGGCGTTGCGACGTTCGTATCGGCTGACGAGAAGGCCTGCCTCGACGACGTACGGTTTCTTCTCGGCTTCCTCCCATCGAACAACCTTGAAGAACCGCCGGTCGAGAACCTCGGCGACGATCCGGATCGCCTATGTCCCGAGCTGAACAGGATTCTGCCCGATTCACCGAACCTGCCGTATGACATGACCGAGTTGATCCGGCACGTCGTCGACGACGGCGAGTTCTTCGAATATTTCCAGCACTGGGCAAAGTCCATCGTATGCGGCTTTTCGCGTATCGACGGCCAGCCCGTCGGCATCGTCGGCAACCAACCGAAGATCCTGGCAGGCGTACTCGACATCGAATCGTCGGAGAAAGCGGCCCGCTTCGTTCGCACCTGCGACTCGTTCAACATCCCGCTGATCACCTTCGTCGATGTGCCCGGGTTCCTCCCCGGCGTCGACCAGGAGTACGGCGGGATTATCCGTCATGGCGCCAAGCTGCTCTACGCCTACTGCGAAGCGACGGTGCCACGCATCCAGGTGATCACCCGCAAGGCGTATGGGGGCGCGTACGTCGTGATGAACTCGAAATCGATCGGTGCCGACCTTGCGTTCGCATGGCCGAGCGCCGAGCTAGCCGTCATGGGCCCCCAGGGTGCCGTCGAGATTGTCTATCGCCGCGAGCTACAGCAAGCGGCCGACCCGGTGTCGCGTCGCGCCGAGTTAGTCGACGAATACACAGAGAAGTATGCCAACCCGTACGCCGCTGCGGAACGCGGATACGTCGACGACGTCATCGAGCCGTCAGAAACGCGGCGCAAACTCGTGGCCGGATTGCGGCTGCTCGCCTCAAAGCGCGAGGAGCTTCCTCGCCGCAAACACGGCAACGTGCCCCTCTGACAGGTTCTATTTCCCGCCGAGTGTTTCCCCTGCGCGAGCTAGCGCGGACATGAGCTCATGTTTGGCGCGTCCAGAGGACCTTCGACGCCACTGCCGCCATCCCCGCCGGCTGTCGCGTCACCATCGGTGAGCGCTCGAGGTGACGAAAATTAGGCGAGCATCCTCGCTCAGTTTGAGGAGGAGTCAATCCCGTCACCGGCCGCTGGAGACCCGAACCTCACGCCGCAACAGAAGACCGTTTCGTCCACATCAAGCCCTGCGCAGCGCGAACACCGACCTAACCGGCCCGAACGATCTCCAGCGGCTGTCGAGCGCGTCGAGGACAGCGATCAGTCTGGAGGCAACGTGCAATTCGATCTGACTTCGCACCGTTCTCCGAGCGCGCACTCAAGTTGATTATCGACCCGGTCGTTCTCAGGCTTGCCCTACTCCCGGCTGCAACCATTGATGTAGTTGCCAGTTCGCTTGTGTTCTTAAGCTCAACGTCACGCTGCTCGGCTTCGTGTTTTTCGTCGTAGCGCGGTGCGGCCGATCGCTGCGCATCGGCAGTTGTGCGGCAACAGGGTGGCCGACACCGAGGTCGACGGCGAGACCAAGGGCGGACGGGTAGCGCTTCGGGTGACTGTGCGGTGCCAAATCTCGACAATCTTCCTCTCCGGACTCTTGATCGCATTCACCGACGTCCTGCGCCGCTCCTTGACGACTGCCTCGTCAGTTCGATCGTGATCGGGTGCGAGAGCGCAGGAGGGCTGTTGACGGGGTCGAGGCCTGACCGGCGGCTACGACTGCGACACACTCGTCGGATACCCTCGCCGATGTGTCGCTAAATGACCTTCCTCCGCCATCGGGCATGCAGATGTCTCCGACACCATCTGACGAGGAAGCTGTGGCGATCATGGCCGCCGCCGAAGCATTGTGGCCCAAACCCGTCGCCGCCGCCGCTGTCGATCACCCTTCGCGATCGCTGGGGTGGCGCTTCTCTGGACGCTGGTGGAGCACCCCAGTGCCTGCGCGTCGCGACCGACCTTTCCGCTGACTCTCCCCGATTATCTAGAACCAGGCGCCAGCAGGGCAATCGTGGACGGCACAGGCCTTCTCGACGTGGAAGGATCCAGGGGTGGCCGAAGCCAAGAGTTCTCCAACCATCGACGTCACGACCGTCAGCGACACTGTCGCCATCGTCCACGTGACGCGACCCGGCACGTTCGAGGTCGACACTCACCGCTTTGAAGACCTCCCGCCGGGTGCCGACATTCATCTCGACGTGCCCGACCCGTTCGAGCGAGGTGCGACCCGCACCGTGACGACGCGCACGCTCAAGCAGCCGTCCGGGACTCCCCACAGCGTGTTCGCTACGGTCAACGACGTCCACTTCGGTGAACTCGACGCCGGAAAGATCGACAATTTGACGATCGGACCGATCCGTCGCGCCGAAGCCGGAGGCGACCCATACCCGGAGGTCATGAACCGGGGAGCCGCTGACGCCATCGCAGCGATTCGACCCGATGCCGTAGTGGTGAAGGGTGATCTGTCGCTCGACGGCGCTCCCGAGGAGTGGGCGGCGTTCGAGCGCTGCTACCGAGACCCATTCGGAAACCGCCTGCATGTCGTACGCGGCAACCACGACAGCTACCGATTTCAGAGCGAGTACGCAGGCGACCAGCGCATCGACATTCCAGGGGTGACCATCGCGCTCCTCGACACGGTTATCCCGGGTTCGACCACGGGTGATTTCACCAGCGAGCAAGCCGACTGGCTTGACACGCTCGCAGCAGAAACTACGCAACCGGTCATCGTGATGGGCCACCATCAGCAGTGGATCGCCAGCCCCGACGCGAAACGCAGGGAAGCCAATCGCAACGACGACTACTTCGGTCTCCATCCAGACGGCAGTGACCGCCTCGACGAGGTCTGTGCTCGACGCACTGCGATCGTCGCCTACACCTGTGGACACACCCACCGCCATCGCGTGCGAACAATGACGACGTCCCGGATCCCAAGTGTCGAGATCGGCTGCACGAAGGACTTCCCAGGCACGTGGGCCGAATACCGCGTCCACGACGACGCGATCATGCAGGTGGTCCATCGAATCTCCTCACCGGCTGCGCTTGCGTGGAGCGAATCGTGCCGCGGTCTCTACGCCGACTTCGACATCGACTACGAGTCGTACGCGCTCGGCACCCTCGAGGACCGCTGCTTCGTCATTCCCACAGCGCGCTGAGCACGCTCAGCCGCCATCAGCATCGGCTGCACTAGGTTCTGCTCCGCATGTTCCGGCTCATCCGTGTCCTCGTCGCGGGATCGGTGGTCTCGCTCCCCCTCGCGGGGTGTGGAGCCGGGGACGACTCAGATTCACTCTTAGTACTGGCCGCCGCGTCGCTGACCGACGCGTTCGATGACATGGAGATTGCATTCGAAGTCGCCAATCCGAGTGTCGACGTCGAGATCAGCGTTGCGGGAAGCAGCGCGATCGGTGTCCAGATCGAGCAGGGGGCGCCCGCTGATGTCGTAGCACTCGCCGACACGATGCCGATGGACGCGCTGGCCGAGGCGGGCTTGGTCGAGAACCCGTCGCAATTCGCGACGAACTCGATGGTGTTGGCGGTCCCGATCGGCAATCCTGGCAAAGTGGACGACTTCGAGGCGTTGTCAGACGCTGCGCTCTTCGTCGGCGTGTGCGCGCCGCAGGTGCCGTGCGGTCGATATGCCCGAGAGGTCCTCGACGCCGCAGGAGTCGACGCGTCCATCGATACCGAGGAGCCTGACGTCCGGTCGCTCGCCGGGAAGATCGCTGTGGGCGAACTCGACGCCGGTCTCGTCTACGCAACCGATGTCAGGTCGATACCCGATCGGTTGGTGGCGATCCCGCTTCCGGACGGTGTCGACGTCCGAGCGGAATACCCAATCGCGATCGTCAGCGACACCGACGACCGAGACGGCGCCCGTCGCTTCATCGACTTCGTGCGATCAGCCGCGGGCCAGGCAATCCTCACCGATGCCGGATTCGGCGGGGCCTGATCCAGATGCGTCGCCCACCGGCCATCCTGCTTGTGCTCGCCGTGATCGGCGCAGCACTGTTCGTCCTCCCGCTGATCGGCCTGTTGGGGGTCACGCCGTGGACCGACCTCGGCTCGCTGCTGACCGACGACGTCGTCGTCGACGCGCTCCGATTATCGCTGATCACATCCGTGGCTGCCGCCCTATGCGCGGCGGTGCTCGGTGTCCCACTCGCCTGGACGCTCAGTCGCGTCGAATTCCGAGGACGGTCACTGCTTCGAGCGGTCGTCACCTTGCCACTGGTGCTCCCACCTGTCGTCGGCGGAGCCGCCCTACTGTTCGCCTTGGGTCGACGGGGCGCAGTCGGTGAACCGCTCGCCAACGCCACGGGGTTCGTCTTGCCGTTCTCGACGTGGGGGGTAATTCTCGCGAACACATTCGTGGCCATGCCGTTCCTGGTGATCACCGTGGAAGGCGCGCTCTCCTCGGCCGACCGCCGGCCTGAAGCTGCGGCGGCAAGCCTCGGTGCTTCACCGCTCACCGTGTTTCGTCGTGTGACGCTTCCAATGATCGCTCCATCGCTGCGAGCCGGGATCGTACTGGCGTGGGCGCGAGCGCTCGGCGAGTTCGGGGCAACCGTGACCTTTGCCGGCAACCTGCAGGGCCGGACCCAAACCCTTCCCTTGGCGGTGTTCGTGTCGCTCGATGCGAATCGGGACGCGGCGATCGCGATCAGCCTGCTCATGGTCGTGGTCTCGGTCGTGGTACTGGTCGCGCTGCGCGGCCGCTGGTGGGAACGGACGTCGCCGTGAGTCCGAAGGGGTTGTCGGCACACATCCGCCTCACGCGGGCAGGGTTCTCGATCAATGCCGACCTCGAGGTCGAGGCCGGAAGCACAGCCGCCCTCCTGGGTCCGAACGGCGCTGGCAAGTCGTCAGTCCTCGGCGCCATCGCCGGGTTCCTGGAACTCCCCGCCGGGTCCGAGATCTCGGTCACGCTCGCCGAGCGAAGCCTGGAAGACACCACTGCCCGGAGGTGGACACCGCCGGAGGACCGGAACATCGGGGTGGTCTTTCAGGAACACCTTCTGTTCGGCCACATGACGGTGCTCGACAACGTAGCATTCGGTCCGCGGAGCACTGGAAGTCGCACGGCCGAGGCTCGTCGACAAGCTGCCAGCTGGATCGAGCTGCTCGGCGTCTCTGAATTGTCCGATCGGCAACCACACGAGCTCTCGGGCGGTCAGGCCCAGAAGATTGCGATCGCCCGTGCGCTCGCTGCGTCTCCGGACGCGTTGTTGCTCGATGAGCCCCTCGCTGCGCTCGACGTCGCGGCTCGATCCGAAGTCCGACGAGTGCTCCGCGAGCAGCTCGACTCGTTCCGGGGTCCTCGGCTGCTCATCACTCATGATCCCTCCGACGCATTCCTCTTGGCCGATACAACTTTCGTGATCGAAAATGGTCGGATCACGCAGCGCGGGACGCCCGATGAGATCCGACGCTCCCCCGCGACGCCATACGTTGCTGCACTTGCTGGCACGAACCTGTACGCCGGCTTGGCTGCGCATGGGTCAGTGTTGCTTGCCGACCACGACCACACGTTCACTATCACCGACACCTCGATGACCGGTTCCGTGCTCCTGACCGTTCATCCGACGGCGGTGTCGCTGCACCCCGATTGCCCAAGTGGAAGTCAGCGGAATGTCTGGAACACAACGGTCGAATTGGTCGAGCCGCTCGGCGACATTGTGCGGATCACACTAGGTGGTCCGGTCCCGATGGCTGTCGACGTCACCCCCGCCGCCGTGACATCGCTCGGACTGAGGCCGTCGGGTCCAGTCTGGGCAGCTGTCAAGGCAACGGAAATCTCGGCGACTCCCGCCTGACACCCTCCTCGGTCGATACTCAAACCGCTGACCCCCGGCTCAACGCCTCTCTGATAAGGGTCCGCCAACTCTGGAGTACCCCCACGTCATCATGGGAAACATGTCGAGTCTCATGATGATCGTCACCGTGCTGCTGGCGCTCGTGGCCGCCGGCGTTGCATTCGTGATCGCCACGCGCCGGGCCGAACAGACCACGGCCAAGCTTGAATCGAATCGCACCGCGACGGCCGCGTCAGTCCAAGCTGCGGTCGATGCCGCAGTGAACCGAGCCGTCGCTGACTCCCGCCAACAGGCCTCGGCGGAGCGAGACGCCGCTGTTCAGGCCGCTCTCGAACAAGCGGCACTCCTGCAGCGCGAGCAGTTCCAGTCGTCGATGGAGCGCCAAGCCGAACAGCTCGTGTCCACCACGACCCAGGTCAAGGAGCACCTCGACGCCACGAGTACGCAGATGAAGGAACAGACCACGGCCGACCTCGGTGCGAAGAAGGATGTGATCGACGCCCGACTCGACCAGGTCCACGCTGAGATGCGCGCCGAGCTCGCCAAGGTGTCCACGATGCTCACGACATTGAATGAGACCAACGCCAAGAAGTTCGGTGAGGTCGAATCGTCGATCAATGCACATATTCAGATCGCGAACACGCTCTCGGAGTCGACGCAGGCGTTACAGACTGCCCTCGCCAACCCACAGGCTCGCGGGCAGTGGGGCGAGCGAATGGCCGAAGACGTCTTGCGTCTGGCCGGCTTCGTCGAGAACGTCAATTACCGCAAGCAGACCCAGATCGAAGGCGGCACCGGTCGGCCCGACTACACGTTCCACATGCCCCAGGGCCAGACCCTTTTCATGGACGTCAAGTTCCCCATGGCGGCATATCTGCGCTACCTCGCGACGAATTCGGAAGCTGAACGCGAGGTCCACCTCAAGCGATTCCTCACCGACGTTCGGGCGCGGGTCAGGGAGCTAGCCAAGCGAGAGTACGCAATCGCAGGCGGCGGTTCAGCGCTGGACAACGTGTTGCTGTTCATCCCCAACGAACAGCTCACCGGTTTCATCCACGAGCACGATCCAGACCTGATCGAGGACGCGATGGGCCAGCAGATCGTCATGTGCTCGCCGATGACGCTGTTCGCCTTCCTCGGTGTGATCCGCCAGGCCCACGACAACTTCACCATCGAGCGCACCAGTGACGAGATTTTGTCGCTCATCGGCAAGTTCGGCACGCAGTGGGGCAAGTACGCCGACCAGATGGAGAAGATCAAGCGCCGTTTCGAAGGCGTCGAAAAGGACTTCGAAGCCCTATCCGTCACGCGGCGCCGTGCGCTCGAACGCCCGTTGCGTGAGCTCGAAGCAATCCGCCAGCAGCGTGGATTGCCCGTCGACGGTGAATTGTTCTCGCTCGAAGCTGACGCCGATGTCGACGACGACGAGGAGTCACCTCCCGGCGGCAACATCCGGCATCTTGGGGCCTGACTACCCCGGGCTACGACGTCGGCGGGCGAGGTGCGACACTGATGGCCGTGTCCGACCAGCTCGACCCAACCGGCCCGACCGCACTCGAGGCGCTCCGTCCGTTGGCGAGCAGCGAGGTCACCATCACCGGCGGCATCATCCATCGTGAGGTTTACACCCAGCAGGGATTGCTGACCGCGCTGGTGCACGAACCGGCCGGCCCGTCGGCTCTCCCGGCGGCAATCGTAATGTGCGGTGGGGCACTTGGCGGCCTTCTCGGTCCTGGCCACGGGCTCTACCACGCGCTGGGCGAACGGTGGTCGGCACGCGGGGTCACAGCGGTGCGGGTGAACTATCGCACGCCGAACGATCTCGATCGATGTGCCCACGACCTCGCGTGTGGCGTCGAGTGGGCGCGAGATGCAGGCGCCGAGCGAATCGTCGTGCTGGGCCATAGCTTCGGCGGTGCCGTGGCCATTCGAACCGCCGTGGTGATGCCCGGCTCGGTGGTCGGCGTCGTCACCTTTGCCACGCAGTCAGCCGGCTGCGAGGTAGCCGGCGCGCTTGACGGCCGCCCGCTGCTGCTGTTCCACGGCGACCGTGACGAGTTGCTCTCACCCGAGTCGAGTCAGACGGTACAGATGATCGCCGGGTCGGGCGAGGTGGTGATTCTCCCTGGCGACGGGCACGTCCTCGGGCAGAGCGACGCGGTAATCACCGAGCGGCTCGACAGCTGGCTGCCAGAGGTACTCGGTGTTTGACCGCATCGTCCCGACCGCGACGCTCATTCTCGTGGCAGGCTGATCCTGTGTCGCAACCGGCTTTCGAATTCGACGACGCCGAACCGGACGACGGCGGTGAGCTGACCTACTCGGTGTGTGAACTCGCCGAGGCGATCAACGACCAGTTCCGCCGCGGCTTTCGCGGCGGATTGTGGGTGCGCGGCGAGATCAACGGGCTCCAGCATCGCGGCCCACACACCTACTTCTCTCTCGTCGAAGACGGCGATGACGGCAAAGGGGTGCTTCGAGTCCAGCTGTTCGCGCCGGCCAAGCGACGCCTCACACCGATCCTCAAGCGAGCCAATCTCGAGCTGCGCGACGGGATGAAGGTCCGGATCCGAGGGGTCCTCGACTACTGGGCTCAGGGCGGTTCGGTTGGCCTCAAGATGGCCGAGATCGACCCCCGCTACACGCTCGGCGATATTGCGCAGTCCCGCGACGAGGTAATGCGGCGACTGGTTGCCAGCGGTCTCATCGACCTCAACAAGCGGCGCCCCATGTCACCGATCCCGTTGCGCGTCGGCGTGGCGACGAGCGTCGATTCGGCCGCGTGGGCTGACTTCCGCAGCGAGCTGTCGGCCAGCGGCTTCGCATTCGAGCTCACCGTGGCCGACACTCGCGTGCAAGGCGACGGCGCCGACCGCATGGTCGCAGGGGCGATCGGCACGTTGGCCCGCGGCGCACGCGAGGGCGTCCTCGACGTGATCGTGGTGATCCGCGGCGGCGGTGCCCGCAACGAACTGGCCGTGTTTGACAGTGCGCGGATCGCCCAAACGATCGCGGCGGCCCCGATCCCGGTACTCACTGGGCTCGGGCACGAAACCGACCGGAGCATCGCCGACGAGGTGGCTCATACGGCGCTCAAGACCCCAACCGCTTGCGCTGGAGCACTCATCGAGCGAGTCGCCGCATACACCGTCGGTGTTGAGGCCGCATTCGAGGCGATCGTCCGCCGGTCACTGGCAACGACCGACGGCGCCGAACGACGCCTCCACGACACGGCACGACGCATCGCGGGTCGCGCGAACGCAGCTGTCGAACGCGCCGACGAGCGGCTCACGATGCGCCAGGCTCGCCTTGCGACGCTCGTGCCGGCAGCACTCGATCGATCAACCGCGCGGCTCGCGGCAGCAGCCGTCCGCCTCGGCGAGCGTTCGACCAGCATCACGGAGCGCGAACGGAGCCGACTCGACCTGTTCGCCGCCCGCGTCGATGCAGTCGATCCCGGGGTCCAGCTCGCCCGCGGGTGGACCATCACGCGCAACGCTGACGGCGAGATCGTCCGGTCTGCAGCTGATCTCAGCCCGGGCGACGCACTCACGACCGACTTCCTCGACGGCCGCAGCACGAGCGTAATCGACACCGTCAACCTCCACCCCGTACCGGCACCCTCCGGCGACACCGAAAGCGACCCGAACCGATGACCGACACACCCGGCTATGCCGATGCCCTCAGCGAACTCGACACGATCCTGCGCGAGCTCGAAGGCTCCGACGTCGACGTCGACCGGCTGGCCGAGCGGGTGGCCCGCGCCTCGGAGCTCATCACCGTCTGCCGTGACAAGATCACCACGGCCGACCTCCAGATTCGCCAGGTCACCGCCGACCTCGATGCCGCAGCCGATGTCGATCCCGAGAGCTGAGCTGGCGCAGCGATCTCCCCAACCGGCAACACGGTCCCGTCCGACCGGACGCTGAGTAGCCTTGACAATCATGCCCGGCAGTGCTCCCGCCTCCCTGCTCCACCTGGCCGATCGGGTCACCGCCCGGCTCAACGAGTTCCTCGCAGCCGAGCGCGACCGCTGGGCGTCGTTTACGCCCGAGCTCGCTCAACCGATCGACGAGATCCGCCGCCTAGTCCTGTCCGGTGGAAAGCGGTTGCGACCTGCCTTCTGCCACTGGGGATACGTGGGCGCCGGCGGTGCGGCCAATGATCAGATCGACATCGACGCCGGTGCCGCATTCGAGCTCATGCACGCGTTTGCGCTGTTCCACGACGACGTGATGGACGACGCCGACTCGCGTCGAAACCAGCCCACAACACACGTCGTTGCAGCAGCCGAGCATGCGGAGAAAGGCTGGGCCGGCGAGTCGCGCCGCTACGGCGAAGGAGTCGCGATCCTCGTCGGCGACCTCGCGTTCGTCTACGCCGACCAACTACTCGAAGAAGCCACGCCCGCCGCGGCCCGAGTGTGGAACGAGCTGCGGATCGAACTGAACATCGGTCAGTACCTCGACATCCTCGGCGGTGTGAGCCGCACCCGCGACATCGTGGCGTCGGAGCGGATCTGTCGCTACAAGTCGGGCAAGTACACGATCGAGCGCCCGCTCCATTTGGGTGCTGTGCTCGCCGCACCGGAACGGGCCGACGAGTTGCTCCCGCACCTCAGCAACTACGGATTGCCGCTCGGCGATGCGTTCCAGATGCGTGACGACGTGATGGGAGCCTTCGGCGACGAGGCAGTCACCGGCAAGCCGGTCGGCGGCGATCTCATCGAGGGGAAGCCGACGCCGCTGCTCGCACGGGCCACGCGCCGGGCCTCGCCCCAGCAATTGACCGTACTCGATCTGGTCGGCGACCCGCACATGTCCGCCGAAACCGTCGCCGCCATCCAGCAGGTGATCGTCGATACCGGCGCTCTCGACGAACTCGAGGCGCACATCGCCACACTCACCGAGTCGGCTGTCACATCGCTCGAGCACGCACCGATCACCGATGTCGCCAAGACTGCCCTCGTGGAACTCGCCGAGTACGTCAGCCAGCGGAGCGTCTGATGGGAAAGCAACTGCGAGTCGTCGTTATCGGCGCCGGTCTCGGTGGATTGTCGGCGGCAGCGCACCTGAGCAAAGCAGGACACGACGTCACGATCGTCGAACGCGAGGCCATCCCAGGCGGCCGCGCCGGCATGATCCGTTCGCACGGCTTCAGCCTCGACAACGGCCCGACAGTGCTCACGATGCCGGATCTGCTCGAGGAGGCGTTCATCGCTGCCGGGGCAAACATGGCCGACCACGTCACCATCAAACCGGTCGATCCGATGTACCGGGCCTGCTACGCCGACGGCTCCACGCTCTTTGTCCGCCACGGCCGCGAGGCGATGACCGAGGAGATCCGACGGTTCGCAAACGCCAAGGAGGCCGAGGCCTTCGGTCGCTTCTCCGACTGGTTGGAACAGCTCTACAACGCCGAGATGCGGTCGTACATCGACACGAACATCAACTCGCCGCTCGACTTGATCAAGCCGTGGCGCGACGGGCTTGCGATCTTAAAGATGGGCGGTTTCGGCAAGCTCGACAAGAAGGTCGCCTCGTTCTTCGACGATCAGCGCCTCCAGCAGATTTTCAGCTTCCAGTCGATGTACGCCGGGTTAGCCCCGTACGAGGCGCTCGCGATCTACGCCGTCATCACCTACATGGATTCGGTCCAAGGCGTGTTCGTGCCCGAGGGCGGCATGCACCAAATGGCCGCCGGTCTGGCCGAAGCCGTCGAGCAAGCGGGCGTCACCATCCGCTACTCATCGCCGGTGTCGCACATCGTGCGCCACTCGAACGGCACGATCCGCGGCGTCCGGCTCGGCACGGGCGAAGGATCGGAACTCGTCGAGGCCGATGCTGTCGTGTGCAACCCCGATCTCCCGGTCGCCTACCGCGAGCTGCTGGGCGATGTCGAAGCCCCCAAGAAGGCACGCAACGGCAAGTACTCGCCTTCGTGCCTGCTCTGGATCGCCGGCGTCAATGGGCTCCCGCCGGACGACGCGTCCCACCACAACATCCACTTCGGGCAGGACTGGGACGGGTCCTTCAAAGCGCTAATCGAAGACGGTGTGCGGATGCCCGACCCGTCGATCCTCGTCACGCTCCACAGCCTCGACGACGCGTCACTCGCCCCCGACGGCTGCTCGAGCATCTACGTGCTCGAGCCCACCCCGAACCTGAGCGGCAAGATCGACTGGTCTCGCGAGCGAGACCGGATCATGGGGTCGCTGCGCGAGAAGGTCACCTCACTCGGCTACCCAACCGAGGTGGTCGTGGAAGAGATCTACGACCCGCAGGACTGGGAGCGAATGGGAATGGAACAGGGCACACCGTTCGCTCTCGCCCATACGTTCTTCCAAACCGGCCCGTTCCGGCCGAACAACGTCGACAAGCGAGTGCCGGGCCTCGTGTTCACGGGTTCGTCCACGCTGCCCGGTGTCGGTGTTCCGATGGTGCTCGTCTCGGGCAAACTCGCCGCCGAACGCGTCGACGAGTTCGGCGCCCGCTGACCGCCACATCTCACCAGAACAGCGACATCGCCGTACGATGAGGTCGATGCGTCTTCCCCAAGCAATCCGTCGGCAGCCACCGATGCCGACCACGCATTTGTTGCCCGCAGGACCCGTCACGCTCGACGAGAGCTACGCGTTGTGCAAGGACTTCAACAAGCGCCACGGCACGACCTACTACTGGTCGACCAAAGTGCTCCCGAAAGTGAAACAGCACCACGTCCACGCGCTGTACGCCTTCGCCCGCTACGCCGACGACATCGTCGACGAGATCCCGTCCCAGGGTGGCCGTGACGTCCCCACCGAGGTGCGGGCCGATGCGCTCGCCGACTTCGGCAACCGGTTCTTCGCCGACGTCGAGGCCGGTCGATCCGATGACCCGGTGCTCAAGGCCGTGGTACACACGGTGCGCGCGTTTGACATCGACATCGACGCCTTCCACCGGTTCCTGCGCTCGATGACGATGGACCTGACCGTCGAGTCGTATGAAACATGGGACGACCTGCTCGTCTATATGGACGGCTCGGCGGCTGTGATCGGCGAGATGATGCTGCCGATCCTCGAGCCGTCCGACTACGACGCCGCGCTCCCCCACGCCCGTGACTTGGGCAACGCATTCCAGTTGACCAATTTCCTTCGGGACGTCGACGAAGACCTCGACCGCGGCCGTCAGTACATTCCGCTCGAGGACTCACGCCGATTCGGCGTCGACCTCAACGAACGGCGCGTGTCACCTGAGTTCGTCGAATTGATGCGTTTCGAGATCGAACGATGTCGAAAGCTGTACCGATCGGCCGAGATCGGGACCTCCATGCTCCCCGACCGATCGGCGAAGTGCGTCGGCGCCGCCCACACGCTCTACGGCCGAATTCTCGACAAGATCGAAGCGCAGGACTATGACGTGTTCACGTCACGGGCATCGGTCTCGACCACCGAGAAGGCTCGCCTCGTCGCTTCGCTCCTCCGATGAACATGCGGACCCCAGACAGCCCGTCGGTCCCGCGCCAAACCACCGGCGTTCTCTGCGACCGCAGGCGACAGTCGACGTCAGATTCGGTCACACAAACCGGAGTGGGAGCCGGAGTGGGAGTTGGCGTGGGGGTGGGGCGGTGATGCGCGTCGCTGATCGGGTCGCAGCGGTGGCCGGTGCCACCACGATCGCCGGCATGATCGCGACACCGCTCCTGCCGCAGGGCGGGCGGGGGCGCAAGATCCTGTCATCGGTCGTCGTCGGCGGAATGTGGGCGACCACGACCGCCAACGCGGTCCGTCGATGGGGCGCGGCTCGCGCCGGCGCCGCGAGCGCCGCGACCGCGGTCGCCACCGGTGTCGTGGAGCGAATCGGCACGCAGACCGGGCTGCCGTTCGGCCGCTATGCCTACACGGACGCGCTACGACCACAGGTCGCACACGTGCCGGCAATCGTCCCGCTCGCCTGGTTCGGGATGGGCCTGCCCGCACGCGAGGCGGCGCACGCTGCACTCGGCAACCGCTCGACGCCAGCCACGCGCATCGTGCTCGGTTCAGCGGCAATGACCGCGTGGGACTTGTTCCTCGATCCGCAGATGGTGGGCGAGGGGTATTGGGCGTGGGCTCGTCGGGGGCTCTATCGCGGCATCCCCCTGTCAAATTTCGGCGGGTGGTTCCTGACAGGGCTCGGGATCATGGCGCTATTCGAAGTAGTCCTTCCGGTGGCCCGGACCGGCCCCGATCGCCACGATGTTCGACTCGTCGGTCAATACGGGTACATGTCGGTCATGCAGACGCTCGGCTTCGCCCGTTACTTCCGCGATCCGCTCGTCGCCGTCGTGGGCGGCCTCGGCATGCTCCCCTTCGCAGCCGCCGCTGCGACACAGCTCACAAGGAGAGCGGCATGACCCGAGCCGTCGTGATCGGCAGCGGCGTCGGTGGCCTCACCGCCGCCATCCGCCTCCAAGTCGCAGGTCACGACGTGACCGTCGTGGAGCGCAATCACGTCGTCGGCGGCAAGCTCGCCGTGTTCGAGCGCGACGGGTTCGTCTTCGACCTCGGCCCGTCGCTGGTCACCCTGCCACACGTGTTCGACAAGGTGTTCCGCCTCGCGGGGACATCGCTCGACGAACAGGTCACGATGGTCCGGCTCGATCCACAGTTCAAATACTCGTGGCGCGACGGATCGGCGCTCGACGTTCCCGACGATCCAGATGCCACGGCAGCAGCGTTCGACGCATTCGCTCCCGGCGCAGGCGAGCAGTGGCGCGAATTCGATGCCAATGGTCGAACGATCTGGGACATCTCGGAGCGAACCTTCTTCGCCGGCCCGATGTCGAACCCCTCCTCACTGCTCAAGCGCATGAAGTCTCCGCGCGACTTGCTCGACATCGATGCGCTCCGGACGCTTCGCCGAGCGGCGCGTGACACGTTCGACGACGACCACGTTCGACAGTGGGCCGGCCGATATGCCACCTATTCGGGCTCGTCGCCAGCGCAGGCTCCCGCGACACTCGCCTGCATTCCCCACATCGAGTCACGCTTCGGCTGCTGGTATCCGATGGGCGGACTCGGCGCACTCCGTTCTGCGTTCGAGAACGTGGCGACCGGCATCGGTGTCGAGATCAAGACCTCGACCGAGGTGATGTCAATCACCTCCACGCCGGACCGGGTGACCGGTGTGGCACTCAACGACGGGAGCCACATCGACGCACCGATCGTCGTGGCGAACGTCGATGCACAGCATCTCTACGACGACTTGCTCCCCGATCGTACGGCAGCGAAACAGGTGCGCAAGGCGCGCCGCTCGACGAGCGGTTTCGTGCTGTGTATCGGTGCCCGTGGACGGACCGAAGGGATCGGCCATCACAACGTCTGGTTCTCCGACGATGCCTACCAGGAGTTCCGGGCGATCGATGCCGGCCAACTCGCCGACGATCCGACTATCTACGGCTGTGTCTCGTCGACCACCGATCCGACCCAGGCACCCGCAGGTGACGAGAACTGGTTCCTGCTCGTCAACACGCCGCCGGGGATCGATGTCGACGCCGATCGCTACCGCGACGTGGTGCTCGAACGGCTGGCGACTCACGGCGTCGATCTCCGTCGCCGCATGCGGTTCTGCGCGCACATGACCCCGAGCGACATCGAGCACAACTACCGCTCTCCCGGCGGCGCCATCTACGGCACGTCGTCGAACGGCAAACGGGCGGCCTTTGCCCGGCCAGCCAATCGCGGGGCCAAGCCAGGGCTGTACCTCGTCGGCGGCTCGAGCCACCCGGGCGGAGGGCTGCCGCTCGTCACCATGAGCGGGCGGATCGTTGTCGACATGATCGCCGACGATTTCGCATGAGTCGATCCAGCGCTCGCCGTTGGACGTCAGTGGCGATTCGTGCCGGGGCCGGCGCCGTCGCGATCAGCCGACTCGCCGGCGCTGCTCGCGCCGCCGCTCCGGTGTCACCCGACGAGTCCGTCGCGGCCTCGATCAGCGTGGTCATCCCGGCCCGGGACGAAGCCGACCGGATCGGCCCGCTGCTCGAACAGATCGTCGGCGGGCCCGGCGTCGCCGAGGTGATCGTCGTCGACGATCAGTCGGCCGATACGACCGCTGCGATCGCCAGCGCTGCCGGCGCCTCGGTGATCGCAGGACACCCCCTTCCCACCGGCTGGGCCGGCAAGGCATGGGCGCTTCAGCAGGGGATCGACGCCGCCTCGAGTGAGTGGATCGTCACCTTCGACGCCGACGCTCGGCCCGACCCCCGTCTCCCGACTGCGGTCGTCGCCCGCGCCGAGCAAGACGGGTTCGACCTCTTGACGGTCGGCGGCCGTTTCGAATGCCCAACCCCGGCCACCAGGTGGCTGCACGCCTCGATGCTGACCACGCTCGTCTACCGATTCGGGCCACCCGGATCCGCGACGACGCCGAACCGAACGATGGCGAACGGACAGTGCATGACGCTTCGACGCGATCGGTTCCTGTCCGCCGGCGGGATGTCGCTCGTCGCCGGCGAAGTCGTGGAGGACATCGCACTCGCCAGACGGCTCGCGAATGACGGCTGGTCGGTCGGCTTTCTCGACGCTGCGGACCTCCTCACCGTCCGCATGTTCGAATCACTCGGCGACGCCTGGACGGGCTGGGGGCGATCGCTCGCGCTCCCGGGGGTCGAACCGACCGGTCGCCAGCTCTTCGATCTGGCGGTCGTGCTCGTCGCACAGGCACTCCCGCTCCCCCGGATCCTCCTCGGGCCCGGCGACCTGCTCGACGTCGTGCTGCTCGCCACTCGCCTCGGCACCCTCGTCGGAACCCGGACGGCCTATGACCGCGCCGACGCCGCGTACTGGCTCAGCCCGCTGGCCGACTTGGGCTCGGTATCCGCGATCGCTCGCGGGATCACCCGTCGCGGTCGCCAGACCTGGCGTGGCCGAACCTACGGCTGAGTTGCGCTCGAGCCATCCCTGTCGGCGCGCCGCCGATCGGCGATCGCGGCCTGGCCGAAGCGCACGCCGATGAAGGTCATCAGCACACCGGTGGCGGCTGTTCGATACGGGCCGTCCACAACGAGTTGCACGAACGGCAGTGCGACCATACCGACGCGGGCACCCCACGCGAAAGATCGCGTGGCGGCGAAAACCACCAGGAGAATCCCGATCGAGATCGCTGTGGCGATTGGCGTTGCGACGATGACCGTGCCGACGAAGGTCAAGATGCTGCGACCGCCGACGAACTGGGCGAAGATCGGAAACGCGTGGCCGACCATCGCCGCACCACCGGCCACGTACGGAAGCCCCCACACACCGTCATCGGCGAGGAGGACACCGAGACCGGCGGCGACGAATCCCTTGGCGACATCGCCGACGAAGACCGGCACCGCCGCCATCCGCCCCATGGTCTCCCGCGCGTTCCAGAAACCGGGGTTTCGGTCGCCGACGTCACGGAGATCGACCGCCGAACGGCGTGCGGCAACCAGGTTTGCGATGGGGATCGAACCGAGCAGGTACCCGACGACCACCACGACGAGAACGTCGACCGGTGTCGAGGCGAAGTCGCTGATTGCGTCCATTGGTGACAGCATGTCGGATACATGGCTCGCATCGCGTCCTTCCATCTGATCTCCGAGCCGACGTGGAAGGCCCCTCTCGCGCTCGCACGTCTCGGCCTCGACCGACCGCGCCTGGCCCGCGTCGACGGGCTCGCCTTCTGGCGGCTGATGGGGACGGGCCGACGGGACGACACGGGACCCGGTGCCGATATTCGGCGCACGGCGCTGTTCGCCGTGTGGAACGACGAGTCCGACCTCGACCGATTTCTCGACGATCACCCGATCAGCCGCCGCTGGGATTCCGTCGGCGAAGCCTGGCACGTACGGCTGCGCGCGCTCGGGGGACATGGGCGATGGCGTGGTTTCGACCCACTCGATGGAATGGAACGCGGAACCCAGGGTGGCCCAATCGCGGTGATCACCCGAGCCGATGTTCGGCTGTCGTCGTCCCGCGATTTCGGACGTGCCGGCAGAGAGGTCGATGCCGAACTACACACCGCCGCCGGCCTGATCGACGTAGTGGGTGTCGGCGAGGCGCCGATCGGACGGTTGGCCACCTTCAGTCTGTGGGAGTCGATGGCCGACCTTCGCGAGTTCGCCTACCGGATGCCTCGCCATCAGCAGGTCGTCCAGGAGACTCGCGACGGCGACTGGTACACCGAGGAGTTGTTCGCTCGGTTCGAACCGTATGCCTCGGCCGGCGCGTGGAACGGCCGCGACCCACTCGCAGACCGATCCAGCGAGTCCGGCGATACATAGGCGCCATGAGCGAGCCGGCAACCTGCCCGATCTGCACCATGCCCGAGCTGCTCGTGGCCGATGACGGCTTCGAGTGCGCCACATGCGGCCATGAATGGCTTGGCGACGCCGACAACGGACACGGCGAGATCCGCGATGCGAACGGCAATCTGCTCGCCGACGGTGATGCGGTCACCGTGGTCAAGGATCTCAAGCTCGACGGCAAGACCGGCGGCGTGAAGTCGGGCACGAAGATCAAGTCGATCCGACTCGTGTCGGGCGACCACGAAATCGACGGCAAAGTCGACGGACGTCAGTTGCTCGTGAAGGCAGCATTCGTCAAGAAGGCCTGACGCTGCGCCACCGAATCAGGGGCTGCTACTCACCGAGACGGCCGATAACCTCTCTACGTCGCTCCTCAGGGTGCGAAACGTTGCCCAGATAGCTCAGTTGGTAGAGCAACGCACTCGTAATGCGTAGGTCCCGAGTTCGACTCTCGGTCTGGGCTCCAGGTTTTACCTGCTAGGATCATGTTTCTGCAGGTTGGCCGCCGGTGGCGGTTCGCCGTTTTTCACCGGAATTCCCCCTTGTTCGCGGGACAGACGCGGGACAACACCGCGCAGCAACTCGCTGGCTTGTGCACCTGACGTCTTCGACGGGCTTTGACCGTGCGGTCCCAACGGATTCAGGCGACCTGCGGCAGGTTGAAAGTTCTTGCCACCACCTGCCCGCAGTTGTGGGCCACCTTCAAGCTGGCGCCGAGAAGGTTTCCGGTTGATGTGGCATGAATTATTGGCCCTGTTGCAGACAATCTCGAATACGTTCCTGGTACCGGCTCGACAAAACTTGCGTTGATTCACGAACGAGTGATGACATAACCGGCCAGGAGGGCCTGCGGCAGAATAGTGCTTCGCCGAGCGAGATGGTTGCGGAGCCCCAGCCGAAATACCGGAGCTGACCCACAACCCTCCGGCCATCCAGAAGTCGTGGCGCTAGCTGACGTGCGGATTTACGTATATCTAGTCGCCGTCTCGGCAAAGTTCGCCGTCTTACTCGCTGTTCCGGTGCCGACATTACTCGAGCGTTAGTTGCTGGCCCATCCTCGGAATAGACCGCTAGCGAAACGACTAGTTGCTGGCGGCTTTCCCTTCATTGCCCGGCGCATCATCATCAACGCCGCTGTCGTTTCCACCGTTGCCGGCGTTCCCACTAGCGCCGGGCGCGTTTCCGCTATCACCAAGCCCACCATCGTCATTGACGTCGCCGTTCTTGTTGATATTTGTATCGACAACATCATCAAGGCCGCTAGGCGCGATCACCGTCGAGGAGCCGGGTCGTGGCACTTCAATGTTCACGACCTCCAAGACGTCGGCCACCGCACGCTGCACTGGGTCGGGCAGATTGCCGGTGGAGGCAAGGACGACGCCACCACCGAAGCAGCAGCTACCCGCCCACCCGAACACTCCAATGGCCCCGACTGCCGCGACGATTCGGCGCTGCCACCGACCACCCAGTGCGTCAACGGCCATTGACGATGCCACAGCCAGCGATGCAAGGTTCTCGATCATCACCGCATCAGAGCTCAAGGGAAGCTCATCGCGTCGTTGAGCGGCAAGCCGACGGTGCAGACGCCGCCTCAGAAACGAAATGCGGCTAGCTCCGAACAATAGCGATGCGACGGCCGCCAGGAAAGTACCGAACGTCAAGGTGCTCATGCGTCGTCACCGCCTTCCCGGAGGTTAGCGACGATGAGTTCCTTTAACTTTGACAACGCTCGACTTATGGCTACGCGAGTCGCCACCTCTGACTTCCCGACCGCGCGAGCGGTCTCCTTCGTCGACAGGCCAACGACGTATCGAAGGTCAAGCATTCTTCGTTGATCCTCGGGCAGACGACCGAGCGCAGCCAGCAGATCGGGATCGCTGAACGTCTCCTCAGTCGACTCGTCCGCTTCAAGGAGTACCAGCGTGTTTTCGATCGACACCTCGCTACGCCTAGTAGACCGGCGAAGTTGGTCAACAATGCGGGCATGGGCAATAGAAAACACATACGACCGCAGCTGGCTCTCTGACCCCTCGAATGTGCCAATCGTTCGCGCCAGGGTCTCAAAGGTGGCACCCGCCACGTCGTCACCATCGCGCGCACCCATGCGGTTGGCGTAACCGGTAATCTTCGGTCCGAGTTCAGCGACCAGCAACGACCAAGCCGAAGCGTCGCCCTTCTTCAGAGCGCGAACCGTGACGCGTCCGCGGCGGCGGAAACTCAAGTTGGACACCGGCAAATTCATTGTGCAGCGACCCCTGCTGCTACCGCAATGACGGTGCCGGCCACCATGAACGGGCCATAGGGAATCAATGTGTCCCGTTTTGCCGTTCCGATAAAAAGTGCTGCGAGTGCGAACAGCGCTGCCAACACTGTGGTGGCTAGCCATGCGGTCAACAAACCCCACGGATTGACAATCCCAATGATCGCCCCCAACAGCGGGGACAAGTACACGTCCCCGCGGCCCAACCGACGCCCCGATGTCAGCATCAACGTTGCGCTGATCGCTGTCATCAGCGTCGCGCACACAACGGCGGGCCACAACCGCGAGGTGGCGGATCCAATCGGAAGTGAGATCAGCACGATCGCAGCCATTGTGATGCTTGGCCGAAGCGGAAGCCGTCGAGCCCAGATGTCGATTGTTACCTGTGCGGCCAGCACACCGGCCGCAGCGCCCAGAGACGCATGGACCGGCCAACCCATTGCTGAAACGGGAAGGTAGCGCGTCAGCGCACCTGCTGCGAGCGCTAGGACCATTGTCGAGGTGATGTACGTAGACGCGAAAGCGAGCCGACGACCGCAGATGGCGACCGAAGCTGGCCACATAGCAACCGCGGCAATGCTCGATGCAGCCAGACTCTCGAACATACTCCAGTCTTTCAGCCCTAGGACTGACTGTGGCGCATCGCCCAAACTTACCGGGGCGTACCCGACGTCCCTCGCAGCGTTCACCACCCTTCGACACGTCCACACCGTGATCGACATCCCGATAGTGACGTGGGAAGGGAGACATCACAAGACCTCCACCAGTCGGACGATCGCCGGGCCGACAACCACGATGAGCAGCACCGGAAGAATGCAGAAAATTGTCGGGAAAATCATCTTCATCGACAACTTCGCAGCATCGGTCTCTGCTGCCTGGCGCCGATGCCGGCGGATCGTGGTGGCCTGCTGCCGCAGCACGCCCGCAAGTGGGGTGCCGAGCGTCTGGTTCTGTTCGACGGCGGCTGCGAAGAGTCGAACCGTCGGAGTGTCGTTTCGGTTGGTGAATGCAGTGATGGCTTCGCGTCGGGTAGCCCCGAGTTGGACCGACTGGGTCATTTGGTCGAACTCCGACGCGAGAGGCGATGTACGGCGCTGCGCATAGCGGACTAATACGGCCTCGAGAGTGAGCCCTGCTTCGACCCCCATGACTAGTTCTCCGAGAGCATCACCAAGTTCGCGATCAAGGGTGCGTAAACGGTCTGTTTCGCGGCGGCGAGCAGCAATTAGAGGCATCTGCCATGCACCGCCGGCGACAATGACCGCAGCAACAAGTGATGCGGGCGTCGGGTCATTCACCACCACCAGGACCATCAGAGTGGCGATAACGCCGGTGGCCACCAACTGGGTGCGGCCCACATCGCGGAGCCGTTCTGGTGTGGCGTTCACAAGCCCGATGGCATCTACTCGCATCGAGTTGAGTCGAGCACTACCGGTGAGTGCGGATCGACGGTAAGACGGTAAGACGGGGACATCGTCCGATTCACGGGAGATGTCGTGGTCCTCTTGGTGGTCTAGGTCAACCTCGCTAGCAACGGGGCTGCTGGCGCTTACTGAGAGCTGAACTCGGCGCGAGGTCACTAGGTTGGCGATCAACGCGACACCGGTCGCAGCCAGCAACACACCTAATGCGGTGCTGGTCATAACGCATCTCCCACGCGGCTCAGTGTGCGCAGCCACCACCAGCCAGCGCTACCCAGAATTCCAGCAATGATGCACATCGTCTGGCCAGCCGATGTGGAGAAGAGCGGCGTGGCGTACCCAGGGCTGAGCAGCGACAACAGAGCAAGTGCCGCCACTGGAAGCCCGAGCAGCACCTGGGCACTAAGGCGGGCGTCGGCCGTGAGTGTCTCCACTTCGCGACGGAGGTTGTCCTCGGCATCGATCGATTCAGCAACGGTGGTCAGGATCTCGGTGAGCGACCCCCCGTGGTGCGCGTGCAGCCCGATCGCCGACGCAATGACATCAAGGTGGCGGCTGCTCTCCGCAGAAGCCATCTCCTCAAGCACCTCGTGAATAGGAGCGCCTAAACGCACTGCGGCCAGAACGTTCTCGAGGAGTTCGTCAAGAGGGGCATCAGCGCGGTCCACGATCGCCTGCATGGCACCCGTGAGGTCACGTCCGACCCGCAACTGATCGATCAGAAGCTGAAGTACACCGCCGAGGGCTGCGTCGAGCGCGGTACGACGCGCACGCCGCCGACGTGACGTGACGACGCGCCAGATGACAGGCGGAAGGGCCCCAAGGAGAATGCCGACAGGTCCAACCAGAGCGACCGCGATCAGAGCGGTGGAAATGACAGCGGCAACCATGGGCGTGCTGCCGCGGGGAAGTTCCCGGGGAGTGACCTCGCGTTCGAGGCCGATCTGTGTGCGCGCAGCACGGCTAATGCGACGGCGTACACCAGCGTCGATCAACCACGTGAGAGCAACCGCGACACCGGTACCGACGGCGAGCGATGCGATAGTGGCGGAACCAGTGGTCATAACCTGGCTTCGCGATCTTCGACGACACCGAGGGTGCGTGAGATCACCCCAGTGGGGGTTAGCGCCTCGCGGTCGCCAATCATCTGACGGGTAAACAGGTCGGCAATTGACACCACATCACCCTCCAGACCGACAACCTCGGTAATCGACGACACCACGCGACGGCCATCGTTGAGGCGGGTGAGTTGCACTACCAGGTCGACCGCAGAGGCGATCTGTTCCCGGATAGCTCGCAGCGGCAGATCGATCCCTCCGAAGAGAACCATCGTTTCGAGTCGCCGGACAGCATCGCGAGGCGTGTTGGCATGAACGGTCGACAACGAACCGTCGTGCCCAGTGTTCATTGCCTGCAGCATGTCGAGGGCCTCTGCACCGCGGACCTCGCCCACGATGATTCGATCCGGCCGCATGCGCAGACTGTTACGCACCAGATCCCTGATGGTGACTTCGCCAGCTCCTTCTGTGTTGGCGGGCCGCGCCTCGAGTCGGATGAGGTTCGGAAGGTCAAGGCTGAGCTCCACCGCATCTTCGACGGTGACGACCCGTTCGGTGCGACCGATGTTCGACGACAGAACATTGAGCATGGTGGTCTTACCGGTGCCGGTACCACCACTCACAATGATGTTCATGCGCCGCTCCACTGCCGCCTGTAGCAGCGCCGCGGCAGCATCGGTCATGGCGCCACGGGAGACAAGTTCGGTGCTGGTCAGATGTTGTTCAGTGAACTTGCGAATGGTGACTGATGGCCCATCCACGGCCAACGGAGGGAGTACAACATTGAGTCGTGAACCGTCCGGTAATCGGGCATCTACCATCGGTGAGGACTGGTCAACGCGACGTCCCGAGGTACGAACCATCCGCTCGATTCCGAGCATTAGTTGTTCCTCATTCTCGAACACGGTGTCAGCGGCTTCAAGGCGACCGCTCCGTTCGACGAAAACGTTGCGATGACCATTCACCATGATCTCGGATATATCGTCGCGGTCGAGCAACTCTTGCAGTGGACCGAAACCAAGTAGTTCAGCAGCGACAGCCCGGCGGATGGCAGTAACCGTCACGCGATCTAGTTGTTCGTCCTGGACAGACAACACGGCGACGGTCTGTTGTTCGACGAGGGCTCGCAGGCGGTCATCGGAAAGTCGAGAGCGGTCAGGGATGTCGCCGATGGCCTCGCGGACCTCGCCGACGACACGAAGCACGACGTCTCGGTCGATGGTGCTGGAATGGCCCTGCTCGGTTATCACCTCGTCGAGCCGCGTGATGCGTTCTTGTCCGCTGTTTCCGACGGGGGTCGTATCAGCGATGGGCAACTCGTCGACAAGTGACTCTTTGGTCGTTCCCTGTTCGATGGTGTGATCTTGTTCTGCACCGTTCATCGACGGACCTTGAGCCGCGGCGGTCGGATGTTCGTCGCGGTCGGAGGTGGAGTGGGCCCGGTCCACACGAGCGGCGAGACTCATCGTCGTCCCCGACGAGTGCCGGCGGCGAGGTCCAGACCGAGAACGAGATCCGCGTAGCGGTGGAACGCAGCAGCGACAGATGAACGGGGGCTCGATTCGGTGACAGGTGAGCCTGAGTTCATGCCGGCGGCCAGACTCGAGTGCTCGGGCACGGCGAGCACTGCCTGACAGTCCAGGGCGGTCTCGACATCGTCGACGGAGAGGCCGACGCAGGCATCGGAACGGTTAACGAGTAGGTCGACGTGGCTGAGGTCCATGTCGAGCCGACGCATGGTGTCCAACAATTTGCGTCCTGCCTGCACCGAGGGGACATCCGTGCCGCACACCATCACCACTCGTGTGGCACGGTCGAGCGCTCCGAGTGAATAGTTGCTAATCCCACCAGCCGTGTCGAGAATCACCGGCCGGTTCGCAGCGATGATGCGGTCGACCACACCAAAGGCATCACCGACCGACATGCGGTCCGCTGCCACCGGGTCGCTCGGCGCGCATAGAACGTCCAGTCCGCTGGGGTGGGTACTTAGCATTGACATCGGGTCCCGACGGCTATCCGCGTCAACGAGATCGTCAAGTCGGTGGACAGGGCACATCCGCAGTGCGTACTGGACGTCACCGAAGTGGACGTCCAGGTCGATGATGACGCTGTCAGTCCGGTGCGCGAGGGCAACGGCCAGGTTCGACGACACGGTGGTCTTACCGTTCCCGCCTTTCGGTGACACCACAGCCACAACTGGGGCCTCGCTCGGATTGATGCCGTGTCGTTCGGCGCTGTCGTCGCTGCGTGAGCGGAAGGTAATCATGATCCCACCAGCCATAAACGGTTGTCAGCCGCAGCGGTTATGACGTCTGTGGCCGTGTTCTCGGGAACGGCCAGGGTGATGACCTGCTCGGACCGTGGCCCGAGTTCTGAGGGGTCGGGCGCGGACACGATGCGAACCTCGCGGGCGATCACCGTCGTGGCATTGTCACCAACATCGTGCACAGTGACCGTATCGCCGGTCGTCGTGAGCGGTCCGGCCCAGCGTTGCGGATCGAGACGGACCGACACGGCCACTAGACCGGCGCCCAGTGCATCGACGACATCATCGGCGACTGAGGTCATCAGCACCTGTTGACCGGGAACCAGATCGGCGGCCAACACGCCCGACGGAATCGCGTCGAGTTCGGTGAGCGCGCCCTCGGCACGAGCGCTGCCGGGCAGCATGCGTACCTCGCTGGATGCGATGACGTCGGCTGTCGGCGCGCCTGCCGGTAAGGCACTTAAGACAACAACGGTCGCAATCCCATCAGGATTGACCTCTTCGGTTGAGGTCCCGTTTGTGGTCAGCATGAAAAGACCCCCTGCAGTCGTGGCGAATGCGATGAATGGGATCGCAATCCGTTGCAGGCCCAGCTTTGAACTATGAGCCCGAATGCGGGGTGGTTTGGTCGATGAGGTCTCAGGTTTGCGGGACATCAGCAGTCTCCTATTCCGTCTAAGTTGCATAAGCGTGCAGCGGTGATGCCAGCATTGATCTCCGCATCGTCTGTGCAGCAGCTGGTAGTGGTGGCCGTACCGGTGTCGGTAGTGAACCGCAGAAGCACGTGACGCTCACTGGCGGGGCCGTTCAACGTGGCGCCTTCGATAACAATGCCGACGAAACCAACGACCGAGTACTGCGCGTTCTGACCTGTGTCAGTGGCGGTGGCGAAGATGGGCACAACGATGGACTTGTCGATTATGTCCGTCAGGTCGAATGCTGGGCTGGGAATGCCAGGGTCACCTCCGATGACGCTTGGGACGGAAATTTCGCCGCCGTATCCGTTGCTGATCCATTCCTGGGTGATCGCCATGGAGTTCGATCCGCCATCAAAGTCGAGCACACCCCAGTTGCCCGCGATGTCGCCCCCACAGCTTGTTCCGTCAGATTCGATACCGACCGAGTACGTCGCTGTGTCGGTCAAGCCCGAGGCAAGCCACGCCAGCAGGGCTGGATGTTCAGCACAGATCGACAGCGGCCGAACACCGGTTACGCCTGTGGCGCCTCCGGAACGTGCACCCGCAGTCGTGGTGATGTCGGCTGAGGATCGTCCAAACAGCGCTCCGAGGCTGAGGTTGCTAGTGGTGGAGGCGCTGACGGTGACGGTTCCACCCGTGGCAGTTCCGGTTGTGGAGCAGGTAACAGTCGGGCTGGTACCAACAGTGTTCTCGACGCGTGTGGTGGCGCTGGAACAAGCCGAAATCCCGGCGCGGCGGTCGATTGCTCCGGCGAGGGCTGCAGCCTCGACGGCTGTCTGTAATTGCTGGCGTTCGGCGATGACCCGGCCGGCGTCCACGACGACGGCGAACAGACCGACGATCGGCACCATCGCGATGGCTACAAGGACCGCGATCGTCCCCGCATCACGTGTGGGATCGGAGGTGTCGGTCTTGTTCACGAGAAGTGCGTTCTGGGTTGAGTTGGCTTGAACTGATCAGATCTCACAGCGGTAGCTGGCCGTTGAGGAGAGATCGATCGTGCGGTCGCCGATGAAGGGGATGGTGACAGCCCGGGTCGCGTCGATACGGACGACGGAGTCGACACCAGGACATGTCGCAACACTGATGCAGTTGGTACTGCCGAGGCTTGCTGTCGCGTCAGCCAGTCGGGCGGCGGCTAAAGCACATCCGCTACCGGTATCGAGTGCGCCGGCGCGGGCAGCATCTCGGGACGTGGAGTTCACGTGCAGTTGGGCTGCACCGATGCTGCCGGCGGTGACTGCGGAAAAGATCAACATAATCAACAGAGGCAGCACAAGCGCGAACTCCACTGCGGCAACGCCACCGTCGCGTTCGGTCTTGGCTTCATCGCTGGGCTCAGCAACGAGACCGTCTACCCCGGTCCGTCCCAGTCCGACGTCGTAACAACGCCGACCGGGACGGAAAGGGAGATTCATGCGACTAGGCCAGGATTCCGTCAAATAGGCCACCGACACGTGTGCCGAGTGCGGCTGCGGCGATGGCGACTACAGCAACGATTCCGGCGAGTAGAACGCCGTACTCAGCGGCGACACCCCCGGTGTCGTCAGTGTCTTGGCCGAGTTCGCGGTAGCGGTTTGCGAGGTTGATAAGAATTCGATTCACGGTATTTCTCCCTTGAGGTGGCCCGCCCGTCGGTGGGCGAGTAACAGAGTGATCGTCGACGGAACCGAATTTGTTACATGTCCACGAGAAAACTTTTTTGATGTGGACAAAGACGTTGGTGCTGGTGCCTAAGCCAAGGGTGCTCCAGCCAAGGGTGCTCCGAGACAACTCCGTCTGAACACGACCGGACACTCCGACAAGCATTCAATGACATTTCGGCCGGAGGTGTCCGAGCAGTATGGACTACTCGCCCAGAACACACACTCTCAACGCGGCGGCTTCGAACAGGGCGTCTGGCTTGAGACTGTCGATAACCCGTAGGCAATTGTCTCCTATGCGGATCGGCCGGGAAGTGGTGCGTTGGCCACTCAGTATTCATGCGTAGGTCCCGAGTTCGACTCTCGGTTTGGGCTCCACGAAAACCCTCGCTTCGGTGGGGGTTTTCGTTGTTTTTGGGATCCGCAAGCAGGTTGGCGAACGCCGCTCAGCTCCAGGCCTCGCCGAAACGATCCCGGTAGGCCATCGCCGATGGCGGCTGGCGGGTGATCGGCCCGTGTCCCTTGCCGATGGGGTAGCCGATGGGGACCATGCCGACCGTCGCCCACTCGGCCGGGATTCCGAGCACGTCCTTGACCGCGTCCTCGTGCAAGCAGTGCAGCGTCGTCAGCGTGCAGCCGAGGCCCTCTTGTACACACGCGAGCATCGCGTTCTGCACGGCCGGATAGACCGAGCCGCCACCCACCATGCTCACGCGGTCGAGCTTGGAATCGGTGATCGCCATCAGCGCCGGGTTCGCACAGAACATCAGGATCGCCGGCGCCTTGGCGAGGTTCTGCGCCAGATGATCGCCGGCGGCAACGATCCGCTCCCACTTGGCGAGCTGCTCGGGCGGCAAGCCGGCCATCATCTTCATGAAGCCGGCCGAATACCGCTCCCATTCGGGCTCGTAGATCTCCTGGAGGGCCTGCTTCGTTTCGGCAGCAGTCGCGACGACGACGCGCCACGGCTGGGTGTTGCCGCCTGTCGGAGCCCAGCACGCAGCCTGGAGCACTCGGTCGAGCACCTCTGGAGGGATCGGATCGGGTCGCAGCTTGCGCACCGCTCGCAGGGTGCTCATCACGTCGTACAGCTCAGCCATGCACCGAGTCTCGCGGATGCCGGTACGGACCTGCGCCTTCGAGGGTCAGCGCTGCCGAGTGAGTTGCTGGCGCATTTTGGTGTCCCGCCAGAACGATGCCGTCTTCGAACCGTAGGGCTCCCAAGGTGACGGCACGGCTGCCTGCGGGTCATCCCCCATCACCGTGACACGTTGGATCACGCGTTCGCCGACGAAGTCGTTCAGGACATGGTGCTGCGTGCACCGGTTGTCCCACATCGCGACTGTGCCGGCACTCCATCGGTATCTGACCGTGAAGCGTGGCTGATGGATCCACTGCGATAGGTAGGTGAGCAACATCGTCGACTCGGCATCGCTGAGCTCCACGATCCGACGGGTGAAGTGTTCGTTGACGAACAGCGACCGCTTGCCGGTTTCAGGATGGACACGCACGACGGGATGGATGTGCATCTTGTCCGGCACGAGGTGGGCGCTGGCGTCGTGGAGTGCCGTCAGGCCGTCACACATCGCCTGCATCGGTCCCGACAACTCGTCGTACGCTCTGTAGGCGTTGGCCCACAGCGTGTCGCCTCCCACCGCCGGACAGACCTTCATGTGGAGGATGGCGAACTTCGACGGGTGCGGTTCGAACGTGATGTCACTGTGCCACTCGTCGGCGACACCGCCCGCACCATCCATCGCGTGGAGCTCAAAGAACTCGGGACGCTCGCGCTCGACATCGAGATCCAGATTCGGGTGGGATTCGAGCTCGCCGAACAGCCGGCCGAATGCGAGATGTTCATCCGGCGTCGGGTACTGGCCGGGGAAGAACAGGACCTGATGCTCCATCAGAAGCGCATGAATCCGTTCCGCGTCCTCAGAAGTCGCCGCCGCCAGGCGGAGGCCGCGGATCTCGGCGCCCAGCGACCCGGAGAGTCGATCGACCTCGAGCTGTGTTGAAACGTTGGGCATGATGGGTCCTCAGTTCGAAGTACGGGTGTTCACTACACAGTACGCAGTGGCTACCTTCGAGGAGATGAGCGAGCGCGGTGCGGACCAGCCCTTCGCGGGCACCATCGGGACGACGATTGCGGAGTCGACACCATGGTGGCCCGACTCCACGGGCGACGCCGACCGTCGGCGCAACCTGTTGATGGTGCTGCTCGACGATGTCGGCTTCTCCGACTTCGGTTGCTACGGCTCATCGATCGAGACCCCCACGATCGACGGACTGGCGGCCGATGGCATCAGGGCCACGGGGTTCCACACCACTGCGATGTGCTCGACGACTCGGGCGTCGATGTTGACGGGGCGTAATCACCACGCAGTCGGGATGGGCTGTCTCGCGAACTTCGACAGCGGCTTCCCGGGTTATCGCGGCAAGATCGCCGCCGACGCGCCGACGATCGCCGAGATGCTCGCTCCCTCCGGCTACCGCAACTACATGATCGGTAAGTGGCACGCCACGCGAACGACCGAGACCGGGCCGACCGGGCCGTTCGACGGGTGGCCGCTCGGCCGCGGCTTCGATCGTTTCTACGGTTTCCTCGACGCCGAGACCGACCAGTACTCACCGGAGCTCGTACGCGACAACACCCACGTCACCGCAGCCGGCGACCATTCGACCGGCTATCACCTGACCGAAGACCTCGTCGACGAGGCGATCCGCAATCTCACGGATCATCACGCTGCGAGCCCCGATGCTCCGTGGTATCTCCAACTCTCGCCCGGAGCTTGCCACGCACCGCACCAGGCACCGCGCGACTTGATTGACCGATACACCCAGGAGTTCGAGCACGGCTGGGACGTCGAGCGCGAACGCCGCCTCGCGAAACAGATCGATCTCGGCATCGTGCCCGCGGGTACCGAGCTGCCGCCCCGCAACCTCGGCGTGAAGGCATGGACTGATCATTCACCCGACGAGCACCGCCTGTTCAGCCGGCTGGCCGGCGCCTACGCTGCGATGCTCCACCACTTCGACGAGCACCTCGGTCGAGTGATCGCCGCACTCGAACACACCGGTCAACTCGACGACACGATCGTGGTGGTCCTCTCCGACAACGGGGCCAGCCAGGAGGGCGGACCACTCGGCTACGTGAACGCGATGGCGCCGTTCAACATGGTCAGGGAGTCGTTTAACGACAAGCTCGCACGGCTCGACGACATCGGGGGCCCCGACACCCATTCGAATTTCCCGCATGGCTGGGCGATGGCGGCGAACACGCCGCTGCGGATGTACAAGCAGAACACCCACGGCGGTGGGATCCGCGATCCGTTGGTCATCCGCACTCGCGAGACCGCGACTTCCGGAGCAGGTGAGCTGCGTCATCAGTTTTGCCACGCGTCCGACCTCGCGCCGACTGTGCTCGAACTGATCGGACTCGATCCGCCGACCGAGACCACACCGATGACCGGGATCAGCTTTGCCGATGCCGTGGTCGACCCTGCGGCGGAAACCGGTAAATCGGTGCAGTACTTCGAGATGTTCGGCCACCGCGGGATCTGGCACGACGGATGGAAGGCAGTGGCCTGGCACCGCCCGGGAAGTTCATTCGACGAGGACCGCTGGGAACTCTTCGACCTCGGCACCGACTTTAACGAATGCCATGACCTCGCCGACACCGAGCCCGATCGGCTGAGCGAGCTGATTCAACTGTGGTGGAGCGAAGCCCGAGCAAACCACGTCCTGCCACTCGACGACCGGTTCGGTGAGCGGTTCGCCGAGACGGCCCAGCGCTTCCACGGCGCCCGACGGCGCTACGTGTTCACCGCAGGCATGGGTCATCTCCCGTCCGACGTCGCGCCGGACCTCCGCAGTCGCAGCTACGCGATCACGGCTCGGGTACAACCGTGCACAGACGGCACCCAGGGCGTGCTCATCGCCCACGGCGACGCCACGTGCGGCTACTCGCTGTTCGTTCGCGATGGTCATCTCGTTCACGACCTCAACATCGGCGGCACCCATCAGGTCGTCTCGTCCGACAGCCCGATTCCCGTGGGTGCCACCGAGCTCGGCTTCCGAATGAACCGCAACCCGGGCGACGGGCCGTTTCCGCACGGCACCGGCACACTGCTCGTCGATGGTGTCGAAGTCGGCCGGATGGAAACGGATCAGATCTTCTGGCTGATGATCTCGTGGTCTGGACTCGACATCGGCCTCGACCGAGGAACGACCGTGGCCGACTACGACCGGACCGGCCGACACCTTGGGCCGTTCTCGTTCACGGGTTCGCTCGTCGACGTCATCATCGAACTTGACGATGACCAGGAGGTCGACCACGACGCTGCCGGCGACACCGAACTCGGCCGGGATTAGCGGGGCCGGTCACCCCAGCCGGACGGTGCGTCAGCTCGGCGCGTCGGAGAGCCCGCCGAGACCACGGGTCTCGATCAAGTGCTTGACATCGATCGCCCAGTGCAGCACCGGCGGAACCAGGTCGAGGAACGGTGCTGAGAGCGTCACCGGGCCGAACTCGGCCAGCCCGCGGAAACCGCCGAGGTCCAACACCCAACCCCGGTGCGACAAACGGGCACGGTCGAGCGTGTCGCCACGAAGCAGCCGCAGCGCGTTGCGACCCGCCACCTCGCCCGCCTGGACGGCGATCTGCGCCGACATTGGCAGCTCACGACCCTGCGCATCGCGGTGCGCCGCAACGTCGCCCGCAGCGAACGTTCGACTCCAGCCGCGCACACGAAGGAACTGGTCCACGTCGATGCGGCCCGATCGCTCGACGGGAAACCCGAAGTCGTCGGCGCGAGCGGTGTACCCCGCGGCCCAGACCGGCAACCCTTCGAACATGTCCCCGGCAACGTTCACGGAGCCCTCGCCGATCTCGTCGACGTCGGATCCAAGCCGGACGTCGACCCCCCGATCGCCCAAAATGCGCGCAGCATCGCCACCGGTTGCGGCGCCGAGCCCGGCGAGCAGCGTCTGGGCGCCGTCCATGAGGGTGACGGCGACGCTCCGGTGTTTGGCTGCGACCGCGCCGGCCAGCTGCACCCCGGTCGCACCACCACCCACGATCACCACGCTCGACGCAATGTCGATCTTCGCGCGCAGCCTTGAAGCGTCCGCCGCGGTTCGGAGCGGCAAGGCGAAGTCGAGTCCCTCGATCGATGGTGCGAGCGGGACTGCGCCCGCCGTGACGACGACCGCATCGGCGGTGAATGTGCGCCCGTCGTTGAGGGTCACCGCACCATCCACGATCGAGGCCATCGACCCGACGATCACGTCGTCGCTGAAGTCGCTCAATGATGCCGACGCATCACTCTCCGGCGCGGTTCCGCCGGCGACGGCAGCGAGTCGGGTGACGAAATCGTGGCGACCGGTCGGATCGATGATGAACGCACGGCGGCCGGCGCGGATGACCGATCGGGCGGCGTGCACTCCCGCATAGCCACCCCCGACGACGAGGACGCCGTCAACGGCGATAGCAGTGGGAGTGGTCATGGCTGCTGCAGCGTCCGGATCGGTTCAGCTTCGGCGTTGGTGGAGGTTCGTTCGATTTTGTTCATCATGAGCACCTCACACTCGATCCTTGCACCGAGGGACTGCAACCGTGCTGCGACGTCGGGCACGTGGTCGTCAGAGCCACTTCTCGACGACGGTGGTGACCTTCTCGGCCATCTTCTGCGGGAGGCCACGGTCGGCCCAACGTGCCGGATCCAACTCGATCGACTTCGTCAGGTCATCGTCGAGTTGGTCGTCGAGAACACCGACGATGTCCTCGTCGACCAGCACCACGTTCGCCTCTTCGTCGTGCTGCATCGACCGTTGGTTGAAGTTGGTGGATCCGACCGTTGCGATTCGGCCGTCAACCGTCATGACCTTCGCGTGCATCATTGACACCTCGTAGGTCCGAATGTCGACGCCGGCATCGAGCAGTTCCTGATATGCCTCCTCACCGGCGATCTGGATGAACCGCTTGTCGTGGTGCTCACCGGGGACCAGCAAAGTCACAAGCACTCCGCGCTCAACCGCAGCAACCAATGCGTCGATCACGAACCGGTCGGGGTTGAAGTACGCCGTCGCAATCCGTAATCGCGTCTCGGCAATCGACACCAGCGCCATAATCATCCGCCAAACGTCGCTCGCACCGGTTTCGGCCGACCCTCGAACGACAAACATCGCCGTCGAGCCGTGCTCGGTGAAGTCGACGTCGTACTCGCCACGGGCGTCGTAGCCGTCCTCGTGCTGATCCGCCCAGTTGTCGAGAAACGCGCTCAGTAGCCCTGCGACGGCCGGGCCTCGGACCGCAAGGTGGGTGTCGCGCCACTCGGTTTCGTCGCGAGCATCGCCTGTCCACTCCGCCGCGATCCCGACACCGCCGCAGAATCCGAGTGCATTGTCGCAAATAAGGATCTTGCGGTGGGTTCGACGGTTCGCTTCAGTGATCTTCGGCACCTTCCTGTCGAAAAACGGTCGAAACCACCGGACATCACACCCGGCCTCGGACATGTCATCGATTAGTGCGTCGTCGATCTTGCGCGCGCCGACTGCGTCAAGCAACACGCGGACCCGACACCCACGGCGGGCAGCTTCTTGCAATGCCTCCGCAAAGGTCACTGCGATCTCGCCCGTCCAGTACACGAACGTAACGAAGTCGACCGTTCGAGTGGCCGCCCGGATTGCGTCGAGCATCGCCGGGAAGATCTCGTCGCCGTTACGGAGAACCCGCACCTCATTGCCAAAGGTCGGCGGGACCCCGAGCAGTCCGTGCAGGCGATCAATCGAACGTCGTTCCAAATCGTTGCGAGTCATGCACTCTCAGTCAACCAGCGGGCGGCCAAATCGTTGGGCGACACGTCCACCCCTGCCTCATTGCTCCGGCCCGCTGCGACGGGTGCCACGTCGGTATCTTCACTAAAGCAATGTTCCAAACATCTGAATCCGTTGACTTCAATAATCCGATTGACGTCGAGCACGCGATTCGGATCGGACGAGCCTGGACCGAGATGCGCCGCGGTGCGTGGACCCAACACTTGAGGGACTATCTGTTCGGCGACGACGATCCACTCGAACCCGGACAGATGGATGCACTCGACCTGCTGTCTCGACAGGAGCGAACGATGAAGCACCTCGCCGAGCGGCTCCGCATCGACCCATCAAGCGCAACGCGAGCTGTGCAACGCCTCGTCGCCGACGGTCTCGCCGAGCGGTACGCAGCGGACGACGACAAACGGGTCGTAATGGTTCGCATCTCAAAAGAGGGCCGAAGCCGCCACGCAGCAGTCGCCTCACGCCGCTCCCACGTGATGGCACTCATCCTCAGTCAATTCACGCTCGAGGAGCGATCGGATCTCGCTGGTCTGCTCCAGCGATTCGTTCAGGCACTGGACGACTCCGCTGAGCGGTTGGCCTGACGGATGACGGCGGGGCCGACGGCACCCAGACAATGAACACCATCCGCAGGCTGGTCTGGTCCCGCTGCGGTCGGTAGGTTGCCTGGTAATGGCACACCAGGCGGCGTTCGCAGATCAAGCAATGGAATTCGCGCCGCAGCTCTACGCGGCGGCAATGCGCATGACTCGCAATCGGGCCGACGCCGAAGATCTCGTTCAAGAGACTTACCTCAAGGGGTTTCGCAGCTTCCATACCTTCAACGAAGGAACGAACCTGCGTGCGTGGCTGTTCCGGATCCTGACGAACACCTATATCAACAAGTACCGCAAACAGCAGCGCGGCTTCGACGAGAGCGATCTCGGTGACATCGAAGACCTATACCTGTACAAGCGTATGGGGACCTTTGAGGACGCCTCAATCGGACGCTCGGCCGAAGAGTCGCTAATGACGATGCTTCCGGATGACGAGGTAAAACAGGCACTCGAGAACCTGCCGGAGAACTTTCGGCTGCCCGTGATCCTCGCCGACGTGGAGGGCTTCGCCTACAAGGAGATCGCCGAGATCCTCGAAATTCCGATCGGGACAGTGATGTCTCGGTTGCATCGGGGAAGAAAGGCGATGCAGAAAGCGTTGCATGATTACGCGGCCGCTCGAGGCCTCCAACGCACCCAGCGTGCCGACGAAACAACAAACCAGGACCGATGATGGACGAATGTGACGAGCCCGATTGCGCAGCGACGCTCAAGGAACTTGATGTGTTTCTTGACGACGAACTCTCCGCTAGTGCCCGTTTGTCGATTTCACATCACCTCGCAGGCTGTCCAGATTGCCACGGTGCCTTCGATTTCCACGCCGAATTGAAGATCGTGATCGGCGAGAAGTGCCGTAACGAGGAAATGCCTTCGGACCTCCTCGCCCGGATTGAGCAGTGTTTCTCCACCGACTTCGACAACGACGGCCAGATCGGCTAGCGCCGCCGCTTCTATGATCTCGACGGGCGAGGCGATCGCCACGATCGTTGCGCTGGCCTCAGTCTGGGCGATGACTGGCGTCATCTGGGTCATCCAAGTAGTGCACTATCCGATTTTTGATTCGATCGAACGGGGTGTCGGCGACGAAAACTGGCGCCGCTTCGGTGATCGCCACCGCAGCGGCATCTCCTTCGTCGTCGGACCCTTCATGTTGGCTGAAGGGCTGACCGGTCTGTGGCTCGCTATCGACCCGCCGGGTGATATGACCCGAGTCTTGCCCCTCATTGCTCTGTCCCTCATGGCGGTCGCATACGGGACGACTGCATTCGTGTCGGTGCCCCTTCACGAACGGCTCACCGAGCAGTTCGACCCACAGGCGCACACCCGTCTCGTTGCCACCAACTGGATCCGAACGGCCGCGTGGACCACCAGAGCGCTGCTCGTCGCGGTAATCGCTGTAGTCGCCGTCATCGGCTGACCAACGCATCGGTCCTAACCGGGGCACTGACAGATCAGTGGCGTCGCGTCTGGCGACGGTAGTCTCATCGCATGCTCGGATATGTCTGGCACATTTGGATCGGCGTGGCCCTGGTGGCCGTGGTTCTGCTGGCAATGGCTGGGCTGCTGGGCTACTACATGTTCAGTGTTGAAGCCAAAAAGCACCCGAGTGGCAAGCGGCAACGCCGCCATCAAGACCTCTGACTTCCAACGCAATTCGGCTCAGCGGCGAACTTCTCGCCCGGTGCGCCTTCCCATCGCCTGGAACGAAAGTCACCTGTGGCTTTTCGGGGGGACCCGACTCCAGCGCTCTGCTCGCGCTTGCCGTTGCTGCAGAACTTGAGGTTGTTGCGGTCCATGTCCACCACGGGATCCGCCCCGAAGCCGACGACGAGGCGGCCGCTGCGGAGCGGATCGCCGATCGTCTTGGGGTGATCTTTACCTGCAGCCGCGCAGAGCTCGACGACGGCGCAAATTTTGAGGCCAGGGCCCGGGCAGCTCGCTTCGATCTGCTCGGACCTGACGCATTGACTGGCCACACAGCCGACGACCAAGCGGAAACGGTACTGCTCGCACTGCTCCGCGGAAGCGGCGCGACGGGCCTGTCGGCAATGCGACCCAGCATCACCCGCCCGTTGCTCGGCCTGCGCCGCAGCGAGACGCAACAGCTATGTGCCGCCTTGGGCCTCAACCCGGTCGAAGACCCAACGAACACCAACCCACGATTTCGTCGCAACCGGGTTCGCCACGAGCTCCTGCCGTTACTTAATGCGATTGCTGAGCGCGACGTCGTGCCACTCCTTGTGCGCTCCGCAGATCTGCTCGGTGATGATGACAGCCTGCTCGACGGGCTCGCCGCCGAGGTCAACCCTACCGACGCCAAAGCACTTGCGGCTGCACCACTCCCAGTCGCCCGGCGAGCGATTCGGGCCTGGCTGAGCATCGACGGCTATCCCCCTGATGCGGCCGCCGTTGCGCGAGTTCTTCAAGTCGCGACGGGAAGCCGCTCAGCGTGTGAGGTGACAGGCGTGGGTCGGGTCCGACGATCACAGCAACAACTCTGGGTCGAGCCGATCACGTCGACCACACCGCATTTTCCCTCCACGCCATCGACGAGGTAGCGTCCTAGGCCGTCATGTACACCGCAACCGCTAGCTTCAATCCTGCAATGGGCTGCTCCTGATGGCTCCCCGCCTGCGCGGCAAATGGGCGCTTGGCATCACGCCGCGGAACTTCACATGGGTACTCAAGGACAAGCTGGCGATCTGTGAGCGACCGGGCGGTGTCGGCGACAACCATCGCCGCGTCCGTCGCCAGGAAGAGATCATCTGGCTGCGCGAGAACGGCTTCGGCTGTGTGATCTCGATTATCGCTGCTCCGCACAATCTCCACAACTACGACGAACTTCAATTGCCGTACCGACACCGTCCGTTCAACACCGAGCACCCAGATCCGTACCTCAAGTCGCTGTACGTCGAAATTCGCGAGCTGCTGCGTCACAATACGAAGCTGATGGTCCACGCCGAAGAACTCGGTGATCGTCTGGTTGGCGTTATGGGCGGCTACATCCGATGGTCCGGCCTGGTTGAAGACCCCACACAGGCGATTCAGGTGACCGAGCGCATTGCTGGGCGTCAGCTTGATCCGTTCGCGCGCGAAATCATCATGCGCGCCGACACGCTGCGCTGACCCTGTTCGTCCACGTCAGCTTCCGGAAAAGGTTGCGCCCGGGATTCGTTGCAGAATGGGGTAAGGGTCTTGCGACCAGTCCCTGTCTCGAAGCTCATCAAACGGTCGGTACTCGAAGTGCAAGTGGTAGGCCCCGGGTGAGCCCGTGTCGCCGACGAATCCGATTACATCGCCTTGCTGCACTCGATCGCCAAGTGACCACCCGGCATCGTCCGGCGTGTTATGGAAATACTTGTACGTGACGCCGTCATCGCCAAGCAACGTCCATCCATAAAAGTTCTTCGTTGTATTGTCTGCCGTGTAACGCTTGATGAGAACTCCGTCCACGACGGCCACCTGCGGGGTGTGTTCGGCGGCTCCGATGTCGACGCCCTCATGGAAGTAACCACAACACCGACCTCGCGTATCGCCGTAGTTGTCAGCGACCCAGCAGGTCCATTCGTCACCGAGCAGGAGTGGGAAAAGGATTTCTCCCGCCGCAGGCGCCTCGAACGTGTCGATTCGACGAGCGGGTTCCATGGCGGTAGCGGCGTCGTCGATCGGGGGGTGCTCGCCCTGCGCCGATGCGACCCGCCACGTGGCGAGCAGGCCGGCGGTCACCGCTGCGCCGGTCAGCAACCGCCGTCGCGAAAGTCCACTCGACACGTCGGCCGGTCGGGAGTGATGGGTGCAGATGGAATCGTCCATGGGTGGATCAGGCGAATCTAACGTTGGGTGCCCGTTGCAGCAGGTCAAACGAATCGTTGGGCTCATCGCCCGGGCGGTACTCGAAGTGCAGGTGATAGTTACTGTATCGCTCGCTACAAACCCCGCTAGTCCCGGTCTCGCCGACATAGCCGATGATCTGACCCGCAGTGACGGTGTCGCCGACCTCAAGTCCCTCCTCGTGACTGTCCAGATGGAAGAACTTGTAGACGACGTCGTTGACCTCATCGGTAAGCGTCCAGCCATGACCGGCGCCGCTACAGGATCCGTAGTCCTCATACTTCTTAGACAGCGTGCCATCGACAACAGCAATCACCGGCAGCCTGACGTCGGCTCCGATGTCGACACCTACGTGACGACGAGAACCGCCAGCTCGAGATGCCCCGAAATTGTCCATAACGAAGCAATATTCATCGACGCCCACAATGATCGGGAAAAGGATGTCGCCGTCCTCAAGAGGCGGCGATGTGGTGGCGGTTGTTGTTGCACTCACTCGAACCGCGTTCTCGAGAGCTGAGCCCGGCTTGTCCAGTTGGCTAGTCGCTGCCCCTACTGAGCCCGAGCCAAGCCGACCCAACGCAAGTACAGACAACCCAACCGCGCCGCTGAGCAGCATCTGACGGCGCGACAGTCGCGCTTCACAACCGACAGCCGGTTCGGGAGATGTGGGATCGATACTCATGGTGTTGCCGATTTCCGACACCGCATTGCGGCGCTGACGTGAAAATTCATCGGTCAAAACGCTCAGTGACTTAAACGAATATAATAAATCTATGACGAATGGGTGACCTTATCGACATCAGATCGACATATTTCTGTGGTTCTGGGTTTCAGAGATCGCAACCCGAGCGGGGTCCAACAGTCGTGTTGAGTGACGGAATGGCGAGCAACGGAAGCGGATTGACAGCCGACGCGGACGAAGCGCCGTCGGGCCGAACCTCAAAGTGCAGGTGCGGATAGTTGGCATTGCCGGTCGACCCCACCGTCCCGAGCACGTCACCGCGCCGCACCGGCGAGCCCACCTCAAGCCCCGGCTCAAACTCGCCAACGTGGTGATATCGGTATGACACGCCAGCATCGTCCTGAAGTACCCATGCGTTGCCTTGCGAGCCGGCGAGAAACCGCTGGCCTTCAACCACACCGTCGATGCACGACACGAGCACCCTGGGCACTTCGTCATCGGTCGGAAAAATGTCGATGCCCCGGTGCGCACACGAGCCCCGGGACACGCTGTACCCCCCGAAATTATCGAGCACAACGAGCCCGGGCCCCGGAAGCACCGGAAACATGAGCAGGTCATCGAGTCGCATCCGCACGGCGCGCTCGATCGCCGACGCCGGATCATCAAGAAGGTCGAGTCCTCGCTCAGCGCCAAGCCGCCCGCCACGCAGGGTCACAGCACCGAAGAAAGCGGCGATCGCGGCACCGCCGACGGAACCGAACAATTGACGGCGGGTGGTACTAGCGTGGTGTTTCATGGCGGGTCAGCGGGTGTTCATGAGCGGCGTTGGCGGTGAACTCGGCACACAGGTCGCCAACTTGCTTGAGGAAGAACCATGGGTCAAGTCACTCTCGGGGATCGACGCCGATCCGCCAAGAAGCCGCCTTAAGCGTACGGCGTTTCACCGGATTCACCCCCACGAGCACGACCGCATCGTCGAAACGGTGATGGACTTCGATCCTCACGTCTTAGTCCATGTTGGCGTCTGGGAGCCCGATGCCCGCGCCAACCCAACACTGGCCGCACAACTCACCGACAACGCAGCAATCTCCATCCTGGGCGCCGCCGCCGAATGCCGTTCGCTCGAGCATGTCATCCTCCGCAGCGGCATTGAGGTCTACGGAGCAGGGCCCGGCACACTCACCCGACCCGACGAATTCGCACCGATTAGACCCACATCGGAATGGGGACACACGGTCGCCGACATCGAACGCACTGCGGCGAGTGTGGCCGAGCGTGTCGGCGTCACCGTCGGCGCCGTTCGGCTGGCATCCGTGATCGGCCCACATGTCCCGTCGCCACTCGGGCGTCTTCTTCGACTCCCCGCCGTTCCCTTCAATGCTCTCGGCGATCCATCGTTCGCCGTGATCCGTCAGAATGACGCGGCGAGGGCGATCGTTGCTGCTGCGAGGCAACGACTCGCTGAACCGGTCAACGTCGTTGCCTCGGGCTCGATCACAGCAATGCAAGCGGCCCGCCGCGGTCGTCGACTACCTGTCCCGGCCATCGGACTGCAGTGGTCAGTCGCCCGCCGCATGAGCCACCTCGCCGGTGCTCCTGTGCCTGATCACATCGCCGAACTACTGCGCCACGGTCGTCTGGCCGACAACGGTCGCATGCAAGAACTGCTTAGCCTCGTCCCAGAGCAAACCACTGCCGAGGTGATCGACGATCTCTACGGGTGGCCGGGCGTCATTAGACGGCCCGCCCAAAAGCAG
Organism: uncultured Ilumatobacter sp.; assembly: GCA_905480335.1. GTDB lineage: Bacteria > Actinomycetota > Acidimicrobiia > Acidimicrobiales > Ilumatobacteraceae > Ilumatobacter_A. The sequence goes on along the minus strand of CAJQPY010000011.1, from coordinate 58,923 downwards.
GTCGCCTAATGGCTGCGCTCGCCGACGTCGTCCAGCTCCCCACCCGCTCAAGCATCGGATCAGCCCCACCGGTCCGAACAATCGGACGGACTGTCTCGTACGCCAACCGCCGGATCAACAGCACGTTTGAGGCACTGACATCAGCTGCGACCGAGGGAGTCCGCGCGGCCAGTCGACGGGTCACCGAGGAGCCGGCTGGAGCGACTGACGACTGGGGGCGCGACCCAGTTCTAGTTCGCAACATGATGTTATTTGCGCAACTGCGCTGGGCCGTCTCGACCGGAGGTGACCAGCACCTTCCGAAACGACGCGGAGCGCTCGTTGTCGTCAACTCTCCACGGCTGTCGAACAGCGCCGTCTTCACCGCTTTCGCTATCAGCGAAGCTGTCGACCGACCAGTTCGTTTCGTCGGCCGCCGCAAGCTGGCACCGCTTGCGGCATTCGACCGTCGAATCGGCGGTCTGCTCAACGACCCCGACGAGATTGCCGGAGCGCTGCGAGCCAGCGAAATCGTGGTCCTCGAGGCAGCAACGGTCTCCGGACTCCGCTCGGTCGGCGCAATCGATCACACCGTCATCGGCGCTGCGCTGGCCACGTCGACCCGCGTGTTCCCGGCAGCCACGACGTCGAGTCCGGTCTCACGCCGAGCGCGGGTCGAAATCGGTCCCGCCACGCGGCCCCCGCGAAAACGCCGTGGCCCACTCACCGAACTCGAACTGGCCGACAAGGTCCAGGCCGACGTCCACGACCTGCTGACGGAAATGGGCGAACTGAACACCGGGACGGCATTCGACTGGCTCCCCATCACCGGAATCGGGGGACGCTGATGACCTACGTGCGCGCAAGCGACGGCACGCGAATCCACTACTCGAAGACGGGTCGCCGGGGTGGACCACCGGTCCTCTTCATCCAAGGACTCGGCGCCGGTAAGGCCGGTTGGGCGCTGCAGCGCGTCGCCACTGCCCCGTGGTATCAAGGGATCGCTCATGACAACCGGGGTGCAGGTCGCAGCGACAAACCGCACACGCCGTACAGCCTCGAGCAGATGGCCGATGACGCGATCGCCGTCCTCGACCACGCAGAGATCGAGAACGCTCACATTGTGGGCGCATCGATGGGTGGGGCGATCAGCCAGATCATCGCTGTGAAGTACCCCGAACGGACCCGATCAATCACTCTTGCATGCACCGCCGGGCAGAACCATCCGTGGCGAGAGGAACTGCTGATGGAATGGCGCGACAACGCCCTTGAGGGCGGCATGGGAATGATGAGTCGCGAGGCCTTCCGCTGGGTGATCGGCCCACGATCGTTTCGACGGTTCTTGCCCGCCATGGCGTGGCTCGGGCCACTTGCGCTGGGCCGTCCGTCGCACGCGTTCGCGAACCAAGTCGAAGCGCTCCTCGACGTCGACATGTCGATGGTCAGTGAACTCGAGAACATCGACGTCCCGGTCCTCGTGATGGCCGGCAACCAGGACATCCTCACTCCACGAGGTGACAGTGAGGAGCTGGCCGAACGGATTCCGACCGCCGAGCTCGTGGTGATCAGCGGTGCCGCTCACGGCTTCATGGTCGAGCACGCGACCACATTCAACGAGATCCTGCTCGACTTCCTTGCTCGCGCCGAGACAGCATGGTGCAAGCGAGTCGATGCGACATCGCGCACCCCCCTCAAGTCAGCATGAAAGTCGTTATCGTCGGGGCCGGGATTTCTGGGCTGGTGGCTGCACGCGAGCTCGCCTCCCATGACGTCGACGTCACTGTCGTCGACAAAGGTCGCTCGGTCGGCGGACGGCTGGCAACCCGTCGAATAGGCGACGCACGACTCGATCACGGCGCACAGTTCTTCACAGTGCGCACGCCTGCGTTCCAAGCCTGCGTCGACGACTGGATCGAACGTGGCGTGGTGCACGTCTGGAACCACGGCTTTGATGGTGGCGACAACCACCCGCGCTACGTCGGTTCGAGCGGAATGAACTCGATCGCCAAAGACCTCGCCAGAGGAGTGTCTGTCGAAACCTCGACCATGGCATTCACGGTTCGAGCGGGATCGGGCAATGCTCGTTGGGAACTCGTCATCGACGACGGAAGCGCCCGGTCGGCCGACGCAGTGATCCTCACCAGTCCGATCCCCCAGTCGCTAGCGCTGCTGGTCGATGCGGACGTCGATTTCGACGGGTCGCCCATGCGCACCGAATACGACCGCACGATCTGCCTACTCGTTACGCTCGACGGTCCGAACGCTCTACCGAAGTCAGGCGGCGTGCAGGACGGCGACGAAATTTTCAGTTTTATCGGCGACAACGCCGCCAAGGGCATCAGCGCGTCGCCGGCGGTCACCTTCCACGCCAGGCCAACTTGGAGCGAAGCGCACTGGGATGACGACGACGTCCTCGAACAGCTCAGTCACGCGGCAAAACCGTGGATCGGTGATGCCTCGATCCTCGAGGCACACGTCAAAAAATGGCGACTCGCAGCGCCGCGAACGATCTGGCCCGACCCGTGTTGGAGCACGGCTGACGGCACGATCGTCCTGGCCGGGGACGCGTTTGCCGGCCCAAAGGTCGAGGGTGCACACAACTCGGGGCTCGCAGCGGCACACGTGCTTCTCGACTGACCAGGCCGCCGGGCTCACCTCGAATCGCCATCAGGACTCGGGCGTCACTACGTCGGGGTCCAGTACCGACAGTGTGCTCACAGGAGATGTGGCGATCGAGCCGTCGAGCGAGCCCTCATAGCCTGCAGTTGTCGATGGCTCGATGAACTCCTCTCCACAGATCACCAGGGTTACCTGTCGGGTCTCAAGGTCAACCACGGTGGTGCTCCCAGGTCCGAAGCGACGCAAGAAATCGCTGAAACTCACGACGTCGTCACCGCAGCTGTCGGCATCACGCTCGATCACCGGGGCGTAAAGCACCTCCCAGCCATTGACTAACAATGCGTAGCCGTCCTGTAAATCGACAATCGGTGCCAATTCGACAGTGTCACTCGGTCCACGGGGCATCAACGCGAACCAAACCACTGCGTTGCCGAGCACGTCGGCAACCAAGACACAGCGGTTCGGATCGTCGAAGTTTACACACGTGACCTCGCCTGGCGTTCCGGGAACGATCCGCGCAATGCGGTCTGCATCAAGCACCGCATCGAGGACGCCGACAGAAAGCCCGTCTTCCCCGATGTCGAAATCGGGCGAAGAGACGACGAACGCAACCGGCTCAATCAAATCGATTCGACGTGAGATCAGGTTGCCGTCCGCGTCGAACGTCGCCGGGGCTGCGGCAGCGATCTCTCCGGTCTTCTCCGCCTGGGCAAATGTTTTGTTGACGCCAAACGCCAGGAGGGCGAGGGCTCCGATGGCAGCAAGGAAACGCCACGTCAACAACTGTCTCACTGATCCAACGGTACCGAAACAGCCGGCTCCGGGAGCGGCACCTCAGGGGTGACGCTCGTCAGCTGTCGTCTAACATGGTGACGGCAACCGCAGCAGCGCGCGCCGCAGCCGCACCGATTTGGTCGATCACGCTGTCGACGTGCGCGAGCCCAACGAAAATTGCCTCGTAGGCCCCTGGGGCCATTGCGACCCCCTCGGCAAGCATCGCTCGGAAGAACGCTGCAAACGCCGACTCATCGGTCGTCCTGGCATCATCGAAATTGCGGACAGGGTTCGCCGCCTCAGCACCACAGACGATGCCGACGAGCGTTCCCACCACGGGGAAACGAGCGGGGAAGCCGGCGCTGGCGCACCCGTCGCTCATCAGCGCTGCGAGGTGACCGGCACGCATCGACAACTCGGCGTACACGTCCGGGGTGAGTTGGTCAAGCGCAGCCAATCCTGCAGCTGTCGCCAACGGATTGCCCGACAAGGTCCCTGCGTGGAAGACGGGCCCCAGCGGGGACAGGTTCTCCATCACATCGGCACGACCGCCGACAGCGCCGATCGGCAAACCCCCACCAATGACCTTGCCGAAACAGGTGATGTCAGGAACGACGCCGTACTTCGCCTGCGCACCGCCCGAAGCGAGGCGGAATCCGGTGATCACCTCGTCGAAGATGAGCAGCGCGCCAACTCGGTCGCACTCGGCACGCAAGCCCTGCAGGAACCCGGGCTCGGGAGCGACAACGCCCATGTTCGCTGCCACAGGCTCAACGATCACCGCAGCCACCTCATCCGTTAGCGATGGAACGACGTTGTATGGCGCAACCATCGTCTCGGCCACCGCCGCATTCGGCACGCCCGCCGTGCCTGGAAGACCGAGGGTGGCGATCCCGCTGCCACCGGCCACGAGTAAGGCATCGGTGGCACCGTGAAAGTTGCCGGCAAATGTGACGATCCGATCGCGCCCCGTGACACCTCGAGCAAGGCGGATCGCAGTACTCGTCGCTTCGGTGCCCGAGTTCATCAAGCGGACCCGTTCGCAGCTCGGCACCCGCTCGGCAATCGCCTCGGCCAGTTTCATCTCGCGCGGGGTCGGGGCACCGAACGACGTCCCGTCGGACGCAGCGGTCGACACCGCCGCCGTAATCGCCGGGTGGGCGTGTCCGAGAATCACTGCGCCGTAGCTCTGAACGAGATCAAGGTACGTGGTGCCTTCGATGTCGATTATCGAGGCCCCGTCGGCGCGGGCAACGACATAGGGTTCACCTCCAACCGACCGAAAGGCCCGGATCGACGAGTTGACACCACCAGGGATGGCTGCGCAACTGCGCTCGAAGAGTGTCTGACTAGACGGCACGCCAGCGCCCGTACACACCGTCGGTGAGCACCCGGCTGCAACGCAGGTCTCGGCGTCGCAGAGCGGAATCATCCCGCTCATCCGAACTCCTCGGTTCGATCGACGCTGGTTGACGGCGAGACCATCGAACGCTCAGCAAACCATCGGGTGAAGTAGGTCAAGATGATCGTGGCACCGGCCCGCTTAATGGCAACCAGGTGCTCAAGCGCCACCGCATCGCGATCGATCCAGCCACGTTCACCGGCCGCATGGACCATTGCATACTCGCCGCTCACCTGGTACGCCGCAACTGGGACGTCGACGTGATGAGCGACGTCGGTGATGACGTCGAGATAGGCCATCGCCGGCTTGATCATCACCATGTCAGCGCCCTCGTCGATGTCGAGGGCGACCTCGCGCATCGCCTCCCGCGCCGTGCGGAAATCCTGTTGGTAACCCTTGCGATCGCCGCCATCAGCAATCGACACATCGACGGCGTCGCGGAATGGACCATAGAGGGCGCTCGCGTACTTCGCCGAGTAGGCAAGAATCGCAACATCAGGGAATCCCGCCTGATCGAGCGCGCCGCGAATCGCCGCGATCTGTCCATCCATCATGCCGCTCGGTGCCACGACGTGAGCGCCGGCCGATGCCTGGGCAATCGCAGCCTTGGCATAGATTTTGAGCGTTTCGTCGTTGTCGACTACTCCGTGCTCGTCGACGATCCCACAGTGCCCGTGGTCGGTGTATTCGTCGACGCAGAGGTCCGCCATCAGAACGATCGAGTCGCCAAACTCGGCACGCAGATCACGGAGAGCGACCTGTACGATCCCGTCAGGATCGTACGCACCGCTCCCTTGTGCGTCCTTGTGTTTTGGTACTCCGAAGAGAATTACCGCCTTCACTCCGAGATTGATCAGGTCGCCGACCTCAGTCCGAAGCGACTGGCAGGTGTGTTGTACAACTCCGGGAAGCGACTCGATGGGCTTCGGCTCGTTTATACCCTCCCGGACAAATAGCGGCGCAACTAGGTCGTCGACACGTACGTGCACGTCAGCAACCAGGTCACGGAGCGCAGCGTTGCGCCGAAGACGTCGCATCCTTACGTGTGGCCTGTCAGGAGTGTCGCCGTTCACGCGACCAGCCTAAGGGTGGCGCCTCGACACCACCCAGCCCGACCGCCATCACTCCTAGCTGCTTTGATTGCCAGTACCAGGCGATCACGGCAAGTAGCGTTACGGCGTGTCCGTGCAGGCCTGGTTCTCGAACGACGATGTCGACATCGATCCCGGTGAGTCACTCACGCTGAAGCTGTCAGTGCAGAACCTCGGCGAGTCGACTGAGAGCTTCACAATCGTGCCGAGTGGACTCAACGCGGACTGGGTGAACGTCGAGCGGGGCAACATCACCCTGTTCGGCGGCGCACTCGGATCCATCGACGTTCTCATCACCCCACCAAAGCTGCCATCAACGACCGCCGGGCCGACAGTCGTCGGCGTTCGCACCATCCCGACGAACGAACCCGATGAGAGCATCGTCGCCGAGACAACACTTAACATTAGATCTTTCGACCATCGACGAATCGTTGCGCTGCAGCCGGTGATCCGGGCGCGACACCGAGCCAGCTACGAGTTCATGGTGGAGAACCACGGCAACGGCCTCGCCAGCTGCCGGATTCGTTTGATCGATCCCACAGGTCGCATCGATGGGAGCTTCGATCCGCCCGCCGTGGGTGTCGCCCCCGGCGGTGCCAGCCTTGTGCGCCTCAGGGCGAGAGCCAAGCGCGGCGTGTTTCGCCGCGGAACCCGCACCCTCAACTTCGAAGTCGGAGCCGAGCAGCCCGGCCATGAGCTAACAGCGACCGATCTGTCACTGGTCCAACCCCCGACGGTGCCTGGCGCGGCGATCGTCCGCATGCTCGCAGTCGCAGCGATTCTCGGTGCAGCCGTTGCAGCCTGGTTCGGAGTAATCGATCCGGCGATCAACGATGCTGCGAGCGACGCAGTCGACGAGCGTCTCGTAGAGTTCAACGAAGCCGCCAGCGAACTTGCCGGTGGTACCGATGCCTTTGTTCCCGTCAGCACCGTCGCCGGTGCCGACGTCGCGCTCTCGACGTCCGAAGACGGCGAACCCGTCTTCTTCCGCCTGAGTGTCACCCCACCCGCACTTGAGACCGCCGACGAGGTGTACACCGTCAACGACGGGATGCTCTTCGACCTCACCGACCTCCGCGTCGAAAACAGCAACAGCGATGCCGGCCGGGCAGCGCTGCTCATCAATGGTGAAGAGGCATTCGTCTGGTCCCTCGCAAACATCCGCGGCTCCTTATTCGAACCCAACATCACCCAGATCCGTCTCGAGCCCGGCGACAACCTCACGTTCAGCGTGCGATGTGACATCGTCGGCGACCCGACGCTCGCAACGTGTTTTGACGCCGTCAACATCGGCGGCCGATCCATTGAGATCGACGAAATCTGACTCGCCTCCGGAAACACGCCCGTCGCCGGACATTGACCGGCTTTGTTCAGCCGAGACCGAAGCCGGGAAGACCGATGTACGTCTGATTCTCCTCAACGACTTCGACCGGAGCGCTGGCAGCAGCGCCCGAATCCGATTGCACGACGATCGTACGATCGCCGCCGCGCTCATTCGGGTCGACGGGCACACTGACCAAGAAGTTGCCATCCGCATCGGTCACGGCAGTGACGGACGAGTCCGAACCGCCACCGAACACAATCGTCACGTCGGTGTTCGCTGGGTAGTGGCTGCCTGCTGCGAGGAAGTCCTGACCAGCCTCGACGGACTCCGCATCGATCATGACGACCGGCTCGTACTCGCCGTCGCCGGTCAACACCATCGTTGTGTACTGATCGTCACGGGTTGCCAGCTGGACCAACGCAGTACGTCGGCCAGCCTCGGATGGCGCGAAGATCACGCCGACACTGCAGGCTGCGCGCGGGTTGAGCGGCCGGAACACACAGTTGTTACTGGCGAATCTGAAGTCGTCGGCATGGGCTCCGGAGATCCCGAACGACGTGATCTCGGTCGGGGTGAGTCCGATATTGCTTAGGTCAAACTGGAACTCGACACTCGGCTCGCCGACGACGACGGTCCCGATGTCAATGCTCGCTGGCTCGATCCGCAGAGCCGGATTTCCACCGGCCCCCTGAAGTGCTGCCGAAATCGACACAGCACCAAAGCCCTCTTCGGCCACCGTCAGAGTTGCGCTCGATGCCTCTGGGGCGGAGGGCATAAAGGTGAATGCCACGGTGCAGGCGCCGCCCGCTGGAACCGAGATATCGAGGAGGCAGGTGCTCTTCGCGGCGTTGATCTCAAACCGGGGGTTCGAAACGATGACCGAGGTCGGCCGGAAGGAGGACGGGCCGTCGTTGATCACTGCGACGTACCACTCGTCGCTCGCGAGCCCGACCAGAGTGGTCCCCACGTCAGCGTCAGGCAGTGAGAGCAGCGGTTCCGATGACCGCGCGACGACCTGACGACCGGCGAGCGCCACGTCGACGAGAAGATCGGCGGCGGCCGCCGTGTCGAACACTGCGGTTCGGCCGGTATCACTGAGATCAGGATGGGCATGGACACCGGGCGCCGGGAGGACGCCGTCCACGGTATTGGTGACGCGGGTAAGCCGACCGTTGCGGACCTCGGCGAGGAGAATGTCCCCGTCATTTCCGCTCCCCACGCCAGGCACCTCAATGAGCTGCAGATTCGGCGCTCGGGTCACGAAGGCGACGAGCTGACCGTCGCCCGAGATCGACGGTTGCGTGGACGGGGACGTTCCCGCAATGGTCAAACCCGACTCGTCGGTCGCGTCATCGTGGGCACTCACGATGGCGGTGGCGAAGGTCTCGGCGACGCCGATCTCGCCGTCGTCATCGCTGTCACGGTCAACTATGAAGACCTGGCTCGGGCATCCCTCGATGCAATCAGGATATTCCGCATCCGCAAGTCCGATGTCGGACGACGTGAATGTGACTGCGAGTCCGCGACTCGAAACGTCGGGCTCGGCCGCACCGGCTGTGGAGGGCGATCCATCCGGGAGCGAACTGATCAGCGTCACGGCCAGGAACGGATCAGATTCGGCAATCGTCCACGAGTAGATCTGCGCAGTCGCCGCTCCACCGTCGACCAGACCCGCAGACCAGCCCGGTACGGCGTCGGACGACACCGCATCGGATCGGTACACGAGGTGTTCCCCGTTGCCTGAGAGAACCGGCTGGTCAAGCCCGCGATGAATGAATACGTCAGCCGGCGAGTCGGCTGGCGCGCCGACGACAAACCGAGACCGAGCTAGGTCGTCAATCGGCACGGTGGCGTCGACCAGCGAGATCGTCGTGATGCCCTCGGCATCGAAGAGGTGATCAGCGGGGTGTGTGTAGGCGACCAGCGTGCCGCTGCGTGATGTCGTTGGACGAGCGACAACCACGTCGTCACGGGCAATTCCACCAGAACCAGTTCGGCTCGACATGAGCTCCCAATCGCCGACCGTGCCCTCGCAGTGCGGCAGCATCGTACGGTACACATCCCAGCGATCGCCCCTGTCGTCGTCGCGGAAGACATCAAGCGCCATCTGTGTGACGGCCACGACTGCGCACCCATTGCCTGACATCACCGGGTGCACGGAGTCGCCAGCTCGCAAGCCGTCGGGAACTGGACTCAATTCGGTCGTTTCACCAGTTTCACGATCAGTGAAGAAGATCGTGGAGGTCCGATCGTCGTCGGGCGAAGGCGGTGCACCCTGGAACGCAACATACCGACCATCTCCAGATACCGATGGGTGCGCTCCGATCCCAGCGCTGACCGCCCCCGTGCTCATGTCGACCGGTGTGGCTTCGGCTTGCGTGAGGAGGACCTGCGGCGTGGCTCCCACTTCACCGGTATTCACGAACATCAGCAGTCCGGCAAGAAACGCGACCGGACATATGAGTGTCCATCGCCGTCTGCGATCTTTGCGGCGGTCGTCTGCCACGATGCTCCTCGTTCGGTCGTGCACCGAAAGCGCGGGTCGAATATCCCACGCAATACGGCTCGTCGACAAGTCTGCCAGGAAACCGCCAAGGAAATTCACGTTGCCTGGGATTGGCCCCACGCTTCAATCAACTCGTCAACGACTCCTGCAAGTGAATGGTGAGCGGCAATGTGGGAAATCCTGAGACCTGATTCGATGGCGGCCGCCGACGTCGTCGGGCCGATTGCGACCACGATCGGTGGCAGCGCCCCAGCCGGATTCTCGAAGGCGTTGACCCAGCCCAACGCCGCCGATGCACTAGCGAAGACCACCGCGTCGGCTCGGGCGATCGACGCACAATCATCGACGGTCGGGCGGCGAAGCAACGTGTGGTACGCCACGACTGCGTTGACCTCGTGTCCTGCTGCCCGCAACCCGTCGACCAGCGTCGACTCGGCCCGATCGGCCTGGGCGACCAACACACGTCGGGGCTGGTCGTGAAGCGCTACGAATTCTTCCACCAACGCGCTCGCGAGCTGACGGTCAGGCACGAGATCTGCGGGACGACCGCAGCATTCTTCAAGCCGTACTGCGGTCGCTGTTCCCACGGCGGCAAGGGAGACACTCGGTCGCATGACGACGCCAGCCGCAACCCGATCTGCCCCTGCTGCAGAGGTGACAATGACCCAGTCAGGCTCGGCTCGCCACGCCTCAACCAAGGCCGTAGGGTCGACATCAACCACCTCGATCAAAGGCACGTGGAGGACTTCCGCTCCCTGCACGTTGAGCAGTTGACCCAACTGACCGCGCTGCTCACGGGTGACCACGACAGTGCACCCACTGAGCGGCTGAGTCACCCCAACTGCTCCTGCAGCTGCCGGGCAGACGTCCGTGCGAGACCAAGGTCAGCGGCGGAGTCGACGCCCCCAGGCGACAGCGCCACCACGTCGCCGACCCAACGACCCTGATCAGGGTCGGCGAGGAATACGCGCAAGTCGTCATTAACGACATGGCCGCCGACCGGGAGCGAGCAACCACTGCCCAGCTCCGCAAGAAATGCCCGTTCGACCTCCACACGACGCCTAGTCGGGCCGTGGTCAACCGTATGCAACACCTCAATGGTCATGTCATCGCGAGCCCGACACTCGACAGCAACGCAACCCTGGCCGACCGCAGGGACGAAACGTTCGACGTCCAGCTCCTCGTCGATTCGGTCGGTCATACCGAGTATCTCGAGCGCAGCGCGCGCCATGACAATCGCTCCACCCTCGGGCACTTTGTCCAACCGGGTGTCAATGTTGCCGCGTAATTCGACAAACGTGAGATCCGGTCGAACCGCCGCCAGCTGGGCCCGACGCCGAACCGACCCTGATGCGACGGTGGCACCTGCGGCAAGGCCATTGAGCGTCGACCCGACCAGCACATCATGCGGGCTGCGGCGCTCTGTGAACGCAGCGATCACCAGGCCGACGGGCGGAGCCGACGGGAGATCCTTCGCCGAATGGACCGCTATGTCGGCACGACCATCGAGGACGGCTCGCTGGACTTCCTTAACGAACACCCCTTGTCCGCCGATCGTGTGGAGCGGAACATCCAGACGGATGTCGCCAGTTGTTTCGATGAGAACAAGTTCGACCATTCGACCACTAGAAGCGGTAACCGACGCCGCAACGACGTTCGCCTGTGCGAGCGCCTGGCGCGACCCCCTTGTAGCGAGCCGAAGCGGGACGGAGTTATGTGGCACGCCAGCGGACCAGCTCAGCCGAGGTTGAACAAGTCACGCACAGCAGCCGCATTGCGATCCCCCTGGGGTGTCCCCGCGTCTGTCTTCAATCGCACCGACGGCTCATGGAGCAATTTCGAGATGATTGCCTTAGTGAGCGCCTCGACCGAGTCGCGGTCGGCGGCGGACAGATCCGCAAGCCGACTCGAGAACCGGTCGAGCTCGGCGGCTCGAACGTCATCGGCGGCCTGACGCATCGAGGCAACGAGCGGCGCAGCCTGGCGCGCTGTCTGTTCGACCTTGAAGTTCTCAACCTCTTCGGCGACAATCCGCCGGACCATATCGGCCTCTTTGGCGCGCTGCGCTCGGCCTCTGTCAGCCCAGTCACGCAAATCATCGAGATCGAACACCGTGACGCCATCGAGGTCAGCGACACCCGGCTCGACGTCGCGCGGTACCGCAATATCAACGACGAGCAGCGGACGATCCACCTCGGCGCGAGCACGCTCAATCGACTCGATCGTGATGACTGCTGCCCCGGAGCCCGTGGAAGCAACCACGACGTCGGCACTGGCGAGTGCTTCATCCAGGCGTTCGAAGCCAAGTGCAGTTGCGCCGACACGCTGGGCCAAAGCAGCGCCACGTTCCGGCGACCGATTGACAACGCAAATGTCCGCGCCGCCAGCTTTGTGTAAAGCCATCGCAACGCCCTCGCCCATCGATCCGGCTCCGACGACGGTTACGCGACGGTTGGACAGATCACCGGCCACATCGCCGAGCATTTCCACCGCAGCATGGCTGACCGAGGCGGTGCCGCGCCCGATAGCGGTTTCACTTCGTGCTCGCTTGCCTGTTTCGACCGCCGAGCGCATCAGCAAATTCAACCCCGAGCGCGCAGCGGCTTCGTCGAGCGCTACCTGCCACGCAGTACGGACCTGTCCCAGGATCTCGCCTTCTCCGAGGACCGCGGAATCCAGCCCCGCTGCCACCTCGAACAGGTGCCCGACGGCGGCGCCGTCGTGCTCGCTGAAGAGATGCGGGCTGAGTTCGTCGACGTCGAGCTCGCCGAGCTCGCAGAGAAAATCGCAAATATCGGCATACGCGCCATGGAATCGCTCCGCAATGACGTAGATCTCCGTCCGATTGCAGGTCGACAATACGACTGCCTCGCGGATGTTGTCTCGCTGCGCAAGCCCGTTGACCCGCTTAGCCAGATCGTCGGGCGCGATCGTCAGACGCTCGAGCAACGGCAGCGGGCCGCTGCGGTGGTTGACGCCGACGACAAGAATGGACATGTCTCTACAAGCTTAGGCCGATGCGCCACGTCGACCATTGCCGGGAACAGCCTTGAGTTTCGTCGCTTCGCGTACGTTCGCACGGCGCTGCTCGTGATAGCTCAAAATCTGCAGTTCAACGGCAAGATCGACTTTCCGAACGCTGATGCCGTGAGGCGTGTTGATGATCGTCGGAGCGAAGTTCAAAATGCTCGTGATCCCAGCAGACACGAGCGAATCTGCGGCGTGCTGAGCTGCAACAGCTGGCGTTGCGATCACCCCGATCGAGATCTTCCGAGAGTGCACAACAGCGGCCAACTCATCAAGGTGGCGCACACGCACGCCACCGACGACAGTTCCGATCTTGGCCGGATCGACATCGACCACGCCACCAACAGGAAACCCGCGCTCTCCGAACCCGCCGTAGCCCGCAAGGGCGTTGCCGAGATGGCCGGCGCCGACGACAACGACATGCCATTCGTGCGTCAGACCCAGCTCCCGTTTAATCTGGAAAACTAAAAACTCAACGTCGTAGCCGACACCGCGGGTTCCATAACTGCCTAGGTACGAAAGGTCCTTGCGCACCTTTGCGGCGTTCACACCACCGAGCTCAGCGAGCTCCTCGGACGAAATATTAGTGATCCCAAGTTCAAACTGGTCGGAGAGCAGCTTGAGGTACACCGGCAGGCGCGACACAGTCGCTTCGGGAATTCGACGTCGATTCCGCTGACCGGCCACCCGCCCAACATACGACGCTTGTGCACAGTTTCACAAAGCTGTGCTGATGCAATTCGGGGGATGTTACGAAAGTCTCACCGAGTAGATAGAAAAGTACTCAGTCGAGAAGGCGACGGCGTACAAGCTTGCCGGTTGTGTTCCGCGGTAGCTCGTCGACGAACAGCACCTTGTTCGGACACTTGTAACGCGCAAGATGATCGCGACAGAACTCAATCAGCGTCTCCTCATCGATGTCCGACCCGTCAGCGGCCACCACGAATGCCTTGACAGCCTCGCCCGTGTGCGGGTGCGGCACGCCAACCACTCCCACCTCTACGACGTCGGGGTGAATCGCCAGAACTTCCTCAACTTCCGCCGGATACACGTTGAAGCCCGACACGATGACCAAGTCCTTCGCCCGATCGACAAGCCAGATGTAACCGTCGTCATCGACCGTGGCCATGTCACCGGTTTTCAACCAACCATCTTCGGTCAACACCGCATCGGTTGCCTCCGCATCGCGGAAGTATCCGGCGAACACGTTGGGTCCGCGAACCCAGATTTCACCGACATCTCCGGCAGGGATGTCACCGTCGACGTTCACCAGGCGGACCTCTACCCCGTCAAGCACCCGACCGACCGATCCGAACCGGACAGACGCTCCCATCGACGAGGTGACAATCGGCGACGCTTCGGTCAGTCCATACCCCTCGAGGATCTCAACTCCGAAGCGGTCGCGCATTAGCTGTGACGTAGCGATCGGCAGCTTCGCCGCTCCCGACAGCCCCAACCGGATGTTCGCGAACTCACTGCCTTGGAGCTGATCGAAGTACGCGAACGCTGACCACATCGACGGCGATCCAGGCAGCACCGTCACACTTCGATCGACGAAGGTCTCGACGGCCGTGACCGGATCGAACCGCTGTACAAGCAGCACGGTCGCACCGACTGACAACCCCAGGTTGAGCGAGACGTTCAAACCAAAAATGTGGAACAGCGGCAGCACAGTGTAAATCACGTCGTCGGCGACCACGTGACCTTCTGCGCACAAGCTCTGGCCTATGTTCGCCAGCAGGTTGCCGTGACTGAGCATTGCTGCCCGCGGCTTGCCAGCTGTTCCGCTCGTGAACATCAGGGTCGACAGATGATCAGGGTCAACATCGACTCGGTCGACAGGTTCGACGGCGAGCAGATCATCGATCAGTACGTCACCATCGGACGCGTGAGCCGCGTCGCAGGTAACAACCGTCGTCACCGACGGGACCTCAGATCGGTCCACGTTCGCCCATGTGACTGCGCTTAGCTTCTCGATGACGACCACCGAGGCGCCAACGCTCGCGATCTCCGGCTCGAGTTCAGGGGCCGGGCTGAGCGGATTAAGGGGAACCACGACAGCACCGAGCCCAAGCGCAGCGTAATATGCGATCACGAAGTGGTCTGAGTTGCTGCACAACAGGGCAACACGGTCACCGTCACGAACGCCGAGCGAGGACAGGCCGCCGCGTAGCCGATCGATCTGATCACGGAGCTGGCCATACGTTGTCGGCTGGCCGCGGTGGATCAATGCGATCGAGTCGGCTGCATGATCATCGATGATGCTGGCGAGATTCACGTTAGTAACTCCATCGTGCTTCTTCGACAGCGACGTCAGAGTCGAACGAGCGACAAGATTCCAGCGATCAAGATCGCAGCGAGCAGAATGCCGAGGGCAAGTGTGGTGGCGGGGCGCATGGGTCTTAAACGCTAACGGGTGGTGAGGTCGACCTTGACGGTCATCCCCGAGTCGCCGTCGTCGGCGAGCGCCGTGATCACGACCTGATCCCCATCGGCGATGCCGAGTTCATCGGCCGCCGAGCGCTGGTTCATGACAAGGGCAAGCATCCCGTTGGCGTCGACGACCATCCCAACGGCACCGGCGGCAACGTCGGCGAACGACGCAACGCGGGTGGCCGCACGAGTCGACCCACCGGTCGGATCGGTCGGAGCACTAAATCGCACCTGAACGTCGGCGGCGAGTTCCTCGGGAAGATCGTCGGGGCCGATGTTGAGCTGGACATTGCCGAACCGATCCGTCCAGAGAGCCTGTGCGATCACAAGTGAATCGTCGATCTGTGGCAATGGGACTACGCCCGGGAAGAGCAGATCGACATCGACCTCACTTCCCAAGTCGAGCAAGTCGACCCCGGTGCACAGCGCGGCAGCAGCCGGGGCGAAGACATCGCGACCATCGAAGGTTGCCCCCGGCGTTTCAAGGCGGTGGTCGGGATTATCGAGTTGGACAGCCCGCTCGGCACCTCCGGCCATCGCAACAGCGGGAGCCAGTAAACCGTTGTCGGGTCCGATGAGCACCCCCTCCCCATCGGCAACCTCGACTGCGATGCCCCTTCGCGCCGTGCCCACTCCGGGGTCGACGACCGCCATCACGATGCCGGACGCCACATAGCTGATCGAGCGGGCAAGCGCGAGAGATCCGGCGCGCACGTCGAATGGACTAATGCCATGGGTGAGGTCGATCACTCTCGCATGCGGTGCCAGCTCACGGATCACCGATTTCACAACACCGACAAACTCATCGTCAGTCCCGTAGTCAGAGAGGAAGGAAATGGTGTCGTACCGGCGGCCCATAACGGACCTGACGATATCGGCCTTGGAGTTCACGGACGGGGCCCGGACGCGACAAGGGCTGATGCCAACCCCCCGATGGCACCAGCCCTGTCGGCGCTGTCCTCCTGCTGCGTCGTGTCACCACCACGCAGCAGACGAACGCGTCTCCACATCGGTCACGATAGGCCTGAAACTCCAGCGTGAAAAGGGGCACACGAAAAATAGTTGGGTTGATAGCCACCGGTTGGTCACGTCAGCCAAGCTCGCGACTGCGTGCACTCGCAGCCGCAACCGCGTCCGTCACGGTTGCCCGCAGATCATGCTCGTCAAAACGCGCTAGCCCAGCAGCCGTCGTCCCCCCGGGCGATGTGACGTCACGACGCAACTGGCCCGGATCCCGCTCCCGGTCAAGGAGTGTTGCAGCACCCAGCAAAAGTTGAGTAACCACACGCTCCGCAACGTCGGGCTCAATCCCTTCGGCGATCGCCGCATCGGTAAGTGCCTCTGCGAACAGGAAGACGTAGGCAGGGCCCGAACCCGCAACGCCCGTGAACGCGTCAAGAGATGCTTCATCTAGTCGCTCGACAATGCCCACCGAACCGAGGATCGCTTCGGCCCACGCAAGGTCGCTATCCGAGGCGGTCGCTCCGCCGGCAATCGCCGCGGTGCCGAGACCGACAAGTGCCGGAGTGTTCGGCATCGCGCGAACGACAGCCACACTCGGACCAGCGGCTGCATCAAGCGCAGCCAGAGTGACCCCAGCGGCGATCGAAAGGACCCTGCGAGCCCCCGCGGCAACCGCTCCGTGAACGGCGTCAGCCACATCATCGGGTTTCACGGCAATCACCGCCGCAGCACATGGCGGAACGACGGCAAGGACCTCTACGCCGGGGAACAACTCGATGAGTCGCACTCGTCGAGCCTCCAACTGCTCAACCACAGCGAGTGATGCTGCGTCATACTCACCCGATGCGAGCATCCCACCCAGCAGCGCGGCACCCATCTTGCCACCGCCGATCATTGCGACGTCGATCTCTTTCATCTCCCGGACCGTAGTGCGAACGCATCGATGACCGCCCGAGCGGATGCGGGGGACCGACTCCCGAGAGATGCACCCGCTCGAGGGAGTCCGCCACGGAGTCGCCGGATCACCACACGGAAAACCGAACTGCGAGAGTCGCTTCCATTAACTGCGTTTCATCAACCTCACGCACAACTCGACGCTGAATCGCCCCGGGAAATCCGCGCATTCGGTCAGTTGTCGGGGGCGAAGTGGCGGGCGAAACCGATCCGGAGCAACGGTGTAAATGTTTGCTCCACAGTGGCGTAGACGGTGCCAAGGATCCGATCGATATCGTCCTTGCCGACGACCGCTGTGGGAAGCTCACCCCTCAGGTAGACGGCATCCTCCGCGCCAATCGAGAAGTGCACCCCAATGAGCCGGTCGTTACGGCGCAGAAGATTCTCGAACAACTGCTGCTCGTTCTCCTCCGGAGCTGGCATCACATAGGTCTCATAGCGAAACGTCCGCTGCCCGAGGGTGAGCCACACGGTGGTGAACTCCTTTTCCTCACCGCGCATCCGCACGTACCAGCGAATGATGTCTTTTTCTGCCCGGTCGACCGCGACGATGTGCTCATGCTCGGCATCGAGCTCCCTTATCCACTGATCGACTCTGCGCTCCAGCGCAACAAGCTGCGGCGCATCGTACGCGGCGCTCATCAGATGACCCGCCCCTCGAGCACGACGCCGGAGACCGGGGGGGACTCGCAGCTGACTCGGGAGGTGACGGCAAGGTCCTCGTACAGCCCACGCAGCTGCGCAGCTGCAGCATGCCACGTATACGACGACGCTCGGTGGCGCGCCGCCACACTCATCGCAGTTCGCAGTTCGGAGTCATCGAGTATCTCGGCCATCGCTCCGCCATAGTCGCTCGGATTGCGACCCTGAATCAAACGCCCGGTCGATCCGTCATCGACCAGGCTGAGCAGACCGCCGACTGCACTCGCCACCACTGGAGTCCCGCAGGCTGCAGCCTCGAGCGCGACGAGCCCGAAGCTCTCCGACCGGCTCGGTACGACGACAACGTCGGCGGCTCGGTAGTAGCTCGACAGGACGTGATGCGGCTGGGGCGGGACAAAAACGACGCTGTCGTGCAGGTCAAGTTCGTCAACAAGATCGTGGGCCCGCTGTGTCTCGAATCCGCCACCCTGTCCACTCGCTCCCCCAACGATGACCAAGGTCGCATCCAAATGGCCGCGCTGTCGAAGATCGGCCAACGCCCGAATCGCCACATCTGGACCCTTCAGGGGCTGGATCCGACCCACAAAGACGATCAACGGGATTGTGAGATCCAGGCCGATTGCCCGGCGGGCACCCGCTTGATCACCCGGCGCAAAGAAGGCATGTTCGACGCCGGGAGCGATGATCTCAATACGACCGCGCGGATCGCCGTAGAGCCGTCGGAACTGCTCCTCCTCCTCCGCACAGCTAACACAGATCGCGTCTGAGCACTGAATGATTTCTTCTTCCGCACGATCGCGCCATTCGGGCTCGGGGTCGCCGCCCTCGGCCTTTACCCGGGCGAGCGTGTGAAACGTCGACACGAAAGGAACGCCCAATTCGTGCTTTAGGTGGTGTCCGATG
This sequence comes from uncultured Ilumatobacter sp., assembly GCA_905480335.1. Taxonomy (GTDB): domain Bacteria; phylum Actinomycetota; class Acidimicrobiia; order Acidimicrobiales; family Ilumatobacteraceae; genus Ilumatobacter_A. The sequence continues at coordinate 40,285 of CAJQPY010000011.1, read as the reverse complement.
ACACCGCTAAGCCAGTAGTTGCCGTGGATGACGTCGGGAGCTCCGTTGGCGCGGAACCACTCCATCACACCGTGACAGAACTCCGCCGAGACCTCAGCCAACGCTTCCTTCGGCAGGTGATGCGGTCCAGCCTCAATGTGCACGACGCGATGGTTCGGTTCAACTTGGACCTCGGGAGCGAGGCCCTCCCTATCTGATCGGGTGAAGGTGACACACTCGACACCCGTCTGGGACAACGACGACACGAGTTCGCGAACATAAACGTTCATGCCGCCGCTGTCGCCCGACCCGGGCTGCAAGAGCGGCGACGTGTGGAGAGAGATGACCGCGACGCGCCTGACTCGACGTTCGCTCACTTCGGCCACAACCTGGGTCAGTCGGCCATTAACGTGTCGACGCTCGCTTCACCGTCGCGGTAACGGCGAACAAGCTCTGCGCTCAAGACGTCAAGCTCGTCGAAGCGCTCCCGTCGGTCCTGTGACACCCGCCGTTCAAACGCCGAGATCGCGTCGGCGAGCGCCTGCAACTCTGCCTCGTCGAGTTCTTCAAGTCGCCCGTATCGATGCTCGGCGCAGACCGCGTCGAGCTCGACCGACAACGCATCGTCACTCAGGTCCTCGGCCGGTCGAGGAGGGCGGGCCGGCCCACCGGTGAGATGCTGCGACAAAACGTCGGTGACGTCGTCTGCTAGATCGCCCGCAGACGATCGGCGGGCCAACTCGGAGTTGACCAGGTCGAGCCGTGCCTGCGCGACGCGTCGTGCGTACGACACGACGTCGTCACGTTGCTGCAGCTCGCTGCGCAGCTCACGCAACTCGGCCAATGACAGTGCCGATGCGTCGATCGGAGAGCCGGCTGTCTGGTTCTCGTCGTTGCTCATGTTGCTCCTCCCGAGACCGGCGGCAGGACAGCCAGCTCGTCCCCGGGCCCGATCGAAGTATCAAGCTCAACATCATCACCATTGACCCACACCCGACACGTTGCAAGGACGTCGGCGAACCGCGCTCCGTAGCGGGCTTCAGCCAAACTCAGGACGTCAGCCACCGTGGCACCATCGATCACATCTCGACCGACTCCCGCAGCCTCGCGGGCCGACGCGAAGAGTCGAACTTGTGCCATTCACTCCAACCTACTTGGGTACCTTCCAATCCGAGCGATCGGTCGCCCCTGCACTGAGTGATCTGGAAACGAGATCTCGCCGTGGGATGCGACGGCGATATCGTGAGATCACTGTGGGAACCGCGAAACGAGAACGTCAGAAAGCCAACAAAGCGAGGCGCGAGCAAGAGGTCGCACGACAGCAAACAAGATCGCGTTCGACGCGGATTGGCCTGCTCGTCGCAGCTGCGATTATCGCCGTGTTCGTGCTGGTGTTCGTCGCCGGCCGGTTCATGGGCGACGACGCCGACAGCGACACGCTGGCAGCCACCGAGGAGATCTACATCCTTGACGCCGAAATCGTTGCGGCCTAATGCGGTTTCTCGCTCGTTCTGTAGGGGCGGCGATGGCACTGGCGCTCGTCACGTTGGCGTGCTCGGGATCCAACGACACCGCCGTCTCGAGTCCGGTCGACAAGTCGACAACATCGGTTGCGGGCTCCGACATGGAGTTAGCCGAGGATGATGCCGCCGAGGTGACAGCACCGAAAACAGCGTGCCCCCCTGAGGGCGGCACCGGCGGCGTCACCCAAGAGTTCGCAGCCCCGCCACCGTTCTGCCTCGATCCTGATGCGAAGTATTCCGCAGTGGTTACAACCAGCATTGGCGGCTTCGCGATCGAACTCGACCAAGTCGCGGCTCCCATGGCCGTGAACAACTTTGTCTTTCTCGCTCGCAACAATTACTTCGACGAAACGATCTGCCATCGGGTGATCCAAGATTTCGTCGTCCAGTGCGGCGACCCGACAGCCACCGGCACCGGTGGACCCGGCTACAGCTTCGCCGACGAGCTCCCACAGGAAGGATCGTATAAGGTCGGCTCGATTGCGATGGCTAACAGCGGTCCAAACACGAACGGCAGCCAGTTCTTCATTATTTCCGGCCCTAACGGCGCAGCACTTCCCCCGCTTTACAGCCTGTTCGGTCAGGTGACGGCAGCCGACCTCGACGTCGTGGCGGACATGAACGCGTTGGGTTCAACCGACTCGAGCGGCGTTTCGTCTGAAGAACTCCGAATCGTCGACGTGACGATTATCCAGAGCTGAGCAAGCGCAACCGACCGTCCCCAGACCGTGTCCACGTCAGCCAGTCCTGCCAGCACGACGATCCCGATCGACGACAGATACCCACCAACCCAGCCGCTGTGCACGACCATCTGATCAGGAACGTCGTGCATGGCCTACGGGTCTGCGGCCAGCTGGGCACGGGAGCAGGTCGAGGTGCACCGGGCCAGGACGACTCAGACGGCCTCGTCGCGTTCGAGTTCGTCCACGCCGTCCTGAGGAACCTTGACTCGGAGATGTACTGCTCTGGCGACGAGATGGGTTCCAACAGGCGACGTCAGCAGTTGTAGGATTGCGACGAGCGTGAGCGTTGCGATCGCCCCAAACGTGCGAATCCGGAGAGCCGCACCGATCGTGACGAGTACCAGGCCGAGGGTGGGGCTTTTCGCGGCGGCATGCATCCGCGAGAACGGGTCTCGGAACTTGTGTACGCCGATCCCGGCGAGTAGAGCGAACAATGCGCCGACGATGAGCGCAACTCCACCGAGTAGGTCAAGCAGCCCACCCACGTCAGCTCCCTCGCCGTTCGATGAACCTGGCGAGGATCGCCGTGCCGACGAACCCACTGATGGCGACGACCAAGACGGTGCTTTCCACGACGCCGCTCCCGGGTCGCACCGATGCGACGGTCACGCCGATGACGATGGTCGACACAAATCCATCGACGGAAATCACGCGATCGGCGAGCGCAGGCCCGCGCAGCATTCGCGCAACGAACAGAACTGCAGCCAACGAAGTGATGGCGAGCGCAACGTCAATCATGAGGTCTCCTCCGTGGACTCTCGGCGTCCATCGCCACCGGTCGGGTGCAGCTTGGCCTCGTACGCGATGACGTCGGCGTGCGCAAGGGAGCGGTCCACATCGGAGCCGAATGCCTTGAGCGCCAACTCCTCAAGCCTCAGCACTTGAAGCCGGACCGCTTCGATATCTTGGCCGTAAAGGCAGTGCACGTAGAGGACTGCACCGGCGGTCATCTCGTCAATGATCCCGTCGCCGTCGTAGTCGAACTCCTCTCGCACATGACGCGTGACGTCCACGGTCATGGTCCCTGGCGTCAGGGTGATCGAGTTGGCCACCAGGTTGACCACCGCGTTGGAGCCGCCTCGAATCGGAACGGCGATGATCGCCGTATGCGTCCCGTCGCTTGGGGTCAGGATCTCGATGGCAAGGCGGAAGTTCGACAAGACGAGCTGCCAAATCAAGACGGCTACATAGACGAGGGCCCAGTGCGGATGGAAGTAGGTCGGTCGAAGCGACGCCGAATCGAGGCGCGCGACCAGCACGACTAGGCCGGCTATCGCGATCCCACCGAGGAGGTTGGCCCAGGTGAGATCGCCCCAGAGCATGATCCACAACGCCGTCAGCCAGGACATGATTGCCGGAATCCGCAACCTGGCTCTCATGAGCCCCCACCTCCGAGCACGGCGTTGATGTATGCCGACGGATTCATGAGGTCGTCGCCCGCCCGCTCTGCCAATTCGAACATCGGACCCGCAAACACCACGAAAGAAATCGATAGCGCAACGGTCAGCCCTGTGGCGAGGACCATCAATGGCGGACCTCCATTCGTTCGCCCTTCCGCAAGCGGTGTGGCCGACTCGGGCTCACCCCAGAACACGCCGGCCCAGATCTTGGTCATCGAGAACAAGGTGAGCAGGCTGACGATCAAAGCAACGGTGACGATCGCCCATTGGGATGACATCACGCCGGCGTTGATGAGCGCGAACTTGCCCGCGAATCCAGAGGACGGAGGCAACCCGGCGAGCGACAGCGCTGGGACAGCAAAAAAGACCGCAATAATCGGCGCGCTGCGGACGACTCCACCCACGCGAGAGATGCGGCTGCTACCTGTGTGCCGGTCGATAAGCCCCGCCACGAGGAACAAGTTGGTCTTCACGAGGATCGTCTGGACGATGTAGAACACCACAGCGCTGATACCGGCGACGGTAAACAGACCGAGACCGAAGATCATGAAGCCGATCTGACCGACGATGTGGAACGACAGCAACCGCTTGAGATCGTCTTGTGCAAGCGCCCCGAGGGCCCCCACCGCCATCGTCAGCCCACCGATGATCAACAGCACAGTTCCCTGTTGGGAATCGGGCGGGAAGAGCAACGTTTGCGTCCGAATAATTGCGTAGACCCCCACCTTGGTGAGTAATCCGGCGAAGATCGCCGTGACGGGTCCGGGGGCGGTGGGGTAGCTGTCCGGGAGCCAGAAGAAAAGTGGGAACAAGCCCGCCTTGACACCGAACACGAGAATCAGCAGCAACGAGAACCCAGTCCGAACACCGGACGACAGTTCGGGGATGCGCTGAGCGAGGTCGGCCATGTTGATAGTGCCCGTCGATGCGTAGAGCAATGCGAGCGCTGTGATGAACATCGCCGACGCCACCAGGCTGATCACCACGTACGTCATCCCTCCACGCACTTGATCGGCTCGCCCGCCCAACGTCAGCAAAACGAAACTTGCGGCAAGCATCATCTCAAACGCTACGAAGAGGTTGAACATGTCGCCGGTCACGAAACTGGCCGCAACGCCTGCGGCGAGCACGAGGTAGACCGCGTCGAAGGCCAGATGGTTGTCTTCGACACCGCGCTGGCCGATTGCGTAGATCAAGACGATCAACAGCATCAGCGACGATGTGACCAACATGATCGCCGACAAGCGGTCGACGACGTAGGTGATGCCAAGGGGAGCAGCCCAGCCGCCCGCGTCCATCTTCACCACATCGTGTTCCTCGACCTGTACGAGCAGCGCAATCGAAACGCCAACCGATCCAATGAGCGCAGACAGCGCTATAGCTCGCTGAACGATATGGAAGCGTACGAAAATCACTGCGAGCGCTGCAGCGAGCAACGGAATGACGATCGGCAGAGGGACGAGCGCGCTGTTCACAACTGATCCTCCTCGTCGCCTGAGGAGTCGGTGATGTGTGCCCGTTCGGCTGCCTCCACATCGGCAACGTCGCTGTCAGTTCGCCGGCTGGCTGCGATCAGGCGGTCTTCCCGGTCGTCTGCAACCACGTCATCGTGAGTGAGCTGCCAGCTGCGGTACGCCATCGCAAGTAGAAATGCGGTGACACCGAACGTGATGACGATCGCTGTCAGGGCGAGCGCCTGAGGGAGCGGATCTGCGAAGTCCCCTTTGTCACCCTTTCCAATGACCGGCGGGATCCCCCCACCACCACCTGACGTGATCAGCAAGATATTGGTTCCATGTCCGATCAGACCGATACCGATCACGATGCGGGTCAGACGCCGTTGGAGCAGCAACCACGTGCCGAGCGAGAACAGTGTCGCTGCCGTAAACGCAAGAAGCACACTCATGATGTCTCGTTCTCTTCGAGCCGCGCGCTCGCAGCGGCGTGCTGAGTGCTCGACGACGTGTGCTGCGTTAATGCTCGGTACTCCTCGCGCACAGAGGTGGCGGGCACCGTCGGCGCTTCGACCATCTCCATTTCGTCATCGCGATCATCACCGAAAGCCTCAAAGACCATCAGGATGAGTCCAATCACCACCAAGTAGACACCCACGTCAAAGGGCAACGCCGAGGTGACCTTGATATCGCCGAGCACCGGTGGATGCAGTTCCAGCGTGGCGTGTTCAAGGATCGCCCCACCGAGCAGCATCGGGAAAACGGCCGTTCCGACGGAAAGCGCAAGCCCGGCGCCCAAAATCGTCGGCGGTTCGGAGCGAAATGATCGACGCACGGCCTCGAGGCCGCCCGTGACGTAGCGCAGCGAGACCGCAGCCGATGCGGCCAGGCCTCCGACGAAGCCGCCCCCGGGCTGGTTGTGTCCTGAGAACAGGAAGTAGAGGGACAGAACGATGATCGACGGGTAGAGCAGCCGCACCGAGACGTCGAGGACGAGCGACCGCCTCACGACACCGGCTCCTCTGTGCGCTCAAGATCCGCTAATTCTTCGTCGTTGCGTCTGCTTCCACGAGCAAGTGCGACCGCACCGACGGCGGCCACCACCAGAACGGTGATCTCCCCCATCGTGTCGACGCCGCGGAAATCGACGAGGATCACATTGACGACGTTTTTACCGTCCCCATCAGGCTTGGAACGTGCGATCATCTCGACGGAAATCGACTCCTCGGCGACATCGTCACGTGCGTTCGTCGACGCAATCGCAAAGACGAAGATCGACGCCCCGACGAGAAAAGACACCGCAAGACGAAGTGGACGTACGACTGCGGGCGCGAGGTCAATGAAGCGGGTCGGAAGGAACCGCAGCACGAGAACGAACAGCACCGTGCCGAGGGTCTCGATCGCGAACTGGGTGAGCGCAAGGTCCGGCGCACCCTGAGTCTCGTAGAGCGCCGCCATTGCGAATCCAACAGCACCGAGCATGACCACTGCGGCGATACGACGCCGGATCAACGCCGCGCCGATCGCCGATCCGATGATGATTGCGACAATCGGAACATGGATGGGATTCTCGATCCACTTCGGGAGGTCACCGAAATTGGCCAGCATCGGGATCACAGGGAGCACGACGACCGTCGTCAGGATCACCAACAGGTATGCCGGCAACGATCCGCTCTGCACAGTCCGGGTGACCCTTCTCGCTATCCAATCGATCGCCCGAATGGTCCCGCCGTACACGTCGCCGCTCGACGGCAGCGCTCGAAGCGGCTGTGCGCACGCAGTCTGGAATCGGCTGACCGGACGACGGAAGATCACGAGCAGGGTGCCGGTCGCAATGATCCCGAGCGAAATCACGAACGCCGCGTTGAATCCCGCCCACAGCTTGACCGTCGACGGCGATGCGTCAGGATCAAGGCTAAGCAGCGCAGCTTTGGTCAGATCACTGATAGCTACCGGGAAGAGACCCACCATCACGGTTAGCACCGTGAGCACCGCTGCGGGTGCAACGAAGATCGCCGAAGGGGCCGGAGCGGATCGACTGTGAACTTCATGGTCAGGGGTGCCGTAAGCACCGAACACACCGAGCACAAACCGAGCGGAGTAAGCAAATGTAAGCACCGACCCGGCGATGATCACCACGAGCGTCGCAGAGGAACCGGCGAAATCGCCGTACTCGAGATAGGCGTCGATCGCCTTCTCCTTAGCAACGAAACCAAGCAGCGGAGGCATTCCGGCCATCGACGCAGCACCGATCACAGCCATGGCCTTCACGGGCATCCACCCGTTGCCAAACCCATGCAGCTCACGGATGTGGCGGGTCCCCACCTGATGGTCGATGATCCCGACGAGCATGAACAGCGTCGCCTTGAAGGCTCCGTGCGCGAGCAGCAGCACGATGCCGGCCTGTGCGATCTTGTACTCGCCCGTCCCGACAAGCAACATCATGAAGCCAAGCTGGCTGACCGTTCCGTACGCGAGCAGCAGCTTGAGGTCACGCTGACGCATCGCACGCAGTCCCCCGATGAGCATCGTCGCCGAACCCACAACCAGCACGAACAATCGCCAGTGTCCAGTGTTCGCCACGATCGGCGAAAGACGTGCGACGAGGTACACGCCCGCCTTCACCATCGTTGCCGAGTGAAGGTACGCACTGATCGGGGTGGGGGCCACCATGGCACCGGGTAGCCAGCTGCTGAAAGGTGCCTGCGCCGACTTGGTGAATGCGCCCAACAGGATACAGACGAGCGCGGCTGCGACTGCACTACCGGACGGGGGCGAGTTGATCAGCTCGGACAGCCGGTACGTACCGGCGCTCTGGCCGATGATAACTAAGCCGAGCAGCAACGCGAGTCCACCGGCGCCGGTGATGAATATCGCCTGCAGCGCTGCCGCCCGCGCACGCGGGTTGCGGTCGTCGTTGCCGATCAGCAGGTAGCTAGTGATCGACGTGAGTTCCCAGGCAATAAACAGAGCAATGAGATGGTCTGCCCAGACAATGCCCAACATCGCTGCGGCAAACAGGGTCATCAACCCGGCGAGGCGGCTCTGCCCCGGCTTGATGTGAGAGAAGTACCCAACCGAGTAAATGCAAACGAGCAGACCAATGCCCGACACCAGCAGCGTCATTATGAGCGCGAAGGCGTCAAAGCGGAGGTACAGGTCGAGGTCGAGGTCGCTGATCCACCTGACGGACTCGAACTGTGCTCCAGCGGACGATGCATGGCTCAGTTCATCGAACTCGCTCGGATTCCCGACAACCGTCGACCATTGCGTTGCAGCCCACATGAGCGTTGCCAACGGCGCGAGCGCAGCGACGACAAACGCGCGGCGCCCGAGACGGTCGCCCGACAGCAGAATCGCGATGCCGATCAGCAGGTGGATGAGGAGCAGCAAAAACATGGAGGGCGAGGATCTCTACGATACGGGGTACCGGTTCGACCGGCCGTGTTCGATGCGGACTCACCGACGATTTTGGCGAAAGCTACCAACCGGTAACTAACGTAGGAGCATGAGCAGTGACGACACCGCCACACAACCCACCGTCCGCACAGTCAACACCGTCGGCATCGTCGGATCGGGAATCATGGGTGCCGGCCTTGTGGAGGTAGCGGCACGCTCCGGGCGCACCGTGATCCTTCGCTCACGATCGAAGGCAACCGCCGACGCCACAATCGCCAACGTTGCAGCGGGCCTCGCCCGCCAGGTCGACAAAGGCCGCCTCGAGGCTGACCAGTGCAATGCCATTCTCGCCAGGATCTCCGGCACCGACGAGCTTGCTGACTTCGCCCACTGCGACCTGGTAATCGAGTCGGTGATCGAGGACATCGACGTCAAGAAGGCCGTTTTCGCTGTTCTCGACACTGTGGTTGCCCCCAACGCCCTCCTCGCCACCAACACCTCGACGCTGCCCGTTGTCGAAATTGCAATGGCAACGGGACGTCCCGACCGCGTCTGCGGCATCCACTTCTTCAATCCGGCACCGATGATGAAGTTAGTCGAGGTAATCCGCCCGCTCACGGCCTCCGACGACACGATTGCCTCTGCGCTCGATTTCGCCGCCTCGTGCGGGAAAGACGCTGTGGAAGTCGTCGACCGAGCGGGCTTCATCGTAAACGCTCTACTCTTCCCCTACTTAAACAACGCCATCAAGATGTGGGAGCAGGGCACCGCCTCCATTGTTGACATCGACACGGCGATGCAGGGCGGTTGCAATTTCCCGATGGGCCCGTTCGCACTCCTTGATCTCGTCGGACTCGATACGTCACTTGCGATTCTCGACGCTCTCCACGAGGAGTTCGGCGATGCAAACTTCGCGGCAGCGACCTCGTTAAAGCGCAAGGTCGCAGCCGGACAGCTCGGTCGAAAGTCGGGACGCGGCTTCCTTGCGTACTAATCGCTGCGGCTCGCGCATCCGATGCGACAACTCGGGGACAACTTTGATGAACTGACCCTCATGGGCCCGACCCGTCCACCCGTCTGGCCGGCCCCGTCCAGGTTCATCATGCCCGACCCGGCCGAGGCCGAGGCCGGGAACGATGTCATAGCGGTCGGAGCCGACCTCGAACCCGGGACCCTGCTTGCGGCCTACCGGACGGGCCTGTTCCCGATGCCAATCCATCCCGACCGGCGACGCAGCAAAATCGCCTGGTACTCACCCGATCCTCGTGGGGTCCTTCCCCTCGATGGACTTCACGTGAGCCGATCGCTCCGGCGGAGTTGTCGACGCTTCGAGACGCGTCGCGACACTGCGTTTGAGTCAGTGATGCGAGCATGCGGAGACCCAAACCGCGAGGGCCACTGGATCAATGATGACATCATCCAGGCGTATGTCCGCTTGTTTGACCTTGGATGGGCGCACTCGGTGGAGGTGCTCGATGAAAACGGGATCCTGGTCGGCGGCGTGTACGGCGTGCGGATCGGGGGATTATTCGCTGGCGAGGCAATGTTCCATCACGCCACCGACGCGTCAAAAGTTGCATTGGTCGGACTCGTCGACTGGCTTTACGCGACCGACGTTGCGCTCATCGACGTCCAGTGGGCCACCCCCCATCTTGCGTCGCTCGGCGTCACCGAGATGCCACGAGTCGACTACCTCCAGGCACTCGCACGGGCGACGTCTGACGCGAAGATCGGCTACCAGACCAAGATCAAAAAGACTGAGGGAGCACCGGCTCTGCGACCCATCGCGCCTTCTCATGCTTTGCCGATCAACCCGCCGTCCGACCGGACGGTTACCGCCACGGAAAATCTGCGTCCTGAAGACGAGCTACGAAGGTGAGCGCCCAAGCCGCTCTTGGGAACTCGAGTTCCACCGGTACGTTCCGGCAACAGCCAATGCTTCGGCCTCAGCGCCGAAGGGCTCGAGCATTTCTGCTGGCTTGTACTCAGTTGCGGGTGATCCCAGAATGCTGCGGTGGGGGGCTCAAACGACCCGTTGGTCGCACATTCCGTCGCTACTTACTTGCCCCAACGTGGAATTCGTGCCGATGTCACGTCACGTCCGTTTGGTGAACGGTTCGACGCCGACAAGACTTTCGACATGAGCGATCCGGCGACCGTGACGTCCCCCGATATCCCAGAACCGCGTGAACGCGATCGCCCGTGGATGATGCGAACGTATTCGGGACACTCGACCGCCGCAGCCTCAAACGAGCTGTATCGGACCAACCTCGCGAAGGGACAGACGGGGCTGTCGATTGCGTTTGACCTGCCGACGCAGACCGGCTACGACTCCGACGACCCGATGTCGAAGGGCGAGGTTGGCAAAGTCGGTGTACCGGTTGCCCACATCGGCGACATGCGGACGCTGCTCGACCAGATCCCTCCGGGACAAATGAACACGTCAATGACGATCAACGCCACTGCGGCATGGTTATTGGCGCTTTACGCCGCCAATGCCGAGGAGCAGGGCACGTCGACTGCCGAGTTGCGCGGCACGACGCAGAACGACATCGTGAAGGAATACCTGTCACGAGGCACCTACATCTTTCCGCCGAACGAGTCCCGGCGATTGATCGTCGACATGGTTGCATGGTGCGCCGAGCACGCACCCAAGTGGAACCCGATGAATGTCTGCTCGTACCACCTCCAGGAGGTCGGGGCGACGCCTGTCCAGGAGATCGCTTACTCGTTCGCAACTGCGCTCGGCGTTCTCGACGCGGTGAAGGAGTCGGGCCAGGTCAGCGACGAGAAGTTCTCACAGGTCTTCGGGTCGATTTCTTTCTTCGTCAACGCCGGGATCCGCTTCGTTGAGGAGATCTGCAAGCTGCGGGCAATGACTGAGATGTGGTCCGAAATCGGCCGTGACCGCTACGGCGTGACCGACCCGAAAGCGTTGCGCTTTCGCTACGGAGTGCAGGTCAACTCGCTCGGGCTGACCGAAGCCCAGCCGGAGAACAACGTGCAGCGGATCGTGCTCGAGATGCTCGCCGTTACATTGTCGAGAGATGCCCGCGCCCGCTCGGTCCAACTCCCAGCATGGAACGAGGCCCTTGGTCTCCCCCGGCCGTGGGATCAACAGTGGTCGCTTCGAATGCAGCAGGTCCTCGCGTTCGAGACCGATCTTCTCGAATACGGTGACCTATTCGAGGGGTCGGTGGTGATTGAGGGGCGCACGTCCGAACTACGAAAAGCTGCACAAGCCGAGCTCAACGACGTGTTGTCGCTCGGCGGCGCATTCGAAGCAGTCGAAACACTGAAGTCTCGACTCGTGTCGTCCATGGCGGCACGAACAAGGCGAATCGAATCGGGAGAACAGAAGGTGATTGGTGTCAACGACTTCACCGAGACCGCCGAGTCTCCGCTGGGCGGCGATAACAACATCATGAAGGTCGATCATGCGGTCGAGCAGCAAGCGATCGACGAGCTCGCGTCATGGCGGTCAAGCCGTGACCAGGCAGCAGTTGATGCTGCTCTTGATGATCTGCGCCGCGTTGCGATCGAGGGCAACAACGTGATGCCTCCGTCGATCGCACTGGCAAAGGCCGGGGGAACGACCGGTGAATGGGGCACGGTGATGCGCGAGGTGTTGGGCGAGTATCGAGCGCCAACGGGAGTCGGCGGCGCCACAGCATCGGCAGCCGGTCTCAGCGAGGTTGCCGACTATGTGAAGTCGATCACAGGCGGCCCACCTAAGTTTCTCGTGGCGAAGCCGGGTCTCGACGGGCACTCGTCGGGAGCGGAGCAAATCGCTGTTGCAGCGCGCGACTCGGGAATGGAAGTCGTCTACTCTGGGATTCGGCTTACGCCAGAACAAATCGCGGCGTCGGCGCGCGACGAGGACCCGGACGTGATCGGACTCTCGATTCTTTCGGGGTCTCACCTCGAACTAGTTCCCGACGTTCTCCACCATTTGGAAGAGATGGGGGTCGATATTCCGGTTGTCGTCGGCGGCATCATCCCAGAGGACGACCGTCCACGATTGGCTGAGATCGGGATCGCTCGTGTCTATACGCCGAAAGATTTTGAGATTGCAAAAATCATGCGGGACATCGTTGACATCGCAACATCGCACCGTTGCCTGTAGGCGCTTCATCTTGCGCCGGAGCGTGAATGCGGCGGCGCTCCGTTGGGAACCGAAGTTGCGGTCAGGTGTCGGCCGGGACCGGCGTGTTCGCCGTGATGAACTGGTCGAGCGCAGGTCCAGACTCGAAGCTTGTAATCAACGCGTAGCGCGGGGCGTCGCCGGTGTGGACCACGACATGCCATAAACGCTGCGTGTCGACCACGAAACGAGCCCCCTTGTGCAGCGGTACACGAATCTCTGTCGCCGGATCGGGCAGGCCGTCCTCGTCGTTGTCGAACAGCAGCATGTAGCTGTCAGGGTTGTCAGTCAACTCCACCCATGACCGCACCACCCACCCCTCGTCGTCGGGATTAAACCGATTGTTGTCGTCTCGGTGCAGGCTGCGAATCGCAGCCTCACGGTCCTGCGGCTCAAGCTTGATTGTGCGCACCCGACCGAAATTCGCACCGACGCCATCAACATAGGTCTTAATACTCGGCGCAATTTGGGCGTTGGAGGTCCACTCGGCATCCTTGTCAGTCTTGCCTTTGTCCCAGAAGCCGCGACAGTCGAGTTCACCGTCGGCCGTGGCGATAGGCGCGAAGTTGGTGTCGCCACCGGACTTCCAGTCCATGTACTCGAGCGCCTCGTATTCGCACGGCGGCACGTCAAAGGGCGCATCGATCAACATTGCGACGCCGGTATCGGCGAGGACCTCGAGGCGTGGATGCGGAGAGGCAAGCTGAATCTTGACGCTCCAATGATCAGCATTCGGCCAAAAGCTCATGTCCCGAGTCTAGGAATACCGGTCGTGTTCGCCAGGGCCATTGGTCACCTCGCTCTCGATCGACGGACCGCCAGGAGCTGACTCAATCGCGAACGTTTGCCGGAATTTCCAGGACCTGCCCAGCCTGAATCGCGTCGGCGCTTTCCAACTCATTCAGGTCGACGATCGCTTCGACCGTGACCCCTCGATCAGCAGCGATCACAGCAAGGATGTCACCCCGCTGCACCGTGTAAAACCGCTCGATCGGGATGGTTGTGGTGGTTGTGGTGGTCGTTGTAGTCGTCTCGAGCGGCGGAAGGGTCTGGCGCGACGCCTCGTCGGTCGTCCCGCATGCCACGAAGACACCGCCCGCGCTCAACACGCAGAGCCCGGCGCGCCATGCTCGCCTGCGTTGGTCAGACCTGTCCTTCATCGCTTCGATGATACGCCCTTGCGTTGCGACGGCGCGTTCACCACCCGGTGCGGCCTGGGGATGGCACGGCGGCCTCCACTACCGTCGTCCCAATGGTGAACCCTGACGCCGACTCCGGTCTCGACGAACACGGAGAATCGCCCTTTCCAGATGCCCACCGGCCCGATCGCACCTACGACCTCCCTGCTCACGGTGTGCGAATCGCTGTGCACGAATGGGGCAGCGCAGACGCTCCCGCTCTAATGATGATGCACGGTGGCTTTGACTTTGCGAGAACCTTCGACGGATTCGCACCGAAACTGGCTGTTGCCGGATGGCGAGTCGTGAGCTGGGATCAACGCGGTCACGGCAACAGCGCGCACGCACCGCTGTATTCGTGGGACGGCGACATGCGCGACACACTGGCTGTTTTCGACTACGTCGCCGGCGGCCGACCCATCCCCGTGGTCGGCCACTCAAAGGGCGGCGCGCTGATGACCCAGCTTGCCGACGCCCAACCGCATCGCTTCCGCTGCCTGGTCAACATGGACGGAATCCCGTACAAGCGGAACATCCCGGACCTCGCCGAGCACGAACGCACGACGATGCTCGCCAAGGACTTGGCCGGCTGGCTCGACCACCGCGGACGTACGGCTACTGCGAGCCGAAAGCCGGGCACCCTCGACGAACTGGCGCATCGCCGTGGCCGGATGAACCCCCGGCTCCCACACGAGTGGCTCCGCCGTCTGGTCACAACTGGCGGCTTTAGGTCCGACGACGGTTGGCGATGGAAGATCGATCCGGCTCTCCGCTTCGGCGGATTCGGTCCATGGCGGCCCGAATGGATGCTGATGCGGCTTCCCGGGCTCCCTATGCCATTCCTCGGGATCCTCGGGGCCGAGATGGAGGAGATGGGTTGGGGCACCCCACCGCACAAGGTGCTGCCGTACATGCCGATCGATGGGCGCTGCGAGGTCCTCGACGGGGTCGGGCACTTCGTCCACATCGAGCAACCTGATCTCGTGAGCAGACTTGTGCTCGACTTCGTGGGGGCACCGGCGTGACTGAGGCAGTAATCCTCCGACACAACAAGATTGACCTTGCGCTGCACATTTTACGCGCCGAATCACTTGACGCTGTCGTGCCCTCGCGCCCGCTCCTGCTCCTCCATGGCCTGGGCGACCGCTCACCCGACTCGGTGCCACACTGGGTTGCGGCCTGGCCCGGACCAATCGCCGCGCTTGACTTCACCGGGCACGGCGACTCGACGGTGCCGGCTGGCGGGGGCTACTCCCCCGAAATGCTGATGGCCGATGTCGACCATGCGCTCACCCATCTCACCGATGGCAACCCCGACCGCTCGATTACCGTGCTCGGTCGAGGGCTCGGGGCCTACGTTGCGCTCCAGATCGCCGGCGCCCGAGCCGGCCAGATCCACGGAGCGATCCTGACGGACGGTCCCGGCCTGGCCGGCGGACCGACCGGTCCAACCTCGCAGTCGGTCTTCGCTCTAGATACCGACGGCAGCAGTCCTGATCCGTACGCGCTCGTCGAACTCGGGCGTGACCTCCGGCCCGGTGACTACGCCGTTTCGTTCGTAGGCCTCGCCAATGCCGGTGCACCGGTGGCGACACCAATCGCCGTCGCCAGCAGCTTCCGGCCGCAGTGGCTTGCGGCGGTCGCCGAGGCTCCTGGCGTGATCGAATCGTCATTGGCCGATGCGCTCGCCACATACGAGTGAAATCACGATTGTGGGCTCAGCGCCGACGTGAGAGGTAGTCGCGAGCCGCCACCCTCGCCTCGGGATCTCCGAGTGCGGCACCGAGTTGATCAGCATCGGCCCACGCACCGGCCGTCGACGCAACGTTCTCCAATGCAGTATTTACCTGACGCTTGGTGGCACGGACGACCGACGGCGCTTTGCGCGCCAGTTGCTCAGCAAGTTCGGTAACGGCCGACTCAAGTTCTACTCTTGGCACGACACGGTTGACGAAACCGAGCGCCTGCGCTTCATCCGCATCGAACGGTCGGCACGTGAGCACGAGTTCCCGGACGATCGCCGGTGGAATCTCACGCACGAGTCGAGGGATACCGCCCCAGGCGAGCGGAATCCCAAGATCGACCTCGGGGATCGCGAACAACGTGTCGTCGGAGGCGATCCGAAAGTCACAGACGCCGGCAAGTACAACCCCGCCGCCGACGCAAGGCCCCTTGATCGCCGCAATCGTCACGGCCCGCATTCGCTCCATTGCCTCGGCCATCCGACGGCCGAGATCGGCCTGGGCGCGATTGTCACGGGGGGTTGCATCGGAGTCGCCGGCGAACTCTCGCAAGTCGAATCCAGACGAGAAGGCCCGGCCCGCTCCCGTCACGATCACCACGCTCGCTTCCGTCGTGTCAAACCAGGCCGCAGCCTCCGCAAGTTCGATGAGCGGCACCGTCCCCAATGGATTCAATTTGTCGGGCCGATTCAGGGTGATCCTGCCGATGCGACCGTCGATGCTGACGTCGAGCGTCGTGAATTCCATGGTCCTGTTCTCCATGACGGCATCGTGTCACTTCAGTAGAGAGTCGGCCGGGTCGGTTGACTTGCGGTCTATCGTTCGGCCCATGAAAACGTCGTGGATTATGACCGCCGTCGTGGCGCTCGTGATGATGGAGCCGATCACCGCCGCGACGCACCGCTGGATCATGCACGGCATCGGCAAGTTCCTGCATCGCAGCCACCACCGCCTACGCGAGACTCGCTGGGAGGCGAACGACTGGTACCCGGTGATGTTCGCGGCGACCGTCAACCTTGCGTTATTCGCAGGCTTCAACATCAACGGGCTCGGCTTGCTGATTCCAGCCGCTGTGGGCGTCACTCTTTACGGAGCGATGTACGCACTCGTGCACGACGTATACATCCATCAACGTCTCAGCTGGTTCGAAGACCGACGAATCGGCGCCTTCGATCGGCTGGCCGAGGCCCACCGGATCCATCACCTGTATAACGCCGCTCCTTACGGCATGCTGCTGCCTGTTGTGCCGGCCAAGCTTCGTGAGCGCGCAAGCCGCACCACACGCAATCCCCTCGTCAACGTCTGACTCCGCTGATGTCAGGCAAGCGATAACATCCACCGACCACCGATTAGAAAACCAACAATTCCAAGATGCCGTGGCCGGTGTGATGTGCCCCGGTCGGACCCGCAAGCGCGCCGACCACCGCACTAGCTGCGTCGCCCTTGGTGACATCGTCAGCCATAACGACTAGGTCGGCGTTGATCTCGAGCACGTTCTTCGCGTTCTCAGCCCCCAGATTCCCCGTGCCTTTGGTGCGGAGGTCCGGTTCCGACATTTTTCGACACGACGATGTCGGCAATCGAGATCAGGCCCAGCAGGTAAGCGATACCCAAACCGACTAAATTCAGCCTGCCTCATCGTCCCCGCCACTGCATCTTCAAGATGCCAGGCCAGCAATCGAAACGTCGGCACAACGTCTCGCACCGAGGAAACTCGCGCGTGGAACGGCGCGATGGCGGTGTTAGATTCACCTCGCTCTCAACGAGAAGAGGTCCACGCCTCAAATAGGCCCCCATCGTCTAGTGGCCTAGGACACCACCCTTTCAAGGTGGCGGCACGGGTTCGAATCCCGTTGGGGGTGCGGTGCGGCAGCGCATCACGCAACACGGCGGATTGACATCCGCCTGGAACACATACTGGTCCCGTGGTGAAGTCAGGAGTTCACGCCGGCCTGTCAAGCCGGAGGTCGCGGGTTCAAATCCCGTCGGGACCGCTCACAGGGGCCACTCACCAAGCAATTGGAGAGTGGCCTTTGCTGAAATACAGAGGAAACTCTGGATGATGGTCTCGTAGCTCAGTTGGCAGAGCGCTCGCCTGAAAAGTGAGAGGTCACCGGATCGACGCCGGTCGAGACCACCGCACGAACGAGCCCCCGCCCTCGGCGGGGGCTCGTTGCGGTAGGCACCTCGCATCCGCCGCTCCCGGCGAATAGACCGCAGCCTCAGCCCGAGTAAGTCTGCAGTTGGCCACCCGACCCAGCGAGAGACTGCAGCAGCGGGCTGAGTTCCCAGTGGCCGCCACCGAGTGAGGCGCTGTATCCCTCAATCTTCCCGACGATCTCGGCGAGACCGATTGAATCAGCCCAATGCATCGGGCCGCCCCGGTAGACCGGCCAGCCGTAACCATTTACCCACACCACATCTATATCGCTCCCGCGAATCGCAATCTTCTCCTCGAGAATCTTCGCTCCCTCGTTGACCATTGGGTACAGCAGCCGTTCGAGCACCTCTTGGTCGGTGACGTCACGCTGCTCGATGCCCTGGCCAACGGCAAAGTCCTTGATCAGTTGCTCGACCTCAGGGTCGGGTGTGGCGGCCCGAGTGTCCGAATCATACGTGTAATAGCCACGACCGTTCTTCTGGCCGCGTCGACCATTCTCGCAGAGGACCTCACGGATCGTCGACGACGAGGACGCCTGCTCTTTCCAACCGATGTCAAGACCGGCAAGGTCGCTCATCGAGAACGGACCCATCGGGAATCCGAACTCATAAAGCACGTTGTCGACCTGGGCAGGCGTCGCTCCTTCGAGGATCATCCGTTCGGCTTCGGCACCGCGCATGAACAGCATCCGGTTTCCCACGAATCCCGGACAGACCCCGACCATCACGGAGACCTTCCCGATCTTCTTGCCGATCGCCATGGTGGTGGCGACGACCGAGTCGCTCGACTTTGCGCCGCGGACATTCTCAAGCAGCTTCATTACGTTGGCGGGCGAGAAGAAGTGCATCCCGATCACACTCTCCGGACGCGACGTCACAGCAGCAATCTCGTTCACGTCGAGCGCCGACGTATTCGAGGCAAGCAACGCTCCCGGCTTGCAGATCTCGTCGAGCTCTCGGAAGATCGACTGCTTAAGGGCCATGTCCTCAAAGACCGCTTCGATGACCATGTCACAGTCGGCAAAATCAGACTTGTCGATCGAACCTGTGATCAACGCCATGCGCTGCTCGACTTGTTCTGCGGTAGTAGAGCGAGACCGTTCATAGTTCTTCCGCACCACAGAGAGTCCCATATCGAGTGCGGCTGCATCACGTTCGACGATCGTCACCGGAATCCCGACGTTGACGAAGTTCATCGCAATGCCACCGCCCATCGTGCCCGCGCCGAGCACGCCGACCTTGCGCACGTCAATCAGTGACGTGTCCTTGGCGATGCCAGGAATCTTGTTCGCTGCGCGTTCAGCGAAAAACGCATAGCGCTGCGCCGCCGACTGTGGGCCGGTCATCAACTCCATGAACAGCTTTCCTTCGACCTTTAAACCTGCATCGAATGGCAGGTTTGCTGCCGCTTCGATGCACTGAATGTTGTACTCCGGTGCGAGGAATCCGCGAGTTTTGCGGGCGATTCCCCTTCGGAAGTCGACAAAAAGCTGATCGTCACCTCGTGCTTGGGCCACCTTCTCGTCGCGGTCGCGCACCCGAAGCAGAGGGAGGTCTTCGGTAACGGCTCGGTTGGCAAACGCGATTGCAGCATCGCGTAGCGCAGCCGGGTCCCCATCGACGACGTCGTCGATCAGGCCACCGTCAAGTGCTTCGACACTGCTGATGTGTCGCCCTGTCGTCATCATCTCCAATGCTTTAGGCACCCCTACGAGTCGCGGCAAGCGCTGCGTTCCACCGGCGCCAGGCAGCAGTCCAAGATTGACCTCCGGCAACCCGAACTTCGCCGAAGTAACTGCGACGCGATAGTGAGCGCAGAGCGCGACTTCGAGTCCACCGCCAAGCGCCGTTCCGTGAATGGCGGCAATCACCGGGACCGATGCATCCTCCATCGCCGTTTGGACCTCCTGGAGGCCGACTGCGTGTGGTGCTCCACCACCGAACTCGCTGATGTCGGCACCGGCAATGAACGTCCGACCATCGCAGATCACGACGATCGCCTTCGCACCATCATTGGTGGCCCGCGTGATCCCGTCGAAGAGCCCTTGGCGAACGTGCCAACTCAAAGCGTTCACCGGCGGATTGGCGACGACCACCAGAGAAATATCTCCCTCACGTTCAAGGCGGACGGATTCGGACACGGTGATCGGTTCGGACATGATCCCAGTCAAGCAAATCAAATGCCCGATCGTTCAAGCGCCGGATGTAGTGTCAGCCACCATCTGATTGTCGGTGTCCAAGAACTGGCAAATCCGTGCGTGGACACCACCTGCCCGAAAGGTCTCGGTGACACCGGCGACCTACTTGGCAGCGAACCCGCAATCCGCGACAGAGAGTTTGGCGTTCGCCACCGCGATCAGATCACCGATGGCGAACAGTACGACGGTGGGGCCGCCGTGGTCTTCGATGGTTGTCTCGATTCCACAGGCTCACGGACACCCGACCGGAGTGATTTCGGCCGTCGCTCACCGTAGACATTGCTCAGGCAACCGACCGAACGTCTCCCTATACGGCACGGGTTATCGGCACCTCGGCTGCGATATGGGCGATACGGGCGCTACTGCAACTCGCAAGTCAGGTCCGTAATTAGGCCGGATCCAAAAGATCGGTCAGGTCCATCCGATAGGGGGTAGAGACGCAGCGCGCTCAGGTCCCGTAATCGTAGCCGAGATCAGGAGCGACCAACAGAGGTCGATAGTCGATACCCCGCTGATTGGCCATATCAGCGCACGTGCCACCACGATCCACGATCACGCTCATAAAAATGGGCTCCGCCCCGAAAGCCTCAATCTGGTCAACAGCCTCGATCAGCGATGTTCCTCGCGTCGTGGTGTCCTCGGTGACCAGCACACGATCTCCAGGACGCAACGCGCCAGCAATACGACCCGTCACCCCGCCTTGCTTAGCCTCCTTGCGCACGCTGAAGCTGCGCAAATCGATCCCCCGGGTCCCGAGCACCGCTGCGACGCCGTAGGCCATCGGATCGGCGCCGAGCGTCAGCCCTCCGATTGCATCAATGGTGCGAAGATCGTCACCGAACACCTCAATGACCGCATCGGTCACGGCGATGATTCCATCGGCCCGGCAGGCGGTTTGCTTCGTGTCGAGAAACCAACTGCTGAACGCACCCGATTTGAGCACGAATTCGCCGGTCTTGACCGAGTGTTCAAGCACGTGATCTCGGAGCCGATCGAGAATCGGCGACAAGGCAGGGAGCTCACTCACGGTCGAGAAACTATCGGGCTAGCACTCCACCACGTTGACAGGGATACGCGTGGCGAGCCCGCCTTCGGCAGTCTCCTTGTACTTCACATTCATGTCTTGTGCAGTGGACCACATTGTGTCGATCACGTCGTCCAATGACACCTGAGCCAATTCGGGCAGGCTTGCAATCGCCAGATGAGCCGCTGAGATCGCCTTCATCGCGCCCATTGCGTTGCGTTCGATACACGGCACCTGAACGAGGCCGCCGATCGGGTCGCACGTCATACCGAGGTGATGCTCCATTGCGATCTCAGCAGCCATCAGCGCATGCGCCGCACTTCCACCCTGACACTCAGCCAGCGCCGCGGCTGCCATCGCCGACGACACGCCGATCTCGGCCTGGCAGCCGCCCATCGCAGCCGAAATGGTCGCCCGCTTCTTAAAGATCGCCCCGATTTCTGCAGCGACCAGCAAGAACCGGATGGACTCGGCGTCGATGTCGGCCCGATCGGGGTCAAGCCCTGCAAGATGGTGAAAGAGTACCGCCGGCAAGACCCCCGCTGCTCCGTTCGTTGGCGCCGTCACGACGCGCCCGAATGCAGCGTTCTCCTCGTTGACGGCAAGCGCCAGGCAACTAACGAGTCGTACCGTGTCACCGAACTCCAGATCGGCGCGACTCACACCGTCGAACCATGCCGCCGAGTCCTGAGCTTCGACAGGGCCGAGCAGCGACCGATGCAGGGCCTGCGCGCGGCGGGCTACGCCGAGACCACCGGGTAACGTGCCGGTGGTCGAAACACCACGAAACACACAGTCGCGCATTGCGTTGCGAATTCGGATCAAGCCAGTGTCAATCTCCGAGTCGGTGCGCCATGCGCGCTCGTTGGTCCGCACCACATCGGCAACCGAACGGCCATCAGCACACCATCGCAGGAGGTCATCGGCCGACGCGATCGGACACGGAAGCTCGACGGTGAGGTCTGCCACGGCAATCGGTTCGCCGTCCGCGACGTCGTGCGCCACGAAGCCGCCACCGAGCGAGTAGGAAACCTGTTCGACAACTTCACCGTCGTCGAGCTTTGCGAGGAGTCGCATTCCGTTCGGATGAGTTGCGAGGCTGACCGCTCCGTCGAACACGATGTCGTGTTCACGTGCGAAAGGCACAACACGGGTTCCCCCGATTGCTAACTGCCCAGACGACAGTGTGGCTGGACCGAGGCGCTGCACCTCATCGACGTCACACGTCTCGGGGTCGTTCCCGCACAGCCCCATCATTACGGCGATGCCTGTGCCATGCCCGCGACCGGTCTTGGCGAGTGATCCGTAGAGCTCGACACGCACGGAGGACACCCGATCGAGGCGTTCTGATGCGCGAAGCTCGCGGACGAAGTGTTCGGCTGCTCGCCACGGTCCCAGCGTATGGGAGCTAGACGGACCGACGCCGATCTTCAACATGTCGAACACGCTGATCGGGTGGGGAGAGGTATCAAGCACGGTCGCGAGTGTCGCGCATCAGAACCTCTTGCGCGACCGTGGCGACGTGAACGCCCTCAGCGGAGAAGATATGACCGAGCGCCAGACCGCGTCCGCCGACAAAATGCAGACAGGAGAAGTCGTGCAGGTGCCACTGGTCTGCTGCAAGATTACGATGAAACCACACGGTGTGATCGAGGCTCGCCGCGAATAGGTGGTCTCCGCCGCCACCATCGGCGACCTCGGCTTCGTCGACCTGTTGCGACATCGGATGCGTGCGATGTACTGCGTCCGTGGGCAGGTCGTCTGAGACGAATGCAAGCCAGCAGCGGTGCAGCAACTGCGTCGCTGGGTCGGCGGGGTCACCGATCGAGTCAGACACCTTCATCCAGGCAACGGTTCGGCCTGCGCCGTCTCGCCGACTGTCAACCACGCGGTCGGCAGGCACTAACGCCCGCTGGAAAGCTGGCGACCAGGATTCTTGCTCCAGCACCTCGGCCGGCGGCACGTCCGGCATCTCGATGGTCTGCATCTCAACGGATGCTTCAGGGCGCTGGAAGGAACTTTCCGCGTTCAAGATCGCTCCCACCGCTTGGCGCGCGACGACCCGACGAGTGGCGAAGGACCGTCCGTTACGAATGCGGTCCACTTCGTAGCGAACCGGCTCGGACGCATCGCCGCGGCGAATGAAATATGCACGAATTGAATGCGGTTCGAGTTCGATGTCGACCGACAGCGTGGCCGCCCGTAACGACTGCGCAACAATCTGCCCGCCGTACAGGCCGCCCCATGGATATTGGGGACCATTACCCACATGCACGTCGGGTCCATGTGCTGCCAATTCAAACATTTCGAGACAACTGTATTGCAATCTATCCGAGATCCGTACAATGTTGAGATGGTGACCAAGCGAGAAATGTCCGACGAACATAAAGCAGCCCTGGCCAAGGGCCGCAACGAAGGTCGCATCGTGCGCGACTATCTCGAGGGCCTGCGCGCCACAAAACCGAAGCGAGGCCGTAAGCGAACCGCTGAAACCATTCAAAAGCGACTCGACGCAATCGAGTTGGACCTAGCCGAAGCAAGCCCAATGGACGAGCTGTTACTGGTCCAGGAGCGCCGCGATTTGGAGGCCGAGATAGCGGCGATGTCGAACAAGGTCGACATGGTGTCACTTGAGGGTGCGTTCATCGAGGTAGCCAAGAGCTACAGCGCGAGCAAGAAAATCTCCTACGCCAGTTGGCGTGATGTCGGCGTCGAGGCCAGCGTCCTCAAACGAGCTGGCATTTCCCGCGCCGCCTGACCGGGCCGACCTGCCTCACGGTTCGCCGTCACCCGCCTGGAGCAATTCAATAGCCCCGCGGCCGGGAAAGTTGAAGGCGTGCGTGACAATCGGGTAGAGCCCGTCCTCTGGCGTGCGTAACTCGATCACTGCGCCTTGAGCGGGTGCGAGGTCGACCGCCTGAGAGCCCCAGTTGCCATCGTTGCCCTCAAACAACTGGACTCCTTCCTTCACGACATTATGGAAAATCGTGCCGACGATGTGGAACGACGAGTCGATTGACGGCCCGACGTCCAACACGTACAACCGGACGTCTGCGCCAGTGGGGACCTCGATCGGATTGTCAAGGTACTGCTTCGCAACGCCGTTGAACATCACGAAGTCTGGAGCCGGTGCCGCCTGGTTTGCCTTGGCAAACGATGACACCTCGCCCTGTGCTCCGAGGTACCACTCGTTTTGCACGAGGAAAAACTCGTTCTCCATAGGGGCAAGTCCTCCCTTAGGTTCAACGATCACCATCCCGAACATTCCGTTCGCAATGTGGTGCAACACCGGATCGGTCCCGCAGTGGTACATCCATACACCGGCGTAGTCGGTGGTGAACTCATAGATCAGGTCTTCACCCGGCGCAATTGAGCGCATTTCGTCGTTCCAGGCAACTTGCGACGCATGGAAGTCAATAGAGTGCGGTACTTCAGACTCGATCGGATTCACCAGGTGGACTCGAACCGTATCGCCCACCTCCGTCCGAATGACCGGTCCAGGCACAGTTCCATTAAACGTCCAAACCAGCTGCTCATAGCCCTCCGCTACGGTCATCAACTTCTCCTCAACCGTCATCTCGACCGTAAGCAGGTCACCACCATCAGGTGCACCTCCCTCAATGAGGGTTACCCCTTCACCCTCGCCACGCGCTGGAGCGCGAGGGTCGCGGACGGTATACGGCGGGGCGTCAGGGTCAAGTTCCACGACCGGAAACTCATCGGGAGGTGAGGCATGACCGGCTTCGTCTGCCGCTGGAACCGCCGCGAGCGATGCAGGGGTGTGGACGATGCCGACCATGCCTGCATCGGCGTGTCCCGAAATCGTGCAGGTGAATACAACACCCCCCTCAGGAACCGTGAACCCGAATTCGACCGACTGCCCGGCGCTGGCGACAATGCTGTCGCCGTTGTCGAACTTAATGTCGTGATCGACCTCGCCCTGATTGACGAGAATGCCCCTGTAGGTTCCGGGCTCCGCGGTGATTTCGTATGGCGCAAAAGCGAACTCCGACGCGAAGAATTCAACCGTGTCGCCCGGCTGCAAGACGCCAGCCGCAGACGCCGCTGCGACGCTGGCGTCGCGCACCTGCTCCGCGCTCCCTGCGCCGTCGGGCGCGTCAGGCGCACAGGCAGTGGCGCCGAAGGCCAGTACGGCAACGAACAATCCTCTCATCAAATGTCGATAGTTCATGGCTGGGTCTCCTTTTCCGGATGATCTGGGCGAGCGGAATGGACTCGAGTTCAGCCGTCAGCACACCTCGGGCACACACCTGCAATCGTCGGTAGAGCCCTCGACGAGTTCGATGAGGTCATGCAACGACACCTCCTTGAGATTGGACGACCAATTGACACCCACCGGTAGGGCCAGGCACCGAGGTAACCCAACCTGCGTGCGTCAGCGGGGCGACGATGCGCGCCATGTAGGCAGCGCTCGAATCGGTCTGCTCGCCCCGCGCTGCGCCATGCCATCGGCGTTGGTCCGACAACGCACGCAACGTCTTGAGCGTAAGTTCGGTTCTTGCCTGCAGCTTGAGTCGCATAGTTCTTGATTCATTAACTCAAGAACTGCGCATTCCAGCCAGGGTCCAACGGCCCATTCTGAGGATCAAACTTCGTCGTCGTCAGGAAACGTCAAGCGTGTCGAGCTGCGCGAAGACCAGTTCGAGATTCGCCAAGCTGCGCCGCAGATCGAAGGCATCGTCAAGCACTGCGTTGTCGACGTCGTCATCGGCTTCGAGCAGCGTGCGAAAGTCGAGCCCCTCGTCCCAGGCGTGCATCGCATTGCGCTGGACAATCCGGTATGCCTCATCACGCGTCTTGCCGCCCTGGACCAGGGACAACAGAACCGGCTGGCTGAAGACCAGGCCGTAGCTGGCGTCGAGGTTCGACTGCATCCGCTCGGGCATCACGACAAGACCCTCCAGGAGCTGACGCAATCGACGCATGACGTAGTAAGCCAATTGACTTGAGTCGGGCAAAATTACGCGTTCAACAGAACTGTGCGAAATGTCGCGCTCATGCCATAAAGCGACGTCTTGCATTCCGGCCGAAAGATTCCCACGGAGCACCCGTGATAAACCGGTGATCGTCTCGGCCGAAATCGGATTGCGTTTGTGGGGCATGGCCGAGGAGCCCTTTTGGCCCGGCTTGAATCCCTCTTGCACCTCACGAACTTCGGTGCGCTGCAGGTGGCGGAGTTCGATTGCCATCATCTCGCAAGTTGAGCCCACCGATGCGCAGGCATAAAGAAACTGAGCGTGCCGATCTCTTGCAACAACCTGGGTCGCGGGAATCGGTTGCAGCCCGAGTTTGTTGCCGACATAAGTCTCAACCTCGGGCGGAATGTTCGAGTACGTTCCGACTGCACCGCTGAGTTTCATCACTGCAACCGCCTCACGCGCGTCGCGCAATCGCGCGCGATCGCGGTCGACCTGAAACGCCCACAGCGCAACTTTTGCCCCAAAGGTGGTCGGCTCGGCGTGGATACCGTGCGTCCGGCCGATCATCACCGTGTCGGCATGTTCTCGGGCGATCCTGACGAGGGTGGCGATGAGGTCGGTCGCTGCATCGATCATCAGGTCAACGGCGTCGCGCATCGCCCAGCACAGAGCGGTGTCGCCGATATCGGACGACGTGAGCCCGTAATGTATCCACGAGCCCGCAGGGTCGTCGATATCGGCCTGCACCGTGTCAACAAAGGCCGCAACGTCGTGATCGGTCACCCGCTCGCGTTCCAGAATCCGCTCGACGAAAGCCTCGTCGGGGACCGGCGCCTTTGCGCGGCAGACCTTGGCGGCATCAGTCGGGACGACACCTATCTCGGAATGACCCTCGGTGGCCAACAACTCGACCTCGAGCCACCGGCCAAACCGCACAGGGTCCGACCACACCGCATCCATCTCTGGAGTGGAGTAGCGGGGAATCACTCAGACCCCCAAACGAGATAGTCGTCACGTTCGGCGCCGACGCCGACGACACGAACCGGAATTCCGACATGCTCTTCGACGACTCGGATGAAGTCCTGTGCCTCTTGCGGCAGGTGGCTGGGCTCACGCTTCTCGGTCAACGCTGTTCCCCAGCCGGGAAGCTCGATGTAAACCGGCTCAATCTCTTCGAGCACGTCGTACCGGTCGGGGTACTCGGTGATCTCCTCGCCGCGATACGAGTAGCCGGTACAAATCTTGACCGTCTCGAACCCATCAAGAATGTCCAGCTTGGTCAGCGACAGTTCGGTGAGTGAGTTCAGGCGCACGGCATAACGCAGCATCACGACGTCGAGCCACCCGCAACGTCGAGCACGGCCGGTAACGGTGCCGAACTCCTTGCCGACACGACCAAGAGTTTCGCCGTCCTCATCGAACAACTCGGTCACGAACGGACCTGCGCCCACGCGAGTCGTATACGCCTTAGTGATCCCAACGACGCGGTCGATGTGGCGGGGGCCGAGCCCAGTTCCGGCGCAGGCGCCGCCGGCCGTCGGATTCGACGACGTCACATATGGATACGTGCCGTGGTCAAGGTCAAGGAAAGTCGCCTGTGCGCCTTCGAGCAGGACATGTGCACTATTGGCTAACCCGTTGTGAAGCAGGCTGATGGTGTCACACACGTACGGCTTGAGGCGCGCGCCCATCTCGCCGAACTGGATGACCATGTCCTCGACGTCGAGAGGCTCGCCACCCGCCTCCGCGATCAGCTTATTCTCTGCTTTCGCTCGATCGCGGATCAGCGCAGCGAACCGTTCGGGATCGTGAACATCGCCGGCGCGGATGCCAACACGGCGAGCCTTGTCGGCGTACGCCGGGCCGATGCCCTTCAGGGTGGTGCCGATCTTGTCGTCACCGCGCATCGCCTCGGCGATCGCATCGTGCGCTTGATGCCATGGGAAGATGAGGTGAGCTCGACTCGACACTTTCAACTCCGAACACGAAATGCCACGCGACTCAAGCATGTCAACTTCGGAGAACAGCGTCGGCAAATCCACGACCACACCGTTGGCGATCACCGGGATCACATGCTCGTAAAGCACCCCTGACGGGACGAGCTGGAGGGCGTACTTGTCGCCATCGACCACTACCGTATGCCCGGCGTTATGCCCGCCTTGGTAGCGGACTACGAACGTGTGCTCCTTCGAGAGCAGATCGATGACTTTGGCTTTGCCTTCATCGCCCCACTGGGCTCCGACGACGACGGTGACGGGCATGCACGCTCCTGTGCGACTCGCTGGCTGGAACGTAACGAGATCCTACTTGCCTGACGCGCCTCTGGGCAGATCGCCTCGTTTCGGCTAGGTGACGAACACGGCCGCCGAGTGACCAAAAGCGCTGCTCATCATGAACGACGATGATGCGACTCACGCAATTTCGGCCTGGGCATTCGAATCAGCCGGACACCGCATCTCGACAAAATCGCGGATGACGGAGTACAGATGGACGCAGCGTTTACGCTTTTTCAAACTGTGCCCAAATCGACCGGCGATCGTCACCGACATCGACAACTATGTCCACAGCATCACGACTCTCGATTCCCATTTCGACAATTCACTGTTGGCCTTTTCGCAGCCCGCTGGAGCGGCTGGCGGGCAGACATCGCTGTTTGACGAGAGGCATCTCGGCCACGGAGACCGCCGCTGAGTTCCGGGTCAAGCTCGCATACCTCTCGGCCGCTCTTGGCCACGCTCCACTGCGTGTCTAGTGGCCTGGCTACGGGCCGCTCAACGGGGCTAGTGTCCCGATCGTGGTATGGCTGTCCGAGGCGTCCTGTTCCATCGACGACTTCGTTTCCACGGTAGAGCAGACCACTAAACCGGGCGACTATCCCCACGCGGCCCGCGTTGAGCAGGGTGCCGTTGTCTACGACAGCTCGGATCTCCGCGACGGCATGACGGCGCTTGGCGCCGACCGAGTCTTAATGTCCGAAATCGCCAGCGCGCTCTCGGGTGGGCCCGGCATTGTGGTCTTCACTCATGCGTTAGATCACGACATCGTCGATCGGGCGTCGGTGGAGTTCCAGGCGATCATTGATGCCGAGCGATCAACCGCCGCCACCGGCGGCGACCACTTCGCCAAGCCCGGTGCCAACGATCGCATCTGGAACGCCCTGCAGAAGCTCGCTGAGCGAAATCCAAACGTATTCGCTGACTACTACGCGAATGACATCATCGCACTCGCAGCGCAATCCTGGCTCGGTCCCAATTACCAAGTCACGTCGCAGGTCAACGTCGTCAATCCAGGCGGCGCGGCGCAGCTTCCACATCGCGATTACCACCTCGGTTTTATGGAGAACAACGTCGCCGAAAGTTATCCGGCGCACGTCCATCGGCTCTCGACCGTGATGACCTTGCAAGGGGCGATCGCTCACTGCGACATGCCCCTGGAGACGGGTCCGACGATGTACCTCCCACATTCGCAGAAATACGAGGCTGGTTACGTCGCATGGAGGCGCGACGACTTCAAGCAATACTTCGCCGAGCACCACATGCAGGTTCCGCTGGCCAAGGGTGATGCGGTCTTTTTTAACCCGGCTCTTTTTCACGGAGCTGGTACGAACCACACACACGACATCTGCCGCATGGCCAACCTGCTCCAGATCGGAACGGCGCTCGGTCGCACGCTCGAGTCCGTTGACCGACGGTCAATGGCGGAACTGCTATACCCGACTTTGCTCGAAAGACTCGACGCGGGAGCAGATGCGGAGACGATCAACCGCGTGGTGGCCGCAAGTGCCGAGGGCTACGCCTTCCCGTGCAATCTCGACGTCGACCAGCCGATTGGTGGGCTCACACCGCCGAGTGACGCCGATATCGTCCGCCTTGCCCTCGACGAACGGTGGACCCCTGCGCAGCTCACGGAGCGGCTCCGCTGACGGCGCTCACGCAGCGTTGATCGCAACCAGCCGTTCGAAGCGCGGCCGCACTATCGACGTGAGCAAATCAGCGCGCCGAGATGTGTCGGCGCGGACCGCCTCGCCCCATAGTGCCCGCCCGACCATAAACCCCGAGCAACCGGCTGAGGAAGCGATCGTGAACTGATCGACGAAGTCGTCGAAGGATCCGCCACCCGACAGCATCGCCCACGGCATGTCGACGATCTCGCTGACCTGTTCGCACGCGGTTCGCGTCCCGGGGTAGGGAAGTTTGAGTAAATCGGGCTGAATGGCAGCGAAGCGGCGAGCGGTCTCGACGATGAGCGACGGTCGATCGTCAGACGGATCAAGCCCGTAGAACAGCGGCTCGAGCGCGATTGGCAGATCCACTTCAACACAACCGGCCACAACGTCACGGGCGACCTGCTCCTGGTCGGCTGCCAGCGGTCGGTCGGGCCGATACGGCAGCAACAACTTGGCCGACGCGGCGCCGCAGGCTTTTGCCTGAGCGATCGACCAGCCTGCCAGCAGCGTCGTCGGCGATGCCTCGGGATCGTAAAGGTAGCCCTGGGACTCGAGCGCTGCGAGAAACCCGACACCATCCGGCAGCACACCTGCGTCGATTACCTGCGGGATGGAGTACTCCGGCTCAAGCATCACGCCGGTCGCGAGGTCAGCGATGCCTGCAACAACTTCGATCTTCAGCTCGGTGATCTCCGCCACTGTGAGTGAGTCCGGATCGTCTGGTCGGAGGAACTGGCGCAGTGAATCACGGTGGTCAATTGCGAGAATCGAGAAGCAACCGGCATTGTCGGCAAGTCGGGCAAGCGTCACTCGGGTTTCCTCACCACCGGCAGATCCCAGGCATCGCGGTCCCAGTCGTTCTGTATCCATGTGTGCCCCTGATCGAAGCACGGTGGTGTGGTTCGCTCGTCGTCGTACAGCTCTCCAGCGAGGTAGTTGAGGAACATCATGTGTGAGCTCGGACACGCAACTGACGAGTGGTACCCCTTCGTGACCAGGACTGTCTCGCCGTCACGCGCTGCGAAAATCTCGTCGAAGTCCTCGTCGTCACGCCAATTACGCTGCATCACGAACCCGTTGTCCGGTGTGACGCGAAAGTAGTACACCTCTTCGAGGTACGGCGATCCGTCGCGACCGTCATGGCAGTGAGGGGCCCAGCCCGACCACGTACCACGGGGCACGTAAACCTCGTACAGAATCAGACGCTCTGCCTTCACCGGCGGGGCGAGAACATGATTGACATGGCGATAGGCCGCCCCGCCGCCACGGAGTTCCTGCTTCATCTGGCTCGGCTCGATTAACCGAGTCGGATACTTTCCCTCCGCGTGCGCCGAGCCGATCGAAAACTCGAATCCGCCTTCCGACGCGATGACCTCAATCGGGTCGCCTGGCGTGACGTACACGATGTGGGGCATTTGTTCGAACACAGATGTGCGGCTGATCTCGAAGGTTTGGTTGCCGGCGCGGACGACTCCGGCACCGCTGAGTGGGACGACTGCGGTCTCTTCGCCAGGACGCGTCGAGGCGTGGGCGTCTCCGGCCTCGAGTTCGACCACTGCGAAGCTAAGGAAATCCCAACCGGCATTGTCAGGGGTCACATCGATTCGAACGGTTCCGTCTGGGTTTCGAGTGCGATGGTGACCCATGTCGGTCTCGCGCATCGGCCCGACCGGGCGCGCATGGCGCAATGGCATTCCCGAATGTGACGTGGGTTCGTTCATGAAGCGACCTCGTTTTCAATCTCTCTGATCGTCACCGGACGACCTTCTCGCATCGACCGCAAGGCTGCCGTGCCGATGACGAGCGGTGCGCGCCCGTCAGCACCCGAGACCGGGCTCGGTCCGCCGTGCTCGACCATGTCGACAAAGGACGCCCACTGGTCCAGGTAGCTCTGCGCATAGCGCTCAAGGAAAAAGTGCTCGAGTGGTGGTTGTCGGTACCCCTGGTCGGTGGCGACCACGCTGTTAAAACGATGGGTGTTGTCAGATGCAGCCATCCCCAACGAACCGAATGCCTCGACGCGTTGGTCGTAGCCGTACGCCGCTTGACGGCTATTGTCAATTGTGGTCAAAGCGCCATTGGCATGGGTGAGCAGTACGACTGCGGTGTCGATGTCGCCGGCCTCCCCGATCATCGGATCGACTCGTACGGCACCTCGCGCAAACACCTCGATAACGTCGCTCCCGGTGACGTAGCGCGCCATGTCGAAGTCATGGATGGTCATGTCGTTGAACATGCCGCCTGAACCGGCGATGTAGTCAATTGGAGGCGGGGCAGGGTCGCGACTCGTGATATTGCAGAGGTGCACGTCGCCGACCACGCCGTGGGCCACGGCGTCGGCGACTGCCTTGTGGCTCGGGTCATAGCGTCGGTTGAACCCGATCTGCAACTTCACCCCTGCGGCGTTGACGGCATTAAGCCCCCGCTCGACCTCCTCGATCGACAACGAGATTGGCTTCTCGCAGAAGATCGCTTTGCCCGCCTCTGCTGCGCTCACCATCGCGTCGACGTGGGTGTCGGTGCTGGTGCAAATAGCGACAGCGTCGACGTCTGCACCGAGGGAATCTGCCAATGAATCAGCGACTCGACATCCGATGTCGGCGGCGAGAGCGCCAGCGGCTGCGCTGGACACGTCGAACACTACGCTCACCGAGGTTCCAGCCGTCTGGCGAGACAACATCCGCGCGTGCATCGAACCGATCCGGCCACAGCCGAGTACAGCAAATCTGATGGTCATGATTGGTTCTCCCGGGGTCTAAAAACGGTCTGCACCTTTGCGTCAGGCGCGGCGCTGGGCGGCTTTACCTGCGACAACTTCTTCGTGGGCAACAACGACGCTCGGACGGCTCGACACTTCGGGAACGCCCACCTCCCAGTAGGTGCCGCCCTCGGTCCATTGATAGCGGTGCGTCTGCAGTGCGATGACGTAGGTTCGGTCCGAGGCGCGGGCTCGCACCATCGCTGCTTCGAGTTCGACCGCAGTAGCGACCGTTTCGGCGTTACACCCTTGCGCCTTGGCAAGCATCTCGAAATCGACACGGACATCGGTGTGCGGCCCTTTACAGTCGTCGAGGAGGTTATTGAACGGTGCGCCCCCTTGGTTCACCTGCAGCCGATTGATGACTGCAAAGCCTCCGTTATCGCAAATGATCACGATCATTTTGTGCCCGGAGATGACCGAGCTGTAGAGATCGGAGTTCATCATCATCGTCGAGCCGTCGCCCACGAACACGATGACTTCACGATCTGGCATCGCCATCTTGGCGCCCCACCCACCTGCGATCTCATAGCCCATGCAGCTGAAGCCGTACTCGCAGTCGAAGCTGTTCAGTTCGTCGGCGCGCCAGCCGTTATTGACCTCGCCGGGGAAGCCTCCGGCAGCTGCGAGCGCGTAGTCACCGGGGGCCTTGTTGCGGTCGACGGCGCCCACGACCTGGGCATAGGTAACCGGTTCATCGTTCTCCGTCGGTGCGGCGATCTTGTCGATGTACGCGTGGTAGCCGGCCCGTTCGGAGGCGGCACGCTCGCTCCAATCGTCATTTGCCCGCCAGTCACCGAGTGCATCGGAGAGCTCACGCAGACCCTCTCTAGCATCGGCGACGAAGGGAAGCGACCGGCGCTTGTGCGCATCGAAGCGAGCAACGTTGAGTCCGATAATCGTGACACCTGGATTTTGGAAAAGAGTCCACGATCCTGTTGTGAAGTCCTCTAGGCGGCTGCCGACCGACACCACCACGTCAGCGTCGATGGCCAGGGCGTTCGCGGACTCACATCCGGTCACCCCGATAGGGCCGCAATTGAGGGGATGCGTTGCCGCAAGGCTTGCCTTGCCGGCGACGGTTTCAACGACCGGAATGTTGTGGCGCTCTGCGAAGCTCAACAACGCGGCTTCGGCAAACGAGTAGTGCACGCCCCCACCAGCAAGGAGCAGTGGACGCGTCGCGTGACGCAACGCGTCGACGACTGCCGCTAGTTGGCCTCGGTCGGGGCGAGCACGGACGATCGCGTGGTGCATCGGAGCAAGGAATTCGTCGGGTACGTCGAACGCCATCGCTTGAACGTCCTGGGGAAGCCCGAGGAACGCAGGACCGCAGTCGGCCGGATCGAGCATCGTGTCGATTGCCTGCGGGAGCGAAGTCAGAATCTGGTCGGGCATCGTGATCCGGTCCCAGTAGCGGCTCACTGCTCGGAACGAATCGTTCACCGTGGTCGAAGGGACACCGAAGTGTTCGACTTGTTGAAGAACGGGATCGGGTGTGCGCGAGGCAAACGAGTCACCGGAGATCAACAGCAATGGGATGCGGTTCGAATGCGCCACGCCGGCCGCGGTCACCATGTTGGTTGCGCCGGGACCGATCGATGACGTCGCGGTCATGATCTGCCGACGACGAACAGCCTTGTTGTACGCAGTGGCTGCGAGCGCCATGCCTTGCTCATTCTGACCGCGCCACGTCGGAAGGACGTCCTTGCGTTCTTCGAGGGCGTGTCCCAGACAGGTGACGTTGCCGTGGCCGAAGATACCGAACACACCCGGGAAGAGCGGCGCGGTGGAACCGTCGCCGAGTTCGGTGGTCTGAGAGATGAGGTGTCCGACAATGGCTTGCGCAACCGTGATTCGTTGTGTTCCCATTCGTATTCCCTTCTCAGGCAGATGCGATGTTGGCGACGTCTTCCCACTGCTCGCTTTTCCACGAGCGAAGCAAGGCGTCTTGGACGCTGACGTAGTTGATGGCCTCGCTGAAGCCTGGGTCGTGTTGGCGGTCTGCGGCGACGCTGGACAGGTATTCGTAGTCCTCAATTACCTTGAGGTCCTCGTACCCAATGGAGTTGGCGTCCCCTGGCACAAAGTTGCCGTGGTACGGGTATCGGTCTCCGGCGTAAACCGTGGTGTAGCCGCGGGCCGGACTGCCGACGAGGTTGAGCTGCAGTTCGTTCATCGTCTCGAGGTTCCACTTGAGCGACCCCTTGGTCCCGTAGACCTCAAACGCACACTGGCTCTCGGGGCCAACGATGGTTCGGCTCGCTTCAAACGTGCCCCGCGCACCGCTCTCGAACTTGACCATGGCGCCGAAGTAGTCCTCGTTCTCGACCGGCCCAGTTGGATCTCCAGGTTTACCAAGGTCGTAGTGCGTCCCGCCCGGCTGGGGGATCGGCCGGTCGGGGATGTACGTATGGCCTGTTCCGACGACCTTCGTGATCGGGCCGACCAGCATGTGTGCGAGGTCGATCGAATGACTCAAGATGTCGGAGCTCACGCCATGTCCGGCACCGTCGAGTTGGAAGCGCCACGACAACAGGCCCATCGGGTCGGAGCCGTACATCGTGAAGAAGCGACCGTTGTAGTTGGTGATCTCGCCCAGTGTTCCGTCAGCGATCAACTGCTTGGCGTATTGCACCAGCGGCGCCCAGCGATAGTTGTAGCCCACTCCGGTGATGATCCCTGCGGCGCGGCTAGCGGCTTCGATCCGGACGGTCTGTTCTGGGGTACCGCCGACTGGCTTCTCGCAAAACACGTGCTTGCCGGCCTCGGCTGCAGCAATCGCAATCGGCTCGTGCAGCATGTTCGGCGCACAAACACACACGACGTCGACGTCAGGGTGATTAACCGCGTCACGCCAGTCGGTGGTGCCATCGCGAAATCCGAACGAATCGACGGCTTCGTCAACCCGCTCCTGCATGTTGTCGCTGATGATGATCAGTTCCGGGTCGTAGGTGCGCTCCGGGAATAGCGTTGGGATACGGATGTAGGACCGCGTGTGGGCCTGGCCCATCCACCCGAAGCCGATCACGGCGACGCCGATTTTTTTGCGCGTCATCAAACTCTCTCTTCGCTTGGATGGACGATCTTCGCTGCGGTCGACACAGCAGCGGCGACATCACCGTCAGGTGGGTAGAGCAACGAACGCCCCACGACGAGACCGCGGACATTCGGGACCGCCATCGCCCGACGCCACTCATCGAAGGCCGTATCAGGATCGGGGCCGGGGGTACCTCCGAGAATCAAGGCCGGGAGTGACGTGGCCGCCATCACCCGCTCAACCTGATCGGTAGCCGGAAGTTTGAGCCACGTGTACGCCGAGGTGGCGCCCAACGCGTTCGCAACGCCCACACAGCGGACGAGCGCGTCATCGTCAATGTCGAGCGCCTTCGCCCCGAGGGCATTCGTCGTGTACGGCAGCGGCTCGAGCATCGCTACTTTGCGGGCGGCGGCGAGTTCGGTGATCCACTCAGCGCACGATTCAATCGTTGAACGGCTGCGCGGGTCGTTGAGATCGATACGCAGCAGCATCTTGCCGCCGTCGAGGTCCTGCTCGACGATGGCCTCGGGGGTGTGCGCGGTCAGTTGGTCGTCAAGCTCCCAGGATGACCCCATCAATCCACCACGATTGATCGACCCGATCGTGACCTTGCCGTCGAGCGCTCCGAGCAGCGCCAGGTCGTCGAGAATATCCGGCGTGGCCATCACCCCGTCAACCCCAGGGTCGGCCATCGCAGTCATCGTGCGCTCAAGTACATCACGCCGATTGGCCATAACGAACGGCTGGCCGCTGACGCCGACCATGCCACGAGCGGGGTGATCGATCGCGATAATGAAGGTTGCGCCATCGGCGGCGAGCAACGGTCGTTTAGTTCGTTTTCCGAGCGCATGTCCGATCGCCTCCGGAGCAGCGGCCCGCATCTCTAGCAACTCAAGCCATCTTTCGTCGGTGATGAGGGTCATCCGACCCGCTCCGGAACGTGGCCGGTTTTGAGCACATGGTCGATCTCAGCCGGGGTTGGCATCTCGTCGGAACACATAAGCCGGCCGGCCACAATTGCCCCGGCAGCGTTTGCACGTGCGACGATCTCCGCCGGGTCCCATCCTGCGAGTAGACCATGGCAAAGCGACCCGCCGAACGCATCACCTGCTCCGAGGCCACACACGACTGGAACACGGATCGGCTCAATCACGACCCGCTCGTGCTCGGTGGCGACCAGCACGCCGTCCCCACCCAGTTTGACGATTGCGATGGTGACGCCACGTTCGAGCATCCGATCGGCCGCCTCGTCAGGGACGCGGGTCCCGACAGCGATCTCACATTCGTCACGATTGCCGACAGCGACGGTGCACAGGTCGATCACCGGCGAGATGAACTCTGCTGCCTGCGCCGCCGAATCCCAGAACATAGGGCGGTAATCGAGGTCAATCACCGTGTGGGCGCCACGATCACGAAGACGAAGCGCTTCCATGGCTGCCGTTCGACTGGGCTCCTCAGCGAACCGGGAGCCGGCGGTCCAGAACAACGGCACCGCGCGGACTGCGTCGGCCGGGATGTCGTCGACGTTGATGTTCATGTCCGGACCGCGCGGCTCACGGTAAAAGTAGATCGATGGTTCCTCCGGCGGCAGGAGCTCGCAGAACACAACCGGGGTCAACAGATTGGTGTCGGTGATGATGTAGTCGTCGCTGACACCGAACTCACGGAGGCCTTGTCGGATGTAGTTGCCGAATGCATCGTCGCCGACACGGTTGATCACCGCCGCCTTGCGGCCGAGTCGCGCTGCGGCAACCGCTACGTTGGTCGGGCTTCCGCCGATCGATTTCCGAAACGTCGCCACGTCGGCGAGTGCGACGCCATGTTGTTCGGGATACAAGTCGACCGACGACCGGCCAAGAGTCAAGACTTCGAGTTCTTCAGGATGAAAAGGCGCGGTCATGGCCCGCTCCTTTCGGCTGCAACTGTCAACTTGTTGCGCCCGAAACACGGAGTTCGTGTTCGAGCGCTTCAAGTTCTGCTCCGCCCGACATGAGACTCGTTAAATCGTTGACATCGATCTCGTCCTTGCTGAATGAACCCATCGAGCGTCCGCGGTTGAGGATCAAGAACCGGTTCCCAACCGGGTAGGCGTGTCGCGGATTGTGTGTGATGAAGATGACTGCCAGGCCCTGGTTGCGTGCTTCGACAATGCGTTTCAATACGACACCGGACTGCTTCACGCCAAGCGCTGAGGTGGGCTCGTCAAGGATCAGCACTTTTGCGCCGAAGTACCCGGCGCGGGCAATCGCCACGGATTGCCGCTCCCCGCCTGACAGCGTGCCGACGGGCTGCTCGGTATCGCGGATGTCGATGCCCATCTTGGCCATCTCTTCCTTGGTGATCCGTTTCGCCTCTTTGGTATCAATCCACTTGAGTGGCCCAATGTTCTTGGTCGGTTCTGATCCGAGGAAGAAATTTCGCCAAACCGACATCATCGGTACCATTGCCAGGTCCTGGTACACAGTGGCGATACCGCCGGCGAGTGCGTCACGCGGGGAGTTAAAAATGACCTCCTCCCCGGCCAGGCGAATTGTCCCTTCGCTCTGCTGGTGGACACCGGCAAGTATTTTGATGAAGGTCGATTTTCCGGCGCCGTTATCACCGAGTACGCACGTGACCTCACCAGCAGCGACTGACGTAGTGACGTCGCTCAACGCAGTGATACTGCCGTAAAACTTTGACACGTCGTCAAGCTGCAGAAGCGGCTGATCAGACATTGCGGTCCTCCATGAGTGAATGAAGCATGTTCGGCGGATTACTCGTGAACTTTGCTGGTACGTGGGTAGTTCGACTCATCTGCGGATTGCCTCAGCCTTGGTGCGAAGGTATTTGTTAGATACCACTGCGAGCAGGAGGATTACGCCGATGATTAGGAATCTCCAGTCGGTATTCCATCGAGCTGCAGAAATTCCAGCCAATGGCATGGACATGATGCACGCGCCAATCGCCCCGCCAAACGCCGTCCCGTATCCGCCGGTGAGCAGCGTGCCACCAACGACCGCAGCAATGATGAAAAGAAATTCCTGCCCATCGCCAGCGTTCGACTGAATTGAGTTTATTCGGAACGCAACGAGCAGTCCGACGAACCAAGCGGCTAGTGAAACTAGCATGAATAGTTGGGTCTTCGTCCTCGCTGCGGGTACACCAACTTGACGAGCCGCCTCCTTGTTGCCTCCCACCGCAAATGTCCAACTCCCGAAGCGCGTGCGAGCCAAGACCCACATCATCACTGCGGTAAATAGCACGAACCAAAAAAGCCGAATCGACGTTTTAGCCGGCGGTACTTCGGCAAGTAGCTCGGCGTTAGTGACGAAGAGCATCCGAAAACCTAAGCCGACAACGATGCTGACGATACCAAGGATTAGTAATCGACTACCTAAGTGGTCCGCCCGAGTCGATTTGACTCGACGCTCAACGAAACGAGAGACAACAAATCCCCAAACAAGCACCACCGCTGACGAAAATAGAAGCACTGAGAACATTGAGGCCCTAAACTTTTCGGCCTCCGAGTCGAGAAAGGTGACTGCCGCGACTACAGCGATCGCCAATGCCAGCACTGAGGTGACTGCACCCTTTGTAGCAGGATTTACGGACAGTGCTGCTTGTGAAGCCATTGCAATCATGGCCATTCCGGCGGTCGCGAACACCAGAAAAAGAATTACGCGGATTCCTTGCGTGGTGAACGGAAAGAAAAACTCATGTGTCGACGAAGAGTCGATCAACATTGCACAAGCTCCGCCCAGCACCACAAGACCAAATCCGACTCCAAGTCGAATGCGCATCGTGTGATCGAGGTCTACGCTTCCTCGGTCCCCGATCCTTTCGTATCGCCAATTCGCCCACCCGTGAATTCCGAGGAAGATCGCAATCGCCATGAGAGCAGCAATCAAGCAGTTGACAGCTACGCCGTCTGTTAGGTGCGTTGCAATCCCCGCTCCAATTCCGAGCGCGAGTCCGACGAGGAACTCAATGATTCCTACAGGCTTTCGCTTGTCGGCGCGCTGGAACCAGAGTTCACAAACGGCAAGCAGAACAAGAACAACACCTGCCGCGCAGATCGAGATGTAGAAGGCGTCACGCAACTCAAAGGGATGTTCGTTACGTGCCCATTCTGCGGCAAATATCGGTCGGAAAAAATCGAAATCACTGGCCTCGTCGGTTCGCCCAATTTGAATCTGGCCGACAAAACGCTTCGACAGTCCAAGCTTCAATCCGATCAGCGCGAAGAAGGTCCCGAGTGTGATGATGAAACTTGGCTGTCCGGTTCGCTCGACCACCCAGCCGTTCAGGTAGCCAATCGCCAGAGCAACTGCCAGTGAGATCGGAATAGCGACCAGCATTGGGAATCCGAGGCCGCCGAGTTCACCGGTTTCTTTAACCAGGTAGATGATCAACATTCCCATCGCGCCGGTCATTGCGCCCGATGACAGATCGAACTCACCACCGATCATCAGCATCGAGACAGCTACTGCCATGATGCCTAGGGTTGCTGCAGTGTCGAGCCAGGTAAATGTTTGTCCTACGGTACCGAACGTTCCTGAGGCCGCCCAGAAGAAGATCCAGATCCCGGCGGCGCCAATGAGGCCGCCGACTTCGGGTCGGACGAAGAGCCTTTGAAATATCGATCGATAGGCGAGGCGTTCGTCGCTTTCTTCCG
>CAJQPY010000010.1 GCA_905480335.1 uncultured Ilumatobacter sp. | reverse complement strand
GGTCATCAGCAGGTCGACCACCCGCCAGTCGAACCCGCGATGGATGAACAGGTCGGTCCGACCCGCGAGCTCGCCGGTCGCCGCCGCCGACTCGAGGGCGCGGACGGCAGTGGTGCCGACGGCGACGACCCGACCGGCGTTCCGACACGCGGCCATCGTCGCGGCCGGCACCCGATAGCGCTCGGTGTGCATCCGGTGGTCGAGGGGATCGTCCTCAGCGATCGGCTGGAACGTGTCGAGCCCGACGATGAGCTCAACCGTCGCCCGCCGCACGCCAACCTCGTCGAGTCGATCGAAAAGATTACTTGTGAAATGCAATCCTGCCGTCGGCGCTGCCGCCGAACCCGGCTCATTGGCGAACACGGTCTGATACCGCTCCGGGTCACCGAGCCGCTCGCCGATGTACGGCGGGAGAGGCATCTCGCCAAACCTGTCCAGTGTTGTCAGTGGTTCCTCGCTGCCAAGCAGTTCGACGATAAACGTGTCTCCGGCAACCGTCCGCTCCCCCATCCGCACTACGTCGACGCCCTCGAGCGACAACACCTCGCCGAGACGAACCTTTCCACCGGGACGCACCAGCGCCTCCCACGTGCGACGGGTTTCATCTGTTGCCTCGAGCAACAACACCTCAGCAGCCCCGCCGCTCGGACGTTGGAGCCTGAGCCGTGCCGGGATCACGCGTGTTTCGTTGAGCACCATCAGGTCACCCGGTCGCAAGATCTGATCTAATTCGGCGACTCGACGATGCTGAACCGCTCCCCCGCCCAGATCGACGAGCAGCCGCGAGCGATCTCGCGGCTCAATCGGAACCTGCGCAATCCGCTCCGCAGAAAGCGGGTAGTCGAAGTCAGAGAGGAGCACGATCAGGAATCGAAAAGCCGTTGTGCGGCGGTCCGTTCAGCTGACGGCGGGTGCATCCCGACGTGTTCGTACGCGGCGGCGAGTGCAACACGCCCGCGGGGGGTCCGTGCCACCATCCCCTGTGTGATCAGGAACGGCTCGTAGACATCCTCAAGTGTTTCGGGCTGTTCACCAACGCTGATCGCCAACGTCGACAGTCCCACCGGTCCGCCGCCGAACTGATCACACAAGTTTGAAAGGATCGCCCGGTCAACTTTGTCAAGACCCCGATCGTCGACCCCGAACAGCGCAAGCCCTTCGCTCGCAACGTCAGCGGTGATCGCACCGTCTGCCCGCACCTCAGCGAAGTCACGGACACGCCGAAGGAGTCGATTGGCGATACGCGGCGTGCCACGCGACCGACGAGCGATCTGCTGGGCACCATCGGTGTCGATGTCAATCTCGAAGATTCCGGCCGCTCGTTCGGCGATCAAGCGGAGTTCGTCTGCGTCGTAGTAATCAAGTCGGGCAACCAGTCCGAAGCGATCGCGGAGTGGACCGGTGATCATCCCGGTCCTGGTGGTCGCGCCGACAAGAGTGAAGGGCGGCATTGTGAGGCGGATGCTCGACGCCGCTGGACCCTTGCCCACAATAATGTCGAGCTGAAAGTCCTCCATCGCCGGGTACAGGATCTCCTCGACTGCTCGAGACAGGCGATGGATCTCGTCGATGAACAAGACATCGCCTTCCTCGAGCTTCGTCAGAATCGCCGCCAGGTCGCCAGCGCGCTCGAGCGCTGGGCCTGACGTGACGTGCAGCTGCACGCCCATCTCTGTAGCGATGATTCCGGCGAGTGTTGTCTTTCCCAAGCCAGGCGGGCCGGCGAACAGCAAGTGATCGACCGACTGCCCACGCATACGCGCCGCTTCGAGGACGATATTCAGGTGCTCCTTAAGTTCGCTCTGGCCGACGAACTCGTCAAGCGCCTGCGGCCTAAGGCCAGACTCGGAATCGAGTTCGGTCGTTGCCGAGTCGTCGTCAGGCTCTCGAATATTCGGGTCAAGAAACTCCTCACGCACGCTTAGACCCCAGCGACTTCAGTGCATCGCGCAGCAGCGTGGCGCTCGGCGCATCGCTCGGCAGATCCCGAAGCACGTCACGAATCTCGTCGGTGCCGTAACCGAGTCCAGTGAGCGCTTCGCGAACTTCAGAGACCGCAGAACCAGATGTATCCGAGGGCGTGTCGAGCATCGGAAGCGACAGCCTGTCTCGCAGTTCGACCAGCAAGCGCTCGGCAGTCTTCTTGCCGACTCCGGAGACCAGAGTCAAGGCCGCTACGTCGTTGCTCGCGATGATATCCACTAGCGCCGCAGGTGGGTGAGTGGCGAGGACAGCCATAGCGAGGGCGGGGCCAACGCCGTTTGTCTTGATGAGGTGCTGGAACGTGATCCGTTCGTCCCTCGCCCGAAAACCGAACAGCGACTCAGCCGTTTCGGTGACGTGATGATGTACATATAGAAACGTTTCTGTCCCCGGCTCAAGCTCAGCCAGCGTCCGTTCGGTGATATGGACTCGGTAGCCCACCCCTGCGACCTCGACTAGCACAATCCCGTCGAGCTCACGTTCGAGCACCTCGCCACGCAGCGATCCGATCATCGCGACGCTGCCTGACGCAGATGGCGTCCGATCGGCGACATCGAAAGGTGCGTGAGGGCGACCGCAGCCGCATCTGCGGCATCGGCAGGCCTGGGCATCGTGGCCAGATTTAAACGCGTTTGCACCATCTTTTGGACCTGCTCTTTGCCGGCGCCGCCCGAGCCAGCCACTGCGTCCTTTACCTGATTCGGGGTGTACTGGATGACCTCACACCCTGCGATTGCCGCCTCGGCGAGCGCCAGCCCGCTGGCCTGTCCGGTAGCCATGGCCGTGCGGACGTTGACCTGAAAGAAGACCTGTTCGACCGCGACGGCATTAGGTTCGAACTCGGCGATCAACGACGTGAACTCGGTCCGCAACGTTGCGAGACGACTCGCAAGAGGGTCAGACGTAGACGTTCGGATCACGCCCATTGAGACCGCCCGGACGTCCGACGGCCCACGCCCGTCGACGATGGCGTACCCACAACGGGTGAGTCCAGGGTCGATGCCCAACACACGAGTAACGAACACAGGTTCGTACCGTATCAGCTCAGTTTCTGGAGTTCGGCGACCAGTTCCTTGACGGGCCGGAAGGTCATTCCGGCGATCGCTCGATGCGCATACCG
Source organism: uncultured Ilumatobacter sp. (assembly GCA_905480335.1). GTDB lineage: Bacteria > Actinomycetota > Acidimicrobiia > Acidimicrobiales > Ilumatobacteraceae > Ilumatobacter_A. The sequence goes on along the minus strand of CAJQPY010000010.1, from coordinate 131,240 downwards.
AACGACGCCGCCAGCGTCGACGATAAACACGCTGCGCCGCGGAAATCCGATCGGCCCGAGCGTGCCGTACCTGCCAGCCGTCTCCTTGTCGACATCGGCGAGCAACGGGAATTGGAACCCGTGCTTGTCGGAGAAGGAATCATGACTGGCAACATCCTGCGCTGAGATCCCGACGACCTGCGCATCGAGTTCAGCAAACTGCTCAATACCGTCGTTGTAGCTGTTGAGCTGTCGAGTACAGACAGGTGTGTCGTCACCTGGATAAAAAACCAGCACAACCGGCTTGCCGGCAAAATCCGCCAGCGAGTACGTCGACCCGCCGGTCCCAGGCAGCGTGAAGTCCGGCGCTCGATCCCCGACAGAGATGCTCATTGGCCTACCGCTTCTTCCATCAACTCGTCGCTGATGTCGAAGTTCGAGAACACGTCTTGAACGTCATCGTTGTCCTCGAGCGCCTCCATGATCCGCAGAATCGCCCTGGCGTCTTTGAGGTCGGTCACCTCGATTAAGTTCTCGGCCACCATCGGCGAGTCGGCCGAGACGATTCCGACCCCGGCCTCTTCGAGCTTCGCCTTCACGTCGTAGACCTCCGACGGATCGCTCGTAATTCGCCATGCGTCGCCTTGTGTGAAGATGTCATCGGCGCCTGCATCGAGCGCTGTGAGCATTACGTCGTCCTCGCTCACTCCGCCGACGGTCACGATTACTCCGCGCCGCGAGAACTGCCACCCCACGGCCCCCGGCTCAGCCATCGACCCGCCAAATTTGTTGAAAACCTGACGAACATCTGCGCTAATCCGGTTGCGGTTATCGGTGAGCACGTCAATCAGCAGCGCAACTCCGCCTGGCGCGTAGCCCTCGTACATGATCGTCTCGTAGATGACGCCATCGGAGCCTTCACCCGTTCCACGTTTGATTGCCCGCTCGATTGCGTCGTTCGGCATACTCGCCGATTTTGCCTTCTGCACCGCTGCCCGCAGCGATGCGTTCATTTCGGGGTCGCCGCCACCCTTGGCTGCAACTTCGACCTGACGGGCAAGCTTGTTGAAGACCTTGCCGCGTGCGGCGTCGGCTGCACCCTTCTTGTGCTTGATGGTTGCCCATTTGGAATGGCCTGACATGAGGGCTCCTTCGCTCTGGGAGTCAGATCGAGTCAACGAACATCTCGTGCAAGCGCTCGTCAAGCGTCAGCTCGGGATGGAATGAGGTCACCGTACAGGTTTGCTGACGGACGAGAACAGGGACGTCATCAAGGCGTGCAAGAATCTCCACATCGGGTCCGACACGTTCCACGACGGGCGCCCTAATAAACACGGCGTGGAACGGCATATCGAGCCCCGCCACATTGAGGTCCGCCTCAAAGCTGGCGCGCTGTCGCCCGTAACCATTGCGGCAAACGGTGATGTCGATCGCACCGAACGACTGCTGGTCGGACCGACCGGCGCGGACGTCGGCTGCACACATGATCATCCCTGCGCAGGTTCCTAGAACCGGGAGACCCGCATCAATCATGCGGGCAATGGGGTTGAAAAGGTCGTTGGTCCGCAATAGGTGTGACATCGTCGTACTCTCACCACCCGGGATGACGAGTGCATCAAGCCGATTGAGTTGGTCGGCTGTTCGGACCGAAGGCGCCTCAACACCCAATGCGGTGAGTCGATCTTGGTGGGCGGCGAACGCTCCTTGCAGAGCTAGAACGCCGACGATCACCAGCCGCGCTCAGCAAATCGGGTGTTGATCTCGTCCATCCCGATGCCGGTCATAGGCGCTCCGAGCCCACGGCTGACCTTGGCGAGAATGTCGGAATCAGCGAAGTGCGTCGTCGCCTCGACGATCGCCTTGGCACGCGGCAACGGATCGTCAGACTTGAAAATTCCTGAACCGACGAACACCGCCTCGGCTCCTAGCTGCATCGCCAGAGCTGCGTCGGCCGGAGTCGCGAGGCCACCGGCGCAGAACATCGGCACCGGTAGCTTACCTGTCTCGGCGACTTCCTGGATCAGAGGAAGGGGGGCTCGAAGCGATTTCGCCCAATCGAACAACTCGGCCTGATCAGCTTGGGTGATCCGCTTCATGTCGCCAATTATCGAACGCAGGTGCCGAACCGCCTCAACCACATTGCCGGTCCCCGCCTCACCCTTCGACCGGATCATCGCTGCGCCTTCGGAGATTCGGCGCAGCGCCTCGCCGAGGTTCGTTGCCCCACACACAAATGGCACGTCGAACGCAAACTTGTCGATGTGGTGTGCCTCATCGGCCGGCGTCAGCACCTCGGACTCATCAATGAAGTCGACGTCCAGTGACTGTAGGATCTGGGCTTCCACGAAGTGGCCGATGCGTGCCTTTGCCATCACAGGGATTGAGCACACCGACTGAATTCCTTCGATCATTTCAGGATCACTCATTCGAGCTACGCCACCATCGCGACGGATATCCGCGGGAACGCGCTCAAGTGCCATCACGGCAACAGCGCCTGCTTCCTCGGCAATCTTCGCTTGTTCGGGGGTGACGACGTCCATGATGACGCCACCCTTCATCATTTCCGCCAGACCGCGCTTGACGGGAAAGGTTCCTGTAGCAGTGCCAGGTTCGTTCATACTGGCATCGTACTTTCGGTGGCCGCTAATGTGCCTGATCCAATTCGCACGCCGGACAGGAGTCACGGCACCGCCGTCAAACGCCCCAAGCGGTCGTGCCTACATTCAGCCGTCGTCGACTGTCGTCTCGTCTGCGAACTCAATCACGATGTCGGTCGGAGCGAGTTCGGCCCGGTCGAGTACGATCTGGGGGTACTCGATAACCGTTTGTGGCATCTCGCCATCCTCATACGTTGTGGGATCGATGGGTGCTCCGATGAACGCAGCATCAGCGGTGTTCTCGGCGAGCTCAATCCACGTATTGCCAGGCGTAAGCGGGATCGATTCGCCGTCAGCGTCGACGAGACGGATCGGTGCGACCGCAAGGTTGTGTTCCCAACGGCCGGCGATGACTTGACCGTTGCTAAACACGTAGACCGGCCCCGAACCCAGCGTCTGGGCGTTGGGCGAGTTGCTGTCGATCGAGCTCGGCTGGTAGTCGACGACCATAACGATCACGTTCGTGGCGAAGATGTCGCCGTTAACCACGTCGACGTGACGGGTCCCGCTCTGAAAGCGGGCGAAGCCTGCGGCCTCGGCATCCCACTCCCAACGCACGTTCTTGCCATCAAGACTGAGGTCGATTGCGTTCACGGCATCACCCTCGAATTCGTCGTCGGGATTGACGTACGAGAACTGCTGCACGGGAGCACCCGGGTGATCTGGGGGGGTCTGCGCCCACAGAGCCTCGGTCGTGTTGTACAAGTCGTGGGGACTTCGGCCCGGTCCTCGAAAATAACCTTCACCGCCGCGCTGCGCGTTGAGGTCGGTGAGAAAGGAGTCGGCAATCAGCCGAGTGACTCCTGGGTTTCCGCCGCTCCACGCAAACAACGGTTCGTTCAACGACGACAGGATGTCGACATCTTGCTCACGGCCTGACCGAATCGGACCAACTGGGTCAGACCCCTCGGTGTGGAACACGGCCGCGAACCGCGTGTCACCTTCGACAATCTCCTCAAAAACGATGTCTGCGACCGCCAGACCAGAGTGGTTCTGGCGCGCGTTCCGATCATTATTATCAATTTTGACTGCGAGTGCTGCTCGCGCTTCAAGGTCGTCTTCAGACTCGACAACGTCGCCGGTCAAGGGTTGGCGGATCGGAGCATCCTCGTCAACGATCGTGGTCGTCGGCTCGGCCGGTTCCGAAGTTTCGGGCGGCTCGGTAACAACCGTGCTGGACGTCGTCGTCTCCTGAACGGTTGTCTCGGCCGTTGAAACGGTTGTGTCGTTACCCCCACTACATGACGCTGCAGCGGTAGCTGCCAGGGCGACGAGCGCCGACGTGATCTTGTGGTTCATTAGAGCTCCCTCAGTAATGCAATGCGTTCTTCGAGCGGCGGATGAGTGTCGAACAATTTGTGTGGGACCGGTAGCCGCCCATCGTCGCCGACGCCGCTCAGTGACTGTCCAATCCATAAGTGTGCCGTAGCTGTCGACGCTGAATGCGTCACGGTTGTGTCTTTCTGCAACTTCTGTAGTGCCGAGATCAATCCTGGCGGGTAGCGCGTAAGTTGACAGGCACTCACATCGGCGAGCGTCTCACGCCGACGCGAAATCGTGGCTTGCATGGCCTTGGCAGTGATCGGTGCCATGAACAACAGTGCAAAACCGACGAGGGCGAGCGGATTGTTGCTGTTCGAGCGGTCCCCACGACGTGCCAGCCGTCCGCCGTTCCACCACATCATGCGGATCGCCATATCCGTCATCAACGCAACGGCGCCTACCAGCGTCACGGCAAGCGTCGAGACGAGGATGTCGTAGTTCCGGATGTGGCTGAGTTCATGCGCTACGACCCCTTCGAGTTCGACGCGGTTGAGGATGTCGAGCAGTCCTGTCGTGACAGCGATCGCCGCGTGATTCGGATTGCGACCCGTAGCGAATGCATTCGGTGCAGGGTCGTCGATGACGTAGACCCGCGGCTTCGGGAGTCCGCCAGCGACGCAAAGGCCCTCAATCAAGTTATGAAGTCTCGCGTACTCCCCCGAATCGGCGGGCCGAGCACGACTGACCCTCAATGCAATTGCGTCAGCCTTCCAGTACGACGCAGCTGAAAAGAGAGCACCGAGCGCAAGCGCAACGAGCGTGAACACGAGTCCGTTACCGATCAGCAGGCCGACGGCGGCGCCGACGAGCGCGACGGTGGCGGTGAAGGCCGCAACGAGCGCGATACTTCGGCGTTTGTTCGATCTAATCAGTTCGAACATGGGTCAGAAGCCGACGCCTGGAGCAGTGCGCGCAGCCTCATCAGCCTCGAAGTACTCACGCTGTTGATAGCCGAGCATCTTCGCTACGAACACGGTCGGGACAGATTCGATCTTGTTGTTGTAGTCCAGAATGGAGTCGTTGTAGAACTGCCGGGCGTAGGCAACACGACCTTCGGTGGCGGTCAGCTCCTCCTGCAATGCCAGAAAGTTCTGGTTTGCCTTAAGTTCGGGATACGCCTCGCTCAGTGCGAAGAGTTTGCCGAGCGCTCCGGTCAACGTGTCGTTCGGCGCCGCCTGGCCCGCCGGCGTGTTCGGCGCATCTATGGCAGCGTTCCGCGCAGCGATGACCTGCTGGAACGTCTCCTGCTCATGTGCTGCGTAACCCTTGACCGTGTCAACGAGGTTCGGGATGAGATCAAGGCGTCGCTTGAGCTGGACATCGATCTGCGACCAGGCGTTCTCAACCTGGTTCTTGCTACGGATTAAGCCGTTGTACATGGCGACACCCACGGCAATCACGGCGACCACGATCACGATGACGAGGGTGAGCAGAAGCATGAGCGCAGTGTAAGGGGTCAGGCGCGGGCGAGATCGTGATAGATCTCGATGTATCGATCAGCGAGTGCTGACATCGCAAAATCTTCAGCCCTCGTGTTGCCGGACGCTCGCAGCTGCTCGGAGAGGGTTCGGTCGGTCAGAACTCGCCGGAGTGCAGCTACCAGCCCGTCGACGTCACCCGGCGCGCTGAGCAATGCATCGACCTCATGCGTTGCGACGTTGCGGTACCCGTCCAGCCCGCTAGCCACCACGGTCGTTCCGGCAGCCATCGCCTCGATCAACACAACCCCGAACGATTCCCCGCCAAGCGATGGCGCGCAGAAGACGTCAGCTGATCTCAGTCGGGCGTACTTCTCATCGTCGGTAATCCGGCCGAGCCACCGCACGCGCAAGTCGTCGGCTGTCTGATCGGTGAGGCGTGCGGTGTCGGGACCGGCGCTCGCGATCCATAGTTGCGCATCAATGTCGAGCCGACTGAAGGCCTCGACGAGAACGCTTAGACCCTTGCGTTCCTCATGGCGCCCGCAGAAGAAGATCGCCGGCGGCTCACCCTGACGGAGCACGACTGGCGGCGTCCGCCGGATCTGTTCCACCTCGACGCCATTGAACAGCACCTCGTAGTCACCCCCAAGATGCGACTGAACGAGCTCAAGCGCGTCTTTCGAGACGACAACCTTGTGATCGATCCGCTTGATCCACGACAAAAGCCAAGGTTTGATCAACTGGTAGCTGGCCGATGTTCCGGCAGCGTGGAACGTGCCGACGGTCGGATACCGATGCGTTACCGCTGCGGTGAGCGTCGGCCCTGGTGCGAGCGGTTCATGGAGATGGACCACGTCAAAGCGCTCGGCTGAGAGTGCCTGCAACGTTCGAAACATTGCGGGTGGGTCGGGAGCGAGCGGCGCAATCGAGCCGTTCGCCGAGGTGGGCAGCGAGTTGCCGAGCGGGGTCACGAAGCTCTCCGGCGGCGGACCGTCGCAGGGTCCAAGCACCCGCGCCTCAAGGCCTCGCGACCGGAGTGCACGTGCCAAGCCGAGCACCTGCATCTGCACGCCGCCGGGGACGGTCAAGCTGTAGGGGCAGAGAATGCCGATCCGCATCGTCACGACGCGCTAACCAGGCCGACTCCGAAACGTTGATGAGCCGCATCAAATTCGAGCACACTCGTCAGCAGGTATCCCTTACCGACACCGCATCCGAGTCGGCGCAAAGCCCAAAGCGGCTCGCCGCTCTCGATTCCTGCTGCCACGCTCGTGACTCCTCTCAAAAATGCCATCTGTGCCAGATCCGATCCGTCGACGATCGTTACCGCCATGTAGTCCGATGCCATCCCTCTCGTCGGCGAAGAATCAACGGCGATGTCGTCTTTGATCATCTGGGACGATCCTACGCCGCAACGGCGTCGGACTCAGCCCGACGCCGGATCGACGCAGCCGGTGTCACCTGGTCAGCTCGACCAAAATGATCGGCCGAATCCATGGCCTTGGGTTACGCACCACACGCAGGCATTTTACCATCTGTTGCTGTCCTCGATCATCGATCGTCGGCGCGTCTTCGTGCACTTGGCAAGCGCGCACGAACTCTAGGTTCTGCTACTTCTCTGCTAGATCGGCATACCCAGGGTCGCTAGGCCAGTTCGGCTGGAACAGATGCCACTGAGACGGCGCTCGACGAATCAGAATCTCGAGCTCGTGCGCAAGATCCTGCGTCAGGCGGTGCACGTCGTCGCGTAGCCGCTTCGACTGCCGCTCGGCTCGAATCGGCATGCGCACCCAACCGAGATGCGCATCAAAGCGATCGGTGAAGTACACAGCTGTCGGAAAGATCGGCGCACCAGTCCGCAGCGCGATGGTCGCGGCGCCACCCGGCAACGTGGTGCGCTCACCAAAGAAGTCAACCTCGGGTCCAGATTGGCCGATATCGCGGTCCGAGAGCAGACACACAATGTGATTTTGACGTAAGGCCGACATCACCGCTCCACCGGCTTTCGGCCCGAGCGGCACGACATGCATCCCGAGCTTCGACCGGAGGTCGACGAACCAATCGAACAGCTCAGGGGGATCGAGATGCTCCACTACAACGGTGATCTCATGGCCCTGGTTTGCAATCCACCGACCGGCCCATTCCCAGCCTCCGAGGTGCGGGAGCGCGATGATCACGCCATTACCCTCGCGTAGCGCTTCGACGATTTGAGGGTACCCATCCTCTGTGAAGCCACGGTCAACCACGCGCTTCGACAGCGTCGGAAGCCGAAAGCTCTCGATCCAGTAGCGGGCATAGAAATCGAACGCCTGCTGACTTGCGCGCCGCAGGCGAAGTCCACGGAGCGTCGGGTCAACGCGACGGAGATGCCGCTCAATCATCGCGCGGCGTTCCGGGCTGAAGAAGTTTGCGCCAGCACCGAACGGTGTTGCGAGGCCGGCCGCGAACACGCCGGGCGTCACCCGGGCCGCGAGCGCTGCGAGTTTGTATCCGTTGGTGGTGAATGCGTCAGTGATCTCCGGCATCAGGGACGGCGTCGCGGCACGCGAGTGCGGCGTCGCTCGGTTCGCGCCGTCCTCCGGGTGGCACGTCGGGACCGACGCATCTCGATGCGCTGCTGGGTGACCGGGGCGATGGCCGCTTGCTTCCAGACTTTCCAGAACCGTTGGAACGCAGTAATCGTCGTCAGCACGAGCATCAGCCACAAAATCGGAATGAGCAAGGGATTAATAACAAGCCCAATGAGTACTGCGATGATTCGCTCCGCGCGTTCCATCAGCCCACCCTTGGCATCAATCCCGAGTGACTCGGCTTTGGCACGCATGTAGCTCACCAGCGAGGCCATGCCAGCGATCGCAAATGGCAGCATTGGGAGCTCGTCGGCGAAGTTACCGGTCGCGAAGTACCAGGCGATTCCACCGAGCAGAAAGAAGTCGGTGATCCGGTCAATCGTCGAATCGAAGAAAGCTCCCCGCTGACTCGACGTATCGGTGGCTTTCGCTAAGGCGCCGTCAAGAAGATCGGGGAGACCGGCTAGCACGACCAACGCAGCTCCGAGCCACAAACGCCCCGAGCCGATGGCAACGCCCGCGCCGATTCCGACGAGCATGCCGAGAATTGTTAGATGATCTGGAGTCAGCCCGGTCTTGCGGAGCACTTTCCCGATCGGCTTGACCGCGTTATCAACGGGTTTTCTGAATCTGCCGTCGAACATCGAGCAAAGGCTAGTCGGGGTTCGGTTCGACGAGCTGTTCGACGATCGAACCATCGAGGGCGTCAACGAGGACAAGTCCGCGATCCTTAGGCGGCTCCTCCGCTGAGTAGCAAAGCACTCGCCAGGTCGGTCGGCTCCGGAGACCACGCCACACCTGCTGCGCCGAGGCGTGACCGACTGCGAAGCCAACGGCCTGCTGAGCCTGGACCAAAGCGTCCTTCTCGTCGATGTTCATCCGCCACCCTGACGTGAGCGAGAACACGCCAGCAACGCCCAGGACCACTGCCGCCACAATCCAGCCGTCGTTCACAACTGCTTCGTCGGAAAAAACGAAGCGGACCAGGACGCACAGGGCGGCAAACACTAAGTAAATCGCACCAGGCCAACGACGGCGGCTGTTGTCGGGAAACATGTAAGCGCCGACGAACCCCGCCGGGTTCAAGTCGTCCGGCAATTCGTCACGGATCTCATCGCTCATCTCCGCAAGGCTACGGGGGCGCACCGATCGGCGGCCAGCCTTCTTCGTGAAGCGCTCAAAAGGGTACGCGGCGATCAGCACCGCAGGTACTCACGAAGGCACCAAGCTAGCGAGCCGCCATTTTCTCGGTTGCTCATGCGGGCCACGCTGCACGCAACCGATCGGCGCTGGCGGTCAACGATTCCGGAAGCGTCTGGGTATTGGCGATCGATGACATAAAATTGCTGTCGCCGGTCCAACGCGGCACGACGTGCACATGGAGGTGTGACGGCACCGATCCGCCGGCCGGCCGGCCGAGGTTGAGGCCAACATTCAGACCGTCAGGCGCATACGCCACCCGAACGGCGACCACCGCATCGGTGACCGTCGACCAGAGTTCGCCAGTCTCGGCGGCTGTCAAGTCAGCGAGGTCGGGAACCTCTCGGTATGGCAGCACCAGCAGGTGTCCGGCCGTGTAGGGATAAATGTTGAGGATCCCGAACACCCGCTCCCCCCGGTGCACGATGAACGCCTCGTCGTCGGACTCGCCCGATTCGAGGATCTGTGTGAATGGACTCGTCGCTGTCGACTCAGACGCCAGGCGATCAGCGCCGACGTAGGCGGCTCGCCAACCCGACCAGATCCGCTCGAGCATTAGGCCGTCAGCGCTGCGGTCGCAGCGTTGTCAACTTCGGCACGGAAACGCTCGATAAACGTCGCTAGCGGCACATCCCGCTCGACGTCCTCGCCGCCCTCTGGCACCATGTCGCTGCGCAGGTTCACGCCAACGGTGTTCGCTGCCACATCGTCGTCGCCGACCACCAACACGTACGGCAGCTTCTCCATCTTCGCCATGCGGATCCGCTTGCCTAGGCCAACGTCGGCTTTGACCCAATCAACACGTGCCCCGGCAGCCTCAAGTGCAGCCACGACGGCTTGCGTTGGCGCTTCATGTGCCTCGGCTACGGGAAGTACCCGAATCTGGACCGGGGCTAACCACGTCGGAAACGCGCCGGCATAGTGTTCGATTAGCACGCCGAAGAACCGTTCGATCGACCCGAACAGCGCGCGGTGCAGCATAATCGGCCGGTGTCGGTCGTTGTCGGCGCCGACATATTCGAGTTCGAAACGCTCGGGGAGCTGAAAATCGGCTTGGATCGTCGACAACTGCCACGACCGCCCAATCGCATCACGGACGTCGATGTCGATCTTCGGACCATAAAAGGCGGCGTCGCCGTCCTTCACCGCGTAGTCGAGGCCGTGTAACTCAAGCGCAGCTTTGAGCGCCGCTGTCGCTTCATCCCAGATCTCATCCGAACCGACATACTTCACGGGATCCTTAGTCGACAGGTTGAACGTGAAGTCCTCAAAGCCGAATGCCCGCAGCACTGACAGCACGAAGTCCAGCAGGCTTGCGATCTCGTCGCTGAGCTGCTCCTTCGTGCAGTAAATGTGGCTGTCGTCCTGCGTAAAACCGCGGATCCGCAACAGGCCGTGCAGCGTACCGGCGCGCTCGTAGCGGTAAACGTTGCCGAGCTCAAAGAGGCGCAACGGGAGCTCGCGATAGCTGCGCTGGCGACTCTTGAAGATCAAACAGTGCATCGGGCAGTTCATCGGCTTCATGTAGTACGTGCCGTTGTCCATCTCCATCGGGGGATACATCCCGTCGGCGTACCACTGGAGATGGCCTGAGGTCTCAAATAGCTTTCCGTTCGCAAGGTGCGGCGTGTAGACGAACTCGTACCCGCCCGTCTCGTGCCGGAGCCGGCTGTAGTCCTCCATCAGCTTCCGAATAATCGCGCCCTTCGGATGCCACACTGCGAGGCCCCCGCCCAGTTCCTGAGGAAACGACAACAAATCAAGTTCGTTGGCAAGCTTTCGGTGGTCGCGTTTAGCCGCCTCTTCGAGCTGGTGGAGGTGAGCCGCGAGAGCCTGTTTCGACTCCCACGCCGTGCCGTACAGTCGCTGGAGCATCTTGCCGCTCTCGTTGCCGCGCCAATGCGCTCCAGCAACTTTCTGCAGCTTGAAAAAACCGAGCCTGCCAGTCGATGGCACATGGGGGCCAACACACATATCAACGAAATCGTCGGTGTTGCGGTAAGCCGAGATGACGTCCCCGGCGACCTCGCCAACGTCAAGGTCGTCGGCGCCCGCGGACTCCACACGCTCGATAATCTCGACCTTGTAGGGCTGATCGGCGAACAACACCTTGGCTTCTGCCATCGTGTGTTCCGTTCGGGTGAAAGGCTGGTTCGCTCTGACGATCTCTTTCATCTGCTTCTCAATCCGACCAAGATCGTCCTCATGGAAGGTCTGCCCGTCAGGAAGATCAAAGTCGTAGTAGAAGCCGTTCTCGATAGCCGGACCAATGGAGAATTTCGCTCCCGGATAGAGCTGGGTGACGGCCTGCGCCAGCACGTGTGCCGTCGAATGCCGGAGCACGTGCCGCCCTGCCTCAGTGTCACTCGTGATGATCGCCACAACGTCGCCGTCGCCGAGCTCTGTGGTCAGGTCGGTATCGGTGCCGTTCACCGTTGCTGCAACTGCCGCCTTGCGAAGACCGGACCCGATGGATCCGGCAAGAGTCAGCGGCGTGGCAGGAGCCTCGAGTTCACGTTCGGACCCGTCGGGTAGAGCAACCGAAATCATTCCTGGATTGTTCGACATGGTGCGTCAAGGATACGTGGGCGGCTAACCGGCTGAGGCGACGAGTTTCTGTTTGACGCCCGAGGCCGGATCGACTTTCGCAACGTCGGTGATCGTGGCGACACGCGTGGCGCTCTCCGGCTCTTCGCCTGCGTAGTAGTGAACGTACTCCTGCCCGGTGATTTCCCTGATCTCAAACATCACTTCATCCATCATCGATCGCCATGCCAGGTGCTCGGCGCCCCGGTTGGCATAGCGTTCTGGCTTGATAGGCCGGCCGATCGTAATCGAACACGACTTGCGCAGCTTTGGCATTTTTGCATCAGGCGGCTGGATTGCGTCGGTGCCGGCAATACCGACCGGGTAGATCGGGCAACCAGTCGCCAATGCCAACCTGGCGGCGCCGGTGCGACCCTTATGGAGCTTCCCGTTCCTACTACGCGTGCCTTCTGGATAGATCCCGAAGAGCTCGCCCCTCCGGAGAACACCCATGGCTGCGTCAAGCGCTGAAGAACTCCTTTCGCCCCCGGAGCGATCGATCGGAATCATGCCCATGGCAGGAAAGATGAACTTCGTTTTCCACGAATCCATGTACTCGGCCTTACCCACGAAAGAGATGTTGCGCGGGACGGTAAAGGTCAGCAACGCCGAGTCGAGGAAGCTGATGTGATTGGGGCACAAGATTGCCGGACCCTCGGTTGGGAGCCGGTCATAGCCCGACATCTCAATGTTCCACAGCCGCGTCACGGCTGGGTTGAGCACGCGCCGGGTTCGCCGCTGCAACGCTCCGGCTCCCGCTCGTGTGCCCACAGCAACGGACAATAGACGAAGATCCCGACGGCACTTCTATCACCGTGTGAACCCCGGGTGAGTCAGCCGAGTTCGACGCCGAGCAGCTCGCTCGCTTCCTTCACGCCGCGACCCGACGCCGCTGCAACATCGATGAGCGCGAACGCGCCGGGCGTGTCGAGGTCGTCGTCCAGTCGCTCACGCACTCCTGCGAGGAGGTCAGGGTTGGGCCGATCGTTCGCCCGCCAAGCGTCGAGACGAGCTTTGTTCCGTGGCATCAACTCATCGTCCCACTCCCATTCCGTGCGATAATGGTGCTCGATAATGCCGAGCCGAATGGTACGCGGGTCCCACGTTTCACGGAGTTGATCAACGAAAACAAGGTTGCCCAGGCTCTTCGACATCTTCTGGCCATCCATCGAAATGAGCGCTGTGTGCATCCAGTGCTTGACGAACTGTTCCCCCGTAGCCGCCTCCGACTGAGCTCGCTCACACTCGTGGTGTGGAAAAATCAGGTCGGCGCCCCCACCGTGAAGGTCAATCGTGGTTCCCAGCTCGCGGAGCGCCAGCGCCGAACACTCGATGTGCCATCCTGGCCGGCCTGGTCCCCACAGCGTGTCCCATGACGGCTCGTCGGCAGCCGACGGGTGCCAGAGCACAAAGTCAAGCTGGTTGCGCTTGTTCGGATCGTCGATGTTGCCACCGCGCTCCTTCGCAAACGACAGCATCTCAGCCTCGCTGTAGTTACTCATTGAGCCGAACGACTCGTACTTCGACACATCGAAGTACACAGATCCTCCCGCTTCGTACGCATAACCCCGATCGATCACCATTCCGATAAAGCCACGAATGTCAGGAATCGCCGACGAGGCACGAGGGCTGCTCGCAACGGGCAGAGCATTGAGCGCCACCATGTCACGCTCAAAACGGGCTTCTTCGCTGGCCGCCAGATCTAGGTAGTGGATGCCGAGTTCGCGTGCCTTGGCGAATAGCGGATCATCGACATCGGTCACATTCCGGACGCAGGTGACCGCATGGCCCTTGTCGATCAGATGACGTTGGAGCGTGTCATACGCGATAAACGTGGCAGCATGACCAAGGTGCGTCGCATCGTACGGCGTGATGCCGCACGTGTACATCAGCACGTTGTCCTCCGGTTCAAACGGGACAATCGAACGTCGGGAGGTGTCGTAGAGCTGCATCGGGCTGGGCCAACCTTTAGGAAGGGTCGTTGATTCCCGTGAGCTTCGGAGCAACACGGGTCTTGTAGCGAACATTGAGCTGAAGCAACACTGTGGTGAATGCCTCTATCGCCATTGCATTCGAGAGTTCGCCGGCATTGAGCGGACGGCAGCCAGGAATACGAGCGACGATGTCGCTCACGTCGCTGACCGCAGCTCGGTCGTCGCCGCATACAAGCACATCGGAGTCAATTGGAGCATCAATGTTGCCGAGCGCGGCAGCCGGAAGGTGATGGAAGGCTGCCACGAGTCGGCATCGCGGTACTGCGGCTTGCACGTGGGCAGCCACACTGCCCCGCGGCGGCACAAGCGGCTGGAACTCACTATTAACGCGAACGAGTGCATTGGCCATCGAGACCACGACTTTGCCGACGAGATGGTCGGCATTCTCCTGGGCAACGGTCACTGCCCCGTCCCACGGCGTCGCGATGACGACGATCTTGGCGTGAGAGGCCGTTGCGTTGTCGCCGCAGACGAGCCGATTGCTGATCGCGGGCCAACGCGCGGCAAGCAGGTCGCAGGCTTCGAGCGCCCGGTGCTTGGACCGCGAACCGATCACTACGGTGTGTCCAATACTTGCGAGGCGGGCCGCAAGCCCACGACCAGCAGGGCCGGTGCCGCCCAGGATGCCAATACTCGGCAGTTCGGTTGCGGGGTTGCTCACCGTCCTAGCGTTGCACATCGCGACGCGGACGACACAAGACCGCTACCTTCGGCCCAATGGGACTTCTCGACGGCAAGAAGATCGTGATCACCGGTGTCCTCACCGACGCCTCACTGGCGTTCGGTGTGGCGCAGATGGCACTCGATGAAGGAGCTGACATTGTGCTCACCGGCGCAGGGCGTGCGCTCCGACTTACCGAGCGGACAGCTCGGAAGCTGAGCCATCCGAACGCTGAGGCAATCGAAGTGTTTGAACTCGACGTAACCGTGCCCGAACACGGCGACGTCGTTCGCGATGCAGTCGAAGCGAAGTGGGGGTGCGTCGATGGCGTACTCCACGCAATCGGCTTCGCACCGGAATCGTGCTTAGGCGACGACTTCATGGCTGCGCCTTGGGACGACGTCGCCGTCGCAATGCATATCTCGACCTATTCGCTGAAAATGTTGGCAGACGCATTCGTGCCCCTAATGGGCGAGGGTGGCGCATTCGTCGGGCTCGACTTCGACAATCAGCAGGCCTGGCCGGCATACAACTGGATGGGCGTGGCAAAATCTGCTCTCCAGTCGGTCAATCGCTACCTAGCCAAAGAGCTCGGACCGAGGGGGATCCGATCAAATCTTGTCGCCGCCGGTCCCGTCAAGACCATGGCGGCTAAGTCAATTCCCGGTTTCGCGCTGTTTGAAGACACGTGGGACGGCCGGGCACCGCTCGGCTGGAACGTCAACGATTCCGAGCCCGTCGCTCGCGCAGTCATCGCACTGCTAAGCGACTGGTTCCCGGCCACCACCGGCGAAATCATTCACGTCGACGGCGGGTATCACGCCGTCGGCGCCTGACCCTCACACTGGCCTCACGGACCGTTTCGAATCCGGAATTTCGGGCGGATCACGGCGCCTTGCATTTAGTCCGCCGTAGCGTCCCTCTCCGGGCCACTCGGCCCGACTTGACCACTTGCGCTAGCGACGAGTTCCTGCAGTGCGTCCGAAGATCTCCTGCAACAGGAGCAACAGCAGCGCGGCTCCCAGCGCGGCGACAAGAACGCTAAGGATAGAGAATTCGTCGACACCGATACTGTCGATCGCGCTCATCAAGAACCCGCCGGTAAACGCACCGAGCACACCCACGAAAACTGTATACGGACAGCCGCTGCAGTTGTCCTTGACTACCCATCGGGCTGAGCCATCGGCGAACAGGCCCCCGAAATTCAACCGATGATGCTCACTTGTCTCGACGGTACCCTCCGAAGCGTGAACCGCCTGGCTGAGGAGACGTCGCCATATCTGCGACAGCACAGCGAAAACCCCGTCGACTGGTACCCGTGGGGCGACGAGGCATTTGCTGCTGCCCGCCGCAGGAACGTCCCAATTCTGCTCTCTGTGGGGTACTCCGCCTGCCACTGGTGCCACGTCATGGCTCACGAATGTTTCGAAGACACCAACGTTGCGGCCCGCATGAATGAGCTCTTTGTCAATGTGAAAGTCGACCGTGAGGAACGGCCCGATGTCGACCAGCTCTACATGGACGCTGTGCAGGCGCTGACCGGAAAGGGCGGATGGCCGATGACCGTCTTCCTGACACCCGATGCGAAGCCTTTCTACGGCGGCACGTATTTCCCACGCGACAGCTTCATCCAGCTGCTTGAAGCCGTCGACGAGGCGTATCGCGACAAGCCTGCCGAGCTCGAACAGAACACAGACGCTCTGATGAAGGCGATAGAGAAGACCGCAAATCTCTCCCCCGCCGACGGGCTCCCGACCGTCGAGCAAATAAATCATTCCGTCCAGACACTGGCGCGCGCCTTTGACCAGGAGTGGGGGGGCTTCGGCACTGCACCGAAGTTTCCGTCGACATTCCACATCGAGCTGATCCTGCGGGCATACATGACCAGCGGATCCGAAGCTGCCAAGACTGTCGTGACAACCACGCTCGATGCGATGGCTGCCGGAGGGATCTACGACCACGTCGGGGGCGGCTTTGCGCGCTACTCAACCGACCGCGAATGGCTCGTTCCACACTTCGAGAAGATGCTGTCCGATCAGGCACTACTCGTCCAGACCTACCTGCATGCACTGGTTGTGCTGCGCGAGCCGCAGTGGCGTTTCGTCGTTCAGGACACGATTGAGTACGTCCTTAACACGCTTACCCATGAGGAGGGCGGATTCTTCTCCGCGGAGGACGCCGACTCCCCCAATGTCGATGGCACGGGCGTCGAGGGGTTGTTCGCTACCTGGACACCCAATGAAGTGCGGTCGACGCTCGCGAACGCGCGACCCGACATCATCGACGCTGTACTTGAGTATTGGGACATCACCGACGATGGCAACTTCGAGACCCAAGACGGACCTCGGAGTATCCCGAATCGCGTCCACCATCGCGATGACCTGATTCGTTCTGACGAGATCACATACGCTCGATCTCGGATGGCTGAGGCCCGCCTGGAGCGACCCCGGCCGGGCCTTGATGACAAGGTGATCCTCGAGTGGAATGCTCTCTTCCTCGCTGCACTCAGCCAAGCCGGAGCCACGTTCAACCACCAACCTTGGCTTGATGCGGCTGTGCGCAACGCTGGATTCCTGATCGACAACATGCGCGGCAGGAACGGCCGGTGGTACCGCACATGGCAGGCAGATGGCAATCCCCCAGCGCGCCACGACGCCCTCGCCGCCGATCACGCTGCGCTGATCGACGCGTTCACCCGACTCGCTGAGTCAACTGGTCAGGCCCGGTGGATCAACGAAGCGAAGGCGACCGCCGACACGATGCTCGACTGGTTCTTCGATCCGAGTAACGGTGGGCTTTACACGACTGCCGAAGACGGTGAGCGGCTAATTGTCCGGCAGAAAGACATCGCCGACAACTCCTTGCCGTCGGCGAACTCACAGGGAGCGATGGCGCTATATCGCCTCGCCGCCCTGACGGGCGAACCGCGCTATGCCAACCATGCCGACAGGATCCTGCACATGCTCGCCGGCCAACTTGATGACAAAGTCGGGATGTTCTCGAACGCAATGCTCGCTACTGACTTGGCCCGCCGCGGGACCACTGAAGTTGTGATCGTCAGCGGAACCGATGACGACGGCAACGAGCACGACATGTCCGAGTTCGTTCGCATCGCGCACTCAATCTGGCGACCAGACACGGTGATCGCCTGGGGCGAGCCCTACGATTCGCCGCTCTGGGACGGGCGAACACCCGGAAATGCCTACGTCTGTCGGGACCACGTCTGCGCCACTCCGGCCACAACTGTCAACGAGTTTGTTCAGTCCTTGACCGGCGTCAGGCGAGAGGCCGCCAGCGACCCCGATGAATGATCTGGCCGGGTGCTCGGCGGGCCCGGTTCGACGAGCGCCCGGCACCGTGATCCTCCCGTGGGTGACCCAGTGCGATCGCACCGACGATCTCAAGCCCATCAGGAATCGCAAACTCAGCCCGCACGTCCGCCTCGTGTTGAAAGACACCGAAGAACAGCGCGCCGAGCCCGTTGTCCTCCGCGGCTAGCAGCAACGTCATTGCCGCCATCGACGTGTCGATGGTCCAGTAAGGCGCTGGCCACGCCTCGGCACTAGCGCCGAGTCCCGTCCGGGCCTTGTCGGGTTCGGCGTATCGGTCGACGTAAGCCGAGGGATCTGCGAGCACGATCATCAGGACCGCAGCATCGAGCAGATGCTGCCATCGAAACGACACTCGCTTCTCGGTCGGGAGGGTGATATCCCAGTATCGCGCGACCTCATCAGCGCCCTCGAGCACCACCACGTGCCACCCTTGTGTCTTGCCAGCACTCGGTGCTCGACTTGCGAGAGCAACGAGTTCCTCGATGAGCCCAGGCTCGATTGGGTCAGGCACGAACGCTCTCGTCATCCGCCGATTGCGGACAACCTCGCGGAACTCGGTCACGTAGTGTGCCTCAGCGTTTGCCAAGCTTGACGAGGTCCTCGGCCATTGTCCAGCCGTAGACGACCATCGCCCCACCCTTCTTTACTGGAATCTTGCTCATCATCTCAACGAGTTCGGTGTCCAGCTTCTCAGGTGTCGCCGTCTCGAAATCGAGATAGCCGTCCTGTGCGCTTGAGGTTGCCGTGAAGAGCTTGGCCTCGTAGGTCTTGTCGATCGAGAAACGTCTGGCGAGCCGGCGTCCCCAGGCGCGCTCTTCGCCACCCGCTGCGTCGCCGGGCGACGGGATCACACCATCTAGGTCCTTGAACGCCTCGCGGGCATCGGCATTGACGAAACGCGATCCGACAACGACGTCCTCGTCGGGGAAGGCCATCAAGGCTCGATGATAGGCCTCGTTCATTAAGCCACGAAGCACTTGATCACGCTTGCTTGATCGCTTCACGCTCATTAATCCGATGAGCACGCACGGCGTGCCACCGATTCGCTCAAGAGTTGAAAACGTGAAGCCATTCAAAGCGTTGCCAAATCGGGCGGTAGTGATGAGCACCCAGTCTTCTTTTGCTTTCGACAGCTGGCCGGCGCTGAACGCCTCGTCCATCGACGCCAACTCTTCGAGGTCGGTGTCTTCGAGCGCTGACGCGTCATTCGTCACTACATCAAGAGCCATCGTTCTTATTCTACAGCAGGACAGCGTCGTGTCCGAATGCCATCCGGAGTTCGCCGACAACGCGGTCGAGATCAACGCGAAACTCGTCCGATAACTTGAGAACCTTGTGGTGGCCGATGTCAACCATCACGACCGACTCGCCGGGATGCTCCTTCACGATTCGCTTCAGACGTTGGATCCTTAGCTCGTCCAGCGACGGCGCTGGCAGACGCAGCCGAAGCGGCGCAGCGGTCCCGTCATCGAGGCCCTGTAACACGGTAATCGTCTGTCCGATGAGCCCGAATCGCGACTCGTCGCGTCGATCGAGGCGACCCTTAACCGACACGATTAGGTCATCTTCGAGCTTGTGTCCCTGTTCGGCCAGCGTTCGCGGGAAAATTGTCACTTCGATCGACGCATCGAGGTCCTCAAGCACAAACACGGCCATTTGATCGCCCTTTTTGGTGAACTTCCGCGCGAGATTGGTGATCACCCCACCTGCGACGACAGCGGTGCCATCTTCCATGTTCGGAAGGTCAATGAGGTCGTGTTCGACCTTGCGCTTGAGCGCGGCTTCGACGCCGAATAGCGGATGGTCGGACACGTACAGCCCGAGCATCTCCTTCTCGTACCGAAGCTTGTCAGACTTGTCGAACTCCATGTGCTCCGGAATCGGCGTACGCTCATCGAACCCACTGTCCGAATGATCTGCGCCACCACCATCGCTGGCTAAATCTTCCGAGGCCTCTTTGCCCCAGTCACCGAACAGACTCATCACTCCCTTTTCGGCTTCCCGTCGACGCTTGACAGTCGTGTCGATGATGTGTTCGAACACCGTGAGCAAGGCGCGCCGCTCATAGCCCAGTGAGTCGAACCCGCCTCCTTTGATCAGCGACTCGATGGTCCGCTTGTTGAGCACCGCTTCGGGAACCCGCTCAACGAAGTCATAGAAGCTCGAGAATTGGCCATTCTCGGTCCGTTCGATGATGAGTAGCTCCACCAGCGCTTCGCCGACGTTACGGACCGCCGACAGCCCGAACGTAATCGCTCCCGGCGAGCCGACGGGAACCGTTACGCCTTCGGGTAACTCGTCAGGCGAAAGTGCACCGAAGTTCATTAGGGAGCGATTCACGTCAGGCGGCAACACCTTGATTCCCATCGATCGACAGTCCGCAAGGTAGGTCGCCGCTTTATCGAGGTTGTTCTTGACGCTGGTAAGCAGCGATGCGATGTACTCGACCGGATAGTGCGCCTTCATGTACGCCGTCTGGTACGTGATCAGGCCGTACCCGAAGGTGTGACTCTTGTTAAACGCGTAGTCGGCGAACTTCTCGATGATGTCAAACAACATCGGGCCCATCTCGTTGCCATACCCCTCGGCTACGACACCGTCCTCAAACGCCTGACGAGCCTTGGCCATAACCTCGCGGGACTTCTTCCCCATCGCCTTACGCAGGTTGTCGGCCTCGGCCAGCGAGTACCCGGCGAACTTCTGCGCCACGCGCATGACGCTCTCCTGATAGATCATCAGGCCATACGTGTCGCCGAGCACTTCCTTCGCATCATCATGGAAGTACGTGACCTCCTGGCGGCCGTTCATCCGGTCGGCAAAGTCGTAGTGCATGTTCACCGACATCGGCCCCGGCCGGTAAAGAGCGAGGACAGCGGCGATATGAGGGAACGTTCGAGGTTCCATCGCCTTAAGAAGCTGTCGCATCGGTGGCGACTCAAGCTGAAAGATGCCGATCGTGTCCCCACGAGACAACAACTCATAGGTCGCCGTGTCGTCGAGGGACGTCCTCTCGATGTCGAACTCAGGGTCGTGACGCTCCCTGATCATGAACTGCGCATCGGATATCACGTCAAGGTTGCGCAATCCAAGGAAGTCCATTTTCAACAGACCGAGCGACTCGACACCGTGCATCTCGTACTGTGTGACCACGGGGGCATCCTCGGGATCCTTGCCCGACTCAGGCTTGCGTTGGATAGGCACGTAGTCGGTAACTGGATCTTTCGTGATCACCACGGCAGCCGCATGGATCCCGTCGGATCGTTTCAGTCCTTCGAGACCCTTGGCGACGTCGATGACTTTCTTGATATCCGGATCAGTGTCGTACATCGCCCGCAGGTCGGCAGCAGCCTTGTAGCCATCGGCGTACTTTGAGTGCTGCTCGAAGCAGTACTTGAGGGGTGTGTCACGCCCCATCACCAAGGGCGGCATCGCCTTGGCGACCTTGTCGCCCACGCCATACGGATAGCCGAGCACTCGGGCGGCGTCCCTGGCAGCGTTGCGAGCCTTGATCGAGCCGAAGGTAACGATCTGGGCGACGTGCTTGCGTCCGTACCTTTCAGCCGCGTACCGAATCATCTCGTCGCGGTAGCGCGTCTCGAAGTCCATGTCAATGTCGGGCATCGAGACGCGACTCGGGTTCAAGAAGCGTTCGAAGAGCAGGTCGTACTCGATCGGGTCGAGGTCGGTGATCCACAAGCAGTAGGCCACCGCACATCCGGCAGCCGACCCGCGGCCCGGGCCGACGCGGATGTCGTTGTCTCGGGCGTGTTTAATGAGGTCCCACGTGATCAGGAAGTACGACGCGAACCCCATGTCGCAGATGACTTGGAGCTCGTACGCAAGCCGCTCGACTGCCGCCGCTGGAACGTCTTTGCCCCACCGCTTCTCGGCACCTTGTTGCGTCAGGTGGCGAAGATATGCCTCGTCATCTGTAAATCCTTCGGGCAAGGGAAAGTTGGGAAGCAGGGGCTTGCCGAACTCGATCTCGACATTCGCACGCTCGGCGATCCACAAGCTGTTGTCGCATGCGCTCGGGATTTCGCGGAACAGGTACCGCATCTCAGCCGATGTCTTAAGGTAGTGATCGCTGCCTTCGAACCTGAAACGCTTGGGGTCAGACATTAGTGATCCGGTCTGAACACAGAGCAGAGCGTCATGAGAATCGTGGTCGTGCTGATGTGTGTAATGGCTGTCGTTGGTTGCGAGTAATGGGGCCTTGATCTTCTTGGCGATCTCCAACAGTTTCGGGTTGGTCTCGCGTTGCGCTGGAATGCCGTGGTCCTGAACCTCGATGAAGAAATTGTCGCGTCCGAAGATGTCCTGCAGGCGCGCCGCCTTCTCCAGCGCACCGAGTTCGTCACCGTTCAACAGCGACTGCAGAACATGACCGCCCAAGCAGCCACTGGTCGCGATCAACCCGTTCGAATACTTCTCAAGCAGCTCCCAGTCCATCCGCGGCTTGTAGTAGTAGCCCTCCATGAATGCCAATGACGAGAGTTGAATTAGGTTTTGATACCCCTCGTTGTTCTCCGCAAGCAAAATTAGGTGGTAGTAAAGCTTGTTGCCACCTTGGGTGTCGCCCCCCGAATCGTCGACTCGACCTCGTCGCGATGGTCGTTCGGACCGGTGGTCGTGGGCCATATAGGCTTCCGTGCCAATGATCGGTTTGATGCCCTGACTCTGGCACTCGTTGTAGAAGTCCAAGGTCCCATACATGTTGCCGTGATCGGTCATACCGATCGCGGGCTGGCCGTCCTCAACCGCCTTCGCTACAAGTTCGTCGAGGCGGGATGCGCCGTCAAGCATCGAGAACTCAGTGTGGACATGGAGGTGCGTGAACGAATCGGCCATGAGTAGGACGTAAATTACCCGCGTGTGAGCCAGGTCGCCAGCCGCCTCGTGCCGGAGCTACAAGTAGGTACCGGTCTGCGGGGGCTGCGGCGTTCCACCTGACGGCTGACCCTGAGGATCCGACTGTCCCGAAATTAGCGATCGCTGTTGCATCTGCTGCGCCGCGAACTGCTGGGCCATCATACTCGCCTGGATCCCGTGGAACAGGCCCTCGAGCCATCCGACGAGCTGCGCCTTCGCTACCCTCAATTCTGCCTCGCTGGGGACCTCATCATGCTCAAACGGCAACGACAGTGTGCGCAGTTCCTCCTGAAGATCAGGCGATAGCGCATCGGACAGCTCCACTACCGACCGCTCGTACAGCTCTGCAAGTCTCTCGCGTGACGCCTCGTCCAAATCGGTCGTGCGTACTTCCTCGAGGAGCTGCTTGACCATTGACCCGACTCGCATCACCTTCGCTGGTTCGGTTACCGAGTCGCCCTGCACGACCTCATCCCCTGCTTGCGGATCTGCCTCCAAGACGGGGGCAGGGCTCGGCTCGCCGGTCACTACTTCAGGTTGAACAACACTGTCTGACATAGTTCCTAAGTCTCGCGCGTCACCCGACGAAGGCACCAAGGAGCGGCACATTGACTTCGGCCGACGTCATCGAGCCATGCCGACAGACAAGTTCGAACGGTCCGGAATCGGCAGGCTCATAGAAGCTCACCGGCTCGAAGGCACACAGCGCAACATCGCCGAGGCGACGCTGAATGGGAGGAGAGACGGTAGGTCCGAACCAGCCCTCATCGAGCATCTGTTCCTTGCTTACAACCCACGCGATCTCCCCAACCTCGCTTTCGGCAACGTCGATAAGGCCTGCGATGTCCGGGGCAGCACAGTGCAACCACCGGAACCGACCCTCACCAGACTGCATCGTGACCCGACCCAGCAGTTCACTGCTCGGGTGCACCACCCGATCACCGACATGAACCTGGCCGTGGTCGGCTGTGACCAGCACAGCGGTTCCGGCTGGAACAGTGTCGATGAGATCTGCCACCAGCGCATCAGCGAAGCGGAGTTCTGCATCGTAGAAGTCACCGAAACCACGTTCGTGGGCAATCTTGTCCACACCGTTGTAGTAGCAGTAGACGAATCGCTCTCCTGCCCTGACCTGAGATGCGGCTTCAACTGCGATACTCGAAGGCGATCGCCAGCCCACTGGGTTGCTGCCGCGCAGATGCGCCTCACTGAACCCCGACTCCTGGAGTTCGCCCTGAGCCACGACCGGGACTTGCTGACCGAGGAATGGCTGAAACGGCTGGACGGACGACGGCGGCTGAGACCGCCGAACGTGCTGTGTTCCGACTGCCCACCGCAAAACGTTCATCACCTCGCCACCTAGCACCATCCGGTACCCGATCAGCCCGTGTTCACCCGGTGTCAGCCCGGTGGTGATCGAACTCAGCGCAGTTGCGGTAGTCGTGGGAGCAACGGTTTGGATTGATCTTCCCTGCATCGACATCAGCGTCGGCGCCAGCGCCGGGCGCGCTATGAGTTGGTCCCAGCCGAGTCCGTCAAGCACGAACAACACGGCGGCATCGGCAGCGCGCACGGCATCGGGCATCCAGTGGGGCATCGTCTCGTCCCACGCCCCGGGTGCGAGCAGCGCCGGCACGATCCCACGGACGTTCGGACCCGAATAATCCGGAACAATCGGATTCCCGCCTGATGGATTCACTCAGAATAGTCTACGGACTCGGGCAACTGGTGGCCTACAGTGCAGCCGTGCGCATCTCTACCCGAGGCGACTACGCGTGTCGAGCCCTGCTGTCGCTGGCACTGCGCAATGAGCAGGGTCCGACGTCTGTGCGCGATATTGCGGAACGCACCGGCCTCCCCCAGCCCTACCTGGAGCAGATCTTGTTGGCGCTCAAAGGAGCTGGTCTCGTCCGCTCCAAACGCGGGGTCGGAGGCGGCTACACACTGAATCGACTTGCGACGGAAATTCGGTTGTCGGAGATCGTCTCTGCGGTCGACGGTCCAATCACGCTCGGCGACTTCGGTCAGCCTCACCAAGACGGAGCGTGCGATCATGAGGGACAGTGCGTTTTGCTCGCGATCTGGGACCAAGCGGGCGCCCACATGCGCGATCACCTCGACGGTTACACGCTGGATACCATCGCCGAGATCAGTCGCGGTGAAGCTCTCTGGCCGTCATTGCCTGCGCACGAACATTAGGCCGACCCGGCTAGACCTCGGCGTTATCCAGCCAGGCTTGCAGGTCGGAAGCAAGTGGGCTGTGGAACGTCACTCGCTCTCGGGTTTCAGGATGGTTGAACTGCAGCTGCGCAGCGTGCAGGAATGGACGGGCGAGCCCGAGAGTCGGTTTTCGCTGACCGTATGTCGGGTCACCCAACAACGGATGATTGATCGACGACAAGTGGACGCGGATCTGGTGGGTCCGCCCGGTCTCAAGTCGACACTCAAGCCGGGAGATTGTGGCCGGCGATGAGAAGGTTCCGATCACCTGATAGTCCGTACGCGATGGTCGTCCATTCGCGACGACTGCCATCCGCAGCGGGTCGCTCCGGCTCCGACCGAGTGGTGCATCAATGATCCCATGTGGTGCCTCGGGAACGCCCCACACCATTGCGTCGTAGACACGTGTTGCGCTGTGGTCAGCAAACTGGCTGACCAAATGCTCCGCCGCATCCTGCGTCCGTGCGATGACGAGTAATCCCGAACTGCCAGAGTCAAGTCGGTGGACAATTCCGGGACGCATACGGTCTCCGACATCTTCAATGTCGGGAAATCGTGCCAGCAAACCGTTCGCCAGCGTGCCCGTCATGTTGCCAGCACCGGGGTGAACGACAAGGCCAGGTGGTTTGTCGACAACGATGACGAGGTCATCCTCGTACACAACGTCGAATTCCACACTCGGGTCGGGACCGGGCACCTCGGTGACCGGGAACATCGCTGGATCGACCGCAACATGCTGCCCCTCCACGAGGCGCACTTTGCCCAACCGGCAGAGTTCCCCGTCGACCATCACCCCGTCGGCCTTGATCGTCCGGGCTGCGTCGGCACGACTCAGGTCGCCGATTAAGGCAACGATTCGGTCTAGGCGCTGCCCGCCGAGCGCCGCCGGAACCTCCTCTACCAATCGATCGACTGAGTCAGATCTGTCGGTCATCCAGCGCCGCCTTCGGGCGGAAGGCGACCAACTCGTCGGCCGGTGAGGATGGCGTTGAGAATCAGCGCCGCAGCTCCCACGTTGATCGCGATGTCGGCGATGTTAAAGATCGGAAACCACTGGAAGTCGATGAAATCGACCACCGAGCCGCGCAGCCACGCATCCTGACGAAACGCACGATCGATCAGGTTGCCGGCTGCACCGCCAATCACGCAGCCGATGCCGAACGTGTTCATTTTGCCACCTGATGTTCGCAGGGACACGAGCAACCAGACGATCACCACCGTCGCAACAACAGCGATGACAGGTCCGAGGCCCTGACCGCGGCTGAACGCCATCCCACTGTTGAACGCAAGATTCCACTGCAGCGTCCAGAACACATTGATCTCAGTCCCGTCAGCGAGCCGATTAACGGCCCAGTGCTTCGTGAGCTGGTCGGCGATCACGATGCCGATGGCCAGCAGAATCGGTGCGCGCCACGGACTCTTCGACTTCGCCATATCAGCCGGTTCAAGGACGGCTTGGTCTGATGGTGTTAGGAGATCGTCATCGAACGTCTCGGCCAAATCGGCGTCTGACGTCTCTGACTTATCGTCGTCCAGCGCCACTGACTTTCTCAGCAGCTAGGACCGTGGTCTCCGGGAGTGCCTCAAGTCGCTCCCGCGGAATTGGAAGACCGGACACCTCCGAATAACCGTACGAACCGCGTTTGATTCGTTCTAGCGCCTCGTCAATTTCTTCGACCGTCTGATGGGCTTGGCTTGATAACAGCCGATCCAAATCGCGCTGAACGACCATTGTGTCGCCCTCGCCGCCCTCATCATCGAACTGAACGTCGCCCATTTCGCCGTCCTCAATGAGACTCTCAGCCTCATCCTCAAGGCGCGTAGCCCGCTTCAATTCGGCAGTTCGCCGCGCTTCGAGTTCGTCCCGCTGCAATTTCAGGAACTTGACATCGAAGTCCTTGGTGTAGGAAATGCCGTCCTTAGACGTCCCGCGTGGCGCGGGAACTTCATGCACCGTTGGGATCTCGTTGGAAAGCAGCGGCGAGGTGATCGAAGTAGCTTTCTTGGCCGGGGCTTTCTTCACCGGAGCTTTCTTCACCGGAGCCTTGTTCTTGGAGGCATTTTTTTTCGCAGCGGCCATAGAGATCCCCATCTGGTTTCGGCGGTGTGAGCGCCGGACTCTACCTGCTCAGCGGGTACTGACCACAGTGATCATCGCATCGACGCCATCGTCACCTGTCTCATCGATCCGCACTGCTGTCGCCAATGTTTCGGCCATCACTAACTCTTGATGGGCTCGAAGCGCCTTGGCGACCGCCGGGCCTGCGTTGACGTCAAGTTCGATCCGATCCGACACGTCTAGGTCGGCATCCCGTCTAGCCTGCTGAATCGAGCGAATCAGATCCCGGGCACGGCCTTCGATCTCAAGTTCTTCGGTGACCGTTGTATCGAGTGCCACGACACCCACATGCTGGGCAAGACCGGTACTGGCCTGGTCATCAGAAGCCACTTGCTCGATCGAATACTCCCCAGCCTCAAGAACGAAGCCCCCGACAGTCACAAGGTCACCATCGACGCTCCAGTCACCCGCCTTATGCGCTTTAATTACGCTTTGCACGTCCTTGCCGAGACGAGGGCCAAGCCTCGCTGGAACAAGTTTCAGCTCCTCGCTGGCGACCGATCCGACGTCGGTCGTCAGGTCGACAGCACGCACGTTGACCTCGTTCGCTATCAAGTCGACTAAGTCAACAAGGCGCCCTGCGTCGGGCGCGGCGATAGTCAGCGACTGCAACGGCAAACGCACTCGGCGTTGGTGCGCCTTGCGGACCGACAGCGTCGACGAGCAAACGTCACGCGCTAGATCCATTGAGGCCACAAGGTCGTCATCGGCGGGGAGTTCATCAACAGCCGGCCAGTTGCCGAGGTGGACACTGGGCTCATCGCCGTGAAGACCGTCGTAGATCGCCTCGGAAATAAACGGAAGCAGCGGTGCGGTAACCCGCGTAAAGACGGATAGCACGGTGTGCAATGTGTCGATAGCGATCTGATCCCCGTCCCAGAAGCGGGATCGGCTCCGTCGGACATACCAGTTGGTCAGCACATCGAGGTAGACCCGGACATGCTGGCACGCGCCAAACAAGTCGTATTTGTCCATCGAATCGGTCATGTCAGCGACCAGATCGCGCGTCTTCGCCAGCACATATCGGTCAAGCACGTTCGTCGAGTCGGTTCGCACGTTGCCCTGACATTCGCCAGCGTTTGCGTACAGCGTAAGGAAGTACCACGAGTTCCAGAGAGGAAGCAGGATCTGCCGCACCGTCTCGCGCATCCCGACTTCGGTCACCATTCCGTCGCCACCGCGCAGAATCGTGGATGACAGCAGATGCCATCGCATCGCGTCCGCACCGTGACTGTCGAACATCAGCAAGGGGTCCGGGTAATTGTTCAACGACTTCGACATCTTTTGGCCGTCGTCACCGAGGACGATCCCGTGAGACACGCATGATGAAAACGCTGGACGATCGAAGAGCGCCGTTGCCAGTACATGCAGCGTGTAAAACCAGCCGCGGGTCTGACCGATGTACTCAACGATAAAATCACCCGGGTAGTGATCCTCGAACCACTCGGTGTTCTCGAACGGATAATGCACTTGGGCGAAGGGCATCGAACCCGACTCAAACCAGCAATCGAGCACTTCCGGCACCCGACGCATCATCGACTCACCAGTTGGGTCATCGGGATTCGGGCGCACGAGGTCATCAACCATCGGGCGATGGAGGTCGGTCACCTTGCCCCCATCGAGGGACGCCCCAAAGTCTGCTTCGAGTTGTTCGATCGAGCCATAGACGTCGACGCGCGGGTATTCGGGGTTGTCGGAGCGCCAGACCGGGATGGGCGAACCCCAGAAACGGTTCCGGCTGATCGCCCAATCACGGGCGTTTTCGATCCACTTGCCAAAACTTCCCTCCTTGACGTGCGCTGGCTGCCACGTGATCTGTTCGTTGAGTTCAACCATTCGGTCACGAAACTTCGTGACCTCGACGAACCACGACGAGATTGCGCGGTAAACGAGCGGCTGGGTGCAGCGCCAGCAGTGGGGGTACGAGTGGTCGTAGGTGGCGTGACGGACGACAACGCCACCCTCGGCGAGCGTGCCGCGGTCCTTCAGAGAACGGATCACGTCGGGATTCGCGTCGAAGACATGCGCTCCGGCCCAGTCACGAACCTCCCCCGTGTAGCACCCGTGCTCGTCCATCGGACAGAGCGTGGGGATTCCCGCTGCGTTGCAGGCGACTTGGTCATCCTCGCCAAAGCCAGGTGCGAGGTGAACAACACCGGTGCCGTCTTCGACGGTGACGAAGTCCGCAGCTATCACCTGGAAGGCATGCTCGGTCCCGTGCACCTCGGTATCGGCGAAGTAGTCGAACAAAGGTCTGTAGGTCCGGCCGACAAGATCAGAGCCCGTGAGCATTTCAACGACCTCACCATCGCCGAGTTCCGCCTCGTAGTACGAACGGAGCGCGTCGGCGATGATGTATCGGCGGCCACTGAGTTCAACGACGGCATAGTCCAGATCGGGACCAACCGCGAGCGCAAGGTTTGATGGGAGCGTCCACGGAGTTGTCGTCCATGCCAGGATCTGCTCTCCCGAATCGAGCGTGAACCCGACCGTGAGCGCTGGGTCCTGGCGATCCCGATACGTGTCGTCCATCCTTGTCTCGGTGTTCGACAGCGGTGTTTCGCATCGCCAGCAGTACGCAAGAACCCGGAAACCCTCGTAAATGAGCCCCTTGTCGTGGAGCGTCTTAAACGCCCACATCACGCTCTCCATATACGACAGGTCAAGCGTCTTGTAGTCATTCTCGAAATCGACCCAACGCGCCTGCCGGCCCACATACGAACGCCATTGATCGGTGAACTGCAGCACGCTGGTGCGGCACGCGTTGTTGAACTTGTCGATGCCAAACGCATTGATCTCCGGGTGACCTGAGATGCCAAGTTCTTGCTCGGCCTTGACCTCGGCTGGCAAGCCGTGACAGTCCCAGCCAAACCTGCGCTCGACCCTCCGACCACGCATCGTCTGGTATCGCGGTATCGCGTCCTTTACGTAGCCGGTGAGAAGGTGACCGTAGTGGGGCAGACCGTTGGCGAACGGTGGGCCGTCGTAGAACACGAACTCGTTGTCACCACTTGGCCCGGTGTCACGCTGATCAACCGATTCCTGGAACGTACCCTCACGTTCCCAACGCTCGAGAATCGACCTCTCGATCGAGGGAAAGTCGGGCTGCGGATCGACGTCGGGATAAGGCACGCATGCGAGGCTATCGACGCCGCCCGCCGAGGTTCACGTACGTTTCGTATCGTCGCCGAGCTCGTCTTCGGTACCCGTCACGCCAGGGGTTGCGCTGTCATCGAAGTCAAGGGCTCCACTAACCGCGTCGTCTTGAGTGCCCGACCCCTCGAATGTGAAGCTGATGGCGTGGGCGTCGGGATCGATGTCGCTGTCGGTCATCGTCCCCATGTTGGTTCCGACAGGTGTCTCGTCGTCGGAGGCGGACAGCAACGGAGGGCGAACTTCGCCGAGCCCACCGGGAACGCGCTCGGTGAGGTCGAGTAGCGTTGTGGCCGCCTCGCGCAGACGCGAGCGCTCGTCGGTCAGATGGCGTTCGAGATGCTCCACGTCAGACTCAAGGAAGTCACGCCTGGCCCGCAGAGAGTCGACCTCGGTCTTGACGGTGAGCCGCTCGGCTTCTCCCGCCCGGCGTGCCTCGTCGCGTGCCTCGTCGAGCAGCCGTGACGACGTCTCCCTGGCCGAATCGATCGTCTCCGCTGCTTCGCTGCTGGCGTCGCGCTCGATCCTCTCGGCTTCTGCTTTGGCCTCAGCGAGGGCCGTGTCGGCGGTCCGCTGAGCAAGCAACAATGTTCGGCTGATGGTTTCAGACTCGTCAACCGACGCCGCCGGAGTTGCGGTCACCGCAACACCCGCCGGTTCACTTGCCGCAGTTGGCGTGCTTGATCCGCTCTCAGAGACCTCCTGAAGACGCGCCACTGCAGCGCGAGCGCGGGCCTCCATCGCTGTCGACTGGTTCTGAGCCGACTCCAATTCGGAGGCAACCTCAGCTAGGAACTCGCGCACCTCATCGGGATCTAGACCGCGTTTGACAGTCCGAAACTCCACCGTGCGTACTCGCTGTGGGCTGATGTCCATGTGATGCTCCCTTGTGGTGGCTGCAACAAGCGTGCGTTCAGTCGTCGTATTCGTCGTAACCGCGTTGAGGCCGCTGCGCCGGCGGCTTCAAGAGGTACACGCCAGTCGCCACCTTCTCCATTGTTCCATCGAGGGCGTAACAGATGCCACTGCCGAAGTCGATAAGTCGACGAGCAACATCTCGCTCGGTTCCCTCGAGATTCATGATGACGGGTGTGCCGTTCTTGAATGCGTCGGCGACCTCTTGTGCCTGGTCAAATCGACGTGGTCGGACGGTGTGTGGCTCCATGGCCCCTCCTGGAATACTCCGGAGTTGTGGTTGATTCTGCGGCTGTTCATCAGTGGGCGGGCGGACGTGGACGCCTGAGTCATTCGACCTCCCAGCAGATGGAGGTGTGCCCTGCGCTGGGCGCCGCGACGCAGCTGACGCATCGAAGTCGCGCGACGGAAAGCTAGGCCGCGCTGCGACGGTGCGCACGGTGGGCTCGGGCTCGGGTTCCCAGCCTCCACGACCATTCCGTCCCTGTTGGGGCTCGGACTCACGAGGCGCACGCTGCTGCCGGGCAGGGGGTTCCTGCCCGTATTCGTCGTCGTAGTCGTCGTAAGCATCGTCGGGACCAAGACCCAGGTAGTCCATGGTCTTCTTCCAGAGTGACATGTCTTCCTCCTGAGCGCCGGAGGTTAGCCGCGCCCGTCCCCTTCTTGGTGGACTGGGGCCGGTCGGGCCCCGAACAACAATGATCCGATCCGCACATTCGTCGATCCGCAGGCGACAGCGACATCAAGATCGCCGGTCATTCCCATCGAACACACAGCGAGCCCTAGATCATCGACCAGCGAACGTACAAGGCGAAAACCTGGTGCTGCGTCCTCCGCCGGCAGCCCAGTTGGACCGATGGCGAGCAACCCGGCGACTACCAGTCCGAGTTCAACGCATTGCCGCTGCAAAGCAGCGACATCGTCAGGCCGACATCCCCCCTTGTTCTCCTCGCCGGTGGCGTTGACCTGAAGTAAAACCTCTGCTCCTGGAGCGCGGTTGGCGATCTCCTTGGCGATGGAACTTCGATCGATCGTGCACCAGCGATCGACGAGGCCAACGAGTTGACGAACCTTGTTGGACTGAAGATGACCGATGAAATCGACGCGCGGTCGCCGGTGCGGAACGAGGCACTCGATTGCGGCCCGTTTCGATAACAGGTCCTGGGCATAATTCTCCCCGATTACGGTGCATCCAGCCTCGACTGCCGTGTCAACTACGGTTGGGGCAAACGCCTTGGTGACAGCGGTAATCTCGACAGCATCGGTCCACGGCCGCTCGACCGCATCGATACGGCGACGGATCGACTCGAACTGGTGCGCGACCTCATCGGCCGAGTGATGGTTCACTGCGACTCCGGCCCGATCGAAGCGACAGTCGCGTGGCGGCCGCGGTCGCCACGAATGCGGTGCGAGAACCATCGATCATCACACCCCGTGCAGGGCCCGGCGACGTCGAGCGCGACACCATGGTGATCGAGCCCAGACCGAACCGCAGCGATCACGTCGAGCGAGGTATTCCCACCGGGGGTTCGTCCGGTGACTTCGGCTGGCCGAGCGTGCACACGCTGCGCCACGACAGCAAGGTCGTCGTGACCGAATTCGTAGCAGCATGGCCCGATCGCCTGACCAAGCACCGCCGCTCTTACCTGTCCCCCGTCTCGACGGACCGTCTCGACCGCAACATCGATGACACCTGCTGCAATTCCCTTCCAGCCGGCGTGTGCTCCAACTGTCGTACCGTCATCTGCGAGGAGAAAGAGCGGGGCACAGTCTGCGCTCCATACGGCAATGTGAAGATCGGCGTCCCTGGTCACGATGACATCACCGACACCCACCACCGGCATCCAGGGATCGGCGGCGGTCACGTCGACCACATCAGTGCCGTGCACCTCGTCAACCATCGTCCACTTGCGACCAGTCGCCGACCGTTGGCGGGTCGCCAGTTCGCCACTCGGCACGCGCTCCGGATGAATGTCACCGTCGCTGCGGTCGGTCGCAATGATTCGAACGTCACGGCCACCAAGCGTGCACTCAAACAGCGGGGAGGGCACCCGCCGACCTCACTTCAAGAACGAAGGGACGTCGAAGTCATCGTCGTCGTCTGCGAGCGGGTCGGCGTCCTCTACGTCACCGAACAACTCGGTGATCCGGTTTGGAGATGTACGCGGCTGCGAATCCGGCAACGTCGCTGTCACGGAATCAGTGCGATCGAAACCAGCCGAAATGACCGTCACGCGAACCTCGTCACCCATCTCGTCGTCGACGACCGTGCCGAAGATGATCAGTGCGTCCTGATGGGCGACGCCGTGGATGATCTCGGCGGCGGCATTCATCTCGAACAGACCCATGCTTGACGGACCAGTGATGTTGAGTAGCACCCCGCGGGCGCCGTCAATTGCAGATTCGAGCAACGGACTTGAGATCGCGGCCTTGGCCGCCGACACCGCCCGCTCGTCACCGCTCGCCTGACCAATCCCCATGAGCGCCGTACCCGCGTCGCGTAAGACTGCCTTGACGTCGGCAAAGTCGGTGTTGATCAGGCCCGGAGTGGTGATCAAGCCTGTAATTCCCGAGACGCCTTGCAGCAGGACTTCGTCTGCCATCTTAAAGGCGTTGAGAACGCTGGTCTTGTCGTTAGCAACGGTGAGAAGACGATCGTTCGGGATGACGATTAACGTGTCGACTTTTTCCTTCAGGCGCTGGACGCCGTTGTCGGCCTGGACAGAGCGGCGTCGACCCTCAAAGGAAAACGGACGTGTCACGACGCCGATCGTGAGCGCGCCCGCTTCTCGTGAGATCTCAGCGATCACGGGTGCGGCGCCGGTTCCGGTACCGCCGCCTTCGCCCGCCGTGATGAAGACCATGTCGGCACCGCGCACCATCTCTTCAATCTCATCACGGTGCGACTCCGCTGCCTCACGGCCGACTTCCGGATCGCTACCAGCACCGAGGCCTCTGGTGAGGTCGCGCCCGATGTCGAGTTTCACGTCGGCGTCGCTCATGAGTAACGCCTGCGCGTCGGTGTTCACAGCGATGAACTCAACACCTTTCAGGCCAGCGTCGATCATGCGGTTGACGGCGTTAACGCCACCTCCACCGACGCCAATGACCTTGATCACGGCGAGATAATTCTGCGGTGTGCCGACCATCAGTGGGTCCTCCATCTGCTCGCGTTGACCGCGACGTCGTTTTTGTTCAGGGATGCGGGCATCGTAGTGTCGGTCCGGGTACACGAACCATGACACATTCTGCCAGGTTCGTCGTCACAACGCGGGGACGCTAGCCGCGTCTCAATGCACTTCATCGCTCAGTCGTCTCCGACGTCGACACGTCGATGATTGTCGTATCGGACCCGGCAACGTCATCGAGAACCCGCTGGAGTCGCACCAGACGTTCAATCTGATCGTTGTCTGTGATCGCTGCGCCGAGACGGACCTCAATGTCGGATCCGGGTTCATTTGACAGGAGAAATCGGAGATCGGCTCCATCGGGAACAACTGACATCGAGATCATCTGCGAGCGAACGTCGGGTGTCAACTTGGTGACCATCGACGCTGCGGCCGCATAGCCAGTGTCGGCGTACTCTCCGGCCTCCAAGTCGAGTGTCGTTGGTCCCGAGACCAGAACGAACGCGATCGGCTGGCCATCGATGACATCGACAACTCGACCCTCTTGGTCAAGGATACGGAATCGGCCATCAGCCCCCACCGCTGTCGCCACCGGTTCACGTTCTCGGACCTCGACGGTGATTCCATTAGGGAAGTCAGTCCGCACCCGGGCGCTGTCGATGTACGGAATTTGCTCGAGTCGCTCTTCAGCAGCCTCGGTGTCAACCAACAGCACAGGTTCGCCGATCAAGTCGTCGACCAGCGCCATCACGGCATCTGCGTCGGCTCGTTGGACACCTGACACCCTGATGTCGTTGACCGAGAACAGCGACGAACCGAGTACGGCCAGCACAGCGACAACAACGACGAACACGCCTGCGACGACCCCCCACCGAAAAAGCCGGCGCCGACCTTCGGCGCGCCGAACGCCTATGCGGCGCTGTCGTAGACGCAGCTCGATTCCCGGGCCAGCGGCATCTTTCGTCAGCAGCGCATCGCTGGTTCCGTCGTCATCTATGAAAACCGGCTCTGAACCCTCGGCTCCAACGAGTCCGTCGTCGAGATACACCGCATCCGGGAGATCATCCGCGCCGCCAATCGCGATCGTCGTCAACCCCGCATCGCGCGCCTTCGTGGGCTCGGCATCGTCGTCGCCGAACGCGACAGACAGTTCGGCAAGCACATCGTCATCCGTTTCGTCAGAGCCCGATCCTTCGATCGGAGCCTTGCTCGAAGTCGACTCCTGTTTCACGATCTTGACATCGGTGAACTCAGGTACGGCATCGGTGGCGGCGTCCAATTTCGCATCGTTCGTCTTGCGTCTCCAGGGACTCATGACGATGGTTCCTCGAATCCAATCAGACGAATCTCGCTGCGCAGTACATGACCGGTGGCGGTCGCGAC
Source organism: uncultured Ilumatobacter sp. (assembly GCA_905480335.1). Taxonomy (GTDB): domain Bacteria; phylum Actinomycetota; class Acidimicrobiia; order Acidimicrobiales; family Ilumatobacteraceae; genus Ilumatobacter_A. The sequence goes on along the minus strand of CAJQPY010000010.1, from coordinate 95,727 downwards.
CTGTTCACGGACGAGTTCCATCAGCGCCCGAACGTCGTCGGCTGATCCTCCCTGGTCGGCTTGAATGAAGTTCGCGTGCTTGTCGGAGACCGTTGCACTGCCGTAGCGAACCCCACGCAGTCCGACTTCGTCAATCAACTGCCCTGCACTGAGCTCATGGGGGATCGGGTTCACGAACACCGACCCTGCGTTCTGCCCTCCAGGCTGGTTGGCGCGACGCCACGCAACAATCTTGACGAGTTCTCGGTGCGCTGCCTCAGGGTCACCCGGCGCCAATTGGAGGCGCGCCGAGATCACGACGGTCGTCGCACGAAGATCGCTTCCTCGGAAACGCAAACCGAGCTGATCGGCTCTTAGTGTTCGATCAGCCGATGCTGCAAGGTCGAATACCGACACGTCGATCAGCGACTCCGACAGGTCAGAGCCATGTCCGCCTGCGTTCATCCGCACCGCCCCACCTATCGAGCCGGGCACTCCCACGGCCCACTCGAACCCGGTCAAGCCAGCACTGGCCAGTCGACGCGACAACACGGGCAACAGCACTGCGCTGCCTGCACGAACGATCGAGTGGTCGCGGTTGATTTCGATGCCGTTCGCCATCTCGGCGAGTGACACCGCAATGCCGCCGAAACCTCGATCCGCGACCAGCAGGTTCGATCCGCGCCCCACGATCAACACGGGCAGCCCACTCGAGCGGCAGGCAGCAGCAACACGGTGCAGGTCAGCGGGTTTGACAACGTTGACGAACAGGTCGGCGCGCCCGCCCACCTTGTAGGTGGTGAATGGCCCAAGCGGTTCGTCAAAGCGAGCCAGCTCACCGAGTTCGGTAGCCGCCAGAGCGATTGCGTCAGGCGCGGCGACGGGCATTGAGCACCTCCGACGGGAGCGTTGCGATGTCACCACAGCCCATCGAGACCACGATGTCGCCGTCACGCGCCTCGCGCGCCACAAAGTCGACCAAGTCGTACCGACGCGGAAGCCACACGACGCGCTTTTTCGGATCGGCCTCGGTGACTGCATTAACGATGAGCTTGCCGGTGACTCCGGGAATGGGAGTGGTGCCCGAACCGTAGATCTCGGTCAGGACGACGAGGTCTGCGTCTCCGAACGCAGTCCCGTACTCCTGCCAGATTTCGGCAATCCGGTTGTAGCGGTTTGGTTGAAAGATCGCGACAACTCGTCGCCAGTTCTCCCCGCTGTGGCGGGTCGCTGCAAGCACCGCAGAGATTTCGGACGGCAGATGGGCGTAGTCGTCGACGAACGTCGCTCCGCCATCGATTCCACGGACGTCGAAACGTCGCGCAACACCTCCAAACTTCGCGAGCGCAATGCGGATGTGTTCAAACTCGACACCGACCTCAAGCGCCAAAGCAATTGCGCCAGTTGCGTTCACAACGTTGTGGATACCGCGCATCGGCAACTCGATCGTGCCGACCGTTGCACCGTTGCGCTCAACATCAAACACGAACGCTCCATTGGCGGCACGAACATCGACTGCGCGGACATCGACGCCCTCGCCTCGACCGTACGTAATTGCATCATGGGCTGCAGCCAACTGGCAAGCCACCTCGTCGTCGCCGCACACCACCTTTGGACCCGGAACCTGTCGCAGGTAGCTGTCGAAGCTCTCGACAATTGCTTCGAACGACCCGTAATGATCGAGATGATCAACTTCGATGTTTGTAACAATGGTCCCGTAGAGCGGGAGTTCGAGGTGGGTTCCGTCACTCTCGTCTGCTTCGACGACCAGAAACTCCCCGCCTGTCCACTGTGCTCCGGTACCGAGGTCGCTCACGTCACCACCAATGATGAAACTCGGACGGAGCCCAGCATCAGCAAGCATCAGCATCAGCATCGACGTTGTCGTAGTCTTGCCGTGGGTCCCAGCAACTGCGAGTGCCTTCGCCTGGTCGCAGATTGAGCCGAGCATCGCAGCACGGCGCAGCACGGCGACATCTGTCGAGCGCGCCTCCCTCAGTTCGATGTTCTCCTCCGGAATGGCAGTCGAGGCAGTGACCGCGTCGACACCGTGGACGAGGCTGCGATCGTGCCCGATCGTCACTTCCACGTTGGCAGCACGAACGCGTTCGAGGACCGGATGTTCACGAAGGTCACTCCCGGACACCTCATGGCCCATTTCGGCGAGCGCGATCGCAATCGCGCTCATGCCCGGACCGCCTACACCAACGATATGCAGCCGGTGCGGGATCGACAGATCGAGCGGAACCACGGGAACGGAAAGCTGTTCGGTCATCTCGCCGTCGATGCTAGGGCGACACGTTCGACCAGCGAGGCCATGGCACCCGATCGATGGACCTCGCCGCGGCGACGAGCAGCTCTCGACAGCCGCTCGCGGGCCTCGACATCGTTGCGGAGGCGTTCGATAGCTTCATCGAGATGAGACGGATCAGCGGCGAGAGCCGTCTCGGTCATCAGCTCCGCACCGTCGGCGTCGGTTAACCAACGCACGTTCTCGGTCTGATGATCGTCGGCCGCACCCGTCCAAGGAATGAGAATGGCCGGGATTCCAGTTACGGCCACCTCATGGACGGTGCTTGCTCCGCCGCGCCCGATAAGGAGATCAGCGGCGGCGTAGATCGACGCCATGTTGTCCTCATAACCCACGATTTGGTGAAAAAGCCCGGTCGACCCGGACGAATCGACGACGGCAACCTCGTCGATGAACCGTTCGCCGGCGACCTGACGGATCGCCAACCCGTCATCGTCTCGGTGAGCGTTTGCGTAGCGCGCAATCGCTGCGTTGAGAACTCCTGACCCCAGCGATCCGCCCATCACCGCAACCAGGAATCGATCGTCGGGAACCCCGAGTCGACGTCGGGCCGCCGCCCGGTCACCGACGCGATCGAGCGCCAGGATCGCCTGACGTACTGGCGCGCCGGTAACCGTTGCTTTCGGAAGCGGCGAGTTCTCGAACGCCACCGCACATGCTGCGGCCGAACGGGCCGCGAATTGACTGGCACGTCCCGGGACGAAGTCGTAGGAGACGACAACAATGGGAACCCCCAGCTTCCGGGCGGCGAGGACTGCCGGCATGCTTGCGTACCCCCCGACCGTCACCACGACGTTGGGATCAAGACGACGCAAGAGAGCGACCGCCTCACTGCGGGCGCGCCACATTTTTGGCGCGAAGGCCAGGTTGCGGCGGCTCAACGACCGTTGGAAACCGACAACATCGAAGAACGTGTGCGGATACAGGGTCTCCGGAAGCAGCCTCGTCTCAATCCCGCGCATACATCCGACATAGTGGATCGAGTCAGCCTCATGCCCCGCAGCAGCCAGAGCACCCGCGACAGCAAGTGCGGGAAGAACATGGCCCGCCGTTCCGCCACCGGTGACAACAGCGAACGTGCTCAGGATGCGGCCCGCCGGATCTCGGGCTCGCTCCGACTTCCGACTCGCCGGGCGACACTGAGGAGCAACCCAACTGCGACCATCGACACGAACAGTGAACTTCCGCCGGCCGAGAAGAACGGCAGCGTGAGTCCGGTGACCGGCATCAGCCCGGTGACACCACCCAGATTGACGATGGCCTGCACCCCGAACCAGGAGGAGACTCCACCGGCCACAAGCATGCCAAAGCGGTCGGTCGAAGCCAGCGCCGTCTGCACACCGAACAGGACCAGCAAGATGAACCCGCCGATTACCGCTCCGGCACCGACCAGACCCAACTCATCGGCGATTATTGCAAAAATAAAGTCGCTGTGAGCGTACGGGAGATAGCCGAGCTTAGTCTTGCTGCCACCGATCCCAGAACCGCCGATTCCACCCGAGGCCATGCCGACGAAGCCCTGGTAGGTCTGCCAGGCAAGACGATCTTTATTGCCAGTGACGTCCATAAACGCCGTGAAGCGGTCGATCCTGGTCTGACTCGACACGATGAAGAAAAGGCCTGCGGCAGTGGCGCCCGACGCCATAACGGCTAGCGGCGTGAACGGCACGCCGGCGATCCAACCGATGGAGAACACGACGGCCCCGAGCACGACCGCTGAACCGAGGTCACCCTGCAACATGCACAGCCCCGCCCCAACCCCGGCGAGTAACGCGAGCGGAATGAGCGTGCGGCGTCGATGGTTCATCGCACCGGCCTGCCTCGTCAGCAGGTCGGCGGTTGCGATGACCACTGCGAGTTTGAGGAACTCGGAAGGCTGAACGCTAAACCCACCGAAGCGGATCCAGGCTCGGGCGCCGTTGACACTTCCGCCGATCATCGGGACGAACGGTCCGAGCATTGCGGCGACACCGACCACAACCAACGGCACCGTCATCCGCCTCCAGAGTCCGTAGGGAATCCTTGCCATGATGACCATGCCGACAAGTCCGAACCCAGCCCACATGGCCTGACGGAGAAAAACGCTGTACGGAGAGTTGCCGCGATTCGCCTCGGTGACCGCCGACGCGGAGAGCACCATCACGAGTCCGAGCATGACAAAAACGATCACCACCGCAATGATTCCGTACCAGACGCCTGCGGGAGCGCCCAACGATTCGCGCGGAGAGCGGGCACCCGGTGACTTCGGCCGGACGCGGGGAGAGCGCGTCCGGCGCTGCGGGGACGCCTCGTGACCTAGCCGAGATAGCGCTGCTTGGCGCCGATCGTGGACAGAGACAGTGGATGCCATCAACGGACTCCTTGCTGGTGTGCGAGTTCGCGGAAGTGATCGCCGCGGTCTTCGAACGAGTGGTACTGGTCGAGGCTGGCGCATCCGGGCGACAGCAGCACCGTGGTGCCAGGCACAGCGATCTCGGCGGCACGAGCAACGGCTGCAGGAAGGAATTCAGTGGTCTCCACAACGTCGACGCCGGCGAAAACACCGGCAACGTCCGCACGCGTTTCGCCGATCGCGATAACGGCACGGAGTCGCTCTAGCTCGACGGCCATTTCGGCGAGATCCACGTGTTTATCCTTTCCTCCGGCGATCAGGACAATCTCGTCGAAGGCCCGGACCGCAACCGCAGCAGCATGCGGAGTTGTCGCCTTCGAATCGTTGTACCAGTCGACGCCGGCATGCGTGCCGAGGTGCTCCAGTCGGTGCGCGGGGCCACTGAAATTGGCAAGCGCCTGTTCGATAGCGCAGGTGTCTGCGAGGCCCGCTTCGAGCACCATCGCCGAAGCCGCAAGCGCATTCGTAATATCATGCGGCAGGCTTCGACGCATCGCGTCGGTCGTAGTGATTGTCCCACACGGCCCAACTAGTCGAGTTTCGTCGAGGCAGTAGTCACCGCCCCGACCAAAGGTCACTCGACGGCCAGGAGCCTCTTGGAGACGTCGCATTACGTTGGGCGCACCGGTGAACGCAATGGCAGTGTCGTCATCGTGCTGCGCTGCCCAGATCCTTGCCTTTGCAATTTCGTATGTGTCCATCGAGGCATGCCAGTTGAGATGGTCTGGGGCTAAATTGAGCCATACAGCCGCCTCGGCACGAAAGTCACGCGTCCATGCCAGTCGAAAGCTCGTGCACTCAACGACAAAGGCGTCGTGAGGTTCGTCGATGGCATCAACGAGCGGAGTCTCGGTATTCCCCGCATCGACGGTCGACAGCCCAGCGGCGCGCAGCATCGCCACAGCCATCAGCGTCGTCGTAGTCTTGCCGTCGGTTCCGGTCACGGCGAGCATCGGTCGCGGACCACCGGGTCGCTCCTGCTCCCAGCGATAGGCGAGCTCAATCTCCGAGACGATCTCGGTTCTGGTTGCTTGAGCCGCATCGATCACCCGATGATGCTCAGGGATGCCGGGAGCTGGGCAGAGGACGTCACAACCCTCTAGTACCAGGCGTAAGGTCTTGAGGTCAGGCGCATCGAGAAGTTCGATGCCGAGCTCCGTCGCCAGCGATGAGCGTCCCTCGGTGACGAAGTCATCACCTGCTATCACGTCCCAGCCGCGCCGTTGCATAGCTCGAGCCGTGGACCCTCCAGCAACGCCCAAACCGTATACAAGAGCTCGCATCACACCGAAATGCTGGAGAAGTCGGCGATGAAGATGCCGAGTGCCAAGCCGACCGAGATTGCTGCGATCAGCCAGAAACGGATGATCACCGTGGTCTCGGGCCACCCGATCAGTTCGAAGTGGTGGTGAATCGGCGACATCCGGAACAGACGCTTCTTGCGGCCCGAGGCTTTGAAGACCCCCATCTGGATCGCCACCGAGCCCGCTTCCATCACGTTGATTGCACAGAGCAGGACGATCAGGAGATGCGTATTAAGTGTGAGCGCAAGGAAGGCGAGGGCAGTACCGATTGCGAGCGCGCCGACGTCACCCATGAAGATGCGCGCCGGTGCCGCGTTCCACCAGAGGAATCCGAGACATCCACCTGCGAATGCTGCTGCGAACACGCCCATGTCGAGCGGGTTGACGACCGATGGATATAGCTCCCTGTTCCGGAATGCGAGGTACGAGATGATGACAAAGGCACCGAACCCCATGAGCGCCGAACCGGCCGCAAGACCATCGAGACCGTCGGTCACGTTGACGGCGTTGGTCGTCGCCCAGATGATCGCTCCGGCCCAGAGCACCCAGAGTGCGGTGGGTACTTCGATGCCGAGTTCAGCTCTCGTGATCGAGATCGTCTCGGAAATCCCGGTGCCGACGACGAGCCACCAGGCCATACCGAAACTCGCGAGCATCGTGATGTAATTTTTCTGTTTCCAAAAGATGCCACGGTTGTGTCGCTTGCGAACCTTGATGTAGTCGTCAAGAAACCCCATCAGCGCCATGAACAGCACACCGGCCCACACGATCAGCGACTGCCGTGCAAATGGCAGGTCAGGGCGCACGTGGGCCACCATCCACCCGACAAACGCCGCTCCCACGATGGCGAGTCCACCCATCGTTGGCGTGCCCTGCTTGGACATGTGGTGCTCGGGTCCGAGATCCTCCTTGCCGAGAATCGGTTGACCATGACCCCGGCTTCGAAAGAAAACCATCAGATATCGCGTTCCGAGTAGCGACGCCACGGTCGAAACTAGGGCCGCCAGAAGAATTGAAATCACGACATGTCCTTAAGTTCTTCGATCGCCACTAGGCGGTCATCGAACTTGATCGTCTCGGCGCCAAGATCCTGGGTGGCCTCATGGCCCTTGCCGGCGATGACAACTACGTCGTCGGGTTGCGCAACTTCGAGTGCGCGTCGAATGGCGCCACGACGATCTGCAAGCGCGATCACGCGGGCACGGTAGTGCTCAGAGACCCCTTCGATCACGTCATTGATGATTGCGTCCGGATTCTCACCGCGGGGGTTGTCGGAGGTAGCGATCGCAAGATCGGCCAACCGCGCAGCGAGTTCGCCCATGATCGGCCGCTTCTGTCGGTCTCGGTGTCCGGCACACCCGAAGACTGCGATCACACGCGCATCCGTGAGCGCACGAGCCGCACGCAAGAGTCGCTCTAAACCATCGGGGGTGTGGGCGTAGTCGACGACCACGGTGATACCGCGGGAACGAGTCTGGTCGGTGTCGATCACTTCGAACCGGCCGGGCACCGCCGCAAGCGACTCGAAACCGGAGATGGCTGCGTCGATGTCGATGTCGAGCGCAGCGACGATTGACAGCGCCATCAGCGAATTCGCCACGTTGAACTCGCCGCCGAGCGGAACCGAGATGGTTCGACCGTTCCACTGGTAGGCGTGCTCGGTCGCCGTAACCGCCGCAACCTTGACGTCATTGCGGTCGACGGTCATAACGCTCATCGTCTCCCCGTTGGAGCAGTCGGAGAGCGTGTTCGCAAGGAGTCGACCCATGATGTCGTCGACGTTGATCACCGCCAGCGGGGCAAAAGTCGGCGTGAACAACGCCGATTTGGCCCTGAAGTAAGCCTCGGGGGAGCCGTGCAGATCGAGATGGTCATGTCCGAGGTTGGTGAAGGCCACAAGGTCGAAAACGGTGCCGTCAATCCGATGAAGGGCAAGCGCATGCGACGAGACCTCCATCACCACGGCCCGTTTACCTTGCTTCACGAATTCGGCCAGCTTTGCGTGGAGTTCAGGCGCTTCCGGCGTGGTCCTCAGACCGTGGAGCGTGCCGATGATCCCAGTCGGCTGGTCGGCCGCGTCAAGTAGTTCTGCAACAATCTGAGCTGTCGTGGTCTTGCCATTCGTGCCCGTGATTCCGATCATGGTGACATGCTGCGACGGATCGCCCCATGCAATCGCAGAGGCATGACCGACTGCCAGCCTGGTGTCGTCCACGACGAGTTGGGCCGTTTCCCCGACGCCAGCGAGCTCGTGGTCAACGAGCAGGGCAGAGGCACCGTCTGCAACGGTCTGCGAGGCGTAATCGTGCCCATCGAACAAATGACCGCGCAGGCACGCAAACATTTGTCCTGTACGAACCGTACGCGAGTCGTGCGTGAGGCCATGCACCATGATCGACGGATCGCCCACCACGCGAACCGTGAGGCCCGCAGCACGAAGACGGTCAGCGACCTCGGCAGCACTCACGGGCTGGACAGATGTCTTCGCCCTCACTCCTCGCACCCCTCGCTTTCTTCGGCCGGCTGGATGCCGAGTTCGTGGATAATGGTCGGCGTGAGGTCGGCAAAAACAGGTGCGGCGGCGGTTCCGCCAAATCTGTCGCCGGTGCCGGCTGGTGGTTCGTCGAGCGCCACAAGCACGGTCACCTGCGGATCCTCTACCGGGTAGAACCCCACAAAGCTCGAGTAGTAGATGCGGTCGCCGTTCTCGTCGTAGTAGGTCCCGTTGTCGGCTGCTTTGAACGCGGTCCCGGTCTTACCGGCGACGTGCAACCCGTCGACTGCGGCGCGACTTGCGGTCCCGGCGCACACGACCTGTTGCATCATTGTTGCCGTCTGTCGAGCTGCCAGCTCGGACACAACCCTGTGGGTTGCCGCAGGCGGAAGGTCGGTGGTCGTCCCGTCGGGGCCGACAACGGCCCGCACGAGGCTCGGTGCTACATACACGCCGCCGTTGGCGATCGTGTTCACCGCCGCCACCATCTGAAGCGGGGTGCTCGACAACCCCTGGCCGTAGGCCACGGTGACGCGCTCGCTCCCCCACAGCTCGTCGGCAGGCCGGAGAATACCCGCCGATTCGCCAGGGAACCCGAGGTCGGTGACGGACCCCAGTCCGAATGCGGTCATGTAGTCGTGGTGCACGAATCGACCCATCCGCTCCTGGACCGTGATCGTCCCGATGTTCGACGACTCGATGAGAATGTCCGACACAGTCATCGCCTCGGTCGGATGTTGATGGGAGTCTTTCAGAAGATCGTCGTAGTACTGCTTGCGCCACGGGATCTCGAAGGTGGTGTCAGGAGTAACTACCCCTTCGTTGAGAGCGCCTGCGACAGTGATTACCTTCGCTACCGACCCGGGTTCATAGCTGTCGACGGCCACGAAGTTGCCGCTGGTGACGACCGGCTCCCCTGTCTCAGCATCTCGGCGCACGGAGGCATTCGCATAGATCTCTCCGGTGTCGGTGTCCATCACGACGATCAACCCGCCGCGAGCGTTGATCTCGGCGACCCGCTTGATAAGTACCTGTTCGGTGGCGAACTGAATCGATCGGTCGACAGTGAGAACCAGATCGTCGCCCGACACCGGCTGCTGGGCAACGACTTCCGAGCCCGGGACGGTTCGGCCACCGGGTGCAATCTCTCGTGTCATCTCGCCGCCGGTCCCGGTGAGAACGTCGTCGTACTGCAACTCAAGCCCAGCGATGCCGATGCCGTCGATGTTGGTCCGTCCGAGCACGGTCTGACCCGTGGCGCCGCCTGGCATTTCGCGCCGAGTCTCCGCATCGACGTTGATTCCAGGGCGATTGAGTGCAGCAATTTGGTCGCCGATCGAGGCGTCGACCTGACGCGCAACATAGACGAAACCGCGATCTGCGGCTGCGACCTCGGCGAGCAGCTCGGCAACCTTTTCGTCGGACAATCCGAGCAGGTCGTCGAGAATCTGCACCGTAGCCGGCCCGTTCTCGAGAAGTTTTGGGTTAATCGAGATCGCCGCAGCCGGAACAGACATAGCAAGCTCGTTACCTTGGCGGTCGAAGATCGTGCCGCGATGGGCGGCGATGTCGGTAGACCTGGTCCACTGCTGTGCGCCAGCGGAGCGGAACGACTCGGCATCGGATGTCTTGAGCATGACTACTCGACCGACAATTGCGAGCAGTAGCACCGACAGCGCGAAGAGCGCAGCGAGCAGGCGTCGCCGAGGGCTGCCCGCCTTCTGATCGTTAGCCCGTAGCTCGGGGCGCGGCGCCCGAACTCTGCGGCGAACTGCTTCTTTACGCTGCGTTCGCGTCGGATGCCGTCGAGTGGTTCCTCTGGGAGGCGTGGGTGCCGCCCCACGACGACGTTTCGGTGGTCGACGACCGACGGTGTCGCTCGAGCGATCTGACGTTCGCGTCGCAGTTGTCGCAGAGCGACGTTTTGGCTGCTGTTTAACGAGTGGAGCGCGTCGGCGACTCACGGCTGACCCACCGATACCGACTTAACGTCGCGGAATTGGTCAAGCGGCCCGGTCTCGACGATCACCCTGTTGGTGTCGTCAGCGGTGACACCAGACGCTGCAAGCTGCACGGCGAGCTGCATCGGGTCGATTTCGACGAAGCGGCTCGTCTCGCCGGGCGCCATTCCGAGCGCCTTAGCCTCGTCCGCGATCCGCTGTGGTGAGCGCAGCACGGCACGATCTCGTCGCAATTCGTCAAAGCGGGTACGTTCTGCTCGCACTTGACGTTCGAGCTGGTCGATCTCGAGCTGGCGTTCCGCCAGCTGCGTGTGAAACACGGCTGCTCCGAGCATCGCTGCCATAACTGCGAGGAGAACGATTCCACCGGCCACCGCTGGCCACCGCCGCCGGGGGGCGACGACGCGGAGAGTCGGCGGCTGCTGACGCCGGGAACCGGCGGCGGGCGCGCCCCTGGGCGAGCTAGCCGCGACCGCTGCCATCAGATCATTGCTTTCGGGATGGGCTCGGTCTTCTCGACGACTCGCAGGAGTGCACTGGACGACCGGCGGTTTCGCGCTTGCTCGTCGGCAGAGGCCCTTTTCGGCACGCCACGGACCACACGCACGGTCTGGATCGCACCGCAGACACAGGGCAGATCGTGGGGGCAGCCACAGACGCCGGCAGCGACCGAGAAGCGCTGCTTAGCGATGCGATCTTCGCCCGAGTGGTAAGACAGAACAGCCACTCTTCCCCCCGGCAAGGTCGCAACCACGGCTTGGTCCAGTGCGTCGGGAAGGACGTCAAGCTCTTGGTTGACCTCGATCCGAATCGCTTGGAACGTGCGTTTTGCTGGATGCCCGCCTGTTCGCCGGGCGGCAGCTGGAATCGCTGTTGTCACGACCTCGGCGAGTTCGGTCGTTGTGGCAATCGGGCGGGCTGCCACGATCGCATCGGCGATGCGACGTGCGAAACGCTCATCACCGTGGGTCTTAATTACGCGCTCTAGTTCGTAAGAGCCGTAGCCGTTGACAACGTCTTGTGCCGACCATTGCTGGTCGCTGTTCATCCGCATGTCGATTGGGCCCTCGCTGCGATACGAAAACCCACGCTCCGCACGGTCGAGCTGGGGGGAAGACACCCCAAGATCGAACAAGGCGCCACTGATCTCGGTTACGCCATGCTCGGCCATCGCCTCGTCCAGTTCGTTGAACCGGCGACGGCTCGTGCGGACGCGGTCAGCGAACTCGGACAGCCGGGAGAGCGCTGCGTCGATCGCGTCCGCGTCCTGGTCGATTCCCAAGATGTCGATGTCGGCACGCCGACTCAACAATGCATGGCTATGTCCGCCGGCTCCCAGCGTCGCGTCGATGACAGTCCCGGCCGGAACCGCGTCGAAGATTGCCGTGATCTCGTCAACCATCACAGGATCGTGTTCGAAACTCGTCACTGCACCATCTCCTGGAGGCCGACGGTTTCCTGCTGTTCGTACCGCTTCGGTTCCCAGATCTCGATGCGATCGAGCGCACCCAGTACTGTGACGCGGGCCTGGGATTCGATGGCGGCGTGGGCACGCAGTCGAGGGTCGAGGAGAATGCGTCCCTGCTTGTCGATACCTGCGACTACGACCGACGATGCGAATACACGTTGTTTTGCTCGCGAGACCTCGCCGGCCTTGACCCGATCGATCATCTCCTGCGCTTCGACATGGAACACGTCGGAACTCATAATTCGAACGCACCCGTCGTCGCCGTACGTGAGGTAGCACTGTTCACCGATCGTGCTGCGAAACGAGGCCGGCAGCGCAACTCGTCCCCGCTCGTCGAGCTGACGCTCGTACACACCGACAAACACAGTTCTGATCGCTCCCTGCCTGAGAACCACGGGAGGCTTTCCCCCACAGCGCTCAATAATGCCCCCATTTTTCCCCATCGTCAACCATTTGGCCCCACTTCTTTACCCTGAATCCGAAATTCGATCTAGCAAATGCAGCGCAAGCCCGACCCTAGGTTCGCGGTGCCGTGCCCGGCGAGGAAACGGTGGGTCGATAACCCCGATGACACAACGGCCATCCCCTCCCCCAGTCCAGCTGCGTAACCGGCAGCACCCAGTGAGTCAGGTGGCGCCGCTGAGGCTGTCGGCCAGCCGCGCTGTGACGTCCAGCGCCGCTGGAGAACCCACCGTCGCAACTGGGCGGAGCGTTCCAACCTCAATCTCGGCGCGCAACAACCGCGGAAGTAGCTCAGCGTCGTAGTGCGTGTACCAACAAGCCTGCAGCCGGGCAGCCGACCGCGTCCGGCGTTGGCTAATGCCAACAAGTTTTGCGCCATCAAGGGTGAGTTCACCCGGGCCCAAGCCGTCAAAACACACTAGCTGCGAGGCTGCTGTCGAAATCATCGCACCGTCGTGAACGGCTGTCCCGCCAACGCCGACTTGAGCGAATGCTGCGGCGAGACACTCACCGAACCAAACCATCGGACGGTGAACGTCATCCGTCCACCCGGCGCTCCCCGCAGGCAGGATGACATCGACCCACACCACTGCGTCGGGAATAAGCAGCACCGCTCCTCCTCCACTGCGTCGTCGCACCACTTCGATGCCGTGCTGCTCGCACGCTATGGGATCGACGACGTCGTCAAGTTGCGTGGAACCGAGCACGAGTGCCGGCGCTGTAATCTCGTGAAGCCAGATCTCGGGCTCGACGGGGTCGGGTAGCGGCATCGCGTGAAACTCGGCCGCCGTCGAACGTCGGCGCACCAGTCGATAGGCGGTCACGAAGCCATCGGCAGATAGCGACGCCAAGTCTCAGGTATTCCATTCACCGACACGATCACCCATCCCGACGAGCGCGGCGCACGGCAGGGCTTCGCTAGGCGCATCCCCGCCTCGTTCGGGGTGCGGTCGCGCTTGTCGAGGTTGCACGGCCTACAGGCTGCGGCGACATTCTCCCACGAGTGTTCTCCGCCACGCGATCGCGGCAACACGTGGTCAATCGAGTCTGCGTGGCCCCCGCAGTACTGGCATCGATGGTCGTCTCGGGCGAAGATCGCTCGCCGTGAGAGTGCTGCACGCCGGATGAACGGAACTTTAACCATGTACCGCAGCCGTATCACCGACGGGCTCGGAACGCTCAGCTTCTCCGAACGGATGACACGCCCGTCGTCTTCGAGCAGTTCGGCTTTGTCCGAAAGCACAAGGCATGTCGCACGGCTCGACGACACAACGCTGAGCGGCTCATAGCTAGCGTTGAGGACGAGAGCGCTGTTCACGGCTGGCGCACCTTGCGAGCCGTCAACTTCGGGCATCCCAGGCTTTGCACCATCGCAGGTATTTCACCACATCATCGGGATCCCATGCATGGTCGGGGTCCCCGTACTGCGTAACGAGGCGGAAATCCGCATAGCTGCCCGATGGCATCGGGAGGAATGGGCGATGCTTCCACCAGCCCGGCGCGCTGGTCCTGCGCATCTGGCGAACAGCCGTCGACCACAGCGATGGCCGAAAGGCGATCGCAACAGCCGCTGAGATCACGCCGGCTTGGGCTCCTTCGGCAGCCCGAGGATCATCTCGCCAATGATGTTGCGCTGCACCTGGCTGGAACCGGCATAGATTGTGCCGGCCCGAGCGTTGAGGAAAGTGCCGATCCACGAGGACTGTGTGTTCGCTGCGCCACCATCATCTGGACCGAACGACGATGGAGGTTTGCGGCCGTCCCAGAACAAACCGTCGGCACCCAAGACGTCCATCGCCAACTCGGTGATGACCTTATGGTATTCGCTCCATTGAAGCTTGCCGATCGCTGCGTCCGGTCCCGGATGATGGCCTGCGAGGAATTGTGTGAGCACACGCTGTCCGAGGTAGCCCATGATCTGACATGTTGAGTATGCAACTGCAAGCTTTTGCCGGATCACCGGATCGTCGGTGAGACCTCGCTCCTTGGCCATCGCCTCAAGGCGCTGGTACTCAGCTTTGAAACGGATCGGGCCAGTGGCGGCGGCTTCACCGCGTTCGTAGCCGAGCAGCGACATGGCCACACCCCAACCGTTGTTGACCCCGCCAATTACGTTGTCTTTCGGGCAGCGGGCATCGGTGTAGAAAACCTCGTTGAACTCGCTGTCACCCGAAATCATCTTGATCGGACGAACTTCGATGCCGGGCTGGTCCATCGGAACGAGTAGGAACGAAATGCCTTTGTGCTTCGGCGAATCCGGATCTGTGCGGGCAAGGGTGAAGATATGGTCTGCGAGGTGGCCGGCCGAGGTCCAGATTTTTTGACCGTTGAGCACCCACTCGTCGCCGTCGAGTTCTGCCTTGAGACCGACGTTTCCAAGGTCAGAACCTGCGTCGGGCTCGGAGTAGCCCTGACACCAGACGTCTTCACCCGACAGTATGCGAGGGATGTAGTGGGCCTTCTGCTCGTCGGTACCCCACATGAGGATGGTGTTGCCCAGCATCTGGATGCTGAACGCATCATTCGGGCCGCCGGTCGGGACGCCCGCCTTAGTGAATTCCTCGGCGAGGATGACCTGCTCGGTCGCACTGAGCCCTGAGCCACCAAACGCAGTGGGCCAACCTGGTGCCAGGTAGTTGGCCTCGTACAACACATTGCGCCACTCGGTCACGAAGGTTTCAAGCTCCTCGCCTTGCAGAGCGCCGATTCCCTGCCAGTTTGATGGGAGCTTTTCGGCGAGAAATGCTTGGACCTTCTCGCGGTAGGCCTCTGCTTCGGCGGTGTACGTGGGCTGCATGTACCCAACGATACCAAAGCTTTATTACCGGTTGGTGGCCGAACTCGACAAGACCAGCGACGCGGCCCGCAGCAGCGGATTGATGTGCTCCACCGGTTCGATCACCGAGATCCCGGCCAGGTTCGGGAGCCGGGTCCTGGTGAGCAGCTCGCGTCTGGCCACGTCAAGTAGCTGATCGCCGAATGCGTCGATCACCCCTCCAGTCACGAAGACAGTGTCGATGTCGATTGTTGCGCAAGCAGATGCAATCGCCCTCCCGAGCATGATGCCCGCACGCTCGACGATCGATGGGTTTGCCCGACGTAGCGGCCGGTTCATCTCGGCTTCGAGTGCAATAGACGATAGGTATGGTTCCAGACACCCGCGGGCACCACACCAGCACGGCAGGCCGTCCATGTCGACTGTTATGTGTGCGAGCGATCCGAAATTGCCGTGCGCGCCGGAAAAGCGGACCCCGTCGACCATGCACGCCGAATCGAGGGTGGCATCGGCGATAAGCAAGACGAAGCTCGGCGTCGTCATCGCTTCTCCAACAAGACGTTCGGCCTCAACCGCCGCAGCTCCAGCCGTCGCTATGATGACCAGACGCTCGGTCAGCTCCTCCAGATGCTCCCGCAACGGAAAGCTGTTCCACCCTGGAACGTACGGGGGCGACACGGTCCCCGCCTGCTCGTCGACGGGTCCGACGCAGCTTACGCCAACGGCCGAGAATGGGGGAACTGACTCGCGCGCCGCAGCATTGACCCGTCGCACGAGGCGGTCGAGTGCTCGCCACACATCTCGCGATGGCATCGTGACGCGGTCGCGCACGTGCATCGTTCCGTCGGGTCCAACCAGAGCCGCAGCTAGCCGAGAGGGTTCGACGACGACTGCGAGAACCGGGGGTGCTGGCACGGCCACAGCGTAGATCATGCTCTCCGAAGGGCATCGACCGGCTCCTCGGTCTACCCTCATTGTCGTGACGACGGACATCATTTCGGACGGACCGTTGCAGGCCCAGCCCGATCACCCGGGTCAGGTCAATGGAACGAATCGCACGTTCGCCCAGCTCTTCGACGCGATTACTGCCAATGTCGGTCGAGTAATCCGGGGGAAACCTGAGGCGGTCGAACTGGCGGTCGTGTGCCTACTAGCCGAAGGCCACCTGCTCGTCGAAGACGTCCCGGGCGTGGGCAAGACCAGCCTTGCTAAAGCCTTGTCTGCCTCGATCGACTGCTCGTGGCGACGGGTTCAGTTTACGCCTGATCTCCTGCCGACCGATCTAGTCGGCGTAAGCGTGTACTCTCGATCGACCGAAACGTTTCGCTTCGAGCCTGGCCCATTGTTTGCTAACATCTTGCTCGCTGATGAAATCAACCGAGCTTCACCGAAGACCCAGTCAGCGCTGCTCGAGGCCATGGAGGAGCGACAAGTCAGCAACGACGGAGTAAGTCGGCCGCTCCCGCCACCGTTCATGGTCGTTGCAACGCAAAATCCGGTCGAACAGGAGGGCACCTACCGACTGCCTGAAAGCCAGCTCGATCGCTTCCTCTTACGCATCTCGATCGGCTATCCCGCTCGAGAAGCCGAGCTGCAGATGCTCGACGACGGCGACTCGGGCGATGCGATCGCTGCACTCAAGCCAGTGATATCGGCAGCAGAGGTCCTCACGATGATTGAGGCAGTGCAATCGGTGTATATGGCTTCCGCACTCAAGGCGTACCTGGTCGACCTCGCCGAGGCGAGCCGACACCATCCAGCCATCGAACTGGGACTCTCACCTCGTGCAACGCTTCAGCTCGCCTCGGCATCGAAGGCCCACGCTGCGGCAAAAGGCCGCAATTACGCAACGCCCGACGACGTCAAGTACGTCGGTCTTGCTGCACTGGCGCACCGAATCATGATCCACGCGGAACATGCCTCGCGACTGTCGGCTGAGGACGCGATCAGCGAAGTCTTCGCTGCGGTACCCGTTCCCGTCGCCAGGTCGTGACACTGCTGTCGATTATGGACCGACCGTGATCGTTTTTGGCGGATGACCAGGTACGGCACGCTCGCACTCATTGCCGGTGCGGTGTCACTTGCGATCGGGCGAGTATTCGGTGTGATCGAACTGTTCGTGATCGGCGCTGGCTTCCTAGGGGCGTTCATCATGGCACTTGCGCGCGTCCTATTGCGCACGCCGCACGTAAGCGGCGTCCGTCGCGTCCGGCCAGTTACTCTCGTCGCTGGCGAAACGGGCATTGTCGACCTACATCTCGAGCATCACGGCACGATTCGGTCGACACGGTTCGACTTGCACGAACGGGTACGACGGGCGAACGTCGGCGACCGCATGGCGGATTTGACAGTCGAGCCGATCGCCGCCGGCGGCACCGCCACCGCCAGCTACCATCTGCCGACGGCGTCGCGAGGACTGATTGAACTCGGCCCGTTGGAGGCGGAGGTCGCCGACCCGCTCGGGTTGCTGCGTCGGATCCGAATTGTGACGGGTGTCGACCAGGTCGTAGTGACCCCCCGAGCACATTCACTCGAAATGCCGCGGCTCGGCACTGGACCCCTCGGACGCCACTTGCTCGCACAGGCCCGCCGACTCGGACCCGGTGAGTTCCACAGCTTGCGCGAGTACGTCGACGGCGATGAACCGCGTTCAATCCACTGGCGAGCGTCCGCACGTGGTGAGGCGATCCTCGTGAAGCAGCATGCGGTCGAGGGATTGCGACGAATGCTTGTCGTACTCGACACCGACCCCGCCTCGTACGCCAATTCTGCGTCATTCGAGCGGGGCGTCACCGTGGCAGCCAGCCTCGTGCACAGTGCGGCACAAGCTGACCTTGTGACTCGCTTCGTTGCGGGCGGCGTCGACCTCCGTGGGCCCGATGTTGCCGCTGACGCACTGCGGGTACTCGCCGCTATCCAACTCGGGGCCGCGCACATCCCGGCCCTCGATCGCCAACCAGGCGAGGGGGTCGGCTTACTAGTGGCCATCGCCGGTTCGCGCTCAAGTGGCGGCGTCAATCAGGCGCGCAACGTCATCGACCCAACACAGGCAACCGTTGTGGTGACGACTGACGAAACCCCTCGCGGGGCGGTCAACGTCTCAGCTCGTACCGAGGGAGAGTTCTTGGATAAGTGGAATTCGCTGGTCGGAAGGTCCGGACGCGTCCAGGCCGGGAGAACGAGCTGATGTTCAACCATCGAACAAACTCCACCGCCTCAGAGGTCACCGCATCAGCGGCGCTCCTGCTTTACTCCGTAGCTGTCGTGGGCGGATTCGCCCGGGTTTTTAGTGGATGGGATTTTTTTGACAATCTGCTACTCATCGCCGTCGTCGGGCACGGCCTTGCGCTGGCTCTACGACTGCTGCATGTGCCCGTCTGGATTGCGTTCCCGATAACGGGCCTTGGGGCGATCTGGCTCACTGGCGCGATGTTCTATCGAGACACCTTCACGCTGTTCCTTCCCACCTTCGAGAGCTGGGATCTTTTTCGACTCGAACTCGAGTTAGTCGGCGAGCAGTTCCGGACAGCGGTAGCGCCAGTTGCCTTCCTTGCCGGCTGGGACGTACTTGCGGCGCTCGGCGTTGCGGCAGCCGTACTGCTCGCCGACACCTTCGCTTTCAGGGCGGACGCCCGCGCCGAGGCGCTCGTGCCAGGCGGCGTGCTGTTCGTCTTCGTCGCCGCGCTCGGAACCGACCGCATGCGAATTGTTTCCACAATGGCGCTCATCGCTGCTGGAATCTTTGCGACTGTTGTTCTGCGTCAACATCACACGCCGTCACGAACGGGCTCGATCGGCATCTCCCACGTCAATCTCGGCCGAGTAGTTGCGGTCGCCGTGGGATCAGCGCTCTTCGTCGCAGTAATCGCTGGTGTCGTCGGGCCGCGTCTCCCCGGCGCCGGAGCCGATCCGATCTACGAAACAAAAGGAGGCAGCAGCGGCAGCGTCACCGAAGTGGTCAGCCCGCTGGTCGACATCCGATCACGTCTCACCAACCGCTCAACCACCGAACTGTTCACCGTCGGGGCCAACATTGATTCGTACTGGCGCTCGTCAGCGCTCCCAAAGTTCGACGGCGTCACCTGGGGGCTACCCGAGCGTGATCTAAGCCGGGCCGATGGGGTGATCGGCCAAGGCGCCGCCGGTGCGATCGAAATTCGCCAAGAACTTACGATCGCCGCGCTCGGCGGCGCATTGCTGCCCGCCGCAGCCGAGCCCGTAGCTGCAACTGGTGTGGGGGATCTTCGCAACGATCTGCGATGGAATGCGGACAGCGCCACCCTCGTCAAGACCGGCGGCGATCTTGCGGCCGGGGATCGTTTCTCGATTATTTCGGCCTCACCGCGATTCTCGTCAATAACGCTTTCATCGGCGACCTCACTTGATCCGGGCGATCCGATTTATCTCGAACTTCCATCGAACTTTCCGAACTCGGTCGCTGTAACCGCACGCGAGGTCACCGCTGGGTCCACGTCGGCGTACGCGGCAGCGCTGTCCTTACAGAACTGGATGCGCAGCGAGTTCACCTACAGCTTGGAGATCCAGGAGGGTCACGGGAACAACGCCATCGAGTCGTTTTTGATCAACCGCGTCGGCTACTGCGAACAATTTGCCGGCGCGTACGCCGCAATGCTTCGCTCTCTCAACATCGCCGCCCGCGTGGCGGTCGGTTTCACCCAGGGTGCCATCGATGGGACCGGCGCATATTCGGTACTGGGCCGCAACGCTCACGCCTGGCCCGAGGTGTGGTTCGACAACATCGGGTGGGTCCCTTTCGAACCGACACCAGGTCGCGGTGCCCCTGGAGCCGAAGAGTACACCGGTGTCGCACCGCAGCAAGATGAGGGTCCAGCCGTCGACGACAACGCTGCCGATGCTGATACTCCGACGGCCACCGTCGCGGTACCCGAGACCACCCTGGTCAACAGCGGGGGCGCCCCGGCGCCAACGACCGTGCCGCCCCCCGACATCGAACCGACATCTGAGTCCATTGCAACGATGAGCAGCGGCGATAGCTCCAGGATCTCATGGCGCGTCCTCGCAGTGATCGCCGCAATCGGTCTCGTTCTGGCTGTCCCGGCGGCGAGCCGGCGGCTTTACCGGTCATCGATCAAATCGCCGAGCGCACAACTCGCCCACCTGTGGACTCGAGCCAACCGGGCGCTTCGCTCGATGGGTCTCGACGATTCGCCGGACCGCACACCAAGCGAGACCGCCGCAGCGACGGCGTTGGTGTTCCCGGTCGCATCTCGCCCGATGCACTCACTTGCCGACGTCGTCACCTACGTCAACTACTCCCCCGACGGGTCCGAGCACCTCGACGATGAGGGCTCCTACGGCATCACGACTCTCGATAACTGCCGAATCTGGGTGCGCCAGGTTGAGCGGGCCGTTACCAGTTCGCTCACGCCTGCGGCGCGGGCGCAACGTTACTTCACGCAGTTGACTTAATACGGCGGACCAGCAATCACCCGACAGAACGTGCCGCTAGTCGACGATATCGCTTTGCTCGTCAGGGCGACGGGCGTGTAGCCAGGCAGAGATTGGAAGTTGGCCAAGCTGTTCGCGACCGAGTAACCGCACCTCGGACTCAAGCTTCACCGCCATCAGCACGACGAACAGGAACGCCACGAACGCTGCGACGAAGTTGACGGCCAGGCAAGCTACGGTCACGGCCAGCCCAGCAACGAGTCCAACCACGAGAAGCGCTGATCGTCGTCGCGAGACGCGGTAACCGCGTTGCGCGAACGTAGGGTCCTGCTCAAGCTCTTCCTCGATCTGCCTGAGGATGCGCTGTTCGTCTTCCGACAGTGGCACTTCCTTATCATCGCACGTCGAACGGCGTTCCTCAACGCGGTCTACAAGGTTCCTGGTCGCAGCCCCACTCCCGGACGTCTCCTCGCTCCTTGTTAGGCCGGTGACAGTCGCGGAACTGGTCAGGCTAATACTCGCTTCGACTCAAAAAGGGACGCAAGCTGTCTGGGTCGATGCCTCGGGTTCAGCTTGGTTGGTCAGGCCAACCTGATCCGGACCGAGCCGGGCTTACGCGTCCACCGTCTGCATCATTTTTGATTCGATGCCACAAGCAACCAGGAAGCGAAATTAATGCTGAAGTCTTGGACTGCCACTGAACGAAGTATCGGACACCTTGCTTTGCATGGTGCTTAAGGCGTGGTCGCATCTTGTGGACATCACCGCTGGCAGACGCTGTGAAGTGGGTGGGGAGCAGACGACTCAGAATCTGCGCCACGAGATCGATCACGATTAGCGCTTTTGGATAATTGACTGATGATGCACCTGGGCCGGTCTGGGCATCATCATGTCCCACCGGCAACCAGACATCGGTCAGCATCTATCGAAATAAAGGCGTGAACGGGGACGACACGGACATCGTGAACAATCTTTTCGAACTCGTCAAGCAGGCAGTATTCGACTGCCGTGACGTGAACAGACCCAGTTGCGAAATCAGTGGCGGGCAGGACAGTTCCCGCAAGCGTGTGAACCCGCCCCTCGGACACCATTCGACCCTTCAAGACCGGCCCGTAAGGGCCGCCTCTCGCCGCACCATCACCGGGCACCACTGAGGTTGTGCCGCCGGTCATCACGACGCCGGTCACAAGCACTCCAGTCGCTGCGGCCCCCGCCACGACCAATCCGAGGCTCCCGTCCAAAAGCCGAGGACAACTGCAAGACTCTCCCACCAACCACGCGCTCGCCTTTTTTTGCGGCCTAGGCACCGCAGTCGACCGACGGCCTATTGATCCGGTCCCCATTGCTGCCCACCGCGCCGCACGTTCTGGACCTTCCCGCCTCTCACTGCGCTGGCAGGACCAATCGCGTCAGCGCCGAATCGATCCCGGATCACGTCTAGCGCCGCGTCCGTCGCGCCAAACGTAGGCGCATGAGCCACGGCCTCGTCCAACGTCATCTGGTGAAAGACCGGGCCGAGGTTGGAACCTGACACACCGACGAGGCGAATACCCGGTGATGGGTCGATCGCTTCCATCATCGGCTCTAGTACGGCCACGATCATCTCAGCGCTGTCGATCGCTTCAGACCCGGTCGTCGACCTTGTCACCGTCGTGAATCCGTCATCGAAACGCACCTTGAGCGTTAACGTGCGCGCTCCCACCCCAGCCTTGCGCAACCGGCTGGCAACGGCATCGGCAAGTCTGACGAGATGCGTGCGCATCTCGCTTCGCTCGTGCGCATTGCGAGCAAACGTCTCCTCGTGACCGATCGATTTGGCTTCCCGATCGGGTTCGACGTCGCGGTCATCGTCTCCAACGGCCAACGCAGCGAGGTGACGGGCTTGATTCGACCCGAGAGCTGTCGCTAACACCGCTAAGTCGACATGTCGGAGGTCACGGACGGATGTGATCCCGAGCCGAATCAGCTTCTCCAGAGTTACTGGCCCGACGCCCCACAGTCGCTCGACCGGCAAGGGATCGAGGAACACCTGCTCAGCTCCTGCAGCGACGACCTTCACACCCTCGCCGGGATCGATTCGGTCCACGTAGGCGCGCGGTTTGGCTTCAACAGACGCCAGTTTGGCGACGAATTTGTTGGACGCAACGCCAACGCTGCACCCGAGATTGAGTTCGTCGGCCACCTCGCTGCGAATTTGCTGTGCAATCTTCGGACCGTTTCCGAACAACCCTTTCGCCCCCGTCACATCCAAAAATGCCTCGTCGAGGGATAACGGTTCAACCAACGGCGTATACCGGTCGAAGATGGCGCGTACCTCGGCGCTTACTTTGCCGTAGTGCTCGTGGTCGCCCGCCAGGAACACCGCATGTGGGCATCGGTTACGGGCGATCGCCGACGGCAGCGCCGAGTGAACACCGAAACGTCGAGCCTCGTAGGAGGCCGCAGCCACCACGCCACGGTTCCCTGTGCCTCCAACAACGACGGGCTGGCCGACGAGCTCAGGGTGCCGCCGAAGTTCCACTGATACAAAAAAAGCGTCCATGTCGGCGTGCAAAATGGTTCTCATCTTTGCGTCGCCCACTGATCGACATTGTGCCAGAACGCAAACATCTCTGCCGACGACTTTCCAAGTTGAGACGAGAGGTGGCGACCGCCTCGGACGTGAGAGCAACAAAGCAGTCGTTGAGAGTTGCCACCAGCCGTCCGATTTTTCAACCGGGCGAATGCCAGGGTGCTGCACGGCACGTAGGCACCGGTGGTTTCCCGGCCGACAGCCCTTAATAACCAGGGTGTGAGCGATAATTTCCTTGATGCCGAGGCGCGTAGCGACGGCAGGCGCCCCCGCTGCTACGACGACGAATTCGTGGTTCAGTTCGTGGACACATTAGTAACCGCCGGGTACGTCGACATCGGCGGTGCAACCCGACCGATCCTTCTCATCTGCAGTTCTTCAGGCGATGGTGACGGGCACCGTTTCGCGCCCGCACGTCAAGGCCACCTGACGCGCAGCAGCGCGACCAGAATCGTCGGCGCGCAAGCACCACGTGTAACCTGTGTCACACATTGCGGGTTCGGAATCTGCCGAGCCCACGCACGTTGCGATGGGGGTCCAACGATGAACAAAACCAAAGGCGACGTCAGACTCGGAGGCCTCACGTGATCGGGCGTACAACTGGTCGACGTCTGGCGTGCGGACTGGTGGCTGCGTCGCTAGTCGCGGCCGGATGCTCGGGCGGGAGCGACTCGACGGATTCAACGTCGGACTCCGAACCCGACGGCACTGAGGCCCCGGCTGGCACCGAACCAGCAGCGGCCGACGACGAAACGACCGACACCGTCGCCGACGCTGACGAGACGGCAACTACCGAGGCGGGCGACGCGACCGACGCGCCGGCTGCAACCGATGCACCGTCAACCGATGTCGAGGGCGATTTCACGTCACGGGTGCCCGAACTCGGTCCGCCCACAGGCGAACCACTGAGAATCGGGCTGATCAACTCCGAGGGCGTGCCCGGGCTCGATTTTCCTGACATCCGCATTAACACCGAGGCAACTTTCGCCTACCTCAACGAACACGGCGGCTACGGCGGACGTCCGCTCGAACTGGTGTCATGCGCCTCGAAGGGTTCACCCGAGACCTCACAGTCATGCGCGCAGGAAATCGCAGGTTCTGGCGTCGATCTCGCGCTACTAGGCCTCGATCTCTTCCCCAGCTATCCGACGTTCCAAGCCTCCGGCCTCCCGGTGATCGGTCTTCTGCCGCTCTTGCCCGGCGATTACACGGCGGAGGCTCTGTTTGTGACCGGCGGGAACGCCACACTCGCGGCCGGTATTGCCGCAGTTGCTGCTGAACAATTCGATGCCCAATCCGTTGGGATCATTAGCGCCGACGCTCCTGGATCGAACGGAACAGAGGCATCGTTGACCGCTTCGCTCGACCTTGCCGGCATCGAGTACACATCGATCAAGGGTGGGACCGAAGAGACCGACGCAGGCTTTCAGGGTCTGATGTCGCAGGCGAATTCCGGCGATCCAGACCTACTGGTGTCGCTCTACGACAACGCGGGTTGTATCGGCACCATGCGCGGCCGTTCCTCCCTCGGCATCACTACCCCGGTGTTGGCTACAAGTTCGTGCGCTGCGGCCGAGGTCCTCGAGCAGGTCGGCGATGATGCGCTCGGCTGGATCTTCCTTGGAGCGCAAACGAATGAGCCGAGCGCAGCTAACGACCTAATTGCCGAGATCATGTCGCCGATCCTCGACGTCCCCGCTGACGAGATCGATCCGAGTGCACTCGGACTTGGCGGACTCGGGATTGTCCAAGCCATGACACTTGCCCAGTTCGCTGACGCCATTGTCAGCGAGGGCGGTGAGGTCACAGGCCAATCCCTTTACGAGTACATGGGGTCGACAAACGAATCGATCTGGCCGTCGGGGTTGCCCTTCGACTGCGGGAAAGCGGTGGATTACCCAAGCGTGTGCACGTTCGAGTTTCCCGTCATCGAGTTGAACGAAAGCGGGGAACTGCAGGAGGTTCCCGGCCTCGCAACGGTCTCTGCGTTCGAGTACCTACCCGCTCTGTGAGCATCCATCGGCGCCGTTAGCCTCGGCGCCGATGGATGCTTCTGATCCCAGCCGGCCGTTGTCGGCGATCCCAGGCGTCGGTGTGCGGGTCGGCGCCTTTGTCGCGATCTTGCTCAGCGGACTTGCCGGCGGACTCATCGGCTATTCGCTTGTCGAACTCCAGTGCGAAGGCGACTGCGCTCTGCCTCTCGGCGTCGGCCTGCTCGTCGGTGCGGCGATGGCCGCAGGCGGCATGGCTATCGTTGCCGTTCTGGTGATGCGGGCGCTCGGCGAATGGCGCGAGACAACTGACCGTGAAGCGGCCGGCCACTCACCCGGAGCCTGATGGACGCTTCACTCCGGACCCTTTGCGACGAGATCGCCCACGAGGCAGGATCGTTCGCCTTTCGTTCTCGCCGTCAACTCGGGCCCGGTGTACGTGCTGCCCATGCGACGAAGTCAAGCGCAGTTGACCCGGTCACCGAGTTTGATCGCTTAGCCGAGGCGATGGTCGTCGATCGCTTGCGTCGCGAACGACCTGACGACTCGATCGTGGGCGAGGAGGGCGCCAACCATACCGGCACGTCTGCGTACGAGTGGCACATCGACCCAATCGACGGCACGGTGAACTTTGTCTACGACCTGCCCGGCTGGTGCACTTCGATCGCTGTGCTGCGCGACGGCCACCCCGTCGCCGGGGCGGTTTATGCGCCCGTCGTCGACGAGCTGTACAGCGCCGCTCTCGGCGGCGGCACGACCATCAACGGCGTTGCCGTGAACGTTTCGGGCTCCACGGATCTGGCGACTTCGCTCGCCGCTACTGGGTTCAGCTATCACCTCGACGGCCACCGCCAAGTCCAGGCTGCGCGCATTGCGCGCGTTCTGCCGACCGTCCGTGACATCCGCCGCCAGGGCAGTGCTGCACTCGACCTGGCGTACGTGGCTAGCGGTCGCGTCGACTTGTACTTCGAGGAGTTCGTCAAGTCCTGGGACATCGCGGCCGGCGTTCTTCTCGTCACCGAAGCTGGCGGAATTGTCACTGCGTTCGACAGCTCAGACATCAATGTGACTGCCCCGCACGGTGTGGTTGCGGCCACACCAGCACTTCACCCCGCCGCCATCGAAGGCATCGCCGACTGAATTTCTTGCGCGTGTCCACCGTCAGCAGGTGAAATGCGGCATTATGTACCTGTGGGCACTCGAATCCTTGCGGTCGAAGACGACGAGCGAATCCGTTCTGCGGTGAAGCTTGCGCTCGAGGACGAGGGCTGGATCGTCGACGAAGCCGAAAGTGGCGAACAAGCAATTGAACTTTTCCAGCGGTCCTCCCCCGACGTTGTCTTAATTGACATCATGTTGCCGGGGATCGACGGGTTTGAGCTCTGCCGTACGCTGCGTCGGACCAGTGCTGTCCCGGTGGTTATGGTCACGGCTCGCAACGACACGCACGACATCGTCGCTGGGCTCGAAGCTGGGGCCGACGATTACCTGACTAAGCCATTCGCTCCGAAAGAACTTTCAGCCCGGATCCGTGCCCTCCTTCGCCGAATCCGCCCGGGTGCTCCCGGGCACGCACGATTGGTCTTTGGCGATCTTGAACTCATCCCCGACGAGGGCAAGGTCCTCCGCGAAGGAGACGAGGTCCACCTGACCAAGACGGAATTTCGTTTACTCTGCGAACTCGCTGAGAGCCCCGGGAAAGTCTTGAGCCGCGAGGCGTTGCTCGACAAGGTCTGGGGCTACGACTACTTCGGTGATGGCCGCCTCGTCGATGTGCACATCCGACGCCTCCGGACCAAGGTGGAGAACGATCCGGCTAATCCGCGTCACGTCGTGACGGTGCGCGGCCTCGGCTATCGCCTCCAGACCTGACCGGCCCGGTCGGGAGCCATCATGGCCGGTCCAATTCGACGAACGTTTCGACGCTCGAGGCCTGCTGCGCTCGGCCTCCGTCGACGGATTCTGCTGATCATCACGCTGGGCTCGATTGCGCTGTCGGTCTTGCTCGCTGCGACGACATTCGGGCTCACCCGATCGAACCTCGTTGCCGAACGCGATGAGGTGGCGATCGACACGTCCCGCCGGAACGCGCTCGGCGTTGAACGAGATCTGCGACCGACTCTGCCATCCGAGCCGATTGCCGCCCGAGCATCACTCGACCGCATCGGCGTCCAGCGTTACATGATCTGGTACCGCGACAGTCAGTACGGCACTCCGCCGTACACCCGTGACAACATCCCACCCGAGCTGTTCGAGCAGGTCGTCGGCAACGCAACGCCGGCTCGCCAGATCGTGCGCATCGAAGATGACCTGAACATCATTGTCGGATGGTCCGTTCCCGACGTCGGCGCATACTTCGAATTCTTCCCCCTCGATGATGTCGACTCAACCCTGTCGAACCTCCGCGTGGCCCTCGTGCTCGCGGCGCTGATCACCACCGGACTGGGTGTTCTCGTCGGGATCCTCTCTGCGCGTCGCGCAGTCCGACCGCTGGGCACAGCAGCTCAGGCGGCATCGGCGATCGCCGGCGGACGTCTCGATACTCGATTGGGGCACACCGAGGACCCAGATCTCCGAGTCCTCACCGAATCCTTTAACGACATGGCTGAGGCCCTCGAAAAGCGAGTCGAACGCGATGCTCGGTTTGCGTCCGACGTCAGCCACGAGCTGCGATCGCCGTTGATGACGCTCGCCGCATCGGTCGAGGTAATGGAAGCGCGCCGTGATGACCTTCCCGAGCGGGCCCAATCGGCACTCAACCTCTTGTCAGGCGATGTCGTTCGGTTCCAGGGTCTCGTCGAGGACCTCCTCGAAATTTCGCGCTTCGACGCAGGTGCAATCCGGCTCAATATGGAGGAGTTGCTCGCTGCGGAATTTGTCCGGCAGGCGGTCGGTGTTAGCTCGGCACCGACGACTCGGGTGAACGTCAGCGAACGAGCCGAACTCGCGCTGATCCGCGGCGACAAGCGTCGACTTGCGCGCGTGATTGCAAACCTCATCGACAACGCACGCGCCTACGGCGGGGGTGACCCTGAGGTCACGATCGAGGTGAACAACCTTTCTTCAGAGCCCATGTCACATGTCACGATTGCTGTCGAGGACCGCGGACTGGGTGTCCCGCTCGAGGAACGGTTACTCATTTTCGACCGATTCGCGCGCGGCGGAGGATCAGGGCGTCGTACCGGAAGCGAAGGCGCCGGACTCGGGTTGTCGCTCGCCGATGAACATGTACGGATGCACGGTGGACGAATTTGGGTCGAGGATCGCCTTGACGGTGAGACTGGTGCACGGTTCGTGATCGAACTGATGGCGACCGAGTTGGACGACTGATGCGACGAACTCTGCTCATCGTGATCTTGGCGGCCTTGTTTGCGTCCTGTGCGATTCGGGAGGATGGATCGCCCCGCGATATCCCGGTCACTCAACGCGGCAACTTTGGGGATCCGGCAACAGGTGATGCTGCGGAGGGCGCCAGCCGGATCTACTTGCTGAGTCCGGTCGGTACGGACGAACAGCCTCGCCTGCGAGCGGTGTCGCGCAATGACGCCACCGACGCCGAAGAACTCCTCACGTCGTTGCTTGCCGGAGCGAACGAAGACGAAAACGCTCTTGGCCTGACCACCGCGATCCCGGCGGATCTTGCGATCGAACAAGCACGAACGGTCGGGACCCGGCTGACAATCGACATCAACGACGCGTTGAGCGAACTCTCCGATCTTGGTCTACGTCAGGCACTTGCCCAGATCGTTGCCACGGCTTCTGAGGTCGATCAGGTGCAGCAGGTTCGGTTGCGCGTCAATGGGCAGAATCAGGGTTGGCCGACTGGCGACGGCGAGGTGGCCGATCGTCCATTGACGATCTACGACTATCCCGAGTTCCTTGAGACGTCGCAGCCGGACTTTCCAGCGTTGGCTGTCACCTGAGGCATCACGCGAAGAAGTGCGCCGCAACGCCATCGAATAGCTCACGGTCGACGGTGCGGGTCTGCCCGACTGCGACAGTGAGGTCCTCAAGCTCGATCTGTTCACCCTTAAGCACGGTCATCTTGCCCCACTGCTCGTCGTGGACAGCATCAATCGCTGCGACACCGAAGCGTGTGGAGAGCACGCGGTCGAACGCTGTTGGTGTGCCCCCGCGCTGCACGTGACCGAGTTGGACCACTCGCGTTTCGAATCCGGTGCGATCACCGATTGCGTGGGCGACTCGGGTCGCAATTCCTCCGAGAACGACATGGCCGAAGCGGTCGTAAATTTTTTCGCCCATCTCGAGGGTGCCGGCAATCGGTTCGGCTCCTTCGGCGACGACGACGATCGAGGCAAACCGTCCCCTGTCGTGGCGGCGGATCAGTCGACCACACAATTCCTCGACGTCGAAGGGAATCTCGGGAATCAGCACCGCCGTTGCGCCGCCGGCAATTCCTGCATGCGTTGCGATCCACCCGGTGTGCCGGCCCATGACCTCGACCAACATGACCCGATCGTGGCTCTCGGCCGTGGTGTGCAGGCGGTCGATCGCATCCGTTGCGATTTGCACTGCCGTGGTGAAACCAAATGTGAGGTCGGTTCCCTCGATGTCATTGTCGATCGTCTTCGGAACGCCGAGAATCGGGAGCCCGTGTTCACTGTGCAAACGGCATGCGATCGACAGGCTGCCGTTGCCGCCGATCACGATCAGCCCGTCGAGCCCAAGGTCACTTATGGTCTGCTTCACGTGATCAACACCGTCAGGCGTGTCGAACGGGCTCCCTCGCCGGGTGCCCAGCACCGTGCCTCCACGCGGCAACATTCCACGCATCGAATCAATCGAGAGCGGTGTCGTCCGCCGATCACGCACCCCATCCCAAGCATCGAGGAACCCGATCATCTCGTCGCCGTAAACGCGTTCACCTTTTCGAACCGCAGCGCGGATGACTGCGTTAAGCCCGGGACAGTCGCCGCCACCGGTGAGGATCCCGACTCGCACGGGTCGTGATAGTAGCGGCGCAGCCATCAGGCCGGGTCTGGCTGATTGAATAGGCATATGAGGTGGGATTCCAGTCGTCCGGTGCCCTGGCAGCGTCTCATCCGCGAGTGGCTGATTTACGTCGGCATCATGATCGCCGTTCTGGCGATCTTCTTTCGTGACTCCGGAGTCGTCGGAGCGATCGCCGGACTCCTCGTCTCGGGGCCGCTTTATGTGCTGTTCGGCTTCGTCATGGCCAAGTTCGGATATCAACGCCGTTCACTGAAGGAAATGGGAACACCCCAAGCCAAATCAAAGAGGAACGGTGAAGCGCCGGGTGAATCTGCCACGGGCGCTGGGCGCGGGTCCCCCGCCCCGACTCGCCGAACCTCGGGCGGAGGAAATCGGCCGAAGTCGAAGCCGCGTCGCCGCTGATCTACATTGGCGGCCGTGTCCGCATCAGACTGTGTTATTGCCATCGACGCCGGAACAACCGGCGTCCGGAGTCGCGCCGTGTTCGTCGACGATTCGCCCACGGTTGCGTCATATCGCGAGTTCACGCAGCACTATCCCGAGCCCGGCTGGGTTGAGCATGATGTGCAGGAGATTTGGGCTGCGGTCGTTGCGACGCTGAACGAGGTAGTCACCGAGGTTGGCCTTGGACGCGTGGTGGCAATCGGAATCACCAATCAGCGTGAAACTGTCGTTGCATGGAATCGCTCAACCGGTGTTGCCTATGGCAACGCGATTGTCTGGCAGGACCGACGCACGGCGCATCGTTGCGACGAACTTGAGGCAGGCGGACATCTTCCGCTCGTCCGCGAACGCACAGGTCTCGTCCTCGACCCGTATTTCTCGGGTACCAAGTTCGCCTGGATGCTCGAGCATCGAGACATCCCTGTCGACGACAACCTCGCACTCGGCACCATTGATGCATGGATTATCTGGAACCTCACCGGCGGCGAGATCTTTGCTACCGACGTGACCAACGCAAGCCGCACCATGCTGTGCGATATTCGCTCACGAACATGGGATCAGGATCTGTGTGAGCTTCTTGGCGTCCCAATCACTGCACTCCCCGACATCGTTCCCTCCAGTGGCCGCATCGGTGTCACCGCATCATCGTCTGGTATCCCCGGGGGAATTCCGGTGAGCGGTGTGGCCGGCGATCAACAGGCTGCGCTGTTCGGTCAAGCGTGCGTGACCCCTGGGATGGCGAAGAACACGTATGGCACCGGTTCGTTCGTGCTGCTTAACGTCGGCGCTGAGTGTCCGCCGCCAACGGAGGGCATGCTGACGACTGTTGCGTGGACGCTTGCGGATGGCACAACGCACTATGCGCTCGAAGGAGCGATATTTGTGACCGGTGCAGCTATCCAGTGGCTCCGTGACGGGATCAATATCATTGACAGTGCCGCTGAGACCGGCCCTCTCGCCGAGTCGGTGGCGGATACAGGTGGGGTCTACGTCGTTCCTGCATTTGCGGGACTGGGCTCTCCGTACTGGGATCCGTACGCTCGCGGGGCGATTGTGGGCATTACTCGCGGCACCGGGCGGGCGGAGATCACCCGCGCTGTTGTGGAGTCGATGGCGTATCAAGTTCGTGACGTGATTGATGCCATGGTCGCTGCGAGCGGCACGCCGATTGTCGATCTGCGCGTTGACGGCGGCGCATCGGTGATTGACTTGCTGTGCCAGTTTCAGGCCGATCAACTCGGCGTCACAGTCCAGCGGCCCGTCGATCAGGAAACGACTGCGCTGGGTGCGGCGTTCCTCGCCGGACTCGCCGAGGGGGTCTGGGCGTCGACTGACGACATCGCGGCCGCATGGGCTCTTGAGGCCGAGTTCGCTCCGGTCGCCGACCGCATTGCGACCGATGCCCTCCATGCCCAATGGCTGCGCGCTGTTGAACGTTCCCGCGCCTGGGAATCTTGACTTTCGTTTCCGTTCCAGCGCTGCCCTCTGGAGCCCTTGTCCGTCAGTTCCCCTTTCCGGCACTCCGGTTTCGACATTTCAACGACTGGCGGTGGTGAGCGTAACGATCCGCTGAGATCGGAGTGGGAACGCCGATGCGATCCGTCAACGACATCTGGGGGCTGCGGCGGAGCAGGTTTTCAGAGGAGTGCGTCGGCGAGACGCGCTAGAAGGCTGACCCGGACGCGTTCGCGCTCGTGGATTACCCGGTCGACACGGCCGGCTGCGACCGTGAGGCCTTTTGAGACGAGATGCTCACAGACGAGGTCATCGGGAAGCGCCTCGTCAACGGCGCTGAGGTGCTCGCTTCCGAGTTGGAATGCGGTCAGCCGGCTCAGCTGCGGTGACTCGCCGACCTGGGTGATTATGTGTTGGTCTCGAAGGACTATCACCCAGTCGGCTGCGACAAGATCTTGAACTGCGGAGCAGAGCACGTGGAGACGCGCACTCGGATCGGCTTCGGCCATCGCAGCGCCTGCCGCGAGCGCTGAAAGATTCAGATCTGCACGGTTGAGCTCGACTGGTCGCACGTCTTCAACTGAGACGCCGTCGACTGCGTCGACTTCGTTTGTTAGCAGCGGCACCAGGTCTGACGACGGTAACGAAACCGTGAGTTCGTCGATCACGCGGTCCGCTCCGCGGTCGAGAATCTCGATCCCGAGCACGTCGCCTCGTACCGCACCGATCCGGCTGGCGACTTGTCCGAGCGCACCGGGTCGATCGGGTAACCACACCCGCACCACAACCGTGATCATTAGGTCAAGGTACCCAGCGTGTGTGTCAGCCGAGTTTCGGCAGTCCTCGCTTCAGGTTTCGGATCGCCTGGTTGATCCGCATCTCGTTTTCGATGAGCCCAAATCGGATGAACCCTTCGCCACCCGGACCGAATCCGACACCCGGTGACAGCGCTACGTCGGCTTCGCGCACGACGTGCGAGCAGAACTCAACGGAGTCCATCTCTGCGTACGGCTCGGGAATTGGCCCCCAACAGAACATTGAGCCCCCCGGCTTTGGCATGTCCCACCCGATCCGGGCGAGACCGTCGACGAGCGTGTCACATCGCGACTCGTAGATCGCTCGGACCTGGTCGGGGAAGTCCTGTGCCTCGTTGAGCGTGACCGTCGAGGCGATCTGTACCGGCTGGAACATGCCGTAGTCGAGATAGCTCTTTAGCTTCACCAACGCCTGGACCACATCGGCGTTGCCGAGCAAAAAAGCCGACCGCCAGCCTGCCATCTGGAAAGATTTCGTCATCGAGTAGAGCTCGACGGCGCACTCCATAGCGCCTTCGGCCTGCAGGATGCTTGGCGGCTGATGGTCGTTGAATCCGATGTCGGCGTATGCGAAGTCGTTCACCACGATCATCTCCCGTTCGCGGCAGAAATCGACGACGCGCTGCATGAAGTCAAGATCGACGATCGCTCCGGTCGGGTTGTGCGGAAATGACATCACGAGCACTCTGGGCTTCGGCCATCCGACGTCGTACGCCGTGTGCAGGCTGTCCATGAAGTCGTCGGTGAAAGTTTCGCGGTCGGACGGGTCAGCGAGGAACTTCATCGGTACTTGGCGGAGGTCTGCGCCGGCAAACAACGGGCCATAGATGTGGATTGGGTAACTCGGAGTCGGGACAATCGCGGCGTCACCGCGCTCCAGGAGTACCCACATCAGGTGGCTGAAGCCCTCCTTTGCACCGATGGTGTTGGTGATCTCCAGTTCGGGATCAAGATCCACGTCCCATTTGTTCTTGTAGTACCCGGCGATTGCTTCGCGGAGTTTCGGCAGTCCGCGGCTGAGTGAGTATCGATGGTTTTTGGGATTATGGGCCGCTTCGGCGAGCTTCTCGACGGCGATGTCCGGCGACGGCATGTCGGGGTTACCGAAACCGAGGTCGATGACATCTGCGCCTGCCCGTCGGGCCTCGATCTTCAGTCCATTGATGATGGAAAAGACGTACGGTGGCAAATTCTCGATCCGACGGAACTCCATGCTTGTCACAGTAGCCGCCGCTCGGACGGTGTTGGCAGTGAGGATTTCTTCCGTGATTAGTTCGCCGATTCGACCAGCCCGGGCAAAAGGGCTGCACCAACTGCGCCGGCCAATGGGCCCCATTCGGCGAATTCGATGCGTGGCGACGGCCGCAGATGCGGCTGATATAGCAGTTCTCCGAACCAGCGGGTGATGGGCTCGAGGTACAGTTCGGCACCTTCAGCGAGTCCCCCTCCGAGGACGAACACCTCAGGGTCGAATGCGTTGGTCAGATTCGACAATCCGAGCGCGACCCATCGACCGAAGTCATCGATTACGGCGAGTGCCTGTTCGTCGCCTTCTCGCGCCGCAGCCTGGACGTGTTCGCCACGAACCGCTTGGGGATCTCCGCCGGCGTGTTCGACCACGGACCGCAGCCTCCGACCGGTCGCTGCTTCACGGGCGAGCATCGCTAGCCCGGAGCCGGACGCGTAGCGCTCCCAACACCCGCGGCGGCCACAGGGGCACCGGGGGCCGTTGGGCTGAACGACCATGTGGCCGTATTCTCCGGCGAAGCCGTTGCGGCCGCGATGCAGGACACCGTCGGCGACCAGTCCGCCTCCGATGCCGGTTCCAAGTGTCACCAAGATGAGATCGGAGGCGCCTTGGCCGGCACCGAGTTGCCACTCGGCGACCGTTGCGCAGGTGGCATCGTTGTCAAGCGAGACGGGATGTCCGAGTCGATCCCCCACGAGTTCGGCGACCGCAAAGTCGGCAACGCCGTCGAGGTTCGGTGCGGCGCGGAGTACGCCGTTGCGCGTGACCAGACCCGGTACGCCTATGCCGAGGCTGCCGTCAACCCCTAGTTCTTTGGCTAGGTCGACGAGCGTGTCGACGAGCGGTCCGAGGCTGTTCTCACCTCGGGGTGTTGGTCTTCGCTCTTCGGCAACCACGCTGCCGGCAGCGTCAAGCACGACGCCAAGCGCTTTGGTCCCTCCGACGTCAATGCCGACTCGGACTCCGGGCCCGCTCACGCTTCAGCGCGGACCTTCAGCTCCCGAACCGTGTTCAGGATGCGAACCTCGGCCCGACGTTTAACGAATCCGGGCAACGGAATAACGAGATCGATTGCAAGGTCGTAGCGCACTTCTGTTTTGCCGTCTGGGGTCGGGATGAAGGTGAATGCACCGTCGATGGAACGTTGAATATCGCCTCGGATCATCGACCAGCCGAGTTGACGCGGTTCGTCGTCGTAGCGGTACTGCAGGGTGTAGTGGGTGCTCCGACCTAGTGCTGAGGTACGAAACTCGACTTGGCTGGGGCGCCCTTCGCCGTCGCTTTCATGAATGGTGACGGCCTTGATATCGCGGGCCCACTCGGGGTAGCGCTCGAGGTCGATGGCGATGCCCCACACTTCGTCGGGTGCGGCGTCGATGGTGATGATCTCGGTTGCGGTCTCAGCCATGTCGTTCATTCTTGTCGATGGAGTTGGTCGTTGTCGGACAATCGGTCCTGATAGTGCCCGTGGAATGCCGCCCAGAGCCCGTTCAATCCGAACCCGAGGATCGGGACGAGCACGCCGAGCGCCAGCGAGTTCCCGGGACTTCCGTTGGATGCGTTGGGTCGAGCTATTGCAGTGCCGAGCCCGACGACGCACTGAACGCTGAGCGCCAACCACATTGTGTTACGCACTCTTTTGGGTGCGACACCACCTGTTAGGAGGTACAGCTGTGTCACTGCGACCTGCTCGCCGCGGCTGCGTTGTACTGCGTTCCAGAATGCCCAAAGGAATGCGGCGATCCCTATGAAGAACAGCAGCAGAGCTATGACAGCCGCAATCGTCATCGCGGCACCGTCGAAGATGACGGCCGCAGCTACTGCACTCACGACGAAGACCGACGTTGCGGCGACGTCGAACCGAACGATCTTTTCGCCCGCTCGAGCCTCACCCGCCATTAGGGAACGGGAAGGCAATCGTCATCAAGCTCTACAAACTCGGGCGGATTGTTTTCGTCAAATGTGACGTTGTTTGCACAAGAGAACACTGTGCTATTGCCGGTGTTCCCGGGCTGACGGTCTTGAAGGAGTTGAGTGTTCACGACATAGAAAAATGTTCGGGTACTCCCGTCGGTGTAAAGAGAGTAACCATCCGAATCAATCGTGGAGTTGAGAATCTCTGTTGTTGTTCCCCCAAAGTTCCAGATCGCCCAAGCTGTCGAGTTCGAACCTAAAGCTTTTGCAGTGCTGTTCAGGAGTTGCACATTCGAATTGTCGTTATACATCGCCGAGCTGGAACTGCTGCCTTCAGCAGTGACTTCGGAGTTTGACACAACTAGCTCTGAGGTTTCGTTGACGATCGCTTTGACGGTTGACCCGTTCCCGTTGCTCTTGCTGAGAACGGTCACGAACTCCATTGACGGAGAGTAGCCTGATGAGGTTGGAACTGCCGGAGTTCCCTCGTAGTCCTGATCCGAGTAGACCGCGACGCATTGGTTGTTGCTTTCGGCTTCGATCGTCAGTTGCCTGATCTGGCTGTTCACCTCGCCAAATGAGATCGTCGACCGTTCTTTATCTGTGCTGCCGGGGCATGAGCCTTTAATGGTGGTGATGCCTTGGCCGGAGCCTTCAACGTCAACAAAGTCTTTCATCGCAACGTTTGCTGTTTCGATGTACTCACCGGGCGCGATTTTGATCAAGTACTCGTTTTTGTCTGCTGCGTCTGTGATTGAGGCCAAAGCAGCGGACAGCGTCGTGAAGTCCCCGCCGCTTTCGGCAACCCACACCACCCGTGCAGGTGACTCAGCATTTTGGCCGTCGTCTCCTTTGGGTCCCTGCGGTCCCTCAGGTCCTTGCGGTCCTTGTGCGCCGGTGCCGGTGCTGGTTTGGTAAAAGCCGTAAACGTCGACAACAAGGTCGGTTTCGGCTCGGGTGTAAATGCAGATGTCACCGTTAGGGCCAAGCGGGACAGTGAACTCGTTGGCGTTGTTATTCCCGGTTTGATAGTTGAGCGCTGATGCCACCGGCCGATCAACACCGCACGGATACACGGTCAGATAGCCGCGATCGGACGGGTTAACCGCGGCAAGGTTTGCAGTCACCGAGGCAGCATCTTCTGGGATACCGGCACGTTTAGCGACATCAAGTTCGTAAGTGGTGTCAGCTTTCAGACGGCCCACAGCTTGGTCAAACCCATCAAAAGTGGTTTGGCCTTGACGGGTGTCGAGCAGACGGCTGGGGACCAACCCAACAAACACGGTTTCTTTAGTGCTGTTTGTTGAACCTGAGGTGATTTGAGCAGCACCGAACACCACACCAGCGGCTAGCACGAACGTTACGACAAGTGCATACAGGCGATTCACCGCACAAATAATAGCGTCTGGTGTGAATGTTCGAAGGTCAGCGATGTCGCTCTAGTGCGGTTGCATGCCGGGACTGGGCCGTGACGCGCCACCCTGTTGATCCTGTCGCATATCGTTCCGCTGCCGCCGGCTCTGCTTGAAGTTGCTCTACTAAAGACAGCCCAGACATGCCAGCCAGTCACACCCAGCCCGGAACGCACTTCGGTACCTCAGATTGATGACTGCCGGCCTGCGTACCTCTCTCGCTGCGAACGACGGCGCTCTGCCAGACACCCCGAAATCGGTGAAGCGTGCTGGCTTGCGACAGCAAGCGGTTCCACCACATCACACAATTATTAGACGGTAGCCACGTCCGCTAGCGACAGACCGAATGATCTCGCAATTCGGCGTCGCAGCCGATCGGCTGGCCACCGTCCACGGCGTTTCCACCTGCTTGGCTCAACGTATTGCTGTGCGGCGTTGCTCAGTCGTAGACACTCAGTGTCTCACCGAGACGTTGGGCCAAGACGTCGTACGCGAAATCCGACTCAATCCGCTGTCTTGAGCGTGCCGCCATCGACGCCCGCAGGTCGTCGTTGTTAAGGAGTTGTTCATACGCATCAGCCACCGATTGAACGTTTTCCGGATCGTCAATAACCAAACCGGTACCACCGTGCTCGACCGCTTCGGCGGCACCGCCTGAATCGCCCGCCACCTGAGGGATCCCACACGATGCTGCCTCGATGAACACGATGCCGAAGCCTTCCTGCTCGAGGCCACCCCAACGGTTGCGGCACAACATGGTGAACACATCGGCGCATCCGTACAGCTTTGGAAGATCGTCGTGCGGGACACGTCCGGTAAAACGAACAGGGGCATCGAGTTCATCAGCGAGTTTTCGTAAACGGTCCTCCTCTCGGCCGCTTCCGGCAAGGACCAGCATGAGGTCAGGTCGACGGTGCTTGATCCGCGCAACCGCCCGGATCGCTGTGTCGAATCCCTTTCGCGGCACGAGCCGCGAGATACCGACGATCACTTCGGCATCGCGGGGAATGTCGAAGTGATCGCGCGCTGCATCGCGTTCGGTCTGATTGAGGACTTGAAAGCGCTCAGGGTCAACACCACATGGCACAACCGTTGTGGGCAGCTTCCGGCCGGCCGCGTTCTCGGCCTCGGCCGCCGGATAACCCCCTGCTGCGATGATGTGACGGGCGCGACGTAACGTGTACGCAAGCACCTGCTTCGAAAGCGGCAGGCGTCCCGGCACGGTGACCTCGGCCCCATGGAGGACAAGGTCGTAGGGCAGATTCAACGACGGCCCAACCAGTCCGAGCGGGACCGCAGGATCGAGCACCACGAGGTCTGCCCCGAAATCGTCTGCGAGGTCGTTGATGCGTTTCACCATCCACGGATGCGGCAGCAGCACCGGTTCACGCGTGCGTTCAATGCGATATGGCTCGTTTGCATCGAACGCTGCGGTCCCTTCATAGGGACTTGTGAGGACGGCAAAGCGGTCCGACGGCAGCCGACGCCACCATTCCCAGAGCAAAGATTGGATGCCACCGATCTTCGGTGGATAGTCGTTCGTGACGAGAAGATGCTTCATGTGTCGGCGGCTGCTCGCTCGTCGAGGCGGGCCTGAGCCCACTCAGCGTGTTCGGCCAAAATTGGGTCGCCGTCGGCACGATACCGCTCGACTGTCGATCTAACCGAGCGATCGTGCGGGTCAGCGACATTGCCGATCACGATCAACGCGTTGCGGCGGAGCCATCGCATCTCGCGGCCAGCAATCCACCACCGCCCGTACCGTTCCGCGATGGTGGCATCGTCGAGATCGAGTAACTCCATGACGTCAACGTGGGACTGCACGTCGTGCACCGCCGGGTCAAGCTGCACTGTGTTGCGCCGACCGAGCCGAACCGAGATGGGACACACATCCTGGCAGTCGTCGCAGCCGTAGATGCGGTCATGGATCGCCACACGGAACTCGACAGGAATGGGCCCCGGCTTTTGCAACACCCAACTCAAACAGCGGGCCCCGTCGATGACACCCGGAGCGACGATCGCCGCGGTCGGGCATCCGTCAAGGCATCGCACGCACGTTCCGCAGCCGTCTGACGCCGGCGAGGTGCTGGGCGCGTAGGGCGCCGTCGTGATGATCGAGCCGAGAACGAAAAAGCTACCGCTGCCAGGAACGAGCAGGTTCGCGTTCTTGCCGAACCAACCCAGCCCGGCCCGGTACGCGATGGCGCGATCGACAAGCGAGTTGTCATCGGCGAACACGAGTGCTCGATGCCCCGCTGCCTCGATCTCCGCCGCCACAAGACGCAGCCCCTGCCGTAATTCTGCATAGTGATCAACCCATGCGTAGCGGCCAACACGAGCCGACACACCGACAGTTGGCGGCTTGGGGTCTGTTTCCGACAGATAGGGGCGTGCGGCCACCACCACCGACTGAGCGTCAGCGACCGAACGTCGAGGGTCGGTGGAACGGTCAGGATTGCGGTACGTGAATTGCATCTCGTCGTTCAGTCCGAGCGCCTTGCGTTCATGCAAGATCGCTCGTGCATCCGACAGGATCTCCGCCGACGCGATCCCGAAATGGGTGATGCCATGAGGCGCCGCCAGTTCTTCCATCCGTTCAAGCGTGGGCGCCGCCGGAGCGGCCGTGCTGTTAGTCACAGCCGATCAGCAGGGGTGCACCTGCGGGCCTCGTCGACAGTCGTCGTGGTGCCGATGTCAATAGTGATGTCGAGGTCGTCGGTGCCGTTACTGATCACGCCCGACGCCGACAGTTGGTCGCCGGTGCGTAAAATGATGGCCGGCGCGCTAGTACGCAAAATGTCATCGGGCTCACGTTCGAAAACAATCTCGGCCAGCTCTCCGCCCGCTTGAAGAATTTCGAAGCGGTTGCCTTCCGACGTGAGCCCAGAGATCGTCGTTCCCGCCGGGTACCCAAATTCGACACAAATGTCGAGAATGATCCTCGTGTGCGGCTCCGAGAATTGGCCCGGCTCATTCGTGACGAGACGATCACCACACTGGGTGTCTGTGTCCGTCATCGGATTGACGACCACGTCGGCGCCGACGAACGACGCAATGAAGGCACCGGCGCTGCCGACCTCGGACACCTCGGTCGTTGACGTCAACGCGCCGCTGACCAGTCGTGTTGCAGAGTCCCCTGCTTCGTCGACCACTCGCTCGACAAGCCCGCGAACCCCGCCGCTGTCAAAGAAGAAATAGCTCGACAGTTGCGTTTCGGTATCGACGGGATCAAATGGCAGGTGCACCTCGCAGCGCGATGCAATCTCGTACTCGTCAGACCCGACTCGCACCGCTCCAGGCTTGGGCAGATCACCGATCCGTGGATCGACGGTCGTCGACGCAGCCTCCACCGTTGTTGCCTGCTCAGCTACTGGAACCGGCTCGGTCGCTGCTGCGGGCACCTCAGTGGTCAGCACGGGCGCGTCGGACACTTTCGGCGCCGGGGCTGCAGCATCATCGACGGAACGCCGATCGTTGATGAACACCAAAAGTCCGATGAGTCCGAGCGCGACTGCGAACATGCCAGGGATAAACCACCATGGCGTGTGATCGCCCGGTCGCTCCATTTGCCCGGTCTCGCCTGTCGATTTGCGCGGATAGGCAATCAACGGATCAACTCCAGCCCGACCGGTGGGCAGCGTGTCGTCATCACCGTCGGTCATGGCCGCATCGTAGGAGCCGTCAACGGGCAAGCTGGGGAACGTCGAGCAATTCGAAGGCTTCGAAGGAAACGGAGTACGAATCTTCGTCGAGCAGGCCCGCACCTGCGAACAGGTCGACAACTCGATCGGTGTCGCTCACATAGGTGCGACGCAACGTCGGGACGAAGTC
This sequence comes from uncultured Ilumatobacter sp., assembly GCA_905480335.1. Taxonomy (GTDB): domain Bacteria; phylum Actinomycetota; class Acidimicrobiia; order Acidimicrobiales; family Ilumatobacteraceae; genus Ilumatobacter_A. The sequence goes on along the minus strand of CAJQPY010000010.1, from coordinate 54,493 downwards.
GATTGGGCCAGCGTCGTTCGCCAGCAGATGGTTCACGATGCAGTCCTCGCAGGCAGTCGTGTTCACTGCGACGCAGGTCCGGCAGTCGAGGGTGATGTCGTCGGAAGGGAACATGTACACCATCGTGGGCACAGGGGTACTCCAGAGTTCGCCGACTTGCGTGGGCTGATTCTATTCGACTTCGAGAAATTCACGGAGGCGTTGGCTGCGTTGCGGATGGCGCAGCTTGGCGAGAGTCTTCGCCTCGATCTGGCGGATCCGTTCGCGGGTAACGCCGAATGCCTTACCGACCTCTTCGAGCGTCTTCGCCTGGCCGCCGTCGAGGCCGAAGCGCAGTCGGACAATCTCTTGTTCGCGTTCGGACAGCTCGCTGAGCACCTCGCCGACTGCGACCTCCAACATCGCCTTCGTTGCTGCGTCAGCTGGGTTGTCTGCCGCTTCGTCCTGGATGAAGTCACCAAGATTCGATTCGTCTTCCTCGCCCACAGGTGAATCGAGCGACAGCGGGTCCTGTGAGTAGCGCAGAAGTTCTCGGACGCGTTCCGGTTCGAGCTGTACGCGTTGGGCTAGTTCCTCGATGGTCGGCTCACGCTCGAGTTCTTGATGCATCGTGCGCTTGGCTCGCGTCACGCGATTCATGTGCTCCACCATGTGGACCGGAATTCGAATTGTGCGCGCCTGGTCGGCGATCGACCTGGTGATCGCTTGACGGATCCACCAAGTCGCATAGGTCGAGAACTTGAAACCTTTCGTGTAGTCGAACTTCTCGACTGCCCGCATCAGCCCAAGGTTGCCCTCTTGCACTAGGTCCAGCAGCTGCATGCCGCGTCCGGAATATCGTTTGGCGATGCTGACGACAAGCCGAAGGTTGGCTTGAGTCAGCTCAGACTTTGCTCGCTCACCGCGCTTGACCGCACGTGTGAGCATGCGGTCCTCGGCGCCGTCAAGGGGCGTTCCCTCCTCGTTGGCGGCATCAATTTTTTCTGCAGCGATTTTGCCCTCTTCGATGAGCTGGGCGAGCCGACGTTCGTCGTCGATGGTGAGGAGGTCGACCTGGCCAATCTCACGCAAGTACATCCGGACAGCGTCGGCCGATCCGCCTTCTGCCTTCGGGCTTCGCTTCTTAGTCCTCCGCTGACGACGTCGGCTCAACAACTGCTCGTCGGCATCGTTTTCGACCACGACTTCACGGCGTAGCCCAACCGGCGTTTCATCACGGTCATAATCGTCGTCGGGGTCCAGCTTGTCGTCGATGGCGATGCCTGCCCCAGAAAACGCCAGCTGGACGTCGGTCAGCACCGTCTCGTTCAACTCGACGTGGCGAAGTACGTGACTCACTTGGTCGGCGTGGACCTCACCGTTTGCTCGACCGCGCTCAACGAGCGCGTCCCATTCCAGTTGATCCACTCCGACCACCGGCACCGCAAGCGCCGCTTGCGCGCCGCCGGTCGACGCGGTCATTTCAGTCGGAGCGCTCTTCTGTTCGTCGATGCAGCCAACCTAGCAATGACGTGGATGCTGCCAGAGCGCGATCGGTGTCGGTCTCGCCGAGTGCCATCAAATCCAGGCGGGCGGCGCGGTCCTCTTCCAACGACATCGGGTCGGTCAACCCCGTGCGATGCCGGAGTTCGCGCCGTATCGCGGCTGCGATCAGCGACTGTGCCTCCACGGTGGCATCGAGGTCGAGGTCGGCTACCGATGCGCGCTCCAGCACCTCGCGCGCATCGGGCGGAGCCACATCGAGAGCTCCATTGAGGTCACCTTGGTCGGCCAACGCAAGAAAGGCCAGACGGTTGGCGTCGTTGTCGAAGAGCCCCTCGATGAGCCACTCGGCGATCGAGTCCCACTGCTGCACAAGCAGCACGAGTGCTGCAAACTCAGCGTTCTCCATCGGTCCCGAGCGCTGATTCGTCTTCACGTCAATCGACGGACGACGCACACCGCGCTCGGCAAGCTTGACGAGGTCGGCCACCGGAAGGCCGACCTGGGCAGCTACCTCGCCAGCGTAGAGCTTACGAACGTTCGGATTGGGGTGCTCGTTGACGACGGCCATGGCCTCTTCGGCCAGCCGGGCGCGCTGCTCAGGTGAATCGAGGCGCCGCGTTCCCATCGTTCGTTGCAGGCGAAAGCCCAAAAACGGCAGGGGCTCACCGACCGCTTTAGCTAATGCCTCAGGGTTCGATCGTGCGAGGTCGCCGGGATCCTTGCCCGCCGGGAGTCGAGCGACGGAGACCTCGACCTGATGCTTCTGTTCCCACTCGTAGAAGCGCTCGGCAGCACCCTGGCCGGCTGCATCGGCGTCGAACGACAGCACAACGCGGCTCGCATACCGCTTGAGTAGCCGCACGTGCTCTTCGGTCAACGCGGTTCCACATGTTGCGACCGCACGAGGGACACCAGCCTGGTGGAAGCCGATCACGTCGGTGTAGCCCTCACAGACAATGATCTGATCGACCTTGGCGGCATCGGCCTTGGCCCAATTCAGACCGTAAAGGGTTTTGGACTTCGTATAGATCGGCGTCTCGGAACTGTTCTTGTACTTTGCCGGGTCGTCCGAGCCTGGAAGAACCCGCCCACCGAACGCAAGCGCCTCACCCGACTCGGAGAAAATCGGAAACATAACTCGAGCGCGGAACGCGTCCTGCATGCGGTTCCTCCTATTGCGGAATGCGAGACCCACGTCCTGAAGCACATCGGTAGGTTGGCCGAGCTCCCGTGCGAGCAGATCCCAATCGTCAGGGGCCCACCCGAGCTTGAAATGACGCGCTACGTCTCCGTGCAGGTCACGTTGACGTAGGTAGTCCCGGGCGGCCCGCGCATCCGGGTCGCTAAGGAGGCGCTCGTGGTACCACTCGACGGCATCGCCCATCGCCTGCGTCAACTTCTTGCGCTTGGCCCGCTCCTTCGACTGGCCCGTCGTTGTGTAGTTGAGCGAAATCCCTGCCTTGGCGGCGAGGTGCTCCACCGATCCAGGGAAATCAGTGTGTTCAATCTCCTGAACGAACGTGAAGACGTCGCCACCCTTGTCGCAGCCAAAGCATTTGTAACGCCCGGTTTCTTCTCGAACATAGAACGACGGCGACTTCTCGGCGTGGAACGGACACAAACCTGACCAGTTGCGCCCAACACGCTTAAGCGCGACGTACCCGCCGACGAGATCAACGATCGACACCGTGGAACGGATCTTGTCGATGTCATCGTCCGCTATGCCCATGCCGCAAGGCTAGTTGCACCGATTCGGCCTGCCCGCTACGTCGCGACGGCATTTGGAACCCTGACGGCGCTGCACCCGGCGCTCACATGAAGAGCCTGCGTGCACGCAGACCTGACGCTTGGCCAGTACAAGGCACTGCGCACCGGACAACCCAGTTGATCGGAGGCTCGAACACGTAAGCCAGAGCAAATTCCGTTCATGCCGACCTGGCAGGCAACGCAGCCGCTACGCACGGTTCACAAAGCGATACGCCAGCGTTGCATCGGACATCGGTGACACCGGTGACGTCATTGCGTGCATGTTGACGGCCTGCTGGGGCGGCGCACACAGGGGCAGAATCCCCTGAAGTGACTCCACTCGCCCAATAAAACCGGCCTAATTCCTTCAAGTTTTCCTGAGTTGCGGCCGATGGCTTCTTTCAGGAGCACACTGAAGTGACATTGCAACCACCGGAGGGCAAAAGCCTTCACTCTCGCGAAAACGCCGCAGCAGCGGCTCCGACAGCGCGACGTTGGAGGCTGTTTGGGTGTTCATCATGAATGCAACAACGTCAGGTGCACCCCTAGCTCTGTTCTGGGTCGCTTTGACCTTGACCCTGCTCACCGCCGTTCCCGTTACTGCGTTGTGGTATCTGATGCGCCGACATGGGCGGCTCGAACAGCAACTCAAAGACCTCCGTGCCATCCACGGATTCGCAGGGCGAATCGGTCGGTCACTAGATCTCGAAGAAATCGGAGAGATGGCGATCTCCGAAGCTTCTCGAATTCTTCGCGCAGACTTCGCGCTACTCGCCGTCGTTGCTGCGGGCGCAGAGACTCAGGTCTTTACCACAGACGACTCCCCGCAGATCGCGCATGAGATGACATCGGCCGACTGGCTGAGCCTCATCCACGACGCATCGGTAGTAGCCCTGACGGGTGCGGAGCTTGCCGCATCAGGCTTCACTGGTTTCGCTGGCTGCGATCACGCACTTGCTGCACGGGTTAACGATGACATCGGAACTATGGGTGTCGTGATTATGACTCGGCAGAACCCCTCAACGACCGAATTCGAAACCTGCGACGTCGACCGCGCACGAAGCCTGGCAGATCATCTCGCTGAGAGCCTCCGACGGAGCCTGCTGCATCGTCAGATGCAGTACGAAGCCAGGCACGATGCACTCACCGGTCTGCCAAACCGGACGACCTTGCAGCGACATCTCGCTGCCGCAAGCATCGAAAACGTCGACCAGCAAAACCGGTACGTGATGATGATGGACCTCGACCGTTTCAAGGAAGTGAACGACACGCTCGGGCATCATGCTGGTGACGAATTGCTCATCGAGTTCACGCGACGCATCACGAACCAGCTCGGCCCAACCGACTTTTTGGCACGACTCGCTGGTGACGAATTTGCCGTCGTCACCGTTGGACACTCCGAAGACGACGTCATCCAACTCGCCCACGCGTGCGTCGACGCAGCGGCTCAGCCGGTAACACTCAACGGGCTCCAACTCGTCGTTACAGCCAGCATCGGGATTGCCGAAATCTCAGCGAACGCCTCGGACCCAGAGACTGCACTGCGACACGCCGACATTGCCATGTACAACGCCAAGTCACGGCATGCCGGCGTCGAGGTCTTCCGCTCCGAGCTAGACCGACGAACTCCCGCTCGACTCTCGATGCTCGGCGACCTCCGTCGGTCACTTGACGATGGAGAACTCTCTGTGGCGTACCAACCGAGACTAGATCTAGCCACTGGCCTCATCACAGGCGCCGAAGCGTTCGCGCGTTGGAATCACCATGCCCGCGGGTCTGTGCCTCCAAAAGATTTCATCCGGATTGCCGAGGACACCGGCTTGATCAAGCAGTTGACTGACACCGTGCTCGCCCAAGGCATAGTCGAGCTCCGCCACTTTCACAACACCGGCCATCAACTCTCATTGTCGGTCAACTTGTCGACGCACGACCTCCTCGATGCGAACCTCGCCGCGCGGGTTGGCCATTACCTGTCGCAACACGGGGTGAACCCCGGATCGCTCACGCTCGAAATTGCGGAGTCCTCATTGCCCATCGAGGCTTACCGCTCCCGCTCGACGATTCAGGAGCTCCACGAACTCGGTGTGCATCTGGCGATCGACGATTTCGGTACGGGGTACTCGTCGCTCAAAGATCTGCGCCAACTTCCAGTCAGCGAGTTAAAAGTCGACCAGAGCTTCATCGTGAACATGTTGATCGACCAGCAGGATGAAGTCATCGTCCGGTCGACAATTGCCCTCGGGCACAACCTCGGACTTGAAGTGGTGGCTGAAGGTGTCGAGAGCAAGCAAGTTCTCCAGCAACTTCACGACCTCGGGTGCAACGTCGCTCAGGGTTACGCAGTGTCACGGCCACTCGACGCTGAGCGCTTCGCAACGTGGCTCTGTGCTGGCCCTCACCCGAGCCGACGATTTGACCTCACGGAGTCCGGGGACTTGGAATTCACCACTGAACAGCAGTTGACTCCGCTCGCAGCACCCCAGTTTGTGTGAACGCATGGCGTGCGGCTGCGACCGGCGCATCTCACTCACTTGTGTCGTCGAACGCCGACTCGACCAACTTGGCCTCTCGTTCAGCACGACGTGCATCCTTAAGAGAAAAACCGATTGATGCGGTGAGCACAATTGCGATGATGCCCAACGAAAGCCCTGTCGGGATGTGATACCACTCGGCGATAATCATTTTGACGCCGACGAATGCGAGGATGATCGCCAGCCCCTCCTGAAGATACGTGAACCGTGAATGCATGTCGGCTAGCAGGAAGTACAACGCCCGAAGCCCAAGTATTGCGAACGCATTCGAGGCAAAAACGATGAACTGCTCATTCGAGACGGCCAGCACTGCGGGCACGGAGTCGACGGCGAATACGACGTCGGTCGCCTCGACCAGCATCAGCACCGCAAACAGCGGGGTAGCCAGCCGTTTGCCATTCTTCTTGGTGAACAGCCTCTGCCCGTCGTACTCATCGGTCGAGGGGACGAAGCGGTTGACGAACTTCAAGAACTTGGAGTTGCCCGGATCCACATGATCGTTGTCGGTGAAGATGAGCTTGCCGGCCGTGTACAGCAGGAACGCCCCGAAGACGTAGAGAATCCAGTCGAACCGTTCGATCAGCGCAACACCGGCGAAGATGAAAACAGCACGGAGCGCCAACGCCCCAAAGATGCCCCAAAACAGAACCCGGTGTTGATATCGCTGCGGTACAGCGAAGTACCCCATGATCAAAGCCCAGACAAAAACGTTGTCGACGCTCAGACTCTTTTCGATGAGATACCCGGAGATGTATTCGCCGCCGGCCTGCGACCCGAACCACCACCAAACAACACCCGTAAACGCAACGCCAACGGTGATCCAGACAGCCGACTCGATCGCAGCCTCCTTAGTCGACACCTCGTGCGCTTCTTTGTGAACGACAAGTAGGTCGACTAGGAGCATTAAGACGATCAGGCCGAGGAGAACAGCCCACTGCCATCCAGCAACGTCGATGTCTGCAAAGTTCGACTTGCGCCCGCTCTCAGCCAGCATTCCGGACATGAAAGACATCACTCCTCCATCATGCCCGAAAATAGCGAGGTCAATCAGGCGTTATTGAGGATCGCCTGAGCGGCACTCAGGCGAGCGATCGGCACCCGAAACGGGCTGCATGACACGTAGTCAAGACCGGCACGGTAGAAGAGGTCGATCGACTCTGGGTCGCCGCCATGCTCACCGCAAACACCGAGCTTCAAGCCTGGCTTCGTCGCCCGACCCCGCTCAGCACCGATGCGCACGAGGTCTCCAACGCCGTCTTGATCGATGGTGTCAAACGGATTCCGCTTAAGCAGTCCCTGCTCGAGGTAGGCCGGCATCATCCGGCTCTCGACGTCGTCTCGGCTAAATCCGAAAGTCAGCTGAGTCAGGTCGTTCGTACCAAAGCTGAAAAAGTCCGACACTTCAGCCAGTTCGTCGGCACGAATCGCCGCTCGCGGGGTCTCGACCATCGTTCCAATTGTAATGACCGGCTTCTTCTTCATCCCGGCAAGCGCCGCGTCGATTTCTTCTTGGACCCAGCTGCGTGCGAGGGCGAGCTCTTCGCGAGTGACCGTAAGCGGGATCATGATCTCGACAATCGGCTTCTTGCCGTCGTCGCGAAGCTTCGCTGCGGCAGCGAGCAGCGCCCGCACCTGCATTGCGTAGAGGCCTGGCTTGATCACACCAAGGCGAACGCCACGGGTACCGATCATGGGATTGTGCTCTGCCCAGGCCTCCGCAGCTTCAAGCATGCTCTCGTCTTTCCTGGTGAGCCTGCCCTTCTCGGCCTGCTTTACCCTCAACTCCTCAACGGAGGGAAGGAACTCGTGGAGGGGCGGATCGAGCAGACGAATCGTCACGGGCAGACCATCCATTGCGTCGAGGACTTCGGTGAAGTCAGCCTCTTGGGCCTGACGCAGCTTTTCGAGCGACGCTGCTTCCTGCTTCGCAGTCGACGCAAGGATCATTTCGCGAACAATCGGGAGCCGGTCCGGAGCAAGGAACATGTGCTCGGTCCGGCAGAGACCGATGCCCTCGGCGCCGAGTTCGCGAGCATTCGTCGCATCCTCACCGGTGTCGGCGTTGGCCCGCACGGCGAGCTTTCCCTTGCGGATCCGGTCGGCCCACTTCAACAGAACATCAAACTCAGCCGGCGGCTTAGCGTCTTCCATAGCCATCGCTCCAAGCACAACAGTGCCAGTGGTGCCGTCGAGTGAGATTTCGTCGCCCTCCTCGACGACCACGTCGCCGACGATGAACTGTTTGCCGTGGATCTTGATCTCCTCGGCGCCCACGACCGCAGGCGTACCCCAGCCACGCGCCACGACAGCTGCGTGACTGACGAGACCACCGCGAGCGGTCAAGATGCCCTGGGCAACCATCATGCCGTGCACATCCTCGGGACTCGTCTCGCTCCGAACAAGCACGACGGGTTCGCCGCGCTCATCGGCATCGACTGCGTCGTCAGCGGTGAAGTACACCTTGCCCACTGCGGCACCTGGCGAAGCGCCGAGCCCATTGGTCAGCGTTTTGCCGGCTTTGGCGAATTGGGGGTGGAGCACGGAGTCGAGGTGCTCCTCGGTTACACGCAGGACCGCCTCATCCCTACTGATCTGCCACCGGCCTCCCATGCCGTCCTTCGTGCCTTTGGTCATTTCAACGGCCATTTTCAGTGCGGCGGCACCGGTGCGCTTACCGACCCGAGTCTGCAGCATCCAGAGCTTCCCCTGCTCGATGGTGAACTCGGTGTCGCACATGTCGGTGTAATGCGCTTCGAGACGAATGAAGATGTCAAGCAGATCCCTGTAAATCTCGGGGAAAGCACGTTTCATCTCGTCGAGAGTCTCGGTGTTGCGGATTCCCGCCACCACGTCTTCGCCCTGCGCATTGATGAGGAAGTCGCCGTACGGTTTGTTCTCTCCGGTCGCAGCGTTTCGCGTGAATCCGACGCCCGTGGCCGAACTGTCGTCGCGGTTGCCGAAAACCATGGCCTGGACGTTGACCGCCGTACCGAGGTCGTGGCTGATCTTCTCGCGGACGCGGTAAGCGATCGCTCGGGCACCATCCCAGGACGCAAAGACGGCCTCAACAGCGCCACGCAACTGCAAACTCGGCCGCTGCGGAAATTCCTCACCTGTCGCCTTCTTGACGGCCTTGAGATAGATCGCGCACAAGCCCTTCAACACACCGACGTCGAGATCCGCGTCGTTTGTCGTTCCAAGCTTGACCTTGGCTGCTTCCAGCGGTGTTTCAAACAGTTCGCCGTCGACACCGAGCACGATGCGGCCGTACATCGCGATGAAACGACGATACGAGTCATACGCGAAGCGATCGTTGTTCGTGACCGCCGCGAGGCCCTCGACGCTCTCGTTGTTGAGGCCGAGGTTTAGGACGGTGTCCATCATCCCCGGCATCGAAAATTTGGCGCCAGAGCGCACCGACACCAGCAACGGATCATGCGGATCACCGAGCTTGCGACCCATCTCCATTTCGAGCTTGAAGACCTGAGCCGCAATCTCGTCATCGAGTCCGTCGGGCCAACCAGTGTCCATATAGTCGCGACAGGCATCGGTCGAGATCGTGAAGCCTGGGGGGACAGGAAGCCTAAGAACCGAGGTCATCTCCGCAAGATTGGCTCCCTTTCCGCCGAGCAGGTCCTTGTACTCCATTGGAGGACGGCGGTGCTTGTGGTCGAAGCTAAATACGTAAGACATACCGCAGGGCAGCATAGAGCCCCTGTCAATGCCCGTGACTTGAATGCGGACGGCTTCTCGACCCTCCTAGCCTGGCGGGATGTTCCGATTGCTTGGCTTCGACGTGAGGGTCCAGTCGGGTTTCGTTATGTTCATGGCGCTGATCGTGTTCCTGTATCGGAGCCCGTTTGGTTTTTGGCTCGCAGGATCGCTAGCCGTGCTCACCCTGATCCACGAACTCGGACACGCGGTCGCTGCTCGACGGACCGGCGCACACGCGGAGATTTCACTCGGGTTTCTGGCCGGCTACGCGTCGTACACGCCGACCCGCGAACTCACCCGGGCGGAACAGGCGTGGATCTCATTTGCTGGCCCTTTCGTCCACATCGGGACCAGCGTTGCAGTGCTAATTGCAATGGGCGTAAACCCCATCGAGCCGTCATCGTCACCGAGTTCACCTGCTGCGGCGGCGATCTGGTGGGCTGGGCCGGCGATCGGCGCGATGAACCTCATCCCTGTGCTTCCCCTCGACGGCGGCAACATCGTCATGTACGGACTCGATCGACTTGTTCCGGGACGAGCCAGGCGATACATGCTTTACTTTTCGATCGCTGCGACCCTCACCGGTGCCGTGGTGATGGTTGGAACCGGGTATCGCGGCTTCGTTCTGTTCATTGGGTTCCTGCTCGTCACCCAGCTGCAGATGCTTAACGCAGGAAAACCCCAGAAAGCACCGCGCTCGGTCTGGGACGACGCAGTCACTGCGCTCAAGGCCGACAAGCAAGCGAGGGCCCGCCGTATGCTGTTGGCAGCGCTGAGCCATCCGCAACCGGCAGCGGGCGTTCCCGACCTCACGCTCACCGCAACCGAAGCAGCGGCTCTCATTGACTTACTCCCCAATCCGCTCCCCTACGGCGACCCGGGCAACGAGTACGTACTTGCTCACCTGCTGCTGACCACGAGGCGTTACGACGACGCCGCGCACTACGCCGCCGGATCATTCGATCGCACCCCGAATACGCTGAGCGCAGCGATCGTTGCGCGGGCGGCAGCTGCTCTCGGTGATCAGGCCACCGCAATCGGCTGGCTGCAGACAGGCGCTGACGTCGGCACCTCGGCGGCTGGACTCGCCACGACGATCGACCGAGCACCCGAACTCTCCAACGTCCGATCGCACCCTTCAGTGGTTGCAATCCGCCGGTCCCTGACACCTGTTACCTGACCGCTCCAGACTTGAAACTTTCCCAACGACCTCGCAGCGCACGCTGGTCGATACCCGACACCTCGTCATATCCAGCATCGTGATTGCCGGAATGTCCGTGAACCCGGATTACAGCGAATGGCGTCGGCCGGACGATTTTTGATCAAAAGTCAGGCGAAGTGAGCTGGGGTGCGGCCGAGGTCGACACCACGCTTGATGTATGCAAGAGCAACGCCATCATCGTCGGCGACGCTGGTCACCGTTCCGACGTTGCTGCCGTCGGCGCCGTGTAGAGAATCACCGACCGCTGCACAGTCGTTGACCTCGATCACGCGCAACGAGCGGGGGGCATCGGCGCCGCGCGAGTCCATCCGCTCGACTAACTCCTGACCGGGGTAGCACCCCTTCTCAAAGTTCACCGTGAGCACGACCACACCCGTCGTGGCCGGAATCGTCGACCCGGGCTCGATCTCCGAGCCCATGCGAGGCCAGCCGGCACCGATCCGGCGACGTTCGTGTTCGGCAGACGGCGCCTCAGCGACGGCCTCAGCGAGGCTCGTCTCGGCCTCGACGCGGATCTTGAATCGGTTGATCCGAGCCAGCAGTGCCGCACCGAAACCGGCATCGGTGTCGAGCACGAACTCGTCGTTGGATGTCCGCCGGAGCCGGGCCAACGCGTCGATTTTTCCGGTTGGATCGAGCACTAGCGTCCATCGCGCAGTTCCCACTGCGAGATCGCGAACCTCCTGTGCGATCTGCGACTGAAGGTAGGTCTGGGCGTCGGCGCCTGACACGGTGATCACATCGCGAGCGCGGTCGTCGATGAAGGCGGCGGTCTCGGTCACGGCGTTGTCGGTGTTCACACCGCCAGTCTGCCGTGGCACACTGCGAACGACATGAACGACGACGATGCCATTTCCCCCGACTCGATCAACGGTCCCGACGACAACCGTCAACCGCTCGATCAGCTCACCGATCGAGCGGTTGACGGTCTGCTCGGGCTGCTTCGACGCGCCAATGCGCTCGCCGGGGGCGTTCTGATTTTTGTGTTCGTCACCAGTGTCGGAAGCTTCTTGCTCGGCCTCGCTGCGCTCGACGATGGAGCCCGTTCCGCATGGCTACTGCTCGGTACGATCGGCATCGCTGCCGGAATCGGTTCGGCACTGCTCGCAATATGGCGCCTCTTGAAGGTTCGCCGGAAAAGCGACAAGCTCACCGGTGAACTACGACGATTCATCGGGGCTGACGGCGACGCCGAGAGAACCGTTATCGATGCCGTCGAGGCCACCGAGGTGTCCGCCGATGAAAGCATCGTTGCCGTCTCACGCCAGTTCTCTTCGATGCGCGACGGTGTCGACCAGCAAGAATTGAACCTACCCGAACTGTCCATGGCACTTCGTTCCCTGACAACGTTCCCAGGGTTAATGGCACTGGCAGTCGTCACCGGATTCGCCTTTGCGCTGGTGTCACCGATTTTTGTGTTGGTGTTGCTGTTTTAGGCAGGCGTTCCGGAGTCTCGCCGGGCTGCGGTCATCCGCCGGGCCGCGGGAATCGCTGCCAGCAGAGCCGCCGCCTTGTTCCGACACTCAAGGTCCTCGTCGTCGGGTTCGGAATCAGCGACGATCCCGGCGCCCGCCTGGAGACTTGCGGTCGTGCCGTCACCGGTGATGAACATCGTCCGGATCGCAATCGCCGTGTCGAGATTGCCCGACCAGTCGACGTAGCCGACGACACCCGCGTATGGTCCGCGCTTGACCGGCTCCAGCGAGTCAATTATTTCCATAGCGCGAACCTTGGGTGCTCCACTGACCGTTCCTGCCGGGAGGGTGGCCCGGAGAACATCGATTGGTCCCAGGCCGTCGACCAGATCACCCGACACCTGAGACGTTAGATGCATCACGTGGCTGTACCGCTCAAGGGTCATCAGTTCGTCAACGGTAACCGTGCCGAATTTTGCGACGCGGCCGACATCATTGCGTGCCAGATCAACGAGCATCACGTGTTCGGCCCGTTCCTTCGGATGTTCGATGAGTTCCGCCGCCATGCGCCGATCGTGTTCGTCGGTTCGTCCCCGCCGTCGAGTACCTGCGATCGGGCGGGAGATGACCTTACGGTCGAGCAACTGCACCATCGGTTCGGGCGATGAGCCAACAATCGTCAACTCTGGATGCCTGACGAAGTACATGTACGGCGAAGGATTTACTTGGCGCAGCACGCGGTAAACGTCGAACGGGTCTGCGTCCAGTTCAAGGTCGTAGCGTTGGGCGAGCACAACCTGAAAAACGTCGCCGGCGACCACATGATCCTTTGCGACGTTTACTGCACGTTGATATGCGCCGTCACCCATCGTGGATCCGAGCGTCGGCAGGTTGTCGTCGGAGGTGGGCGGTTCGACCGGGGTGTACGCGAGGGGCTGCGCAAGGTCGCTGACAGCCCGCTCGACTCGACTGACAGCTGCGTCGTAGGCACCATCGAGATCGGCGGCATCCATCCCGAGGGTGCGCACGCTCTCGATCAGGTACACACGCTGGCGCCAATGGTCGAACGCAGCGAGGGAACCGATCACCGACATCACAGCGTCGGGGTAGTCCCGGTCGTCGACTGGTGTGTCAGGGAGGTGCTCAACTTCACGGATCACGTCGTAGCCAAGAAAGCCCATCATGCCGCCGTGGAGAGGTGGCAGGTCGTCAAAGACCGGGCTGGTGTACTGCCCCAGCAGGGCCTCCATCGCTGCGAGGATCCCCTGATCGGTCGGGATCCCTTCCGGAAGCGGACCATCGAGTTCGACGTGATTGCCCCGGAGCACCAGGGTGGCCGATGGATTGCGACCGACGAAGGAAAACCGTGCCCACCGCTCGGCGCCCTCGACCGATTCGAGCAGGAAACCGGGTCCGTCGCCGACCAACTTGCTGTAGGCCGCAACTGGGGTCTCGAGGTCAGCCAGTAGCTCCGTCCAGACCGGAACCACGTTGTGCTCTGCGGCGTGTTGGTGGAACTCCTCACGGGAGGGGCGAAATCTCATCCGAACGGCTGAAAGAAGCAGCTACGCGCGCCTGTGTGGCAGGCACCCGCACCTTTCTGTTCGACTTTGAACAGCAGCGCGTCGGCATCGCAGTCAAAATACGCCTCGCGGACAAACTGACAATCACCGCTCGTGTCGCCCTTTCGCCACAGCTCCTGACGACTGCGTGACCAGTAGACCATTCGACCCTCCTTGAGCGTCATCTTCAGCGACTCGGCGTTCATCCATGCAAGCATCAAAATCTCACCGTCCTCAACGTCTTGCGCTATGGCGGTAATCAGACCGTCGCCGTTGTATTTGAGTCCGGCTAACTGCTCGCTGGTCGCTTCGATTGTGATCCCCTCAGTCATCCGGTCATCCTACGAACCGTCGTCCCGACCGCGCTCACGCTTTATGTTGCGCTTTCTTCGGCGCTAACTGCCGAAGTGCCACACGGCAGTTCGGCGAGGTCAGAGATACAGGCCGGTGGACGCTTCGATACGCTCCGCTGCCACCGCATGAAGTTCGCGCTCGCGCAGCATGATGTAATCGTCGCCTTGGACCTCAACCTCGTAGCGGTCGTCGGGACTGAACAGGACCTTGTCACCGACTTCGCACGAGCGCACGTTTTGACCCTGGGCCACCACGGTGGCCCACACCAGACGTTTCGCCATCTCGGCAGTCGCCGGGATCAGAATTCCGCCGGATGATTTGCGTTCTCCATCGTCCGAGGTGCTCACCAGCACACGATCGTTGAGCATCTTGATCGGGAGCTTGTCGTCGAGATCTGACATTGCTGCGCAGGGTACCGTCGGTTGCCATGAGCGCTCGCGACGAAAGTGTGCTGCGGTTCGCTGCCGCCGATGGTGTTTCGATCGTCGGCGATCTCACTGTTCCGACCGAATGCCACGCCGCAGCGATCGTATGCCACCCGCATCCACAGTACGGCGGTACTCGCTTCGATCCCGTTGTCGACGCCCTGTATCGGAAACTGCCGACTGTTGGTGTCGCTGCACTCAGATTCGACTTCCGCGCCGACTTCGACGACGGCGCCGGAGAACGGCTTGATGCGCTGGCTGCGCTTGCGGAGATCGAACGGCTGGTGCCAGGCGTTCCCCGGATCGCTTGCGGCTATTCATTTGGCGCTTTGATAGTGCTTGCGCTCGATTGCGCTGATCTGGCCGCCAAAGTTCTGATCGCGCCGCCGCTCGGGCACATCAACATCGAGCCGCAAGTTGCCGTTCCGATGCTCGTCCTCACGCCGACTTTCGATCAGTTTGCACCACCTAATGTGGTGCGACCGATCGTCGAATCCTGGAGCGATGCAGAATTCGCAGTAATCGACGTGTCCGACCACTTCTTCGCCGGCCGATCCGGTGCCGTTGCGACGAGAGTGACAGCGTGGCTCAGCGACCGATGGCCGCCTCGATCTCCTCTTTAACCTCGGCCGTGATGCGCGGGATCACATCGACGGTCTCAAAATTCTGGACCACCTGGGAGACCTTGGATGCTCCGGTGATCACCGACGAGACCATCTCGTGCTTAGTCGCCCAAGCAAGAGCCAATTGTGCCATCGAACAGTCGAGTCGCTCGGCGATCGGTCGGAGCCTTTCGACGCGTGCGATCGCATCGCGATCGGATAGCCGGTCCTGAAGCCACTCGTAACCGGAAAGCGCTCCTCGCGAATCTTCGGGGATCCCGTCCTTGTACTTGCCGGTCAGCAGGCCAGAAGCGAGTGGGCTCCAGATGGTGTTGCCGTAGCCATAATCGACGGTTAGGCGACCGTACTCGCGCTCAACCCTCTTGCGCTCAAGCAAGTTGTACTGGCTCTGTTCGGTGATTGGCGCATGGAGGTTGCGACGGTCAGCAATCTCGATCGCCGCCCGGATCTCATCGGCCGACCATTCGCTGGTCCCCCAGTAGAGCGCCTTGCCTGCGTCGATGATGTCGCTCATCGCCCGCACCGTCTCTTCGATCGGTGTGTTCGGATCCGAACGGTGGCAGTACAACACGTCGACGAAGTCATGCTGAAACCGCTCGAGCGACCCGTCGATCGCATGCATTAGATATTTGCGGTTAAGGGTGTTGCGCATGTTGGGAACCTCACCGTGGATTCCCCAGTAGATCTTCGTGGTCAGCACGTATGACCAGCGAGGCCAGCTGAGCTCGCGCAGCGCGTGCCCCATGATCTCTTCGCTCTTCCCGCCGGCGTACGCCTCGGCATTGTCAAAGAAGTTGCAGCCCGCATCTCCAGCGGCGGCGATGCACTCGATTGCAGCGTTGTTGTCGATTTGGGTGTCGAACGTTACCCAGCTGCCAAAACTCAGCACGCTGACCCGCAGGCCGCTGTTGCCGAGGCGGCGGTATTCCATGTTCGCATTGACGGTTGGTTGAGCCATGGCGTCGACGGTAGCCAACCCGGGGCGGCGTGGGACCGTCGGGATCAGGCCGTCGGGATCGCGCCCGCCGCCCGGTCGGCGGCGATCTCGTCGGCCATTGCGGAGATCACGTCGCCACGGAGCTTCTGAACGGTTCCGCTGTAGGCGCCGGGATGAAGCGCCGCGAAATCGGCGGCACGCGCCACAGCGGTGTCGAGCACGTCCCCTGCGGCGACTACTTCATCCAGGTAACCGACATCAACGGCGGAAGCTGCGTCGGTGATCCGTGCCGTAGCGACCGAGCGCTGCAGATGGCGGTTGCTCAGTCGAGCAACGGCGATTGTAAAGGCCCAGTCGGGTAGCACCATGCCAATGGCAACCTCGTTCAGGCCGATTTTGCAGTCGATGTCAGCACCGACGCGCACATCACAGCCGAGCAGAACGAGCGCACCAGCGGCCAGGGCGTGCCCGGTGCATGCCGCCACGACAGGTACGCTCGATCCGTAGAGACGTCGGACGAGTTCACCGCCGTCCGACACTAGTTTTGACATCGTCGCCACATCACCTGACCGCATGACCGTGAGGTCAAATCCGGCACTGAATTTGCCTTCGCGACCGTGGATCACCAGTGCACTGATCGTGTCGTCGGACTCGGCTTCGTCGATCGCTGCCAGAACACCTGCGATGATTTCACTCGACAGGGCGTTGGCCTTGCCGTCATCAATGTGGCATACGAGCACACCGTTGTCGCGTCGCTCTGTCAAAACCGATTCATTCATCATTTCTCGTACCGTAAACCACACAGCCCACACCACCCGAAAGCGCGCGCCGCATCTTTGGCCTCCCCTCGGCGTCAGGCAGGGCGAACTGCGATTCCAGCGTCGGCCATCACTGTCTTCGCTTCGGCAACGGTGAACTCGCCGAAATGGAAGATTGACGCCGCCAGGACGGCATCGGCACCTCCACGCTGCACTCCATCTGCCAGATGGTTGAGGGTGCCGACGCCGCCGCTTGCAATAACCGGCACGTTGACCGCGTTAGCAATTGTTTGGGTCAGTTCGATGTCGAAGCCTTCTCGCGTCCCATCGCGGTCCATCGACGTCAGCAGCAACTCCCCCGCCCCCGACTCCACCGCTCGCGTAGCCCACTCGACTACGTCGATGCCGGTCGGCGTGCGACCACCGTGCAGGTACACCTCCCACCCGTCTTCGAGGTTGTCGGTCCGCCGCTTGGCGTCGACGGCGCAAACCACACACTGATTGCCGAACACTGCGGAGATCTCTGAGATTAACTGCGGTCGCTCGACCGCGGCGGTGTTGACGCTGACCTTGTCGGCACCCGCTTGCAACATGGTACGGGCATCCTCGAGCGTCCGGATTCCACCGCCCACCGTGAACGGGATGTACACCTGCTCGGCAACGGATCGGACCATTTCGACGGTGGTCTGACGGTTGTCACTCGACGCTGTGATATCGAGGAAGACGAGCTCGTCCGCGCCCTCCAGGTCGTACCGTGCGGCCAACTCGACAGGGTCGCCCGCATCGCGCAGGTCGACGAAGTTGGTGCCCTTTACGACGCGACCCGCAGTCACGTCGAGACACGGGATTACGCGAGCCGTCTTCATGACAACACGCCCAACGCTTCAGCGACAGTGAACCGGCCTTCGTAAAGCGCCTTGCCGGTGATAACGCCCCCAAGACCATCAATCACAGCAAGTTGTTCGATGTCGGCAAGATCTGCAACTCCCCCGCTGGCGATGACCGGTGCGCCTGCAAGCTCAGCCGAACGCGTCAGCCCCTCGACATCAGGACCTTCAAGCATGCCATCACGACCGATGTCGGTGATCACGAAGACCGCCGCCGTCGGAAACAGTCCGTAGGCGTCATCAAGCTGAAGTCCGCTGACCTGCGTCCACCCGTGCACCGACACCTCACCGTTGCGGTGATCAAGGCCGACTGCGACAGGGACGACCACGGACGCCGCAACAACGAGGGCAGGGTCGGCGACCGCCGCCGAACCCATAACAACGCGAGCCACTCCGGCATCGGCAAGCTGCCGGGCGTCATCAAGCGAACGGACCCCGCCCCCGGTCTGGACCTTCGCGGTCGAGCGGACTGCCTGGGCCACAGACTGGATGATCGGTCGGTTAACGGGGTCGCCGGACTTTGCGGCATCCAGGTCGACGATGTGGATCCACGTGGCACCCGCCTCAGTAAAACCCCGTGCAACAGCAACCGGATCGTCACCGTAGACGGTCTCATCGGCGTAGTCACCCTGACGCAACCGGACCACGTGGCCACCTCGGAGGTCGATCGCCGGATACAGCTCAATCATCGAGACTCTCTTGCTCCGGTGCAGTTCTGGACGAAATTGGCGAGGATTGCGAGCCCCGGCCGACTCGACTTCTCAGGGTGGAATTGAGCGGCGAACACGTTGTCAAGACGGAAGGCGGCGTTCAGCGTGGTGCCGTACTCAATAGTCGCGGCAACCACCGAAGGATCGTTGGGAACACCGTGGAGCGAGTGAACAAAATAGAGCCACGCGTCGTCCCCGAGACCCTTCAACATCGGGTCGTCAGGCATCATGATGTCAAGACGATTCCACTGCATCTGCGGGATCTTCGGCCCGGGTGGGATCCACGTGACTATGCCAGGGATGACGTCGAGCCCGGCCACGGCCGGGTTCTCGTGCGAAGCGGTAAACAGCATCTGCATCCCAACGCAGATTCCGAGGAACGGGCGACCCGATGCAACCGCATCGCAGGCCGGTTCCTCAAGACCTGCCGACCTGAGCGCGTCCATGCATGCGCCGAACGCGCCGACACCCGGAAGGACCACACCTGCCGCATCGGCTATCAGTCCCGTGTCACGCGTCAGCCGCGCGTCTGCGCCGCCCTTCTCGAGTGCCTTCTGTGCGGAGTGCAGATTTCCTATCCCGTAGTCGAGAACAGCAATCAAAGGGGCGCGCTCATCCGTCACAGAACGCCTTTCGTTGATGGCACACCTGCGGCGTCCTCGATGCGAACGGCGTCACGTAATGCGCGCGCCAGCCCCTTGAAGGTCGCTTCGACGATGTGGTGCGTATTCCTGCCACGTACCAACTCGACATGCAGCGTGATACTTGCCGCCGTGGCGAACGACGTGACGGCGTGTTCGGCGAGCTGCGGATCGAACGCCGGGCTGCCGAGTGGTAGCGATTCTGGGATTTCCACGTGCCATTCGACGTGCGGGCGGCCGGACAGGTCGAGAGCGATGTCGATCAGCGCCTCGTCAAGCGGATATCTCCCACTCGCAAAGCGTCGCACTCCCGCCTTGTCGCCCAGCGCATCCGCGAACACCTCGCCGAGAGTGATCGCGACGTCCTCGACCGTGTGGTGGGTGTCGATGTCGATGTCACCCTCAGCTTTTACGACCAGATCAAATCCCCCGTGGCGGCCGATCTGGTCGAGCATATGGTCGTAGAACGGGATGCCCGTGGAGATGTCAGTGACGCCATTCCCATCAAGGTCAATCGAGACCTCAATCAAGGTCTCACTCGTGGAGCGGGTACGCGAAGCGGTGCGGGCCATGATCAGACTTTCACTGTGTCGGTCGAGCCGGCAGGCCCGCTATGGAGGAGGGTCTCAGCAAGTGCGATGAGGAATCGATCGTTCTCGTCGGGCGTTCCAACAGTCACCCGCAAACAATTGTTAAGGCGGGGCCAGCTCGAGCAATCACGGATAAGCACGCTGCGATCAACCAAGCCACGCCAGACAGACTTCCCGTCGGTCACATTCGGGCGGAACAAAATGAAATTAGCACCAGACTCAAACACGTCGACCGGAAGCACTCCCAGTGCGTTCGACATCCGTTCACGCTCCGAGACCAGCAGCGCCACGCGTTCATTCATGTCGTCGGCGTACCGCAGCGCCACTCGGCCGGCGAGCTGCTTCGCCACATCGAGATGGTACGGAAGCACGACCTTGTCGAGTTCGGCCACTAGCCATGCTGGACCAACGAGGTAGCCGAGCCGGGCGCCCGCCATAGACCAGGTCTTCGAAAAGGTGCGAGTGACGACGAGCGGCACGGACTCTTCGACCATATCGAGCGCAGACCAGTCTGCGAATTGGGCATATGCCTCGTCAACAACCACAAGGCCCGAGGCCGACGCAAGCAATTGCTCCACTCGCTCACGCGGCTCGACTAGCCCAGTTGGATTGTTTGGTGACGTCAGGAACACAACGTGCGGCTGAGCCCGTTCGAGCACCCGGTCGACCTCCGCCGGATTGAGCGTGAAGTCCTCACCACGCTCACCTTCGACCACTGCGGCGCCGGTAACGCGCGCGATCTGAGCATGCAACTGGTAGGTCGGCTCGAACGTGACGACGGTTCGCCCCGGGCCGGCGTACGCAAGGAGGACAGTTTGAAGGACCTCGTTCGAGCCGTTCGCCACAAACACCTGCTCCGCATCACACCCGTGCAATGAGGCGATATCGGAGCGAAGAGCCGAAGCCGACCGGTCGGGGTATCGATTCCAGTCCACGCAACTCATTTCGGAAGCGAGTGCATCACGAAACCCCTCGGGTGGCGAGAAGGGCGACTCATTCGTGTTCAACCGAACATCGACCTCAACCTGGGGAGAATGGTATCCCTTCAGTGCGCGTAGGTCATCACGAACCGGAATCACGAGAACTAATGCTACCGATGGTGTCACCGACCGTCGTGAGCGGTTTGACGGTACGGTCGATTCCATGGCCGGATCGACGGAGTCAACCGCTCACGAATTGGCGACGATCGCCGACAACATCGGGCAGTACCGCTCCCGCGTCGCCGCTCTCGCCGAGGCCCACCTCGGCACCGACCGCGACGATTTCGTCAGCGCAATCCACGAAGCCGAACGTCAGATCAGAATCGCAGAGCGCGGGTTGCTGCGCGCCATTAAGACGGCAAGCTGAGCAATAACGCCAAGAGAATTCGGCGACGGCCTCCCCGAAGAGAGGCCGTCGCACGGCACGGCGCCAGGAGGCGGATCCCGACAGCCGCGCAATCCAGGTTGGCGGGAACCTGGAGATGGCGACGCTACCGCTACGAACGAGTCACTGCAAGACCGGGCGCCCGCTCCACGCAGCGATACGGTGCGGTTGTGAGGTGCCTCGAGATCAAGCGCGACATGCACGACAACGACATCGCCGAAGTCACGTCGCTGCTCGATGCTGCAGCCCGAGCCGACGGTCGTCGGCCGCTTTCGGACCACCTCTATCTAGACCTCGTAAGCGGTGGCGATGACGGCTTCGCAGGGCTGGTCGCATGGGAGCCGGGCCACGAGCATCCCGTCGCCTACGCCCAGGTTTCGACCGGCAACAACTCTCACGTATTCGAACTCGTGATTCACCCCCACCACCGTTACGAGATGGCAACGATCGGGCCCGAACTTATGGATGCCGCGCTCGACGTGGTGCGTTCCGAAGGCGGCGGTCTTGTGAACTGGTGGGTGTACGAACCAACGTCCGCGCACCGAGCGCTGGCCAACGATGCAGGGATGACGCAGAATCGAACGCTCTATCAGATGCGGCGAGGGCTGCCGACCGAGCGCCACGCAACCATCGAGACGCGAGCGTTTATCCCTGGCGCCGACGACGAGGTGTGGTTGTCGGTAAACAATCGTGCGTTCGCCGACCACGCCGAACAGGGCGGCTGGACTCTCGAGACCTTCCGCACACGCCAGCAAGAGGCGTGGTTCGATCCGAAGGGCTTCCGGATACTCGAACTCGACGGAAGCGTCGCCGGATTCTGCTGGACGAAAGTGCACCACGACGGCCATGAGTTAGCCGACCCAAATCATCAAGGAGACCTCGGAGAGATCTACGTAATCGCAGTCGACCCCGACTTCCATGGGCATGGACTCGGCTCCGAGATGACACTGGCTGGACTCGACCACCTGACATCAAGTGGCATCGCAACCGCACTGCTCTACGTCGACGCCGCTAACGAAGGAGCCGTTGCGATGTACCGACGTCTCGGGTTTGAGCTGCATTCGACGAATGCAGCATTTGTCACCGAGGTTGAGAATCGACCCGGCCAAATCCCTGATCGACTTGGAGCCTGCTGATGTTGCCTACTTGGAGCGTTGCCGATGTCCACGAGAACTTCGAAGCGCGTTCCTTCCTCGCTGCGAAAGAACGGGTCGGCGCCAACGTCGACCGACTGATCACGCTGTTCGACGAGCACAACATTCGTGCGACCGAGCACCGAACGCCAACAGCCAACGATGGGGCCGCCGCCGACGCAGTGATCGCCGGGTACAACCGAGTGGCCGCAGACCTTGACGTGCTCGGCGCTTACATTTACGCATCGGTGTCGTCCGACTCCCGCAATGCCGCTGCTCAGGCCGAACTGAGCGAAATCGAACCGGTCGAGTCACGATTGCGCCCCCTCCTGGCGCGACTTGCAGACTGGGTCGGGTCCTTTGATCTAATAGATCTTGTCGGCGTCAGCACCGAGACTGCTGAACACTTCGGACCGCTCAGTCGGCTCGCCGAGCGCGCCGATCACCAAATGTCGGAAGCTGAGGAGCACTTGTACGCAGAGCTGTCGACCACAGGAGCGGGAGCATGGGGTCGACTCCAACGAGAGGTGACGTCGCAGCTTTCCTCAAATGTCGACCTACCCAACAGCACCGAAACGCTGCCACTCACTGCAGTCCGTGGCCTGGCGACTGACCCTGATCCTGCGGTCCGCCGCGCCGGGTTCGACGCCGAGCTCCAGATATGGCCAACGATCGAGGTGCCCGTTGCGGCAGCGATGAACGCCATCAAGGGCGAGGCGAACATCGTCAACCGCCGCCGGGAGTGGAATTCGCCGCTCGACGCGTCGCTGTTCGCGAACAGCGTCGGCCGGACAACCTTCGATGCAATGCACTCAGCCGTATCGGCCTCGCTGCCCGATTTCCGCCGATGGATGCGGGCAAAGGCAAAGTTGCACGGTCACGACGGCCCGCTCCCCTGGTGGGATCTGGTCGCACCTGCGCCGATGGGTTCGGGCGCAGTGTCGTGGACCGAGGGACTCGACGTCGTTCGGACCGCGTTCGGAGACTTCAGCTCGACGCTTGGCGGTTTGGTCGATCGCGCGGTCGACGAAAAGTGGATCGATGCAGCACCGCGTGACGGCAAGACCGGCGGAGCGTTCTGCATGCCGTTCGTCGGGGACCGCTCACTCGTTCTCCTCAACTGGTCAGGATCGGCCGAGTCGGTACAGACCACGGCCCACGAACTCGGACACGCCTACCACAACACCACACTCGCCGAACGCACGGCGCTTCAGCGGCGCCTTCCGATGGCGCTCGCCGAGACAGCCTCGATCTTTTGCGAGACCTTGGTTGTCGAAGCTGGTCTTGCACGACTCGATGGCCCTGAGTATGCGGCTGCCCGGCTTGCGCTCCTCGACGTCGATCTCCAGGGCTCGAACCAGGTGGTCGTCGACATCCGCTCTCGCTTCACGTTCGAAACCGAGCTATTCGCCCGTCGTCAGCGACGCACGCTCAGCGCCAATGAATTGTGCGAGATGATGACCGATGCTCAGGCCGAGGCGTACGGCGACGGGCTCGACCAGTCGACGGCGCATCCATACATGTGGCTGCTCAAGCCTCACTACTACGGTTCACACTTTTACAATTGGCCATACACCTACGGCTTGCTGTTCGGCCTTGGGCTCTTCGCCCGCTATCGGGATGATCCCGAGAACTTCCGCAGCGGCTATGACACGCTGCTCTCGCGTGCCGGGATGGACACGGCCGAGGAGCTCGGAGCCGCGTTCGGCCTCGATGTCACTGACGAGGCGTTCTGGACCGCAAGCCTCGACGTCATTCGCGCCCGGATTGATGCGTACGTCGAACTCACCGAGCAGTTCGCAACATGAGTGCAGGCAGGACTGCGACTCGCTACGACCTCACCCGCGATGAATTTGGTGTTCTGCTAGACGATGAGCCCCGATACCGACTCGATCAGGTCTGGGCGGGGCTCTACGAACAGCTCGCCGACCCTGCGGACATCACCAACCTCCCCAAAGCGCTGCGGGCCCGACTTGATGGCGAGCTTCCGCTTGCGCTCGACCTAGTGGCCGAATCGGTGAGCGACAAGGGCGACACCGTCAAGTTCCTATGGGAGCTCGACGGTGGGAGTCGTATCGAAACGGTTCTAATGCTGTACCCCGACCGGGCGACGGTCTGCGTCAGCAGCCAAGCAGGTTGCGCTATGGCCTGCGGGTTCTGCGCAACAGGTCAGGCCGGATTCACCCGCCACCTAACCACCGGCGAGATCGTCGAACAGGTCGTGCGGGCAGCGCGAAGCGCTAAGAAAAGCGGTCGCCGGGTCAGCAACATCGTATTTATGGGGATGGGCGAGCCGATGGCCAACCTCGATTGCGTCTGGGCCGCCACTGACCGGATCCATGGCGACATCGGATTGTCTGCCCGCCACATCACGATCTCAACGGTCGGAATCATCCCCGGCATCCAAGCGCTGAAGGACCTCCCGCTTCCGGTCAACCTAGCGGTGTCGCTCCATGCGGCGAACGACAAGCTACGCAACGAGCTCGTGCCTATTAACAAGCGCTACCCGATCAACGATCTGCTCGACGCCTGCGCTGAGTATCTCGAGGTGAAGAACCGGCGGGTCAGCTTTGAATGGGCGATGATCGACGGCGTCAACGACCGCGGATCCGACGCCGAGGAACTCGCTGAATTGTGCTGGAAGCTCCGGCCAAGCGCCCACGTCAACCTGATCCCGCTCAATTCTACTCCGGGCTATCCGACTCGAGGCACTCCACTGAAGCGAGTCCACGAGTTCCGCGATCGACTCGAGGAGCTGGGCGCAAACGCCACCGTACGTAGAAACCGTGGGAACGACATCGATGCAGCGTGCGGCCAGCTCGCCGCCGGTCAGACCGTGAAGCTGACCACCAAACGAGCTGCGACCGAATGGTCCCCCTGATGACTCACGACCGATACTTTGGATTCGCAACACGCAATCGAGCGTCCACGTCGGCACGGAGTACTGCGCTCACCTCGTCTAGCCGATCGTCGAGATCGCCGTCACGAATCGATCGGGCCAACTCGGCGTCGTCGGCAACGCCCAGCGAGGCGAGCCGTTCACCATGGGCGGTGTGCTGCTCAGCCCCGACCTCAAGCTCACGCTCGACCGTCGCAAGGACATTGGCAGCAACGCGGGCGTGAAATCGCAGCCGCCCTTCGGTCGACGACATCACATCGCGTTCGAGCCACTCACGGACCGCTTCGACCAGCTCGGCGGACGACGGCGCACCGTGGAGGCTCACCAGCAATCCTCCAGCGCAAGGAAGAGGTCGTGTTCGTTCTCGCACACGCGACGCCCAATCGCTGCAAGTTCGTGGCTGCGCGTAGCGCCGCTGAGATGAACGCTTGCCTGCAAGATGCACATGATCGCCCACTTCCAGGTACCGAGAACCTCCCACCATCGCACAACGTCAGCATCGACGTCGCCGCCGCCAGCCGCAGCGTAGGCGGAGAACAATTCGTCGTACTCACCGAGGCCGGCAACCGGTGGCCGCTGACCGAATCTCCAGGCCTTCACACACAGCCATCCGAGGTCTTCCATCGGGTCGCCGAGATGCGCCAGTTCCCAGTCGATCACGGCACGGAGCCCATCGACGCCGACAATCAGGTTGCCGAGTCGGAAATCACCGTGGACGACGACTGGTTCGACGGGTCGCGGCCGATGCTCAATCAACCATCGGCGAACCAATTCGAGCATCGGCTGCGGGGTTCCCGTCCCAGATGCGATGGCGTTGTCCAGCATCTCGGTGTAGTACGCAATTGGATCGACTGTTTCTAGCCCGTTAACCGCCGGCATCGAATGGACTGCGGCAAGCGCACTCCCCAACTGGCCGGTCAGCGCAGCACGCGCATTCGAGAACTCGCTGTCGCGCTGCAGCTTGCGAGCGATGGTTTCGCCATCAATCGCTGCGAGCACCATGAACGCTGATCCATCATCACTCGTGCCCGTTGCGATGAGCTTAGGGACGGGCACGCCAGCCGAGTCGGCCGCCGCGACAACACGGGCCTCAATCGACATGTCGCGCTCGTCACCAGCGCGTTGCCGCTGCACGATTCGGGGGATGCCGTTTGCTCTAAACCGCCACGTTTCACGCGATGCTCCTCCCGACAAACGACTGAGTTCGGTGATCGTTGCTCCACCGAGCCGATCGGCGAGCAGAACCGAAAGATCGTCGGCGCCGCTCATCGACGACGAGCCTCGCAGATCAACAGCCGGCGGCTCGTACCGTGGGATACGGGTTGACCGCTCGCCCGCCGCCAGGATGCACTTGGAAGTGTAGGTGCGGCGTCGAGAACTTGGCGTTGCCTGTGTCGCCGTTGTACGCAATCATTTCTCCCTGAACGACACGACGGCTCGCCCCCACGTAGCTGTCCATGTGCCCGTAGTAGTACCTGTTGCCGTTGTCCCCCACTAAGGAGGCGGCGTTGCCACCCAGCCGGTTGGCTTTGAACGTCACCACGCCGCTGACAACAGCGTAGATCGGTAAGCCTCGAGGAGCGATCATGTCGACGCCCTCGTGGCGGCGTCCACCTGAGCGTGGGGCGCCCCAGGTATCTCCGTAAGCGGATCCTGGCATCGGGCAGATGATGCTGTCGACGTAGCCCGAGGTTGTGTTGACACCTGCGCTTGTGTTGACGTCTCCTGGACTGTTCCCGCCGCCGCCACCGCCGGTCCGGCCGCCACTGGTTCCGCCGGATCCGCCGCTGGTTTCTAGAACTGTTGTCTCCGGCGCAAGGGTCTCGACTGTTGTGGTTTCGGGAAGAGCGGCAACATTTCCTTCGGAGTCGGTCGTAGTTGGGGCACCGTCGGTGACGGTGGACGCCGAGGGTTCGGTCGTCGATGGCACCATGAGGCCGGGATTCGGCTGCGCACGCGCTGCTGCCTCGGCTTCGAGGCGCTGCTGCTCGTCGAGAGCCGCTCGCTCGGCGGCGATTCGGGCCTCGAGCGCCTTTTGAACCGCCTCGTCCTGAAGCCGCTCCTGCTCAATCTCGCGCAACCGTGCCACTTCGTCGAGAGCAACTTCTTCTAAACGCGCGAATTCCTCTTGCTGAGCCTCGACCTTTTGCTGACGGTCAGTGACGTCATCTCGGGTTTCTTGAAGTTCCTTCTCCGCAGCCTCGTACTGGTCGAGCACGTCGGCTCCAGTGTTGGTCATGATGTCGGCGAAGACCTCCGCCTGAATCTGATCCTGAGGCTCGGTTACGTCGGTGAGCAGAGGAATTCCTTCGGTTCCACTCTCGACGTAACGCGCCAGTGCCACGCGCTCAACCTGACCGCGAAACTCATCGACGACCGCCTGCAATTGCGTTTCCTGCTGCTCGAGGGCAACGAGGTCATCGTTGAAACCATCGAGGACAGACTGGGCTTCGAAGTAATCGTCAGCAGCCGCATTCGCTCGGTCACGGGCGTCTTGAATTTCGCGGGCTGCCTTTTCCGCCTCGGTTTCACTCTGTGCCGAGGCGCCGCTCGAGATAAGGCCGGCCGCCAACACGGCGGACACCAACATTGCACCGAGTCGGCGCCAACGCTGAGCGCGCAGACGCGAAGGTACGGAGTGGCGTTTGACCATCGAGAAAATCCTAGCTCTCATTGCATTTTGGTGACGGTCACGCCTCAACAGTTTCTCAAACCCGCTTGCGCGTGATTCGCTCTCAGTGTGGTCGCACCTCCAGCTCTTGACGTTGACGGAATCGTGCTGCGACGCGACGGCGTCTCCATCCTCGATGACGTGTCGTTGCGGATTGAGGCCAGCGAGCGCTGGGTGATTCTCGGTCCGAACGGCTGCGGCAAGACAAGCTTGGTCCGGGTGATGGCGATGTATGACCATCCGACCGGCGGCACGGTCGAGGTCCTGGGCGAACGGCTTGGTAGGACCGACATTCGAGAGCTCCGACAGCGAATCGGCTACACGTCGGCGGCGTTCGGCGATCAGCTACGTCGCGATCTCATCGCCCACGATGTCGTGCGCACTGCTCGTCATGCCGCACTCGAGCCCTGGTGGCACCGTTACGACGCCGACGACGACGCTCGCGCCGACGAGCACTTGCGCAAACTCGGCGTGGGTCACCTCCGAGGCCGGCGATTTGGCACGTTGTCGTCTGGAGAGCAGCAGCGAGTGCTGCTTGCGCGCGCCTTGGTGAACGATCCTGCGGTAATCCTCCTCGACGAACCTTCGGCGAGACTCGACCTCGGTGGTCGGGAGCAGTTAGTTGCGACGCTGTCGGGTCTCGCAGCCGATACCGCGGCTCCACCGTTTGCGATGGTGACCCATCATGTCGACGAGATTCCCCCAGGAGTAACCCACGCAGCGTTGATGAGCGCCGGGCGCATTGACGTGCAGGGCCCGATCGATGACGTTCTCACCTCGGAGTACCTCAGCCGGTGCTTCAACACGCCATTGCGGCTTGAGCGTCGCGCAGACGGACGGTTTAGCGCCTGGGGCAGGTGACCCAGTCAGCTCACCAAGGCGAGCAATGCTTCGCTTCCCCGCCGTACCTGATCATCCAGAACCCGCTCAAGTATGGGGCCGGCCCAGAGTGAACCGCCGTAGCTCAAAGTCATCGTGAGCCTCGTCTGCGCGTCATCTTCATCAATTGGGACGATTGCGACGCGGAGGGTCCAGGGTGAATGCTGTCGATCGTCGTTCTCGCTCCGCTCAAACACAGCCAACTCGTTGATGGCGTGATGTGTTCGTTGCATGCGGAGCCGTTTAGATCGGGCAAACGGGCCGACAGTCGCCCGAAGTTCGACTGACCAGACAGGTAAGCCATCAGCGCCGGCATCCAGCGGTTGAACGTCGTGGATAAGCGGCATCCATGCCGGGTACATCCCGAGGTCACCGACGTGGTGGAAAAGCGCAGCTGGCGGAACGGGCGCGACCAGCTCGCGGACGATCTCCACGGCTGACGGCTCGATCAGTCCAACGACCCTGCGCCCCGGAAGGCACGGGACAACAGCGGACTGCGCGCCGAGAGCAACCCGTCGAGATCGTCGGCATCGTCGAAGCTCGGGGTCCACGCCTCGATGTCTTCCACATCGGTCTGAGCAGCGGCAGCGCTTCTCTCTCCGTCAAGCTCGGTGGCGACGTCGGCGTGGCCGACGACAGTCTCGTCGGCAACTGCCTCAACGTCAGTAGGCGCAACATGCTCCCCGAGCGCGAGCTGAACAGTGCCGTCTGTCGAAGGTGACACCGATCGACGGCGTACCTGACGGCCGGCACGCTCAGCTCGTGACGGCAGCGGAAACAGTCGCAGATCAGGATCACGCAAGTCGTCAAGCGTCCACCCTCTCGGCACCACCATGGAGTCACCGTGGCGCTGGCACAAAACGCCGCCGGCCGTCGAACTCGTCTCACGAAGGACGTCGAGCCAGAACACCAGGTCCTCGGTGCGCATCCCATACGCGACTGCGGCGTCTTCAGAGCATCCCGGTCGCTCGCAGAGCCTTCCCATTAACCGGTGAGCGTAGTTGGCTCGCATCGCTCGGGCAGGGACGATGCCATGATCCGTGCCCAAGCAGTCCTCGGAACCCGTAGGGCAACACCGGGTCAGCAACCCATCGCAGGCGTTTAACAACGCATCGCATCGAGCGTCCGCCGGGGAAGTTCAGAGCCGTTCGCCGCTCGTCGCCTGACGAGTCGCGATTCCATCCGATCCGGATAACCTCGGGCGCCCACGCAGTCCCAGGTCTCGCATGGGCGCATAGCTCAGTTGGTTAGAGCGCTGCCTTCACACGGCAGAGGTCCCAGGTTCGAATCCTGGTGCGCCCACTAAACCCCCAGTAGATGACCTTAAGTGGCCCATCTACTGGGGCTTTCTTTCCCTGAATCGCCTAGGCACCTCTGTCCGATTACGTGAGTTGAGCCTGGCCCCCTTGGGGACTGGCTTATTGGCAGGGGCTGAAGTGCTGGCCGTACGGAGTGCAACGACGCCGAGACTGCACCGTCTACGGCAGCGGCGGGTGTTTCTCTAAAGTCCGAGGGTGAGTCCGGTGTAGAAGCCCTGCTCCTGTCGACGCACGGGCCGATTGCTGGTCGAGAACGGTGCCGTTCCGGCACGACCAACCGACGTGCGGAACGGTGCGTCGAGCCGTCAAGTCGGACGCCGAAACCCCACGTGGATCAGGGGGTCCAGAGTACCAGGGGGCACCTCGGAGATGAGGAGACTGCCCGCATATTTCGCGTTCGGATCAGCGCCTCGACGATTGCTTTGTGGTTCGGCGGTAGGCCTGGTACTCAAATTGCTCAGGGAGGGTTTGACATCGTTCGTGGCTCGCTCGGCGGCAAGCCAGACCAGGTTTCACCAACTCGTTGAGCGGACCCAGTGGTACCCATCACGTGTACCCCACCTCTCGCCGACGGCGGGTCACCCATCGGCATGCCATCGCATGAACCTGATGCAGTTCACTGACGCCTCGAATCCGATACTCCGATGGACCGACGTAGCCGGGATAGCCGACGACGAATACGAGGTCACCGGTGGCGATCACGCTTTGCGCCGCAGAGACCCTGACGTAGACCTTCATGATCGACCACCAGGAAAGGGTGATATTGACCTTCCCGAGGTGCACGGCGTGTGTGATGAAGCGGTCACGGCCGTGCTCCCAGACAGTGGACTCGGCTTCGGGCAGGGGTGGCCCAGGCGGCGAAGTGGTCGTGTACTTTCCGGTCGACACTGACTGCGACCACTCAGCGCCGTTCCATCACCGCCACTCGTAGTCGCCGACTGGGTCGGCGTACCAACCAGGAACCGACATCAGACGCTATGCGGCGACCACTTCACCCTGCAACGTACGGTACGTGTACACCGTCGCAATCAAGACGACCGGGGCCGCAATGAGGACGCCGATGCCGCACAGTAGCAACCCGACGAAATAGGCGATGAACGCGGCAATGTAGAAGCCGATCAAGGTGCCCAGATTCTTGTTCACCAAGCTGGCGCTGCGCTTGATTGCCTCCACCGCTGGAAGCTGTTTGTCGATCAAGAACGGAAACGTGAACTGCAAGAAGAAGAACACAACCAGCCCGGGCACGTAGCAAAGGAAGAGACCGATACCGGTCAACACAGAGACGATCAAGGAGGCGATCACGATCTGGCCGAGCTGGTCGGTGCTGAAGATTCGCTTGACCTCGACCTCTCGCCCATACGTGATGTCAAGGGCGACCCTGATGATGCCTGCCTGAACAATCAACGTCACAAGGAACAACAAGAGCGAGAACAGGGCGAACGAGATCAGGGAAGCAACAGCACCACCGCCTGAGTCTCCGCCAACCGAAGCGACCCCTCCCACGACGACGAACCAGAGGATGTTGACGACGATGAGGACCCCGACAACAGCGAGTGCGCCTAGGATGATCGAACCGACGTTCTGCTGGAACTTCGTCCAGCCGTAATTGAATGCATCGCCGACGGAGTAGCGATTCCCGGGCGACCCGTAGCCACCCGGAGGTGGAACACTGACGGGGGGAGCTCCAGGAGTACTCGGTGCCTGGTACGACGGAGGCGGTGCGCTGTAACCGGGCGCCGAGCCGGCTGGGGGCTCCGCCGTCGGCGTGGGCTCCTGGCTCTGTGCCTGCGGTTCACCGATCCACTGCGCACCGTCCCAGTACCGCTGCGTTCCCTCCGGATCACCGGGGGCGTAGTACCAGCCAGCCGGCGTGCCACCTGTGTTCGTCATGTTGTCTCCTAATCGAGATCTCAGCCCGGGCGTTCCGGACCACTCTCGACACCGTAGTGAATCGCGACATGCTCCGACGACAATGTGTACGACGAACCGCTTCGAGAGTCATTCAGCGCCGCCGCTTCGAGGCAACACGCACCTCGACCTGGTCGATCTCGACGCCCACCTCATTGCGCAAGCGGCTGATGGTCGTAGCGGCATAGCACCTCTGTAAATGCGGCGCGCACCGCCGAGAGAACACGGATGCGAGTCATATCGTCGCCCGCATCGACGCTGCGTTCAAGCTTGTGTTTTGATCCACTCATCGCAAGGAGTCGACTCTGAACTGAACAATTGTCCAGTTCTCGCCGCGCCTCGCAGAGAAGCACCAGCCGAAGGCCATGGCCTTGTCGATGTTCTTCCCGCTGCGCAGGATCTCAACTGCCTCAATCGCCTGGTCCATGCCACTGAACTCTGTGGGATCGATGAACAGATCAACCTCGCCGCTCTCGACACGATCGATTTTTCGCGAGATGTTCAATAATCTGCGCGGACCTGTTCCACGTCTTCGAAAGGACCGCACCCCGGCTAGGTTTGGCTCAGCAAAGTGGCATAGATCCAAGGGGCGGAATGAAGACGAACGGACGGCATGCACGCGCAGCGGTGCCAATCGCCTGCGTTCTGCTTGTCGCCGCATGCTCCGGGAGTGATACAGCGCAAATCAGCGTTGATGGCTCGAATCCCGACACACGAGCGACCCAAGTCGACACCACGAGTCAAGAACCTGTCCCAGCCGAGACACAGCCGCCGACAACGGTGACTGAGACCCCGACGCCGCGCTACGAAACAGACGATGCCGAGGTGCTGTTTGATCAGAACGTGGTACGCACCTTCGAAATTGACCTTCCCGATGGGTCGCTCGCCGAACTTGATGCCGATCCTGCGGCCGAGGAGTACGTCGAGGGAAGCCTGACGTTTGAGGGCGAGACAATCGAACCGGTCGGTGTCCGCTACAAGGGTTCGATCGGCGCCTTCCTGGGCTGCACTGAAGGGCCGAACCCATTTGTGCCGTCCGGTGCCAAGACCTGCCCGAAACTGTCGATCAAGCTTAAAATCAACTGGGACGGCGCTGACACGGAGTTTTACGGACAACGCAAGGTCCAACTCCATTCGATGAACAACGATCCAACTTTGATGCGCGAACGATTGGGGTATCTGCTGTTCGCGGAGGCCGGCGTTCCTGCGCCGCGAGCGACTCACGCTCGAGTGCTGATCAACGGCGAATTCGTCGGCTTGTTTGCGCTCATCGAACAGATCGACGGCCGATTTACACGCGACCGCTTCGAAGACGGTGAAGGGAATCTTTACAAAGAGGTCTGGCCATTCGACGCAAACGGAGCGGTACAGCCAGCAGAGGTCCTGATCGACGGTTTGGAGACCAACGAGAAGGACGATCCGTCGGTCGACCTTATTCAGTCGCTGGCACGCGAATTGCTCGACACTGGCGCAGCGGTCGATGACGCAGCAGCGCGACGGGTGCTAACCAAGCGCACCGAATTGGACTCGCTCATCGCCTACGCAGTAGTCGACCGGGCGATCAACCACGACGATGGTCCGTTCCACTGGTACTGCACCGGAACGTGCGAACCTCACAACTACTACTTCTACGAAGAACCCGCGACCGGCACGGTGCACATCATCCCCTGGGATCTCGACAACGCCATGCAGAATTGGACGCCCGACGAGATCAACCCGATCGCCGCATTCACGAAGATCGCTGACGATTTCGGAGAGACAAGGAATAACTGCCAGCCGTTCCCATTCGGGCCCCTGAGCATCTCCCAGCGTTCAGCAGCATGCGACCCACTGACTGCCGCATGGTCACTGCTCAACGAGGAATTCGATCGAATCGATGCCGAATTCCGGTCAGGTCCGTTCGCCATCGAAAACGTGTCCAGACTCGTGGAATCCTGGCGTACACAGATTGCACCGCACGTCGCCGAAGCCGCCGATGCCGACCCGCGAGCGCTGACCGTCGACGCCTGGAACGCGTCGCTCGACCAACTGCTTGCCGACATCGCTGCCGAACCTTCCCGTCAGGAGTCCTAAATGTCCAGAGGTGCACTGGTTGCCGCAGATTTGATGGCCGTGTCGGTTCTTGCGTTCGCGCTTTATTTCCCACGCCACCGTCGACGAGACATGATCGTTGCGATCCTCTGCATCAACATCGGCGTTCTGGCGGTGGCGACAACGTTGTCTCAGTCCACCGTGTCGGCTGGTCTCGGATTGGGGCTGTTCGGGGTTTTGTCGATCATTCGGCTGCGATCACAGGAACTTGACCAAGAGGAGGTCGCCTACTATTTCTCGGCGCTCGCGTTGGGACTGCTCGGGGGCATCCAGGTCGAGCCGACATGGCTGGCGCCAGCGTTGATGGCAGCGATGTTAACGGCGTTGTTCGTCGGTGATCACCCCCGACTCTTTGCGAAGACACGAACGCAAACCGTCACACTCCCAATGGCTTACATGTCTGAGCCCCAGCTGACAGAACGGCTCGAGGAACTGCTGGGCTGTCGGGTCAGGCGACTCAAGGTACGCCGGGTGAATCTCGTGAACGACACAACTGTCGTCGATGTTCGCTACGACCTGGTCGGCGACGGGCCGATGGCGACACCGGAGCGCACTGGATGACCCAGTTCGCCCGTGGCTTTGCTGCGGGCGTCGCTGCGATGCCCCCCGTGCAACTCGAGGAGGTCAACGCTGCGGCAGAATTGCAAACGAGGATCGACCGCAAGTACGTGGTCGATCTCGACCTCCTCGACCTATTGGAGTTCGACGAGCACCTCATGGCACTCGAAATCGACTCCCGACGTCATTTCAGGTACGCAACGACCTACTACGACACCCCCGAACGCGATCTTTATCTTGATACCGCCTACCGCCGACCGCGTCGCTTCAAGGTGCGGATCAGATCGTATGTTGACTCCGGTCTGACACTGCTCGAGGTCAAGCGCAAGGATGGGCGCGGCAAGACGGTCAAGAGCCGAGATCCGATTCCGTCCGGCGACGAACATTTCGGTCTGACCCAGTCAATGCGGGTCTTCGTGGACGGCGAGGTCGACACCCGGCTGACCGACCGACTCGGCGTTGCTGTCACGACGCGATTTGAGCGCACGACTGTCGTCGACACCGCGTTCGGGGCGCGCTACACCATCGACCACAACGTCCGCGCTGACACACCTGACGGTCGCGTTGTCTTACTGACCGATGCCGCAGTCATCGAAAGTAAGTCCAGCGGAGGGCCGACTCCACTCGATCGTGCGCTGTGGTCACACGGCGTTCGACCGTCCAGGATCAGTAAGTACTGCACGGCGATGGCCATCCTCGAACCGTCGCTGCCGGCAAATCACTGGCATCGCACGTTGAATCGTCACTTCGGTGGACGGGTCGGCACGGCGTAGGCCGGACATGTCTCCGTAAAATACGAGGCTGGCGCCTTGATTGTCTCCGTCGGAACGAGGGTTCACAGCCGAAACGTTCGGCCGGGACACCAACAGACTTACTTCACACGTCCCCTCTACGAGCTCTGCGGTGCATGGGTGTCGACGAACTCAGTTCGGAGATTGCGTTTGATGACCTTGCCGCTGGGGTCGGGCTTGTGCAGCGTGGCGACGACCCCCGATCTACTGGCAATCGCTCGTCAATGACGATGGTGTCTTTGCGTGGACAAGGCTTCGGAGCGCGATAGGTCGCCCAAGGTATTCGGGCCCGTGGGCAGTGATCTGGTCACCGAGACGCGCCGACAGCGGGTATTTGCGGGACGCTTTCTTTATTTGCGGGACGCTTTCTTAACGTATTGGTCAATGTCATGGTGCTCAATCTCTTTGAGCAATTCTCCGACGCCGTCAGGATCGATTCGTTTTGGATTTCGGTACCCACGGCAGAGCTGATCACATTGATGATCAGCATCTTGTCGAAGTTCGAAGCCGGGATTCACCACTACTTCTTCGAGACTCACTCCTGGCAACTCGTCGGAGTGAGCTTGATCTGGATAGTTCTATTCGGGGGAAAGTTGTTGATGTTGGAAATCGTCGACTTCGTCTTTGGTGACCACGTCTCGTCGGGCCACCTCCTCGAAGTGATCCTCCTTGTCGTAGCGATGATGGCCGCAGGCCAGTTGATGCAGTCGATATACGACCGACTTGGCGTCGTCGACAGATCCACCGAGTCCGCCGCCACTTCAGCGGCCGGCCACTCCTAGCCTGCGGGCGTCGGGCGGACCTCGATGCAGGCGACCCCCATGCCCTGCCGATCCTGGTATGCCGCCCGACCGTTCGAGCACGGCCGATCGAACGCAATGAATTGACGCACGACCAGATCGCCCTCGCCGACGCACAGCACCTCGCCCACGAGGTTATTAGGGAGCACCTCAACACAATCCCCAGTGCGCAGAATCCCGTCGGGCGCTCCTGGCTCACCCGGTTTACTGAACTGCGCCAGCACCACGATGCCAACTATTACGATCAGACTGAAGAAAGCCAACGGCCGCCACGGGATACGAGCCGGGCCAACCGGATTCTGATAGCGCCACTCTCGCATCGCCTCGTCGCTGAGTTTGGCCGTTGGTCGGGCTGAGGTTGCAGGTGCACCATTTGAGGGTGCCAACGTGCTCCCGCGCAGCGATGCGTCGTAGACCGCCCGACGGGCCGGGTCCGACAGGATCCGATAGGCCTCGTTGATCGCTGGCATCTTGTCGCCGCCTGCGCCGGAGGTACTCGTGCGATCCGGATGAAATTCGCGGGCGAGACGCCGATAGGCCTCGCGGATCGAGTCCTGCGAGGCATCGCCAGATACGCCGAGGACCGAGTAGTGGGTTCGGGTCGTCACCAGGACTAACGCTACGGGGCTCGGACCGATTCAGGTCGGCGCGCTCCTCACCCCACGATCGAACGGAGCATCAACTTGCTCTCGGTCCGAGCAACCGCCCCGTCAGCCCGCACCCATCGCACGAATGCGTCGAGTCCATCGGCACCTTCGCACTCGACGACCATCGTGTAGTCGGCCGACCCGGTCACGTACGCCGCTAGCACGACCTCGTCGCGTTCCACCACACGTTGTTCGAACGCGTCGGCTTCGTCGCCCGGCACGAGACTGACATCGATCACGGCTCGCACCGACCGACCCATTGCCGCGGGGTCGACCTTTGCCCCGTATCCGACGATCACCCCACGCTCCTCGAGGCGTCGTACTCGTTCGGCCACCGAACTCGGCGCTAGGTGCACGTGTTCGGCGAGGTCCCGCCACGACATGCGCCCACAATCGCGAAGCAAATCCACGATTCGAGCGTCAATTGCATCAATGTCCGACCAATCCACAGCAATATGTTACTTCATACCGCTGATTCCCTCACATATCCGGTCTCAAAGCGCGCAAGATAAGTGCATGACCAATTCACCCAGCCTCTCGACCGTCGGCGTCCCACGCGAAATCAAAAACTCCGAGCATCGGGTGGCAATGACACCCGACGGCGTTCGCGAACT
The DNA here is from genome assembly GCA_905480335.1 of uncultured Ilumatobacter sp. Taxonomy (GTDB): domain Bacteria; phylum Actinomycetota; class Acidimicrobiia; order Acidimicrobiales; family Ilumatobacteraceae; genus Ilumatobacter_A. Next base: position 17,218 of record CAJQPY010000010.1, on the reverse strand, counting down.
CGGACGGGTCGGCGTTCGAGTCCTCGTCGAGTCCGGCGCCGGCGCCGGCGCATCGATCACCGACGATGATTTCGTCGCAGCTGGCGCAACGATCGTGCCGACCGCCGCCGACGCGTGGTCGGCCGAAATGGTAGTCAAGGTTAAAGAGCCGAAGCAGGAGGAATTCGGGTTCCTACGCGCAGACCTGACGCTGTTTACTTACCTTCATCTCGCCGCCTACCCCGCTGTTGCCGATGCTCTACTCGACGCCAAGACCACCGCTGTGGCCTACGAAACCGTGCAGCTTGCCGACGGCAGCCTCCCGCTGCTCGCACCGATGAGCGAAGTCGCAGGACGACTCGCACCACAAATGGGCGCCCACTTCCTTGAGCGACACAAGGGCGGCCGCGGCGTTCTGATGGGCGGGGTCCCCGGCGTCAGCCCAGCCAAGGTTGTCGTGCTCGGGGCCGGAAATGTCGGATGGAGCTCTGCGGTCATCGCTGCTGGGATGGAGGCAGAGGTGACTGTGCTCGACAAGAACCTCGAGCGCCTGCGCTACGTCGACCAGATCCACAAGGGTCGGATCTCTACCCTCGCATCCAATCAGGGTTCGATCGAACGAACGGTTCAGGGCGCAGATCTCGTCATCGGTGCGGTGCTCGTCGCAGGTGGTCGGGCCCCAGTGGTTGTGACCGAGGAGGTAGTCGCTCAAATGAAGCCCGGTGCCGTTATCGTCGACGTCGCGGTCGATCAGGGCGGCTGCATTGCAACTACTCGCGAGACCACTCACGACGACCCGGTCTACGATCTCCACGGAATCCTGCACTACGCAGTCGGAAACATGCCGGGAGCCGTCCCCCACACCAGCACGTACGCGTTGACGAATGCGACGCTGCCTTACCAATTCGACGTGGCTCGACACGGCGCACTCAATGCCGCTCGCCATTTTCCGTCGATCGCACACGGAATCAACACCGTTGGTGGCCAGCACGCCAATCCGATCGTGGCGGAATCACTGGGCGCCCAAGCAGCCGACCCGCTCGCCTAACGTCATCCTCACCGCTCATCGCGCATAATCTCGCCCTTATGACTAGCACGGCCGCTACGCCGACGAACGCCTTCGACCTCGACCTCCCAACGCTGGGACCCGAGGCGTTAGAACTCTCACGTACACAGTCGACCGAACATCTCCGGGAACTCTCAAGCCAGCACTGGATGATCCGCAACCTGATGGGGTTCGTGATCCTCGACTACGACGACGTCACCAAGATCTTGCGCGATAAGCGATGGCACAACGCTGTGGCAAAGATCCCAGAGATGATGGGGATTACCGATCCGGCGATCCTCAACCGGCCACCGTCAATCCTCGCTGCTGAGGGCGACGTCCACACTCGGCTCCGGCGTCTTGTTGCCAAAGCGTTCTCGCCGCGTAGCGCGAACCAGCTGCGACCGTTCATGCGCAACGTGGTCAACGAGTTGATCGACCCGGTCGCAGCCTCCGGTCGCGCAGATGTCGCCGTCGACATCTGCGAGCCGTATCCAATCCCAATCATCTGCGAACTACTCGGTGCACCACGCGAGGATTGGCAGCTGTTCTCACGCTGGGCCGAGGATGTGGTGCGGATTTTCAATGGCACCGCTATCGACGAGATGGATGTGATCGGACAAGCACAGATTGAGCTCAACGAGTACGTCGTCGGCCTGATCGATGCCCGCCGCAACGACCCCCGAGATGACCTCATCACTGCGTTGATCGCCGCCGAGGAGCAGGGCGATCGGCTCTCGACTGAGGAGCTTGTCACCATGGTCAACGCCGTGATCGTCGGAGGTACCGATACGACACGCAATCAGCTCGGATGCGCGATGAGCGTATTCGCAGACCACCCGGATCAATGGCGGTTATTGGCTGAACGGCCCGATCTCGCGGCCAATGCTGTCGAGGAGTGCATGCGCTACTTCGGTGCAATCCGGGGTACCGGGCGTTTTGCCAGCGAGGACATCGTCTACCGTGACGTCCTCTTTCCAGCAGGGACCCTCGTGTTCCCGTCGCTTGCGGCCGCCAACGGCGATCCAGGCGTGACCGCGAACGGGACCGGTAATTTCGACATCACCCGCGAGCCCGTGAAGGGCCGGGGGCAAATGACCTTTGGGTCGGGCATCCACTACTGCCTGGGCGCCTCGCTCGCTCGTGCCGAACTCCAAGAAGCACTGCCTTTGCTCGCCCGGCGCATGCCTGATCTCGCAGTCGACGGCGAGATCACCTGGAAGCCGGCGACCACGGCCATTTTTGGCCCGAATCACTTCCCGGTCACCTTTACGCCCAGCTGACACGGAGTAGTACGACGCGTCATTGACCTCGCGAGGTCGGGTCGACCCCGCTGATCGTAAGCAGGTCGGCCATCCTAAAATCGTCGCCTACAGTCCCGTTGCGCTGAGGAAGCGTTGGCCGCCAGTTGACCTCGGCGTTGAGGTAGCTGTTGGGGTCAAGCTCAAGCAACCCAAGGAGGACTTCGGCCACGATCTGTCCACCCACCGGGCCGAGGTGAAGGCCATCGGCCATCACCTCGGCCTCGCGTAGAATGTAGAAGAACAACGGTGTTGACGCCCCGAGCCCGGCGCCGAGTTGGCCGAGGTCAGCAAGGTCAGCGCTCGCAAGCAGTTCGGCGTTAATTTCCGAGGCAATCGCCTGACCGGACGGAATCTCCCACGTCAGGTGGCGCAGCAGGTTGCGCGCGGCGAGCGACGTCGGCCCGAGACCTTCGCCGCGCCCGGCCGGAATCGCGAACATCGGGAGCTGGAACAGCGGCGTTGACAGCTTCGTGTCGATCCGCTTGTTCGGTTTCACCTCACCGTCATCAAAGTCGAAGAACGTCTGCCATCCAACGAACCGGCGCGGTGCCCGCGAATGCCCCGAGAGATCATCGGGGTCCGGGTTCCCAAACGTTTCTGGGTCAAAAACCAAGCCGAAAAAGGGTTCACCTCCGTCTCCAGCCAGATTTGCACGGTAAGACGGCCGGATCATCGAGTGCCCGAATCGATACGCCGCCGTCTGGAACTCAAGCGGAATTCGTGCCACCGGCAGGGTGAAGATTTGACGGCCTGCGGTGCGCACATAGTCGACCATGGGTTGCCCAACGAACTGCGGAAGCACCTCGTTGACCACAATCCACTGGTAGTGGCGTCGAACCGTCGCCTGGGCTTCTGCGAAGTCGGCGGCCGTTGGCTGCCCGGTCGCAATGTCGTCGATCACTGCGTTGTGAAACAGCAAAAATGCAGCATGAAGCCCAGAAAGCATAAGGTTTTCGTCGTTGCGGTCGTCGCCGATCACTGCGACGCCTTCGTCGTCGCGGGGGAGATCTTCAAAGAGACCACCGGACTCGATACGAAAGCGGAAACCGTCGTATAGCGCTGGTGAATCACCGGGCCCACCGCTGTACACGCTGTCGAGATCCATACGGGCCGAGCGAAGATTCATACTTCGCCGGACGGGTGTTGGACGCCCGAGACCGGAGCCGGCATCACGAGTGATGTCGTGATCAAGGAACTGGCCAAAAAAGGTCACCCCTGCGGTGTGTGTCGGATTGTCACGGTTGTTTGGGCTGAGCTCGGGCTCGGTGATCAGCCGAACCGGTCCGACTTCGAGAGGGTCGAGAGCGTCCATCATTCCGCCTGGTCGGCCGCATTCGATCAACGCCTCACGAAGTTCCTCGCTCGGCTCAGCAAATGGCGGGAGGTCAAACAGCCGAACAAACCGCTCGGGACCACCTCCGCCGTCATGAAGCCCATGGTGATCCTCCCGGGCGTCACCCGACCTGCGCCGACCGTTGCGGGCTCCACTACCACTTCGACCGCCCCGACCAACACGATCACCACGGCCATCCCGGTCGCCCCGCAGGCTGCGTCCACGGCCGTCTTGCGCCGATTCCGCACCGACGACTGTCGGTGCGATCACCACAGATCCAACCCCGGAAACGATTGCGCCAAGAAACCCTCGTCTCGATTTCATGTGAGGTGCCTGGGCGCCTGTGGCAGCTGCCGATTCGATTGAAGTATCCGGCCGCCATTTCATACCGACAATCTCCACGGCTCGACGAAACGTGAGGGCAGAAATTCGACAAGACCTTCGAAAGATCTGCGCAGCCGGATCCCACCGGCTACTGGCGGGTTCAGTCGTCGATGCCGGGACGCATACGTTGACGCTTCAATTCGCTGCGTTGCGCCTTGCTCTCCAAACGTCGACGTTTCGCACCACGGCTCGGCTTCGTCGCCCTCCGCGTCGCCTGCACGCGTAGAGAGCCACGGACTTTCGCGACCAGCCGCTCCTCGGCAATCGTTCGGTTCCTGATCTGCGATCGCTCGTCGTCAACAACGACGCGGATTGGTGTCCCCAGTCGCTCGAGGACCCGGGCTCGCTGAGTCTCGTAACGAAACGCAGATGAGGTCGCCGGGTCGAACGTCAACTCGACTCGCGTGGCCGCCTTGTTCGCGTGCTGTCCTCCTGGTCCTCCGGACGCGCTGAACGATTCGTTCAGTTCGAAGCGTGGAATGCGGACTGCATCAGTCACAAAGAGCCGGTCGTCTTCCTCCATCACCCCATCCTGCTCTACGGTCTTGCTCCATGGCAGATCTCAAGCTCGGATACAACACTGGATATTGGTCGGCAGGCCCGCCGTCGGGCGCACTCGAAGCCATTCAGGAGGCGGAGAAGCTCGGCTTCAACTCGATCTGGACCGCTGAGGCATACGGCTCCGATGCGCTGACGCCACTGTCGTGGTGGGGCGCCCACACAGAAAGCGTGCAGCTTGGTACCGGAATCATGCAAATCTCGGCTCGCACCCCCGCAGCAACTGCGATGGCTTCGCTCACGATGGACCACCTATCGAACGGCCGCTTCATCTGCGGCATCGGCGCCTCGGGCCCTCAGGTCGTCGAGGGATGGTACGGCCAAGAGTACCCGCGACCGCTCGCCCGCACCCGGGAGTACGTCGAAGTCATGCGAGCTATCTGGGCCCGCGAGGCCCCCGTAGAATTCCATGGCAACTTCTACGATATGCCGGTCGACGGCGGCATGAATCTCGGCAAGGCCCTCAAGCCGACCGTGCATCCACTCCGCAAAGAGATTCCCGTCTACCTGGCTGCCGAGGGCCCCAAAAACGTTGCGCTCTCCGCCGAAATCGCCGACGGGTGGCTTCCGCTGTTTTTCTCGCCTAAAGAGGACGGCTGGTACCGGGAGCAACTCGCAAATGGTTTCGCGGCGTCGGGCGAGGACAGCAAGGCCGATCGTTTCGAGGTGTCGTGTGGCGTTATGGTGATCCCCGGTGACGACGTGCAACAATGCGCCGATTTCGTTCGCCCGTTTTTGGCGCTCTACGCCGGTGGGATGGGGGCGAAGGGAGCCAACTTCCATTACGAGGTGTTCGAGCGGATGGGCTACGGCGACGTCGCCGACAAGGTTCAAAACCTGTACCTTGACGGTAAGAAAGAAGAAGCTGCCGCATCGATCCCCCTCGAGATGGTCGAGGACGTCGCCCTCGTCGGGCCGGCGGACAAGATCAAGGACGAACTCGCCAAGTGGCGTGAAACCTGCATCACCGAGGTGCTGTTGTCAGGACCGGCGATGATGCTGCCGATCTACGCCGAGTTGATCAACGGCTGAGGTGCATAGCACCGAGGGCCGCCACTACGGTAAGCGTCACGGTCAGCTAGTCGACGGCGGGCTTTGCGACGGGTCGTGTGACGTGTGCCTCGACGATGTAATCGTCAATCCACTGGCGCAGTTTTTCGAAAGCATAGATGCCAGTCGAGTGGCCGTCATTCCAGTCGAGGTTCAGCCCCCATGCCCCCGCCATCGACGCCTCGGAGATCCGCACCTCGTCAGGCTTCGTCTCGGCGAGGATCGATACCGACGTCCCGTTCTGGCGACGCGAGTTGCACTCGGCACAGGGACACGCAAGGCGCAGTGGAGCGAGTTCGAATGTTGCGGTGACGCCATCTGCAAACTCGATAAAGACGTGCTTCTCGCGGTCGACTTCGATCACTTCGATATCGTGAGCCGACATGACGCCGCAGGGTATCGGCACTGCGCTCTGCGCTGTTCCGGGTCGCGATGAGCTCCGCCAACGGTCCGCTCCCTCTGTCGCAGACTCGGGCCTCCAAGATCAGCCGATGGTGGCTACGCAACCGGTGGGACAACCTTGCGTTCGTTCACTGGCACTACGAGCCCGAAATTGTCCAGGCATTGTTGCCGAATGAGCTGCGAGCTGACACCTACGACGGACGAGCGTGGGTCTCGCTGGTGCCCTTCGAAATGCGAAATGCAACCCCGCGCGGCCTTCCAGCGCTCCCCTGGGTCTCGTCGTTTGCCGAGACCAACGTGCGCACCTACGTCGTCGACAGCGACGGCAACCGAGCGGTCTGGTTCCTCAGTCTCGAGGCGACCCGCTTGCCGATCGTCGTATTCGCGCGATGGCTGCTTGGCTTTCCATACATATGGGCAACGATGACCACCGAGGCGCGCCCCGGCTGGCGTAGATACACCACGGCACGTCGCCGCTGGCCGACCGATCGGCCGTCGACGACCTGCATCGAGATCGACATCGGTGACGCGATCGTCGAGCCCTCCGAGCTCGATATCTTCCTGACCGCCCGATGGGGCGCGGTTAGCCGGTGGCCGATGCGACGTGGGCATCTTCGTCATCACCCCGTGGACCATCCGGTGTGGAAGGTTCGCAAGGCAGTGCTCGCCCACTACACCGACTCCTCGATTGAGGCCGCAGGACTCCCGGCGCCAAGCGGCGACCCGATCGTGCGATGGGTCGAGTCGATCGGCGCCCGATTCGGCCGTCCGAGTCGTGTGTAACGGCATCATTGGACAACAGTCGTCACAAGTAACGATGAACAACCGGTCCCGAGCGTTGCCGATGTCCGAGGAGGACCTGCACGCGCTCGTCGGGCATCGTCTTCCCGGCGGAACGCGAACGATCGAGCACTGGGAGAACTGGTTGCTAACCGACTGCACCGGTTCTGATCAGCTCGGCGATGACCTCGTGCATCCGGTCGCACTGTTCCACGTGCCGATCCAAGGCGCCGGAACTTCAATCGCCGAGCTATTCGAGTTGTGCGGCGCCCGGGGCGCAGGGTCCGTCGGACTCGACGGCTACGACTGGGAGTACTTTGCTCCACTCCGCGAGGGCGTCAGGTACCAGATCGACGGATCTGTCACCGAGGTTGAACGGACCGTTTCCGAGCAGACCGGTCGCATCGCCGACCGCTTCGTCTACACGATCGAAATGATCGATCCCGACGGGGTCCTCATCGCGCGCGTTACGAACCACTGGCGGATTCGGCGATGACGGAGGTAAAGATTGGCACCAAGGTCCCGTCCTGGACGATGGAACACGTTGACGCTCAACGAATGAAGACGATGGCGGCAATTCTGCGTGACCCCTATGAGGTGCACTGGGATCACGAGGCCGTGCGCCCCCTCGGCTTCGACCGTGTAATCAACCAGGGCCCGCTCAACTTGTCGTACCTCGCGAACATGTTGATGGCATGGCAGGGAGCATCATGCGTTCGCCGACTCAATGTGCGATTCACGTTGCCGGTATTCGAAGGCGACAAACTCATCGCTCACGGCACCGTAATTGATCTGGAGCAGGTCGCAGGTGAGCACCGGGCGACTTGCGACGTCCACCTTGACCGAGGCAAAGAGACCGTAATGGTCGGAACGGCTGTCGTGGCACTCGACCAAGCCGTCAGCTCGTAACGGCCGAGTAGCGAAGCCAGCTTCCGGCGTCGAAGTCGTAGAGTTTGCACGACTGCGCTGCACGCAGATACCTGCTGAGAGTGAATCCTCTTTCGACCACGGTGTCAGGGTACGCCTGCTTTATTGCCGCCGCCGCCGCTGGGAGCTGATGGTATGGGATTCGAGCGTCAACGTGGTGGGGGACGTGCACGAAGATGTTGTGGAACCACAGATGGTTGATCAATCGGGGAAATCGCAGGATCGTGGTGGACTCCATCTGCCCTTGAAACTGCGACCACTCACGCCGATTCCACCACCGGATGTCCGGCGCCACGTGATGGACGTACACGGTCCAGCCGATGATCTGGACGAACACCAGAAAAGGCACGACGATCAGCTTGATCGGGAGCCAGGCCGCCTCGATCCAGCCGCCCTGCATTACTCCCACGGCAGCCGATGCCGTGACGCCGGCAGCGAGGAGGGCGCCGAGCAGCCTTCGATCGCGCCGGATGGTCGAAGCCGTTTTGCCGGTCGACGCAAATCGCCACATTTTCTCCCACCAGACAACACGCAGGTAGTAGGCGCCGGCCCCGGCGAATGACCATTCGAACCGATGCCGAAGTCGGGCGGTCTTGCCCATCGCCTGATAGTTCTCGACCGTGATCGGGTGCCATACAAAGTCGAAGCCCTTGCGGGCTGTGTATCCGTGATGGATTCGGTTGTGCCCGAGATTCCATGCCGCCTCAACGTGTGCGCTCGGCACCATACAGACCCGAGCGACAAAACGGTTGATGCGACGAGACCGAAACAACGCGCCGTGCGACGCGTCATGGCCGAGCACGAAGAGCCCACCGATGGCGAGCCCTGCCGCAAGCCAGAGCACCGGGACTGCCCACCATGTTTCGATGAAGGCGAGCAGCATTAAAGGAACAAGATAAAGTATCCAAGCCTGCGTGAGAACTAGCACGCCCCTGGCGTTCGAGGACTGATAGCACGCAGCGGGAATCGCCGCTCGAACGTCGTTAAGCGACTGTTTGCGGGGGCGCGGCAATGTGTCGGAACTCATGCGGCCACGTTATTTGCCCTACCGTCCAGAAGGTAGGGCCCAAGGTCCTGACCCATTCGATGACATCATCTGACCAACCGGACGACGAGGCCTGCTCGCCTGGGTCGCCTGCGAGGTGTTCTGCGCTCCGGCGATGCCCGAGCTCACTGCGAATTGCCCGACCGAATCGAGCACAGCATCTGGATAAATTTCGACTGGAACGCCAAACCGGGCGGCAATCTCGAACCGCTTACCACCATTTTCGCCCGGTAAGTCAGTGACTGTGCCCATGCCCGGGGCCCCAATTCCGAAGTCGCTGTTCGCCGAAGAGATCTTGTAGGGGATCCCCAATCGACTATCACCAATGGGCCGCAGGTGTACATCGTCCGCGTCGGGGACCACCGTAGGCTCCGCGATATACGCGCCAGCACATAGAGTCCGCCGTCGCGCAGTACCAGCAGGTTGGCGGGGGTACGTCAACCCGGTCATCGCCGACCTCGACCACCACGACTCCGGCGAACGTTCCTGCAATCTCGGCCAACTGTCTTCACTCCTAGTTGCCGTCGTTTTGCGGACTGCGTTGACGCCCATCGTTACCAACACCCAAACACGGGCGTCAGACCAGAGCCGATGCACTCCGACAAAGACCGGCACGGACCAAATGCCCCAACGCTCGCAACATGAGTGGGATTGATTCTCGGTCCCGCTATCGTTTTACTCAGAATAAGATTGGTTCTCAACTGCAGGGAGATGTCAGGAATGCGTACTACATATGCTCGATCAGCGATCGCAGCAGCCGCTGTGCTCAGCCTCGGATTGGCGGCCTGCGGGTCCGACGAGGCTGGGGTCGTTGAGGACTCGACGTCGAACGCTCCCAGCGAAACGGACGCGCCTGCCGCTGACGCTGCGTTGCCGAACATCGTGGTGACAACGAACATACTTGGCGATGTCGTGGAGCAGGTTGTAGGCGACGCTGCCGAAGTAGTCACGATCATGCCGGTGGGCACAGATCCGCATGACTTCCAGGCGTCAGCGCAAGAGGTCGACGTCATGTACAACGCTGACGCACTGATCGTTAATGGTGCTGCCTTCGAGGAGGGGTTGCTTGACGTGATCGAGGGCGCCGAGAGCGAAGGGGTTCCAACGTTCGAGGCGATCAGCGTTGTTGACACGCTCGAATTCGGGGAAGGTGGAGACAAGCACTCCGACGAGGAACACTCCGACGAGGAACACTCCGACGAAGAACACTCCGACGAAGAACACTCCGACCACGATGATCACGGTCACTCGGGAGCAGACCCGCACTTCTTCACTGACCCAATGCGCATGGCAGCCGCAGTCGATGGCATTGTCGATTTCCTCTTTGAGGAAGTTGCCTTCACCGATCCGGCCGCCGTCGAGGCATCCGCAAATGCCTACATTGCCGAACTCACCGCACTCGACGCCGACGTGGTCAGCCTCGTTGAGTCAATCCCAGAGGAGCGGCGCGTTCTCGTCACGAACCACGAGGTCTTCGGCTACTTCGCTGAGCGGTACGGCTTCAAGGTAGTGGGCGCAGTAATTCCGAGTTCAAGCACGACCGACAGTGCCAGCGCCGGCGAGCTAGCCGAGTTGGCCGAAAAGATCGAAGCGGAGGGGGTGCCAGCGATCTTCGCCGACACGTCGTCATCCGATGATCTCATCGACGCACTCGCCGGCGAAGTTGACGACGTCACGGTCGTCGAGCTTTACTCCGAGTCACTCGGAGAGCCAGGCAGCGACGGTGCCACCTACGTGGACATGGTCCTCACAAATGCTCAGCGCATAACATCGGCACTCGCCTGATCCACCAGACGCCTGATCGATCGGCGCGGTACCACGGCGATCGATCAGGCGCAGGAAACGCACGTACCAAGAAGGTCAAGGCGGTGACTGTCGACAGTGAAATCGGTTAGACGACTCACCTGCGCGAACGCTTGGTTCAGGGTCAACTCGGTATCGGGAGCCAATTCGAAGTCGCTCACCGACCCGCACGTGGTGCAGATCAGGTGATGGTGATGATGGTCAGTCAGCGCTTCGGTCAACTCAAAACGAGCATGATCGTCGTGCGTGACAATGCGGGTGACCGCGCCAACCTCTTCAAGAATTGCAAGATTGCGATACACACTTGATTGGGCGAGGCTTGCCTCTAATTGCAGAATGTCGAGGATGGTGACGGGGCCATCGGAACCGTGGAGTGCAGAGACGACCCTCCGGCGGCCTGTCGTGTATCGATGATCGCCCGAGCGGAGCAACGCTGCAACATCATCGTTGAGAAGATCGAGGTTCACCAGACGATATTAGCGGTTCTGGGAATTACTGAGAAAAGCCCCGACCGGCTTAGTGATGATGAGGGTCATCGAGAACCATGGTCTCTCCGACCCGAACGAATTTGCCACCAAAGGCTGTTCGGAGGTGCTCTTCGGTGAACACCTCCTCGGGTGGACCGAAGGCGATGAAAGACGTCGCCAGTAGGAGCACCAGTTCACAACGGCCTGCATCGTCGAAGTTATGTGTTGTAGTGATGACAGTTCGTCCCGCAGCATGTTCATCGTCGAGCACCGAGGTGATGATCGAGCGTGACCGCACATCGAGTCCCGTCAACGGCTCGTCGAGTAACAGGATCTCTGCTCCCTGCGCTAGCCCCTGTGCGACGAACGCTCGTTGGCGCTGGCCGCCAGACAGCTGGTGGATCTGGCGGTTCGCGAGGTCGCTTATTTCGAGTCGTTCCATTGCCGAGTCGACGGCTGCGCGGTCGGTGGCGTTTGGTCGTTTGAGTAGACCGAGGCGGGGAAAGCGGGCCATTGCGACTACGTCGCGAACTGTGAGCGGAACGCTCTGATCAACATCGGTCGACTGAAGAACGATTGCAGCAGACGCCCCTCCAGTCTCGCATGTGCCTGAAGTGGGATCGATCACGTCACCGATTACCTTCAGCAGCGACGACTTCCCAGACCCGTTCGGTCCGATGATCGCGACTGACGCTCCGGCCGGGATCTCCAGGGTCAGATCACCGACTGCGTGGATGGGGCCGTAGTCAACGTGCACATCACTGAGAGTTACGCCCGCCATCACCGATGCAACGGTATCGAGAATGAGTCCGAAAACATTGCGGGACCGTTAGTGTCACGGCGTGCAGTTGGTGTTTGATGCATTCGAGCCGGCGTTCATGCAGCGGGCGCTTCTCGGAGCCATGCTTGCGGTTGTGGCCACATCGCTCGTCGGAACGTGGGTGGTCTTGCGCGGGCTGTCGTTCCTCGGAGATGCGCTGGCACACGGCGTAATCCCTGGCATCGCGCTCGCCGTGCTCTGGGGTTTCAGCCCAATCGTCGGCGCTCTCGCCGCAGCAGCCGTGATGGGTGGGCTCGTCACTGTCGTCACGAATCGGGCAGGAGTCCGCGAGGACACTGGCATTGGACTGCTCTTTGTCGGGATGCTCTCGCTCGGCATCATGATTGTGTCAAAAGCGCGCTCATTCACCACCGAGGTCACTGCGTTGCTCTTCGGCGACATCCTCGGCGTGACGCGCAAAGACATCAACGGCCAGTTTGTGGCGGCAGTGATTGTCGTTGTTGCGACCATCGTGCTCTACCGTCCGTTTCTTGCGCTCACGTTCAATCGAATGAAGGCTCGATCCCTCGGAATGCGCCCTGGTGCAACGCATATCGCTCTCATGGTGCTTCTCGCAATCAGCATTGTCGCCAGCTTCCAAGCGGTCGGGACCCTTCTCGTATTTGGACTCCTCGTTGGTCCACCCGCCACAGCATCGCTGATTACACGACGAGTACCGTTGATGATGGTTGTGTCGATGTTGTTCGGTGCACTTGCGGTCGTGGCTGGACTGGCGGTCAGCTTCCACGCCGGCACAGCTGGTGGCGCGACGATGGCAGGCTTCAGCGTCGCCCAGTTTTTCATCGTCCTCGTCGGCGTCGAGGTGTCACGCGCCATCCGCGAGCGCCGTCACGCTCGGTTCGCGTGAACATGCCGACCCGTCGTTGCGGTCGTCGGCCATCGGGTGGAATCCTCACATATTACGAACGCTGAAGCCCGATGTCGGGCTGATTGTAAGCACCCGACTTCGACCCGGCGCGACGCCCGCTGAGCCCGCTGCGGCTCACGGGCCGAAACCGCCCCCAGTGCCGGCCAACAGAGAACCATCGGCGTTGCCAAGCTCTACTGGACGATTACGGCTTGGGGTGAGCGAGGAGAAAGTCGATGACACCTGAGCTGAAATCTGACGTGAGGCCAGGGATGTGGCTCCCGCCGTCGATGGCCCACAACTCAACTTCCGAACCTTGCTCGCACCCACCGAATGCTTCAACGTCGCTCTCTGCGCCATATACGCCGCCATCGAGATCCAACACGTTGACGCTGATGGTCGGCGTCGTGTCACAACCGTTGTAGGCCACCCAAGACTGCACAGTTTCCGGCGCGCTTGGGTACTCGACAGTGGCGATGGATCCACCGTCGTACTTGATCGTCTTGTCATTTGTTCCATGAACCTGCAACACGCTCACTGGCTCAGACGGGTTGCAGTCGGTGGTGTCGGCGAAGGTAGCGCCGGCGAGGCTTGCAATGCCCGCGATCGTTTCGGCGTGTTCGCAAGCCATGCGGTACGACATAAAACCACCATTTGAATGCCCTACCAGGAAGACCGCCTTCGGGTCGACGTTGAACTCGGCCGAGACCTGATCAATGATCGCCATTAGGTACGCAGCGTCGTCGGGCGAGTCACCTCCAAACGCGCAGCACGCGTCGGTTGCGTTCCAGAACTGTTGGCCACGAGCATCGACGGTGCCGTCGGGGTGAACGTACAGAAAGCCTTGCGACTCTGCGAGCGGCTCCAACTGAAAATAGGCCTCTTGTATGTCGCCGCTGGCGGTGTACCCGTGCAGCAGCATAACGAGTGGCGTAGGGATAGCAGCGTCGTAGCCGGGCGGCACGAACACGTCGTACGGACGATTGGCTGTCGACTCATCACTGATAGCTGACGACTCAGCAATCGTTTCAATCGTGCTGTCTGACCCGCTCGTGGACCGCGCCGGCTCCGTCGTCGCCACCGCATCGGTTGTCAGAGTCGTCGCACGAGTTGTGACTGCGGAGTCGGAATCCGATCCAGTACAAGCCGCAAGCCCCATTGCACCGACTACTCCGATTATGGACGCCTGCATTGTGCGCCACTGTCTTGCTGCAAACATATCGATTCCAATCCGCCTCGAGGGTTCGCCTGATGCCGGCGCCGAACTCTATGCCTAGTTTTAGCGACCGCTGCTGCTCCATCCACTGCACTTCATACCGATGACAGCACCCAAAACCGAGGTGTGGCCGCGGGGCTCACACCATTGCGTCGATTGAGAAACGCGCAGTTCCCACTACCTGCCTGGTCCTGCCCTGCTCTGGCCGACATAAGGATTTCGAGCGAGTCGGTCACGTCGCAACAGTTGCGATGAACGGAGCCGGATTAAGACCTCGTTGCGTAACTCGGGTATCGACCTTCGAGGTGCACCAGCTTTAACACTCGGAGCTGACGAAGCAACCAGGCGGTAATCGATGCTGCGGCCCGCCCCAGGGCCGTCATACACCGGGGTCACAACTCAGGCTCGAAGAGAACTGCCGACGCAGCAGGTCTTGCCAGCGCAGGGAGGGCACAGACATGCGCGCCGTTGGCGCCGCCAACGTTGCGGTCATTGCCTTTCCACTCGGAATGAAGGTGCCATTAGAGATGGCCTTTGAGCAGGATCTCCCGTTTGTTCCAGAACGCCGACGTCCGGAACAGATTGCAGCCCTCTTCGTTTACCATCCGCAAGAAACCGCGTGGCTCCGGCGGGACCACACGGCCGAAGTACTAACTGTCGACGGTTTTGGAATGCTTGTTCACCAAGCGCCGCTCCAGCAGCAGATCTGGCGCAGTGCGAATGCACGAGTCAACACCGCTGCGATGCGTGCCGCAGCGACGTTAATTATTGCGAACCGCGCGTCGGGCTTCTGTTCGGCCAAAGAGTTCGGCTCTGCGGGCCGACGATAAAGAGCAGATCGACCAGAGAGCGCACCTTGGCACGCAGCCCGAGACGCGAACCACCAATATCTTGCCACTCCAACAGCGGGACCTCGACGATCGCTTCCGGCCGCAGAGGATTTCGGCATGAAACCAATCGTCCGAGCAGCTCAACGTCGAACACCCATCGAGATCGAAACGGAGTGGAGATCGCTTCGCGTAAGGCGTCGGTCGTTCGAAAGCACTTCAGACCACATTGCGTGTCGTACACGGAGATTCCGAGCATGATCGATGCAATGGTGGCGAAGATACGGCCCTGGAAGTGGCGGGCTGGAAAGCGATCGATGTTGCAGCCGAGTAGCCGAACGCGTGACCCAAGGGCGGCTGCCAGGTCGTCCGACTGCTCTAGACGGTCAAGGACACGGCGCAACTCTGAGGGTGGGCTGGCTAGGTCGGCGTCCAAGTAGGCGACGATCTGGGCGCCGTTCTCGATTGCCTTGCGCATTCCGAATCGTACCGCTTCACCCTTTCCGCGGTTGGTTCCGAGGCTCATTACCTCGACTCGAGGCTCGGTTCCGAATAGACCGAGGAGGAGCTCGCGCGTTCCATCAGTCGAGCCGTCGTCGACGAAGAGAATCTGCTGTCGCCGGTCGTCCAACAGCGTGAGCAAACGTGCTGCGTCGAGACGGCGTTCCTCGTTGTAGCACGGAACCACCACAACGATGCCAGGTATCTGCACCGGTCGATGTCGGCCGGGCTTCGTAGTCACAGCTGCCTAGCCAACGCCCAGTACGAGAGTCCCGGTAGGAGGAACCCACGCCGCCGAGCAATGTTGCTGAGCCGGACATCGGCGCGGAGCGTGGCCTCGAACAGCCGCGTCACGCATGCGGGAGCACGCCATTGACCAACACCACTGGGTTGAGGCGGTGTGCGCATCCTCGACAGGACGCGCTCGGTGAAGGCACTCGCTGCTCGGGCAGGCAGTAGAACTCCGAACAGACCGCCTTCCTGGTCGATCGCCAGGCCCGCGTCGCGCAGGAGCCGCCGACACTCATCGGGCGTGTACCGACGGAAGTGGCGGAGTGCCACATCGTGCCTGCTGAACAGTGCAGGGTGGACTGGAACGCTCACCATCACCTTGCCGTTGGGCGACAGACAATGTTTTACGAGGCCGGTCAAAAAGGAACGGTCCTCCTCGACATGCTCGAGGACATCAAGCAACGAGATGAAGTCGAACTGCTGATGCGGACGGTCTGTCGAAAATTTTATCTTGGGATAGGTTGCGCTGAGCGTGGTGATGTCGCTGGCCTCATAGTTGGCGTCCCAGCAGGTCATCGACGATCCGGAGGGAAGCGCGTCTTCGATCGCGGCGCCCAGCCAACTGTCACCAGCACCAACGTCAAGCCAAGCGATGTGCTGAGGTGACTGCACGGTCCCCCGCACGAGGTCAATGAAGAACTCGGACCGAACTGTCTCCCACGGGTGACGCGAACCGTCAAGAGAGGATCTCTTACGCTCGGATAGGTCCACGGGTCTCCCTCAGGCACGTCGGACGGTGTCATTAATAATATCGCTCGTGCCGGGATGTTCGCTCGTCAATCAAAATCGACTCGAATCAGAACTTGCCTCAGTGAGCCCGGGACATTGGTTGCGATGTCGAAGCCGATGATCAAGTTTTGCCTTTCACGGTGCCCCAGCCAGCCGCGCCGGTCGTTCCGCGCCGACCAGGTTGGCTACGGTCAGGTCCGCTCCGGTCAGGTTTGCGCCAGGCAACCACGCGTTATGCAAGTCGCAGTCCGTCAAAATCGCGATCTCCGGCTTCGCGCCGACAACCGCCTCGGAGCGGTCCGTAGCGCGAATAGGAGACGCTTCATTCAACATGTCGATCTCGACACTCTCATGGGTGCTGTGCGGTTCCTCGTGAACTGAGCCGACATCCGTCAACGCAACACTGGTGCCGCTACACGCCGCACGACATCAAACCTGATTGCGAAGCTCGTCAAACGGCAACAAAAGAGGACCGTCAACGCTCGCATACGGCCAACCCAGCCACCGGCCATGGGACGCCGATCTGCGCCGAGCCGGACCGATGGTGCTCAGTCCGCGAGGAAAGTGATGACCGTGGTCTCTACGTTCACGCCTGCGTTCTGACGATCGGCGGTGAAATCGGGACTACCTAAAAAGCCGTCGAGGGTCGCCTGGTCAGGCATCTGCATCGCGAGCCGCAAACGCTGTGGGTTGTCCCGCTCGACTCCCTGAGCCAACACCGAGCCACCGACCGCTTCGATTTGCGGGACTGCCTCAGCGTTGAACCAACCGCAGAAACGTTCGTAGTTGTCGATGTCTTCCTCGACGAAAAAAATCATGGGACTGCCTCCGATGTCGCTGTGAACAACCCCTGTTTAGCATCCACAGATCCGAGTCAGCCTTATTTGTC